>NZ_NCST01000076.1 GCF_002088975.1 Henriciella aquimarina
TGTGAATATCGGTGAGAAAGTGTGCCACGTGGCCGCCTGATTTTGGCGGTGTAAAAGTGGGCCATTTATTTTCGTTTCCGGGGATATGCCCCTGGGTTTTGCGAAAAGCGAGCCCCGGGGATGTATGGCGTGCATTTATATGAGCAGATAAGAGTAGCGGTTATTATTGACGGCATGTCGCGTCGCGCGGCGTCGCGGAAGTTCGGGGTTCACCGAGACACGGTTAACAAAGCGTTATCGCATTCAGTTCCGCCGGGTTACCGGCGCTCAAAGCCGGTGAAGCGCCCGAAGCTCGATCCCTATACGGGTGTGATTGACGCGATCCTGCAGCAGGATCTGGAAGTTCCGAAAAAGCAGCGGCACACAATCCAGCGGATATTCGACCGGTTAAAGGACGAGTACGGCTTTGACGGCGGCTATACGACGGTGCGCGATTATGTGGGCGATCGCCGGCTTGTGCTGAAGGAGGCCTTTGTGCCCTTGGCGCATGCTCCTGGCCACGCGCAGGTGGATTTTGGCGAAGCGCAAGTCGTGATCGGCGGCGTCCAGCAGACCGCGGCGGTGTTCGTGATGAGCCTTCCCTATAGCGATGACGCCTTCGTTCAGGTGTTCCCGCAGGAGACGGCGGAAGCCTGGTGCGAGGGTCATGTTCGCGCCTTCAAGTATTTTGACGGCGTGCCGCAGACGATTCTTTACGACAACTCCAAGCGGATCGTCGCGCGGATACTGGGCGACGGCAAACGCCAACGCACGCAAATGTTCTCCGGGCTGGTATCGCATTATCTGTTCAAGGACCGTTTCGGCCGCCCGGCCTGCGGCAATGACAAGGGCAAGGTGGAGAATCTCGTCGGCTTCGCCCGCCGGAACTTCCTTGTGCCGATCCCGCGGGCGACATCGTTCGAAAAGCTGAACGCCAAACTCGTGAGGGATTGCCGTAAGCGCCGCGACCGGCAAATGCGGGGCAAGGACGGAACCGTGGGCGAACGCTTTGAGGCGGACAGGTGCGCCTTCCGGGACCTGCCCGGGGGAACCTATGAGGCGTGCGACCGCCGCTCCGGTCAGGCGACGAGCCAGGCGCTCGTGCGCTACCGGCTGTCGGATTACTCGGTGCCGAGCGCCTATGCGCATCGCCAGGTGCTGATCAAGGGCTTCGTCGACAAGGTGGTGATCTCCTGCGGCGCGGAAGAGATCGCCCGGCATGAGCGCTCTTATGAACGCGACGACATTGTTTTTTATCCGCTGCATTATCTGGCGCTGCTTGAAAAGAAGCCCGGGGCGCTCGATCAGGCGGCGCCGCTCAAAGGCTGGAATCTGCTGGACTGTTTTGGCGAGTTCCGCCGGCGCGCCGAGGGGCGGATGGGCAAGCACGGCAAGCGGGAATATATCCAGGTGCTGCGTCTTCTTGAGACCTTCCCGATGAAACATGTCGAGCGGGCGGTTCGCGACGCGATGCGCCTGCAAACGATCTCCTATGACGCGGTCAAGCAATTGACGCTGTGTGCGGTCGAAAAGCGTCCGGCCCGGCTTAATCTTGAGCGCTATCCCAATCTGCCGAAGGCGGATGTGGCGACCACGAAAGCGCGCTCTTATCTGGCGCTGATCAGGGAAAGGTCCGTAGCATGAGTGAAGCGCCTGTCGTTGACGCTGCGCCGGCCCCGGAAACGAAGCCGCCGCACCTCCTGCTCGATCATTATCTGAAGACGCTGCGCCTGCCGAGCTTCAAGCGCGAATATGAAAAGCAGGCCGGATTAGCCGCTAAAGCCGGCGACGATCATGTCAAATATCTCCTGCGGCTGACAGAACTGGAGATGATCGACCGGGAGCGGCGTCTTGTTGACCGGCGCATCCGGGCGGCGAAGTTCCCGTCGGTCAAAAGCCTCGATACGTTCGACTTCAAGGCGATGCCGACGCTGAACAAGCCGCTCGTGCGCGATCTCGCCCGCTGCGAATATATTGATCGGCGCGAGAACGTCATTGCGCTCGGGCCCAGCGGCACGGGCAAAACCCATATCGCGCTCGGCCTTGGGCTTGCCGCCTGCCAGAAGGGACTGGCGGTCGGGTTCATGACGGCCGCCGCCCTCGTTCATGAACTGATGGAAGCGCGCGACGAGAAACGGCTCCTGCGGCTGCAGCGCCAGCTCGGCAATCTGAAACTTTTGATCATCGACGAACTGGGTTTTGTGCCATTGTCGAAAACGGGCGCCGAGCTTCTCTTCGAAGTGTTCTCCCAACGCTATGAGCGCGGCGCCACCATCGTCACCAGCAATTTGCCGTTCGATGAATGGACGCAAACCTTCGGTTCGGAGCGTCTCACCGGGGCGCTCCTCGACCGGCTCACCCACCACGTTCATATTTTGGAAATGAATGGTGAAAGCTACCGGCTCACGCAGGCCAAGAAGAACAAACAGGGGCCGGAAGCAAACGCTGGCGCCGAAGCGAACGGATAATCAGCGGCGGCGAAACGCCGAAAACAATGCGGAATGGACAAAAGGCGCGCCCTGACTCGAAGACGGTCAGCGCGCCTTTTGCGTCATTCCGCAGCGCCGCGCCCGCGGCCACGCCTCACCAAATAACGCTCATTCTCAAGCTGATTGTCGCTGCACCGGCCAGCCCAACTCGCCACTCAGTGGTACGTTTTTACGGCGCCAGACTGGTACGTTTTTAATCCGAGATTGACAATCTCGGACATCAGCGAGGCATCCATCCCGCCATATTTGCTGCGCCAGTTGTCGAAGTCGCGTTGCTGATCCCGTGCTCTCGGCAAAGGTCAGGCACAGGCACTCCACTCTCGCCTTGCTTCAGGATCGCGAGGATCTGCGCGTCTGTGAATCTCGATTTCTTCATCGTCGTCTCCGTCGATAGTCAACGCCGGAGAAGTCCAGTTTTCAAGTCGCTTATTTTCAGGGATGATTACCCTGTGACGGGCCCAACGCCCGGGATCGTCATGAACCGGCGGCATACTTCATCGTTCCTCGTCACCCTGAGCAGTTCACGGTGCAGGATGGCAAGTTCATCCATCATGCTTGCCCGTCCACGAAGCAAGGTGTCGACAATCAACTCGAGCCTGGCGCGACCTTCAGTAAGGTCTCTGACTCGGGCTTCAAAGCCAGCTGCGCCTACCCGTCCAACCTCGAGGCCGAAGGGACGAAGAAGTCCACGAATCTCATTCTCATGGTCCCGTAGCTTGTTGACGAAGAACTCGCGTGCAACGAGCAGACTTCTGAGCTCCTGGCTCTCAATCGACTTCACATGGCCCCGCTTGTGCCAACCTGATCGAACAAGGTGTGCAATCGATCGCGCGTCGTTACGATCGTTCTTGTTGATGCTCTTGGCGGTAATCGCAGCCTTCGCGTGTCGGGTCTCAATACAGATTGCCGGAAACCTGGCATCCTTCAGTCCGAAGTACAGCCATTGCGAAAGCGGACCTGCTTCCAGTCCGACCGTTTTGAAAGAGCCTGTGACCGGTCCCAGCAGATCCGCGATGCATGAAGGATCCGAAGGCGTCGTCTTCTCCATCATGATGCGCCCTTCGGCATCTACAACGCAGACGCTCGTCTTCTCGAGCGACACATCCAATCCGGCATATAAGTCAGACATAGCTTCCTCCTTCTCAATCCTGACAATGTCGGAAGCAAAGCACCAAGCGTCGCGGTAGCCAAAGTCTCGACTACGCCATCTCAACGAGACCTTGTTCCATGGCCTCAACCACGCCCGCGAACGCATCTCGGAATGGGGCGAGGACTACAATCATCGGCGCCCACACTCGGCGCTCGGATACAGCACACCGGCCAGTTATGCGGCCCGGTTCCCCGCGCCGGAAGGCGTACAAACCGCCGAGGCTCTAATCCCGTCCGGATGAAAGTTCAGTGGCAGGTCAACACCGATCACACGCACAGCCCGCGCAATCGTCTCGCCCTGGCTTGAGCGGACTTCAACTTCTCGCAACTTTGCAATGATCTCGTCAGGTCTGGCTCTCTTGCCCTTGGTTCAACTCCATTTCAGAGCCGATCCTATCTCAAAACATGGGCCAGTCTTTTTTAGAGTAGTCTAAGACTCAGCTGGTTTTGAGCATTTTCCTAGGAACAGCTTTTTCCCGGACAATCTCGCCCAACTGCAATTTGTCGAAAAGTGAAAAGTGTAATTTGCAGAAAGCTTTAAACCATCAAATCGTTTACTTTCTTGATACGGAGTGACGAACTCAAAGGCTTCGATGTGAATGTCGTTCTTGACAACATCCGCCCTAGCTACCCTTTTCTAGCGGTCGGTTTAAATAGGGGATAGCCTGGGTCTGCGATGGTTTCGTGGTCGCACGCACCGCCGGTGGCAACGAGACGCCGGCCTTGCGCGTAATCGTGGGTGGCGTTGACGCAGTCGAGGGCGATGACACGGCCGTCCTTAAGATAAATAACGGAGAAGGAACGGCTGTCCGGATCGCCGCGTAGCACCGCCTTATCATGGCCGTTCGAAAGGCCGGCGGTCTGCAGTTTGAGGTCGTACTGATCGGACCAGAACCAAGGAACGGCGTCGTAGGGTTTCGCAGCCCCTGCGATCGAAGCAGCGGCCACAGCCGCCTGATCATGCGCGTTCTGCACAGATTCAAGACGGATGACCGCGCCGCCAGCGTAGCGGTTCGCGTGCGCGGCGCAATCGCCGGCAGCGTAGATCAACTTGCCGTAAGTAATTCTTTCGCCATCCGAGCAGCGCGCTTCATTTGCCGCAGGATCGAGCGAGACGATCTTGCGCCCGGAAAGCAGATCGATATTTAGCTCGGCCCATGCTTCCTTCGGGCGCATCATCATGCGCTCGAACGGCTCCTCGCCTGCGAGATAGGCCTTGGATAGGGGCGGACGCTCATAGGGAGGATCTGCCTCCGCCCCCACCAGCGCAACCGCGCCGGCATATCCAAGTTTGCGCAGCATCAACGCAGCTTGTGCCCCCGCATGGCCCGTACCTACTATCAGTACGTCGATGTTGATTGTAGTGTCAGTCACGATATCCGTATTCCATCAGCTAGCCGGAGGAAGAGACGCAAGATCAGCCAAAACCGCCGTCACTCCCTCGCCAGGAAGTCAGAGACCAGGAGATTGAACCGGTCCTTGTGCTCGATTTGGGTCCAATGGCCGCATTTGCCGAACAGGTGTACTTCGGACGTCCTGATGAGATCGAACAGCCGCAGGCTGTTGCTCATCGGCAGAACACGGTCCTCACGCCCGTGCAGGATCAGCGTTGGGCAGGCGATCTTCGCAATTTCTTTTTCCGGCGTTGAAAGCGCCGTGATGTGCTGTTGGCGCGGTGCCGGGAACATGGCGCTAAAGGCCTCTTGAAAGCCGGGCTGAATGCTCGCCCGGTAGCGCATTTCGGCAAGCTCGTCTGAGACGAGCGAGTTGTCATAGGCGAAGATATCGAGCATCTCGCGCATCGCCTCTACCGACGGCTCATAACCCCACACTTTGTCGAGCGCCTCAGTCAGCTCGAATTCAAGGCCGGCTGCTCCCATCAAAACCATGCGCCGGACGCGGTCCGGATGATGAACCGCCATGGAGAGCGCGAGCGCACCGCCGAATGAGTTGCCGATAATATCAAATTCCTGAATGCCTAGGGCGTCGGCAAGATCCATCAGATGCCCGCGCCAACGCTCCATATTGTAAACGCCATCCGCCGGCCGCTCTGTGTAGCCGAAGCCCAGCATGTCCGGCGCAATTGCACGCACGCGCTCCGACAGCACCGGCAGGTTGAGCCGCCAGTTCGCCCAGGCCGTCACGCCAGGCCCCGAGCCGTGAATCAGGATTACCGGGTGCCCCTCGCCAAGATCATGATAGTTGGTCTTAACGCCGCCAGCGTCAATGAACTTGCCGATTTCGGGATTGTGACTCATTTTTCTATCCTTTTGAATCGCCGCTTGCTAGTTTTGCGCGTTCTTCCGCTTTCGAAACGCCCGCGGCGGCAAAGTGTTCGGGTGGCACTTCCCTGATAATGACGCGCACGGACTGGATCGGCGCATCAATCGCGCGCACAGCCGCATCGGTCAGCTCACGGATTAATGCCGCTTGCTTTTCGGGCGGGCGTCCTTCAAGCATGGTGACGTCAATAATCGGCACAGACCTTACGCCTCCACATTGATCGAGACGCAGCCGAACCGATCTCTTTCTGTCGTCCGTTTGGCGACAACTTCCGGCAGGGCGAACTCGAAGTTCTCATAGCGGCTGTCGACCACGTCCATCGCCGGCGCGACCGCATACTTCACCTGTAAATTCAAAATTTTCACACCCTGACATTGACGCCGCTATTCAGAAGTCTGTCAATCAGCTAAGCGGCTCCCATCCCCATAAACTTGTGCCCCCACATGCTGATACTATCGTATCGCACAACGGACCAATCAGCCTCGATCGTCCGCGCCCCCCAACCATATTCTACGGCAAACCCTGAAGGCGTCGCTCCGTAGAAGGAATACATATGATCATTGGTGTGACGTCCCATGGTCATCACGACCTGATTTTGATCGATAACCCGATCATATGCCCTGCCAACATCGTCAAACGAGGACACTTCCAGCATGAAATGGTGCAGCCGTTTCGGGGCCGGCGCCTGGATCAGAGCCAGCGTATGATGCCGCCTGTTGCAATGCAGAAAATTGACTTGAAGCTTCACCTCTGGGTTCATCTGCCAGTCGATGATGTCGGAAAGTTCCATACCGAGCCCCCGGATATAGAAATCCAGAGACTGCTCAAGATCGTCAACACTCAGGACGTAATGGCCCAGTCCTTGATCCTCGGTAATGAAACCGGACACCCCGGCAGGAGAAACAAACGGCACCTCATAGAGTTCGCTTGCCCCGTAATAGATCTCGATCGTAACACCTGACGGGTCCTTACACTTCACGAAGTCGATGACGGCACGTTCCGCCAGCTCCTCCGGATTGGCCCGCTGGATTGGGACACCGCACTGCTCAAGCGTTTGAGCGACACGTTCCATGTCGGCTTTGTTCTCAACTTCAAATCCGGCGTAGAGGATGTCATCCTTGGGACTCGGATGGACTCCGATCCGCCATCCGCGCGAGTCCAGCCGTAACAACAAAGCATCGCGCTTCGATCCCGCATCCATCAAGCCCAGTGTCTTCGTCGCGTAGGACCGCCATGCTTCAATATCCGAAGCGCCGAATCCGAGGTATCCAAGTTTCTTTACAGCCATTGTTTTCTCCCTTCGATATTTTGATTTGTTTGTTCACTCAGCATTTTACGTCCGCACGGGATGCAGCCTTGAAAACATCCCGCATGCCTGTCGTCCCATCCGCGAGCATGTTCGAATCGACCTCAAATTCCCGCTCAATGAGCTTCGTCACAAAAGCAAAATCCTTCGCTCTATCGATGGAAATCGCAGCCTGGATTACGCCATTATGCAGGCGCAGGTACATGCTGGCGTCCCCCTCTGGGCTCTTGCGCTCAACGATTGCACCCGGCCCTTCCACGTCTCCCATCATCTGAATGTGAGAACCCGCAATCTCTGTCCAGGATATCGGAATTTGGGGCGCCGGCTTCGCCTGCCCCACTATAGAGGATGCGGCGCATATGGCCTGGCTCTGAGAGTTCAGATAGGTCTCAAGGCTGCGCTGCCCTCCATCGCGCAAAGGCCAGCTGGCAGCATCGCCAATTGCGAACACGGCCGGATTGTCCGTTCGCCCGCAGGCGTCAACCAGAACCCCTCTATTGCAAGCAAGCCCAGCATCCCGGGCAAGCTCGACCGAAGGCTCCGCGCCAACGCAGACTATGGCGACATCACCAGTAAACCGGCGCCCCGATGAGCAACGGACATCCCGCACGCCAGCATCTGTGGAGATGCTCGTGACAGACACGCCCAAATGAATTTCCACGCCAAGTCCGGTTAGCCGATCACGGCACCATGCCCCCATCTTCCTGCCCAGAACCCGCAGCAGTAGTTCGTCTGACGACTCCAGGAGGACAACTTCGCACCCCATGGTTCTGACAGTTGTCGCCAGCTCGCAACCAATAAGACCACCGCCAATGATGATCACTCGCCGACCCGCACCAAGTTCCTCTCGCAAGGCGGCACTGTCTGCCAACGTCCGCAAAACATGAACGGTGCCCGGTGGAGCAGATCTTGCAGCCGCCAAACTCCTTGCACGCGCCCCTACGGCTAGGACAAGCTTGTCAAAGGTCACGCTCCGCTGCCGGTCAAGAACAAGGGACCTTGCATGAAAATCGACCGAAATGACGCGCTCACCAAGCCGCATCTCCACATCGAATTCCTGTTCCCAACCCGGCTTGGCCAGAGGCGGTGGAGGCCCCCCCGTCTTGAGGGTAGATTTTGACAGGGAAGGCCGGTCATAAGGCTCTTGCGCCTCATCGCCGAATAGAATGATGCTCCCCGAAAATCCGCTTTCTCTCAAAGAGCGACAGGCCGTAACACCCGCTATCCCCGCTCCAACAATTGCGACGGTCTGCATCACTCACCAACCTTTCCCGCCTCGTAGTCAACGAAGATTTCACCTCCACGAACTTCTACGGGATAAATTGTCAGTGGATCACAGGCTGGTGGCGCCTTTACCTTACCAGTTCGTACACAGAATTTTCCCCAATGGAGGGTGCACTCGATAACGCCATCTTCAAGAAAGCCGTCTGCGAGTGACCAGTCCCCATGTGTGCATCGATCCTGAGTCGCGAATATCTGCCCACCTACATTATAGACGGCTATCGCTTCCTCGAATGTCTCGATCTGCAGCGCCTCTCCTTCGGACACATCCTCTAGATTGCAGACTTTCTCGAATGCCATGACAGCCTCTCAAAAAAACAGGCTGAGATTGTTCGACAGAATAGTACTCTGATCGATATGAATCGTACGTTTTGCAATCTTGAACCCGAGTTCATTCTCGGCCCGACGCAAAACATCCAGTCTCTCCCCCGCAAATATGTCGACCTGGCGTTCCAGGCGGTTGCGGTACACGATAAAGGATGAGACGACGCTCAGCTCTGAGGCAGATAACTCTTCCTCTATCAGAACATTTCCGACAATATGCCGAGTCCTTGACGCAGGATTTTCAGACCACCCCACATCCGACATGAGCTTTCTCTGACGTCCACGCATCATGGTGAGGTCATCGTCGAAATGCGCGAACTCGTTATCTTTGGTGTACTCTAGCTTCTTTTGCTCGCGACGGGTCCTATTCGTCCGTATAGGCATGAAGTAGCGAATATCCTCATCGAGCAAGTCGAACCAATCGTTAAACTCATGTCTATCAAGAAGAAGGGCTTCTCGATAATAAAACTGCTCTACCTCATGTTGCAGCGAGAGCGCTTCAAGGCTTATGTCTCCCTGCCGGGTTGCCGCTCGCATCTTTTCGTCAATCATCGCTTCCTCCTGTCAGCCGCATGCCCCGATCCCATCAGCGGCCAGGCACTCCTTTGTGCGTGGTGCTTCAGTGATTTCTTCTCGGAACTTAGCTTATGCGGCCAGTTTCTGTTTTCCTCTTGCCTGGCTGCCGCTACGGCCCCAGAGTTTCCCAACTGGGTTCCGTCATCATGCGGATCCACTGACGGTACAGCCCCCGCGCCGCTTCTTCATTGTAAACGTAACCAATACTGCCCGGGAAATCCTTGTTTCCAACACCGGATCGGCCCTTGCCCATCTGGATATTGAAACGGCGCTTGCGAGCCTGATGGCCACGCAGGACACTCTGAATTTCGACCCAGTTCTCGCCATCATCCTGCTCAAACACACCGCCCGCTGAGAAAGTTCTCAATGTCTGCCGACGGTATTCCTCCTTGACCTCCTCAGGCGCGTCCGCATCAACAACCGTAAATGCCCAAATCTCCGTTTCATGTGGCCCACGAGGCTGCCATGTACGCACAGTGTTGATACCCGGAAGGAAAGAACATGTCGGAAAGACGGTCATGTGCTGAACCATCAACTGGCGCGCCCTTTCAGCACTACCTAGATGCTGTTCAGCTCTGCTGGCCGCTTCGCTGTCCGTCAAGTATTCGGTGACTTTCGGCCCCATGATCGCCAGCAGCATGCCAGGTTCCCCGACATAGAAACCCGTACCATGACCACCCCATTTGGCCCGGAACTGATACCCTACAGTCGGAATCTTGGCATCGGAAAGCTCCATACCTTCTGGTAACCCAGCCTCAATGCCGGAAAGGTGGGACACGGTACCTGCATGATACATATCGCTGCAGAATTGTTCGGCAGCAAATTTCCAATTGCAGGGGATAATCCATTTCTGCATTCCGCCGATGACCTCTGTCCCGGCCGGCGTGCGATCCAACATGTGATCCATATAGTAGGTCGCATCACTCAGATACTCCAACAGGGTAGGAGCGTTCTTGTCCCAATTCGCGAAGACCAGTCCTTTGTATGTCTCGACGCGCGCGTGAGTTGGTCCCCATTCCGACTTGTTGAAATCGCTGCAAAACGCCTCAGACTCATAAGGAACGTTGATCAAGTTCCCCCCGAGGTCGTAGGCCCAGCCATGATAGCTGCAGGTAAAGGACTTTGCATTGCCGCCATCCGTCCGACAAATGCGCATACCCCTGTGGGGACACTGATTCAGAAAGACCCTCAGACTCTTATCCTTCTGACGAACCAGGATGACTGGGTCTTCCCCCATATATGTCGTCAGAAAATCTCCTGGCTTGGGCACATGGGTTTCGTGCCCCAACAGGATCCAGGCTCGACCAAACACCCTCTCCTGCTCCAATCTGTAGAGATCTTCATCCGTGTAGATACGAGGATCGAGCGTGCCATCCTCTTCATCCAGAAGACCGAGGATATCCTCATTGGTCCAAGAGGGTCTCTTTTGAAACTCCCTGGGATCCGCGCCAATATTCAGTCTGGTTTTTGTTTTTCCTGCAGTCATTTTCCTCAACCTTTTCCAAGCAACAAAATTGCCCACTTGTTCTTGATCGGGCTTTTTATTCTGTACCCTGATCTTTTATTAGCAGACCACTTTTTTCCATGAACTCGAATGAAGCCCAAATATGTGTCGAAAGCGCTTCAACTGCGCCCTCCGCATCACGCCCCATGGCCAACTCGTAAATTTGCCGATGCTCCTCATGAACGGTAATGCCGGGATTAGCTCGCTTAGATGTCGTAACGCGCCGATATCGCTCTGCTTGCTTATAAAGGACCTCCCGAAAGCGTTGGACCCATCGGGAGTCTGCGGCAGAAACTAAGGCATCGTGGAATTCCTGATTTCTCAGTTCCCAGAAATCAAAATTGGTGACAGGATCCGCTTGCAGCCTTTTCTCTGCGAGGGATAGCTGATGGTATGCTTGGACAACCCGCCCCTCCCAGTCGTCCTTGCCAAGCAGAATACTATCCCGCAACGAGGAGGACTCCAGCAGAACCCGGGCCTTTGCAAGATCCTGAAAATCGCCAATCGACATTGGCGCTACGCGGAAGCCCCGTTGAGCTTGCGTAAGGACCAAACCGTCGGATACGAGCAAGGATAGCGACTCTCGGACCGTCCCTACGCTGACGCTGTAATTGTCACTCAAAGACTGCAGTTTCAGCTTCTCACCAGGTGAGTATTTGCCATGAATTATGTCGGAGCTCAGCAGACCATAAGTCGACTCAATCAAGCTGCCGGCGCCATCGGCATCCACCGCAGCAGAACTACGAGAGAATTCTTGTTCAGCCATTTGATTGAATGTTTCCTCGACCATATTGTTCTTTTTTTCAAATAAAATTATTTTTTTCGCCTGTCAACAAATTTCGACCTTGAAAATAAGCCAATCATCGAAAAGCTTGCAGAATCTCAGCCGCACTTGCGTCCAGGTCCCCGGCCTAGCAAGGGGCACCAGACTGAATGCAGCATACCTCCTCCGCCAAAGGAGACTGTATGGCTCGAACAAGGCCCACAGGCGCAGACCATCTTCGCAGTTCTCCAAAGAGTGTGCATCCAATCACGAAACGGGGCGCAAACACCTCTTAAGCTCCCAATACTCTAAACGAACGCCGTCACTGCGTCGCGCGACCTAGTTAACTTCCAACACAATGTTGCCCGCCACCTGCCCGCTTTCGACCAACTGATGTGCCTTGACAATGTCGTCTAACGTCAACTTCAAAGCGATATTGTGGATCATCTTCTCGCTCTGGAGCATCGAGTACAGAAGTTTCTGTGCTTCACGCCGAGCTGTGTCCGAAAGCTTGTAAGCGATAAAGAAGCAGTATGTGATGTTTCTCGCAATGGACGCAGAAAATGGTACGACCACCTCCTTACTGCTGCTTCCGTAAGCGAGCACCACCCCTCCCTCGCACAAGAGAGAGACATCAGTTGCAACATTTTTTGCGACATCAACTTCAATTATGCGATCCACACCTCGACCGCCGGTCACTTCATTAATCGCCGCAACCAGATCATCCGTGCGATAATTTAAGACAATATCCGCACCCGCTTCTTCTGCGAGCTTCGCCTTCTCCGGCGCGCTGACAGTCGCAATGACTGTCTGCGCGCCTGCGTATTTGGCTGCCTGAATGGCATAATGACCGACTGCTCCAGCCCCTCCTGCGACCAAAACTGTTTGCCCGGAAACGCCACCATTCGAGACCACCGTATGACATGCCGTCATAGCCGGAATCCCAAGACAGGCACCCACTTCCAATGGGCAATTATCAGGCAAGGGTTGAGCTTGTGCTTGCGGAAGAATCACAAACTCAGCAGCCGTCCCAAGGCTTCGCCCCCATGCAGCATTCCACACCCAGACCCTATCGCCCGGTTTGAAATTACTTACCCCGGTTCCAACCGACTCGATGTATCCAGACCCGTCACTATGCGGAACTCTTGGAAAAGGTATCGCCGACGGAATATGTCCGCTTCTGGTCTTAACATCTGACGGGTTCACACCGGTCCACTGCATCCGGACGCATATCTCTCCCGGGCCAGGTTCCGGCAGGTGAACTTCCTGAATTTGAAATACTTCTTCGGCTGGACCCGTCTTGGAGTAAGCATAAGCCTTCATAATTGCACCTCTATTCAGTTCCATATTGATCACTATTCAAACTAAAACGATCCCAGATTGTCCGAATGTTCATTCACTATTCTTCAGCGTAATCTCGATATCCTGAAGTACGCCCGGGTTATCAATGGTCGCGGGCATGCTATATTCCTTGCCATCGGCTAGAGACTTAAGCGTTCTGCGCAAAATCTTTCCGGAGCGAGTTTTGGGCAACTGAGCCACAACAATGGCTTTGCGAAATGCTGTGACTGCGCCTATCTCTGCACGGACTAAATTTATTACCTCCGAAACAATTTCGCCTTCGGAACGCTGCACACCATCATTGAGGACAAGCATCCCGAATGGGACTTCCCCTTTGAGTTCGTCTGCTAAGCCGATAATTGCGCACTCTGCGACATCAGGATGGCTCGCAACGACCTGCTCAATAGCACCGGTCGAAAGCCTGTGCCCGGCGACATTGATAATATCATCGACACGACTCATGATGTGAAGATATCCCTGATCGTCGATGTATCCGGCATCACCCGTCTTGTAGTATCCCGGAAATTCCGAAAAATAAGAGTCTACGAAGCCTTCCTCATTGTGCCACAAAGTAACCAGACACCCAGGTGGCAGGGGCAACTTCACCACAACTGATCCCTGAAGCCCCTTGGCCAGTTCAGACCCACCATCATTGACAATCCGTACGTCGAAGCCAGGCATGGGGACACAACTCGATCCATAGACAATTGGTAATTGTTCAAGACCGAGCGGATTTGCGGCAATGGGCCAACCCGTTTCCGTCTGCCACCAATGGTCAATTACTGGCACGTTTAGAATTTTTTCAGCCCACTGAATTGTATCGGGATCGGCCCTCTCACCGGCAAGAAACAGCTGGTTGAACACACTCAAATCGTACTCTGCCAATAACGTGCCCTGCGGATCAGCCTTTTTTATCGCGCGTATGGCTGTCGGGGCCGTAAACAGCGTGCTGACACCGTGCTCCTCGATGACCCTCCAGAAGGTTCCGGCATCCGGTGTTCCCACGGGCTTTCCTTCAAAAAGAAGGGTCGTACTTCCATTCAGAAGCGGGCCGTAGACAATATACGAATGGCCCACGACCCAGCCCACATCCGACGCCGCCCAGAACACATCTGTCTGCTTGACGTTGTATATGTTGGTCATCGACCATTTGAGCGCCACCATATACCCGCCATGGTCGCGCACGATGCCTTTTGGCACACCGGTGGTTCCCGAAGTGTGGAGGATGTAGAGCGGATGGTTCGAACCGACCCACTCGCACGAAGTATGCCCGGGTTCCAACTTCGCTTTTTGCACCAGCGAATACCATTCGTGTTCTGATTGCCCTGCTAATTCACACTCATGAGAAGGTCTCTGCAGTATTACTGTATGATCGGGAGAAAAAAGGCCGAGCCTGATCGCCTCGTCGAGGAGAGGCTTGTATTCGACGATTCGACCAGGCTCGAGTCCACAGGATGCCGACAAAATCACTTTTGGTTTGGCGTCCTGAATCCGGGTTGCCAACTCCTTTGCCGCAAACCCGCCAAAGACGACGACATGAATTGCACCGATACGCGCTGTGGCGAGCATGGCGATTACCGCCTCGGGCACCATGGGCATGTAGATGAGAACCCTGTCACCCTTCTCCACGCCGAGATCCCTGAGAACTACAGCCATGGCGCAGACCTCTTCAAGCAACTCAGAATAAGTGTAGCGCGCCTGCGCCCCAGTCATTGCGCTGTCATAGACAAGGGCAACGTAGTCTCCTCTGCCTTCTGCGATATGACGGTCGAGCGCATTCCAGCAAATATTGCATTCAGCGCCAGCAAACCATCGCGTGGATCCATTGCCGACATCGCTTCGTACGCTGTCGAATGGCCGGTGCCAGTCCAGATCGCCCGCCGCCTCTTCCCAGAAGTTATCCGGGTCAGATTGCCAATGTTCGTAAACTTCTTTGTACCTACTCATGTGACTTCTCCGGAAAGCGGCGCCCCGGCACCGTCATATCTAAACATCCGGGGGACTTGGCGCGGGGTGGGAACGGGCGGCCGACGAGCGAAATCGGCGCCGCATCAAATGGCAAGATGCCGTGTCGGCTCCTTCGTGAAAACGAAGCGCCGACACGGTTAAATGGAGAGACTAGCGCTTGTCTCTCAGCTTATCGACGTCGAAGAGGGCGTTATCCATTTCATCAACACCTTCCCAGTCCGAAGTCACGCTCATTATCGTATGACGTTTCGAGATGACATTCGGAATGATAACAGTGCGCCACATGGCTTTGCCCGTGGTTGGCTGCCACCAACGTGAATCGCCCCATGCCCGCCACAGATTCCCGCGACGGTCGAACATCTCCATCCACTGGGTATAGTAGAGTTCCTTGTCTACCCAGACGCGCTTCTTGGAGTACTGGTAGCTGTTTGTCAGGTCATCGATATCGTAGACCCACACAGGCCGCAGCTCCATGTCCACGATCCCTGTCAGCCCGCAGCGAGCATCATCGGAACGGTAAGGGTCATAGGCTGCACCAACCTCAGGTGCGGCAAGCACGAAGCCTTCCTTGACCATCGTATACTTGAATTTCCGCTTGTCCGTCTTGGCCCACTGGCTGCGCCACTCATCCCAGGTCAGTTCAAGCGACGGCGCGATCGGATCCTGCCCATTGGTCCCTGTAAGGGTGCGTGTTCGACGCAGGGTCGGGATGAAGAGCTTGAAATTGTCGTCTTTGTCGGCGTCGGCATAACGCAACCGCACGCCTGCCAGCCCGCGAACATCTCGCGGAGACGTCAGAAGCAGGGACCCCGCCTCTGTCACACCTTCAAATCCGGGGACATTCCCGAGAGGCGCCTTGCCTACCCTGCCAGCCATCTTTCGCCACCAGATGTTTCCGGTGTAAGAGCGCTCGACCTTATTCTTCGAGCTGCAGCCGGTCATGAGAACCGGGTTGAACCAAACGTCCTCCGTGCCCACGCCGTGGGAATTGAACAGCCAGTTCAACTCGTCACCATTTTTGGGATTCAGGAAGGGAAGACCAGCCTTCGTCAGAACGCCATTCTGTCCGTCCTTATCGACCAGTTCTCCCTTATCGTTGATCGAGAACGGATCAGGACCCAATTTCTTGGTTGCGTCGAGTAAAGGCTTCTGCATGTAGTAGTGGGTCGTCGGTACGATCCTGATGCCTTCAATCCCCATCCATTCACTGCTCAGGCGGTCCATCCAGAACTGCGGCAGATAATCCGCCAACCATGGCATGGACGCCAGGTTATCCTTCGTGATGATCAGGCCCGGTTTCAGATCATCAGGAAGATCAGCCGCTTCGATCAGTGACGTCGCAGTATAGCCGCGATAGTCGCTCCACGCCTTTTCCAGGGCTCTCGTTTCATCATTGTCGAGCATATCTGCCCAGGCCTGATGTTCGGGCAGCCCCGTTTCAGCGGCAAACTCCTTCCACTTGGCGATATAGTCTTCTTGAGCCTGGGCGGCAGGGGTGCTTGCCACCGCCAAGGCGACAAACCCAGCCGCTCCGGCTAGTATATTCTTCAGTTTCGCACTGCGCATTTCACTCTCCATTTTGTTTGTTCAGACTGGCGTGGCCATACCTTCATCCTGGCTTTCAGAATTGGTATGTCAGTGAAAACTCCACGTAGTCTGAGTTTTTATAGAGGCCCAAAAGGCCCTGCTCTTCCTTCCCGCCAAAATAGCCAAGTTCAATTCTCGGCTTCCAGCTTCCTCCGCCTACGGCAAAGTCGATCCTCTGCCTAAAGGCGACGCCGCCTTTATCCATGTCCCAGATTGCCAAGCCATCCAGGATCACCTTGTCGTTGAACAGACCTTTAGAATATGTCTGTGTAAGGAATTCTTGATGCCTCTCCACATTCGTAAGCGCATACGGTGCCTGAAAGAGCAGGCCGTCAGTATCATCGGTATAGACTTCTAAGAACTGGGTGGTCATGAAAATCGAGCTGCGCTGAGACTCCCAGCCAGGAACCCAGAGATTGAAGTCGACTCCGATCAACAGAGACACCTGATCCCTTTCCGCAACAGTGTCCTCTCGGGTTGTAATCAGAGCCGGTGTACCGACGATGACTTGCCCCGGGATGAACGGATCATCGATCGTACCTTTGTTGAAAGGCTTATCGAACTCATAGGCCGCCTCAAGACGCAGAACCGGAGAGACACCTTTTCCTCCAAGACGAATTTCAGTCATGTCACGGGTAAAGGAAAAGCCTACAGTCTTTTGCCGGTAAGTATAATCCATGTCGAAATCAGCAGTTATGGAACACGGGACCCCACCGCCAGCGGGATCCAGAATGTCCAAGCAGCCAGACGGAATAAGCGGAAAGTCACCCGGTGCCGCGGTTCCCGCAGCAAGAGACTGAATAAAATCCACATATTGCCCAGGCCCATTCATGGCCCCGATCGTCGTCGCAAGATCAATCGGAACATTCACGACACCTATTGCATTCTCGTCTCCGAGAAAAGTGCCGATGTGAACTGTGGCACCCGTGTTGACTAATATGGGAAGATCTTGGAAGCCATAAAATCCATTGATCGTCGCCTGCCCTCCTAGGGTGTCGAACTTCAGTCGAAGTCCGACCTCCGAATCCTCCCACGCCTCGGTCTCCTTGTCTGTCAGCTTCGCTCCCAGCAAGGGCATCCCGAAGCCCGATTGTCCCTCGACCATGCGAGGGAATGGCAGGCCAAAAGGCCCCCCTGAAGTGCTCGAATTTGGGGTTGGATTGTTCACGACAAACTCGCTATGCCGCACAATGGGAGTGTAGACGACTTCCAACGAGGAGTTTTTCATGCCCAATCCAGTGAAGGGTGCGCCTATACCAAGCGCATTCACATCAAGTGCCAGAGCCGCACTCCATTGCGAAATCCTGAGATCCTCGGTATCGGCAAAAATGGACCTCTGCCGCAGGTCCTGGGGATTGAGGATATCCAGCAGCCGGAGGCCGTCCGCTTGGCCCCACCCACGCTGAAATTTTCCAAGTTTCAGATTGGCCCGCCCTTCGGAATCCGCGAGAGCAATTGAAAATTCCCGGATGATGTCTTCTTCGAAATCATCGAGAAATCGACTCTCCTTGCCATCATTGCCGAACGGCTGCGGCATTACGAGAGAGCCGTTGTCAGTAAGCTGGAAATCGAAGCGATCTCGAAATGGAGGCCCTTGGGAAAAATCCGGCGTGCCCGGTCCAACAGCCTCGCCGTCATCCAGATCGTAATACCAGTCCCCTCTCAGCCAAAAATCCGACACAACTGTTACATTGTTGTTCGGTGTCCATTCTGCCTGAATTTGCGCAACGAACTGCGAAGGACCAATGCCAACCTTGTCGTCGCCATAGCGATCAAAATAGACACCGGTTCCCTGTGTGAGTCTTCCTCCGACCCAGACATTATCAGGAAGCCCGAGAGCATCCGAAAGCGACTGAGCACTTGCTGTTGACGACAAGCCGATCAGAGCAAGCAACGCGGTCGCTCCAGGTATCCAATGAGACACACTCATGCATTTATACTTTTGTGCACTTTTAGTCATCCTATTCTCCCTCATATTGATTGGAATTTTGTGCGGTTTCCTACCGGATTTTCATCCTCAGTAGATTGAAATTCTGGTTCGAATTCCGACCGGAAAAATGGAAACCCACGTGGCTTCAGAATGCCAATCAAAGCAGGAACTACCGTCAGCGCCCCAACCATGTTGAAGAGAAGAATGATCGCCAGAAGCACGCCCATTTCGGCCTGAAACCTTATTGGTGACAGGAAGTACCAAGGCAACAGGGGCAGAATCATCGTCAATGCTGTTACAATGACAGCGACACCGGACGTATTGAATGCTCGCTTTGCGGCTTCTTTGAAATCAAACCCGTGGAGCATCTCGTCCCGAATCCGATCAGCGAGGTAGATGCTGTAATCCACCCCCCTTCCAAGGCCCAAAGCAGCCAGCGGCAGCGTATTGAGGTTCATGCCTACATCCATAAGCGTCATGACGCTCATGGTAATATAATGGGATGTCGTCAGCACAAGGATGATCGTTGCCGCAATGGCCGGAGACCGGTAGAGCCAGAGCAGATTGAACGCAATCACGATTATGATCGCAACCAGGAGCAGATTCTCCTTGTGTTCAACCTCATCATTGGCGGCCTTGATGAGACCGACTTGGCCACCGGCATATTGGACTCGTGGCTCATCTTCCTCGAAAGCGTATTCATCTGAAAACTGGTCGCCCGCCGCCTGCAGGGCATTCACCGTGTCCGCACTGTGTTCACTCGTATAGATCGCGAGCTTGCCGATGCTCCATTCGGAATTCGTGTATGCGGCAAAGTCTCCCGGCTCGCCGCCGGAACGAAACATGTAGATGTTCAGACCGATCTCGTCCTCGGTATCCGGAACGATCTGATAGGAGGGGTCGCCCTCCCAGAGCACCATGTTGATATTCTTGACAATTGGGACCAGGCTTTGCGCCCGGGTTGCGACAGGGACACGCTCGTAGACGTAGCGATCGAAAGCCTCGATCTGATGATATACTCTCGGATCCAGCATGATTTCCCCGTCTCCGGAAAAGTACGCCTGCATCACATCCGTGCCGACCCTGTCGAAACTTGAGTTTATCCTGCGAACATCGTTGTTGTATTCGGAATCCTGCCAAAGAATGGGGCTTCCTTCGGCGTCGCCTATCTTCAGGCCTTGCGAGACCACGACCCCCCCCAGTAGGGCGATCAGGAATGCCGGCATGAAGACGAAGCGTGAGGCGCGCAGCCCAAATATCCTTGCGAGCACACCTTGCCCCGGCAGGGTCGTGCGAAACGATTTCGGCTTGCGAAGGATAGCCATGAAGGCAGCTGCGACAATAATTCCAGGCGTCAGCGTCAACAGCCAGAACGTACAGATGAACGCCAGAGACTGTATACTTGGAATTGCAACAAGTGCCAGAACCGCAAAACCGGCCGCATCCGTAATGACTGCAGCAGTACTCGGAAACAGAAGCCGCTTAAGCCCTTCCCCGACCGAGCCCCTCATGGATGGATAATTCTCGACCTCATCGAACACTCGTGAGACGAACTGAACCGAATGCGACAGAACGGTCGCAAATACAAAAAACGGAAGCAGCAGCAGAAGCGGATCAAGATTGTACCCAACCGCTCCAATGGCACCAAATCCCCAGATCGTGACGGCAAACGCCACCAGCATGGGAACGGCAACTCCGATCCAGCACCGGAAGTAGATATAAAGCACGACCGCAATGGCCAGTATAGAAGCTGCAAAGACCAGCAGCATATGAGGCAGATACTTCTTCACGGTACCGAGCAGAACCGGCCTCCCGACGACCGAAATGACAACATCCTCCTCGGCAAACTGCGCTTTCAGATCGTCTACGAATGAAATGAATTGTCTTGTATCGATGTCTTCCGACAACTCGGCCGAAATCATCATTGCCGTTTCATCAAGCGACACCAGCCCCCCGAGGAACTGGCTGCGCACCATCTGCTTGAACTGCGTCATACCCGCTTCGTCCGACGGCAATTCCGGCCACATGAGCGGATGGACAAGGATCTGGCCTTCACGGCCGGAAACAGACCGCGTCTTTCGCAGATTGGCCGCCTCGAAAAGAGGCCTCACATTTGAATCGTGAAAGTAGATTTCATCGGAAATTTCCCGATAGATTTCCAGAAAGTCGCTATTGTAGATGTCACCGGATGTACTCCGCACCTCAATCAGTACATTGTTGACACCACCGAACTGATCACTGAATTCCTTGTACAGATCAACATTCGGGTGATTGGCCGGCAGCATGTCCTCAAGGACGACCTTCAGAGAGACGCCCGTGGCTCCGAAATACCCGGCCACCGATGTCACGATCAGGGCCAGCACCAGGATGAAACGAGGAAACCTGACAACGATATCGGAGATAAATTTTACCACAACAATAAACCCTAGATACTTGGAGATGGAGACGCAGCGTGTCTGCTCACCAGCGAACCATTTGATGGGCGACAAGCCGGGCAGGTTCCACTGTCAGAAGAGCCCCGCTTGATCCGACCACGATGTAATTTCCATTTTTGTCGACCGCGGAGACGCCGCCGTACCAGCGAAACCCGGGCAAGCTCTCAATCGGCGCAAGATGCGAGTCCGGAGCACCGGCCACAAGCCTCAACACCCCGCCCTGCCCGACGGCCAACCCATCGCCGGACGGCTGAAGACTGAGATCGAAAAGATGCTCCTCTGTTCCGGAATTCACGTTTTCGATCTGAAGCGAAAGTTCCTCACCTGTTTCCAGAGCGCTTCCGGGCAACTCGGACACCTTGACCAGAGCCCCCCCCAACCCGACCGCCATCGCGTGGTTGCCCCACGTGGCGACGGACGTATAGGTGACAGAGGATTCACCTCCACCCAGAACGCTCCAGTGCGACCCGTTGTCGGTGGACGTGGCGACAACACCAAATTCCCCGACCAGGATCAGACGGCCGTTCTCGAAGCGGGCAATCCCGTTAAGCCGGGGCAGATCCCTTCCCTGGAAGTCCGTCAGGGACTGACGGACCCAGGTGTCACCGCCATCCGCCGTGTACAGAATTGTACCTTCATGGCCGACGACCCATGCGGTCCGGGCATCCAGGCAATAGATGTCGCGGAGATTTGTGTGTGCTTCCGTGTGAGACACTGTCCAGGACACGCCTCCGTCTTCGGACTTCAGGATGCGGCCGCGACTGGTCACCGCAAAACCTGTCAGCTCATCGGAAAAATCGATGCGCCGGATCAAGTCGGTATAGGGAATTTCTATTTTTCTCCAGCTTTCACCACCATCCTCGGTCTTCAGGATTGTGCCGTAGTAGCCCCCCGCCCAGCCTGTTGATTCATCCTGAAAATCCACTGCGAACAAATTGTCGGGCACCAGCCGCACCCGCCCGCTTCCCGCAAAATCAATATTGGAAGACAGCAAGCCGCCGTCCTCATCCGCCTGCGGCGCGGCAGACATCGGGCTGAACAAAACAAAAGGCAGGACACAGATGCTCAAAAAAGCCAATTCCCGCAGAGATACGAGCCTCATCTCTTGCCCCCCCCCAAGACTATAATTCAACGCACGAAAACCGAACATGGGCCGAGACCTATTTCTCGCGTCAACCGACCCCCAATCCGCCATCCGACAATACAGTCGTGCCTGTCATGTATTTTGACGACTCCCGGCAAGCGAGCATCGCATACAACGGAACGTGATCTTCAGGCTCCGCCGCATATCCCAGCGGCGTCATGCCTTCGAGCAGCGGACCGATGCCTGGGATCTCTGACATGCGGGCCCCAGCATGCTGAGAAGAGGGGCTACCAGACAAATTCGTAATCGTCCCCCCAGGCGCCACGCCGTTTACGCGAACGTCTGGTGCAACCTCTTTGGCAAGCTGCTTGATCAGGCCAATAACAGCATGCTTCGATGCAACATAAATGGGACCACCGCCACCCGTGAAAAAGCTCGAAGTCGATGCGGTGAAAATCATTGCACCTTTTGACTTCCTCAGCGCAGGCAGACACGCATAAGCGCCGAGCGCATAACCTTTAACGTTAATGCCGAAGAGATCATCGCAAATACTCTCAATCAGGTCTGCTGGCTGCTGCTCCAGAGGCGTGATAAAGTCCCAGACGCCAGCGTTTCCGATGAACGTATCAAGACGCCCGAAACGCTCCTCAGTCTGCGCAACCGCTTTTTGATTATCCTTCAAATTGCGTACATCACCAACAATCGTAGCAACCTGCCCGCCGAATTCGTCGCGCAACGAATCTGCCTGTTCATCACTGATGCACATCACACAAAGTCGAGCACCCTCACTTGCGAAATGGCGAACGATGGCGCGACCGATGCCAGTTGCACCGCCCGTTATAAGCACTGCGTTTCCCTGAAGATTGGGCATGATGTTTCTCCTCCCGATTGATCGTCATGTGGCTCGAAGACTCGCCGCAGACGTTTTGTTCTTTTTTTTATAAAAAATTATTTTTTTGCGTAAGTCAACCGAAATCTGCGAGAAGTCCGCTTTCCAGCGACATCATTGCTCCGCATGAACTTTTCACGTGGCTTCAGACGATTGAGCCCGCGCTGGTTTCCGCAAGATCGACCGCGTCAGCACAGACTTCAGCCGCCAAACAGACAGTATTGGCAGCTGTGCCCCAGCCTGCTTCACCGCATAGGAAAATCGCGAATTTCTAGTACAGTAGCCTGCTGATTTCCTCGGAAGCTTTCTGCAAATCCAGCAATCGGGCCGGTCGATCTCGCTCCAGGAGTTCCTGCGTACGTGCAGAAACTGATAGTCCGGCAATTGTCCGGCCCTTTGGATCGACGACCGGAACGGCTAGGCAGAACAGGGTGTCCTCTATCTCTCCGCAATCAACCGAGTGCCCGGATTTGCGGACACCCCCGATTTCTTTTGCTAGTGCGTGCGGATCGGTGATGGTGTTTTTTGTCAGTGACGGGAAAGCACCTTCAGATAGATATTTATCCAGTTCCGTACTGCTCAGCCCGGCAAGCAACACTTTCCCAATCCCGGAACAATATGCCTCAAGTTGGTGACTCTCTCGCGTGAACACGGCTTCTCCTTCCGGCTCAGACTTGGTGAGGTAAGTGACCATGTCCTGTTCGAAAATCCCGAGATGCGAGACCATGCCGACTGCTTTCGCCAGAGCTGAAACAACAGGACGGCCCACCTCCCCCAATCGACGGGAGAAATCAGCCTGATCGAACACTTCCAGCAGCATCGTTCCGGGTAAGAGGCTGCCATTCCGATCACGGAAAATCAGCCCATGCCGCGCAAGAGCTGCGAGATGCCGATAGGCCGTTGCCCTGGGCAGGCAGCACTTTTCGGCAAGTTGCAGAGCCGTTGCTTCATTCGGACACGTCAGCAACTCGGTGAGGAGTAACAGGGTTTTGTCCAATGATTTTGAGCCTTCGACCATAGACCACCTCACATAGCACTTTCCCACATTATGGGAATCATCAAGTCGTCGCAACTTGCCATTTTTCACAGCACAAACTCATAGGGGACCGAGCATTATCAAAATTGCCGGAGAGTATTTTGTGAAACGAGACATGTATCAGGCGGCGGCAGACCTTCTGTTCGAAGCTCATCAGACCGGAAAATTCATCGCCCCCCTACGCGAAACCATCGGCCTCTCTGTCGAGGCAGGCTACGCCGTACAGGCGATCAACACCGAGCGCTGGCTCAAACAGGGCCGTCGGATTGTGGGCCGTAAGATCGGGCTGACATCGGCAGCCGTACAGGCGCAGTTGGGGGTCGATCAGCCAGACTTCGGTGTCCTCTTTGCGGACATGGAATATCCGGATGGCGCCGAACTGCCCATCTCAGACCTGCAGCAGCCGAAGGCCGAAGCGGAAATCGCCCTTATCCTCAAACATGATATCGACCAGCCGGACATTACACAGGCTGAACTGATCCGGGCGGTCGACCATGTCCTGCCCGCCATCGAAATCGTTGGAAGCCGGATCAGCAACTGGGACATCAGGATTTCAGACACAATTGCGGACAATGCTTCGTCCGGTCTTTACGTTCTTGGTGGTTCAGCCCGCACGCTGACAGGTGTCGACCTTGCAGAGGCCAGCATGGTTCTCAAACGCAACAGCCGCCCTGTCTCGTATGGTGCGGGTATCGCCTGCCTGGGTCATCCGCTGAACGCTGCCGTGTGGCTGGCGCGCACATGCGCCCAGCGCGGCGAAGGCCTGAAAGCCGGCGATGTGGTCCTGACCGGCGCGCTCGGACCGATGGTGGAGATCGCCGCGGGCGATGCCTTCGAAGCAACCATTTCCGGACTGGGAAGCGTTCGTTTCACAGTCAGCACAAACTAGAAAGGGCAACCACCATGGCCGAACAGGAAGAAAAGGTCAAATGCGCGATCATCGGGTCCGGCAATATCGGCACGGATCTCATCATGAAGATCAAACGCCGGTCGAAACTTCTGGAAATCGTCGCGCTGGTCGGGATCGATCCGGAATCGGATGGTTTGAAGCGTGCTGCGCGAATGGGTATTGCAACAACTGCTGAAGGCATAGATGGCTTTGTGAAGATGCCGGAATTCAAGGACGTCGTCTTCGTCTTCGATGCGACTTCCGCCGGCGCTCATGCCAGACACAATGAAGTACTGCGTGAGCACGGCAAGCGTGTGATAGATTTGACGCCTGCCGCAATCGGCCCGTTTGTGATCCCGTCGGTGAATCTCGACGACCATCTCAATGAACCAAATATCAATATGGTGACTTGCGGCGGCCAGGCGACGATCCCGATCGTTGCCGCGGTAAACAGGGTCTCGCCGGTTCGCTATGCAGAGATCGTCGCCTCCATTGCGTCAAAATCGGCCGGCCCCGGCACACGGGCGAATATTGACGAGTTCACTGAAACGACCTCCCACGCAATCGAGAAAGTCGGCGGCGCAGAGCGCGGCAAGGCCATAATCATTCTGAACCCGGCGGAACCGCCACTCATGATGCGTGATACGGTCTACTGCCTCTGCGACGATGAAGATGAGGACGCCATCCGGGCTTCGATCCAGCATACGATCGATGAAGTGAGCAGCTTTGTTCCCGGCTACCGCCTCAAGCAATCCGTTCAGTTCGAACGGTTCGGAAACAATCGCCCACTCTACCTGCCGGATCAGGACATGGAATTCACCGGCCTCAAAGTTTCTGTCTTCCTCGAAGTAGAAGGCGCAGCCCATTATCTGCCCGCCTATGCCGGTAATCTCGACATCATGACATCCGCTGCGGTTCAGGCTGCAGAACGGATTGTGTCACTCAGTCAGAAGGAGACAGCGGCATGACAACACCCCCGAAACTCTACATCCAGGATGTGACGTTGCGCGATGGTATGCATGCAGTGCGTCACCAATACGATATCGAGCACGTCAAGACAATCGCAAAGGCTCTGGATCAGGCCGGTGTCGATGCCATCGAGATTGCACATGGCGATGGTCTGGCGGGCTCCAGTGTGAATTATGGCTTCGGCAAGACAACTGACTGGAAATGGATCGAAGCCGTTGCCGAAGTGGTTGAGAATGCCGTGGTCACAACATTGCTCCTGCCGGGTATCGGTACAATCACCGAACTCAAACGTGCTTACGATCTTGGAGTTCGCTCCGTACGAGTGGCAACACATTGCACGGAAGCGGATGTTTCGAAGCAACACATCGCCTATGCGCGTGAGCTTGGGATGGATGTTTCCGGCTTCCTAATGATGAGCCACATGGCAGAGCCGAATCAGTTGGCACAACAGGCAAAACTCATGGAAGAGTATGGCGCCCTCTGCGTCTATGTGACCGACTCCGGGGGTGCCATGAACATGGATGATGTCGCAGCTCGCCTCGAAGCGTATGACAAAGTTCTCAAGCCCGAAACGCAACGCGGCATTCACGCCCACCACAACCTATCCTTTGGTGTCGCAAACTCCGTCGTCGCTGTTCAGCACGGTGCGATCCGGGTTGACGCCTCTCTGGCGGGCATGGGCGCAGGTGCCGGCAATGCCCCACTGGAAGTGTTCATCGCGGCGGCCGACAAATATGGCTGGGAGCACGGATGCGATCTTTTCCAGCTGATGGATGCCGCTGAAAATCTCGTCCGTCCCCTGCAGGACCGCCCGGTCCAGGTGGATCGTGAAACGTTGTCGCTCGGCTATGCGGGTGTCTATTCCTCCTTCCTGCGGCATGCGGAGAAAGCCTCTCTGGACTACGGAATCGACGTCCGCACTATCCTTATGGAGCTTGGAAGGCGCCGCATGGTCGGTGGCCAGGAAGACATGATTGTCGATGTGGCCCTCGATCTGATGAAGACGAGAACAGAAGAACTGCAGCGACGACAATAATCTCAATTGTTCCCCGTCAGTGACCATGAGACAGATCGGTCAAATTGCTTAAGGAGGATTTCTGGCAGATCGTAGCCCGCCAAGGGAGCGAAGATGAGACAGGAATCTGAGCCGGACGGATCGGCCGAACGACATGTGAAGGAAATCCGCCGGAAGACCCGGCGTAAATTCTCCGCCGAGGAGAAGATCCGTATTGTGCTGGAAGGCCTGCGCGGAGAGTATTCGATTGCCGAACTGTGCCGGCGTGAGGGGATCGCCCAGGGGCTGTATTACACCTGGTCGAAGGAGTTCCTGGAAGCTGGCAAGAGGCGACTCTCCGGCGATACGGAACGCCAGGCAACGTCCGGCGAGGTGAGCGACCTGAAGCGCGAGATGCGTGACCTGAAGGAGGTCGTTGCCGACCTGACACTGGAAAACCGCATCCTCAAAAAAAGCGTGACCGGGGATGGGGAGGATATCGAATGAGATACCCCGCCTCCGAGAAGCTTGAGATCATCCGGCTGGTCGAGCAATCGCACCAGCCGGTCAAGAAGACGCTGGAGCAGACCGGCGTGTCGCGTCCGACCTTTTACAGATGGTATGATCTGTATCGCCGGTTCGGTGAGGCTGCTCTCGAAGACCGGCGTGGTGGCTCTGGCCGCGTGTGGAACCGCATCCCGAATGAGGTGCGTCAGCAGGTGCTGGAAATGGCCCTGGATCAGCCGGCTCTCTCTCCCCGGGAGCTGGCGGTGACGTTCACCGATGAGAAGCGCTACTTCGTCTCGGAAGCCAGTGTTTACAGGCTTTTGAAGGCCCACGACCTGATCACCAGCCCGGCCTTCATCGTGATGAAAGCGGCTGACGAGTTCAGGGAGAAAACCACCGCGCCAAACCAGCTCTGGCAGACCGACTTCACCTATCTGAAAGTGATCGGCTGGGGGTGGTTCTATCTCTCCACGGTGCTCGATGACTTCTCCCGCTACACCATTGCCTGGAAGCTCTGCAACGGCATGGCGACGAGCGATGTTGAGGATACGCTCAACCTGGCACTGGAGGTTTCAGGCCTGGATGAGGCGAATGTGGTTCATCGTCCGAGACTACTCTCAGACAACGGACCATCTTACATCTCTGGCGACCTGGCAGAGTATCCTGCCAGCAAGGGCATGGCGGATACACGCGGGGCGCCTTACCATCCCCAGACGCAAGGAAAGATCGAGCGCTGGCATCAGACCCTGAAGAACCGCATCCTGCTGGAAAACTACTTCCTGCCTGGAGACCTTGAAGCACAGATCGACGCCTTCGTCGGCTACTACAACCATCAGCGCTATCACGAGAGCCTGAACAACCTCACCCCAGCAGATGTCTACACCGGGCGCGGCCAGACCATCCTGCTCGAACGCGAGAAAATCAAAAGAAGGACGATGAAACTACGGCGCTTGCAGCACGCCCAATCCGCTGCTTAACTCAAACCCAGATGTGCCAGACCCTCCTTATGTCAGGCAGCCTGAAGTCTCAAATTACCTGACGACGGACACAGGCATTCTGCCCTGAACCGCCCATTGAAGGACTCGATGAAGGCATTGTCTGTCGGCTTTCCGGGCCGTGAGAAATCCAGCTGTCCAGCCCCAAATTTATGTGCCATTAGATTGTAAGGTTTCGGGGACTGGCGGGCGCATGCCAAGGGCCTGATGAGGGCGGACAGTATTGTACTGCGTGAGCCATTTTCCGATGACGATTTTTGCTTGTTTTACGGATGCAAACCATTCTGCGTTCAAGACCTCTCGGCGCAGGGTTCCATTGAACCGCTCATTGTATCCATTCTCCCAAGGAGACCCGGGTGCGATGAAGAGAGGTTTTATGCCAACCTTTGTGAGCCATTCCTGAAGGTGTATCGCTTGGAACTCCCGGCCATTGTCACTGCGCACATGTTCAGGCTTCCCATGTTTGAGGATCAGTCGGTATAAAACCTCCAGCACCTCTGCGGAGCCCATTCGGTCTTTAACCTCAACACATAGAGCTTCGCGGGTGTATTCATCCAGCACTGTGAGCATCTTGTATGGCCGACCGCTGGCCAGGCGATCATGGACGAAGTCGATGCTCCAGACATGGTTTTGATAAAGCGGGCGCAATCTGATCACGGAACTGTCCTTGTGATACAGCCGCCCCCGCTTTCTCTGGCGCTGCGGGAGTTGCAAGCCCTCTTCGCGCCAGAGCCGGGCGACCTTCTTTGTGTTGACCTGCCAGCCTTCTACGCGAAGAAGCTCAGCAATCTTGCGATACCCGTACCTCCCATACTTTTTGGTCAGCCTGATCATTGCCAGACGCAGATCATGATCATCGCGCCCCGGATTTCGGGGAGTATAATTGAAGCTGGACCTTGCCAAGCCGACTGTCCTGCATGTGCGCCGCTCAGAGGTGGCAAGCCTCTGGCGCACATGGATCACGGCCTGACGAACGTCGGCAAGCGTCAGGCCTTGGGCTTTAGATAATCAAGCGTTTCCTTGAGGATCAGCTTGTCGAGTTCTAGATCCGCAACAATCCGTTTCAGCCGGGCATTTTCTTTTTCTAGCGACTTCATTTCCTTCAGCTGAGACTTGCCCATGCCACCGTACTTTTTACGCCATGTGTAGTAACTCGCATCCGATACGCCTGCTTTGCGTGTCAATCTCGGATTAAAAACGTACCAGTCTGGCGCCGTAAAAACGTACCACTGAGTGGCGAGTTGGGCTGGCCGGTGCAGCGACAATCAGCTTGAGAATGAGCGTTATTTGGTGAGGCGTGGCCGCGGGCGCGGCGCTGCGGAATGACGCAAAAGGCGCGCTGACCGTCTTCGAGTCAGGGCGCGCCTTTTGTCCATTCCGCATTGTTTTCGGCGTTTCGCCGCCGCTGATTATCCGTTCGCTTCGGCGCCAGCGTTTGCTTCCGGCCCCTGTTTGTTCTTCTTGGCCTGCGTGAGCCGGTAGCTTTCACCATTCATTTCCAAAATATGAACGTGGTGGGTGAGCCGGTCGAGGAGCGCCCCGGTGAGACGCTCCGAACCGAAGGTTTGCGTCCATTCATCGAACGGCAAATTGCTGGTGACGATGGTGGCGCCGCGCTCATAGCGTTGGGAGAACACTTCGAAGAGAAGCTCGGCGCCCGTTTTCGACAATGGCACAAAACCCAGTTCGTCGATGATCAAAAGTTTCAGATTGCCGAGCTGGCGCTGCAGCCGCAGGAGCCGTTTCTCGTCGCGCGCTTCCATCAGTTCATGAACGAGGGCGGCGGCCGTCATGAACCCGACCGCCAGTCCCTTCTGGCAGGCGGCAAGCCCAAGGCCGAGCGCGATATGGGTTTTGCCCGTGCCGCTGGGCCCGAGCGCAATGACGTTCTCGCGCCGATCAATATATTCGCAGCGGGCGAGATCGCGCACGAGCGGCTTGTTCAGCGTCGGCATCGCCTTGAAGTCGAACGTATCGAGGCTTTTGACCGACGGGAACTTCGCCGCCCGGATGCGCCGGTCAACAAGACGCCGCTCCCGGTCGATCATCTCCAGTTCTGTCAGCCGCAGGAGATATTTGACATGATCGTCGCCGGCTTTAGCGGCTAATCCGGCCTGCTTTTCATATTCGCGCTTGAAGCTCGGCAGGCGCAGCGTCTTCAGATAATGATCGAGCAGGAGGTGCGGCGGCTTCGTTTCCGGGGCCGGCGCAGCGTCAACGACAGGCGCTTCACTCATGCTACGGACCTTTCCCTGATCAGCGCCAGATAAGAGCGCGCTTTCGTGGTCGCCACATCCGCCTTCGGCAGATTGGGATAGCGCTCAAGATTAAGCCGGGCCGGACGCTTTTCGACCGCACACAGCGTCAATTGCTTGACCGCGTCATAGGAGATCGTTTGCAGGCGCATCGCGTCGCGAACCGCCCGCTCGACATGTTTCATCGGGAAGGTCTCAAGAAGACGCAGCACCTGGATATATTCCCGCTTGCCGTGCTTGCCCATCCGCCCCTCGGCGCGCCGGCGGAACTCGCCAAAACAGTCCAGCAGATTCCAGCCTTTGAGCGGCGCCGCCTGATCGAGCGCCCCGGGCTTCTTTTCAAGCAGCGCCAGATAATGCAGCGGATAAAAAACAATGTCGTCGCGTTCATAAGAGCGCTCATGCCGGGCGATCTCTTCCGCGCCGCAGGAGATCACCACCTTGTCGACGAAGCCCTTGATCAGCACCTGGCGATGCGCATAGGCGCTCGGCACCGAGTAATCCGACAGCCGGTAGCGCACGAGCGCCTGGCTCGTCGCCTGACCGGAGCGGCGGTCGCACGCCTCATAGGTTCCCCCGGGCAGGTCCCGGAAGGCGCACCTGTCCGCCTCAAAGCGTTCGCCCACGGTTCCGTCCTTGCCCCGCATTTGCCGGTCGCGGCGCTTACGGCAATCCCTCACGAGTTTGGCGTTCAGCTTTTCGAACGATGTCGCCCGCGGGATCGGCACAAGGAAGTTCCGGCGGGCGAAGCCGACGAGATTCTCCACCTTGCCCTTGTCATTGCCGCAGGCCGGGCGGCCGAAACGGTCCTTGAACAGATAATGCGATACCAGCCCGGAGAACATTTGCGTGCGTTGGCGTTTGCCGTCGCCCAGTATCCGCGCGACGATCCGCTTGGAGTTGTCGTAAAGAATCGTCTGCGGCACGCCGTCAAAATACTTGAAGGCGCGAACATGACCCTCGCACCAGGCTTCCGCCGTCTCCTGCGGGAACACCTGAACGAAGGCGTCATCGCTATAGGGAAGGCTCATCACGAACACCGCCGCGGTCTGCTGGACGCCGCCGATCACGACTTGCGCTTCGCCAAAATCCACCTGCGCGTGGCCAGGAGCATGCGCCAAGGGCACAAAGGCCTCCTTCAGCACAAGCCGGCGATCGCCCACATAATCGCGCACCGTCGTATAGCCGCCGTCAAAGCCGTACTCGTCCTTTAACCGGTCGAATATCCGCTGGATTGTGTGCCGCTGCTTTTTCGGAACTTCCAGATCCTGCTGCAGGATCGCGTCAATCACACCCGTATAGGGATCGAGCTTCGGGCGCTTCACCGGCTTTGAGCGCCGGTAACCCGGCGGAACTGAATGCGATAACGCTTTGTTAACCGTGTCTCGGTGAACCCCGAACTTCCGCGACGCCGCGCGACGCGACATGCCGTCAATAATAACCGCTACTCTTATCTGCTCATATAAATGCACGCCATACATCCCCGGGGCTCGCTTTTCGCAAAACCCAGGGGCATATCCCCGGAAACGAAAATAAATGGCCCACTTTTACACCGCCAAAATCAGGCGGCCACGTGGCACACTTTCTCACCGATATTCACA
>NZ_NCST01000077.1 GCF_002088975.1 Henriciella aquimarina
ACCGGGGCGATTTCGACCTGATCGTCGTGCCCGAGCATGACGGCCTCGACGGCCCGAACGTCATCCGCACGGTCGGTGCGCCCTCCTATTTCGCCCCGGACGATATCGAGGAGGCCGGCCAGGCCTTCGCCGATCTCGCCGACGAGAATGGCAAATCCTGCGTCGTCATCCTGGGCGGCGACTCCAAGGCGCACACCTTCTCCGAAGCCGCTGCCGACCGTCTGGCCGAAGATTTCACGCGCCTCTCCGGGCTTGGCTGGCGCCTGCGCATCACGACGTCGCGGCGCACGCCCGTGCCGGTCGTCGCCAGGATGCGTGCGCTCGCCGACCGGATCGGGGCCCGTTTCTGGGCCGGCCCGGAAGACGGGCCGAACCCCTATCTCGCCTGGCTGGTCTATTCCGACGCCGCCATCGTGACCGAAGACAGCGCCAACATGCTCTCGGACGCCGCCTGGCACGGCCTGCCTGTGCATATCGCCAGGCTCGAAGGCACGAGTACGAAGTTCGACCGCCTGCATGAAAGCCTGATCCGGCGCGGCTGTGCCCGCTGGTTCGAAGGCCAGCTGGAGCAATGGACCTATGAGCCCCTGCGCGAGGCCGACCGGGTCGCCGACGAGATCGTCAAGCGCCTGCTCGCCCGTCATCCGCAGCCGGCCATGAAGGCGCATGGCGACAATGGCGATGTCGTCCTGCCCGACTGGATGCAATGAAACGGAATAACATATCTAGAATATTGTTTTTTCTGTATTTTTATTGACTCTCCGCCGGAGTCTCCTCATTTCTTGGCGCATGGCCCACGACCACGCCCATTCGCACGATCATTCCCACGGGCACTCGCACGCGCCCGCCGTCGACACTGCCGATGCGCGCAAGCGGGTGGCGCTTGCCGCTTTTCTGACCTTCGCGTTCATGATCGCCGAAGTGGTGGGCGGGGTCATCTCCGGCTCGCTCGCCCTGCTGGCCGATGCGGCGCACATGCTGACCGATGCCGGCTCGCTCGCGCTGGCCTGGCTTGGCTTCAAGCTGGCCGAGCGTCCCGTCTACGACCGGCGCAGTTTTGGCTGGGCGCGCTTCAAGATCCTCGCTGCCTTCGTCAACGGCATGGCCCTGCTTCTGCTAGCCGCCTGGATCATCTTCGAGGCGGTCCAGCGCCTGATCACGCCGGAACCGGTCATGGGCAATGTCCTGATGGGCGTCGCGATTGCCGGACTGCTGGTGAACATTCTCGCCTTTGTCCTGCTGCATGGCGGCGACCAGGAAGACCTCAACCTGCAGGGCGCGCTCTGGCATGTCGCTGGCGATCTGCTCGGCTCGGTCGCGGCCATTGCAGCTGCGCTGGTGATTATCTTCACCGGCTGGATGCCGATCGACCCGCTGCTCTCCATGCTCGTCGCCGGGCTGATCATCATTGGCGGCGTGCGCGTAACCCTGCAATCGGCCCACATCCTGATCGAGGGCGTCCCCTCCGGACTGGAGCCGGCCGACATCAAGGCCGACCTCGAAGCCCATCTCACGGATGCCGCGAAGATCGGCCACATCCACGCCTGGGCGCTGACAGAGCAGAAACCGCTCGTCACACTGGAAGTCACCGCGAAGGACGGCGTCTGCCTCGATACGCTCCGCAAGGCGGTGAAGGACCGCCTGGAAGAGAAGTTCGGTGTCAGCCACGCCACGGTGGAAGTGCGCAAGCCTGTGCAATAGTCCTGCTTCACGCCGGGTTGAGCAGGCCGGGGGTTTATTCACGGCCCAAGAATCCCCATACCTGTGGGCTGAGACAGACCAGACTGGAGCACGGGTGATGAGTGAGACCCTCCATTCCGAAATCCTGATCATCGGGTCCGGCCCTGCCGGCTGGACCGCCGCCATCTATGCTGCCCGCGCCATGCGCGACACGCGCGTCGTGGCCGGCCTGCAGCCGGGCGGTCAGCTGACCATCACGACCGAAGTCGAGAACTATCCGGGTTTTGCCGAGATCCAGGGCCCCGAGCTCATGGAGAAGATGCGTGAGCATGCCGAGAAGATGGGCACGAAAGTCTCCGAGGATCACATCGCCGAAGTCGACTTCGAGACCCGGCCCTTCAAGGCGGTTGGTGAAAGCGGGACGGTCTATACAGCAGACGCCATTGTCATCTCCACCGGCGCCCAGGCGAAGTGGCTTGGCCTGCCGAGCGAGGAGAAGTTCCAGGGCTTCGGCGTGTCGGCCTGTGCGACCTGCGACGGCTTCTTCTATCGCGGCAAGGAAGTGATCGTGGTCGGCGGCGGCAACACCGCCGTGGAAGAAGCGCTCTTCCTGACCAATTTTGCCTCCAAGGTCACCGTGGTGCACCGCCGGGATTCCCTGCGTGCGGAAAAGATCCTGCAGGACCGGCTGTTCAAGCACCCCAAGGTCGAGATGCTCTGGGACACGGTTCTGGAAGAAGTGATCGGCGACGAGAACCCGCTTGGCGTGACCGGTGCCAAACTCAAGAACATCCAGACGGGCGAGGAATTCACGCGCGATGTGCATGGCGTCTTCATCGCCATTGGCCACGCCCCGCAGACCGAGCTCTTCAAGGGCAAGCTCGACATGAAAGCCAATGGCTACATCATCACCGAGCCGGGCACGACGAAGACGAACGTTCCGGGCGTCTATGCCGCTGGCGACGTGACCGACGAGACCTATCGACAGGCTGTCACTGCCGCCGGGATGGGCTGCATGGCCGCGCTCGAGGCCGAGCACTGGCTGGAAGAGCAGACCGCCATCGAGGAAGCCGTCGCGGCCGAATAGGTGGCGCCTTTCCGGCAGACCGTCCGACCGTATGGCAAGCGCCGCTACGGTCCCGCTCCAATGAAGCGAAACGCTGGACGGGGCCAATCCCGTCGATAAAGTAACAGTCATGATCCGGTTCACCCTGGCAGCTTTTCTGACCAGTCTTCTCCCGCTTGCGCCGGCCTCCGCCCAGCCGGAGGACTTGCGTGCGGCCATCGATGCCTATCTCGCCGAGGACTATCGCCACATCGAGATCATCGCCCGCCATGCCGAGGATGGCGTCCCGGAGGCGATTGCCGTGCTCGGACAGGCCTATCTCTATGGCTATGGCATCGAGATCGACCGCCCCCTGGGCGTCGCCCTGCTCGAACAGGCCGCCAGCCTCGGGGAGCGCTCTTCGCTCGTCCATCTCGGCCGCGTCTTCGAGTTCGGCGTCGAGGGTATTCCACCGGACCCGAAGGCCGCCGCGAAATGGTATGTCCAGGCCGCCCAGGGCGGGGACACTACCTCGGCACCAGCCGCCCTGAAGCGTCTGCCGGCCGACATCGTGATCGCCGCCGGCGGGGCCGCCTGGGCCAGCGAACCCGCGCCGGACGCCCCTGCTGCCGGGGCTCCTGCCACTTCCTCCGAGACACCCATCTCGGCAGAGAAGGCGCCGTCCCCGGCCAGCGCGATTCTCGGCACTGCGACCGCGCCCCCGCCGCTCATCATGAATGACAAGACGCGCTTTCCCATTTTCGCCGACACCCAGCTCAGCCCGATCGGTGACGCCGCAGCGAGCTGCTTTGTCGTTCTGCGTCCGGAGATCGAGCGCCAGAAGCTGGCCCTCGAAAGCCTGATGACGCTGAACGGCGCCGGGGTGGAGGCCCGCTCCGGTTCCCGCTCATCGCGCTACAGCGAGCTCGCCAACACCGACCGCCAGCTCACCGCCATGAGCGAGGCCCTGCGCGCCAGCGAAAACCTCCTGGCCGATCCCGCTCGCAATGGCGGGCTCAATGCCGAGGCGGTGCGCCTGGCGCTGGTGCCCCACCGCGATGCCCTCGCCAACCGTCCGGACAGTGGCCCGGGGGCCACCTTTTGCGGCCAGCGCCTGATCCAGCTTATCGGCGAAAGCGCCGGCTGGCCCGAGCGCTAGTCCTCCACCGCCTAGAGCAGGCTGGCCGCCAGCGCCTCGATGTCCCGGCGCGAATGGCTGGTGACATATTGCCGGAAGGAGAGCGCCCGGCTCTGCATCATCTCCGCCAGCGCGGTGTCGGGATGGGCAGCCGCCGCACGCGCGAGCGAGGCCTCGATTTCGTCGCGATACTTGCGAGCATTGAGAGAGGCGAGCGCGCGGGCGAACTGCCAGTCAATGGAGAGATCCGCCTCGCCAGTCTGGGTCGCCGCGCGGTAATGGCGCCGGGCCTGGCCCATGCTCGCCCCCATGAAGGCCGCGCCCAGCCCGCCGCCGCGGCGGATCACCTCGATGTTCCAGATCGCGAGAAAGCCATGCGCATAGACATTGTCCGGATCGTCCTCGAGCACCGACTGCACCAGGTCGCAGGCGGTGCGGCCATAGCCGGACTCCAGCGCCTCGCCCGTACTCATCGCGCGCGACTTGAGCGACAGCGCGATGGCAAGCTGCAGGCGCGCCTCGATATGCTCCGGATCCGCCTCCAGCGCGCGCCGCGCCAGGGCCTCTGCCCGATCGAGCTGCAGAGGCGCCGGCGCGCCACTCGCAACTGCCTCGGCCAGAAACGACCGGGCCGCATAAGCGAGATTGTCGGCCCCGCCCTCGGCTTCGGCGATCCGCGCCGCGTCCAGAAAGCGCCCCGCATTGAAAGCCGTTTCCGCCCGTTCGGCCATGGCAGGCCAGACGGCGAGCAAGCTGATCAGCACGGAGACAGCGAGCATCTTCTTCATTGCCGGTGGCAATCTAGCGCGAATTGATGCCTCGCCCAATCGCGCATTTGCGACTAGATCGGGCATATGGAAACGCTTGAAGCCGACCTTGTCGTGATTGGTGCCGGTGTCATCGGCCTCGCCGTGGCGCGCGCGGCCGCCATGAAAGGCCGCGACGTCATCATCGCCGAGGCCGAAGAAGCCATCGCCGTGCATACCTCCTCGCGCAATTCCGAGGTGATCCATGCCGGGCTCTATTATCCGACCGGCTCGCTGAAGGCGCGCTTCTGCGTCGCCGGGCGGCGCCAGCTCTATGCCTATCTCGACACCCATGGCGTGGCCTACAAGAATTGCGGCAAGCTGGTTGTCGCGCATGCCGACGAGGCCGACGGGCTGTCCGATATCCTCAAGCGCGCCCAGGCCAATGGCGTGGAAGACCTCAAGCTGATCAGCGGCAAGGCGGCCCGTGACATCGAGCCCGCCCTCAGCCCGGAGATCACCGCCGCGATCCGCTCGCCCGTCTCCGGCATCTTCGACAGCCATGGCTATTTCCTCGCCCTGCGCGGAGAGCTGGAAGACCATGGCGGCATGATCGCCTTTGCCACCCCCATCGACCGCGGCGCCGTCACAGCCAGCGGCGTCGAACTCGTCACCGGCGGCGACACGCCGGTGCGCATCACCGCGCGCAGCGTCGTCAATGCCGCCGGACACAATGCCGTCGCCCTCGCCCGGCGTATCGACGGCCCGCACCTGCAGGACGGCCTGCCGACGCCGCGCTTCGTGAAGGGCAGCTATTTCGCCATCCAGGGCCGCACGCCCTTCTCCCGCCTCATCTATCCGATGCCGGGCCGCGCGAGCCTCGGCCTGCATCTCACCGTGGATCTGTCCGGGCGCGGCAAGCTCGGCCCCGATGCCGAATGGCTGCCCGAGGAGGCCGCCCCGCCCTTCGACTACCGCGTCGACCCGGCGCGCGCGGAGCATTTCTACGCCTCCGCCCGGCGCTACTGGCCCGGTCTGCCGGACGGCGCGCTCGCGCCCGACTATGCCGGCGTGCGCCCCAAGATCGTCGGCCCCGGCGAGCCATCGGGCGATTTCAGGATCGGCACGGTCGATACCCGCCTCGTCAATCTCATCGGCATCGAGAGCCCCGGCCTCACCTCCTCGCTCGCCCTTGCCGATCATGTCGCAGAGCTGCTGGATTAGGCGGTTGCGAAGCCGGGTCAGACTGTGTATTCAGCCCGCTTCGGACCCGCATGGCGGTCGTCCGGAAACTGCCTCGCGGCAATCGAATGGCCATGGTTGGGTAGCTCAGCTGGTTAGAGCGCATGACTCATAATCATGAGGTCGGGAGTTCAAGTCTCCCTCCAACCACCATTCACGACGGGGCTCTCAGCGATTTCAGGTGAAGCCGTTCGGACCTCGTTCGGACCCGCGTTCGGACATCGGTGTTCCGGGCGCGTTCCAAGCATAAAAAAATGCCCCGAGCCGTGAGGCCCGAGGCATTCGTATTCCTGCGACGGATTGCGGAGCGGGTCAGGCTTCGCGGCGTTTCATTTTTGCCGGCGTCGAAGGTGATCGAGATCGGGCGTTCAGTTCGCCGACCTCCCGCTTCAGATCCTCCACGACTTGATCGAGTGTGAGTCTCACGGCTGCGCGGACAAGCTTTACGCCGTCGTCATCGCGATGCTTCCGAGCTTCTTCCAGGCAGGCCTTTGCTTTGCGCATCATCATCCCTTGCCCTCCAGGAGGCTTCGGATTTCGATAATGTCTTCACGCATCTTGGCCATGCTCTGAACGCTTTCGGCTGCGACCTTGATGGCGTCGACCGCCTTCATGAGCTGGGCGACGTCATCACGGGCATCTTCCTTTGCCGCAGTTGCTAAAGCGATATTGTCGCGAGAAAGTTCAAGGATCGTCTCGTCTTTCTTGTTCAGCTTCTGCCAGAGCGCCACAAAGGCCCCGGAGATAGCTGCCCCTATCGGGACAAAGACTATCGTAAGAAGCGTTTCCATATTCATGCCGTCTCCATGGATTGGATGGGTTCGGCCTCCGTCGCGCCCCGCGAGTGACCCAGTGTGGAAGAATGCAGCCGGGCAGACAGCCCCCAAGCCCCTGCCCGGCTGCGGTGACGCCCGCTTATCAGGCGTCAGCGGACGTCAGCCTTCGAGCTGGGCCCGAAGCTTCTCGGTGTTCGCTGCGATGGTCGCAGAGTTCGCCTTCAGACGCTCAAGCTGGGCATCGAGCGCAGCATCGTCGATCCGGCCGTTGTCGTCGATGATCTGCTGCAGGAGGTCGGCAGCTTCCTTCACATCAGCGGCCATATCCTTGTCCAACTGGATGCCGAGACGGGTATAGCGGGTTGCGCTCTCGACGATATCGAGGGCGGTGTCGATGACCTTGTTCTGACCTTCGAAGATGCGAGCGACCTGTTGGGCGCGCTCGATCATGGTCAGCCATTCGGTGAGATTGAACATGGGAATGTTCCTTTCGGGGGATAGAGGAAATCGGGGGAGAGGCGGCGACTACAGGTCGCCGAGCTCGTCAAAGATCGGCTTCGCCTCGTCCCACTTCTCGGTCAGGACACCATAGGCATCTGCGGCCTCACGGAGCAGGCTGGCCGGCGGGGGAACACCTTCGGACTCATAGCGAAGCACTTCACCGTGGAGGTAGACGAAAGCATCAATGGCCCGGTTCAGCGCCTTGGCAACCGGGGCGGCCTTGGCTTCGAGTTCACCGGCCTTGATGGCCGTCTTGATGAGGGCCTCGTCGCCAGAGCCGTCAGCGGCTTCCTGGAGGTTGATCACGGACTTCTGGGCAACCTCATAGGCCAGCAGGCCGGCAAAGGCCTCACAGGCCACGCGGTCGCCGGTCTCGGCGATTTCAGACGCACGGGCCTCGTCGGTCGGAAGCTGCTCGCAGGCAGCGGATATGTCAGCGACCGGCGGGAGGCCGACCTTCGAGCGAACATCGTTCAGTTGGGTGCAGGCGACGCAGGAGACCGCGCCGAACAGCATGACCGCGCCGAGCACGGCCCACTTCATCGGGGATAGTGACATGGGGGATTTCCTTTCGGGGTTTCAGTCACAAAAAGCCCGCCTGCCTGACTGGCGGGGCGGGTTACGCAGACCGGCCGCACACACTCGCGGACGGACATTCGGTGAGGATCAGGCGGGGTGGATCTCGAAGTGGGGGCCATCTAAAAAATCGGGTCCCGGATGGCGCACGGCGTATTCCTGGACGGCCTGCTTGAGCCCGTCCGCCGTGCCGGGCAGCTCGTCGAGCATGCGGTCCCACACGCCGCCCCAGCGCAGACGCACGCCAACCTCATCGGCAGCCGCGTGCATGGCGGCGGCTATCGGATAGATGAGCGGCCATTCCCAGCGAAGCTGACCATTCACATACGGCACGAGATCGACCGCATGGCCGTATCCATCCGGCTGGGTGAGGTGACGGGAGTTCATCGTCTTGGACGCACCGCGCGCAACCAGCCGCTCCTGCTCGGCCGGCGAGCGGATACCGTCATGCACGGAGAAGTCCTGCGGGGTCGTGGCAATGGCCTTCTCGACACAGCGCACAAGATCGGGGTGCACGCCGGTCAGCTCACTTCGTGACCGGGCGCCCAGCTTGAAACCTGACATGGGGGCCGCCTTTTCGGGTTGCGGATACAAAAAAGGCCACACCTGAAGCATGGCCGTGATCGGTCGGAACATGGGGTCTGCTACTCGGTAACGCCTTCCGGCAGCTGATCATCCTCCGGAAGCGTCGGCGCCACATTCATCAGAACCGTGAGCGCCTCCGAGGCCTTGCCGAACCATTGGCCGAGATTGATCAGCTCGGCACAACCGCAGAGAAGCTTGCGGCCCTCGTCATCGAGTGTTTGCTCGCTGTCGTTTTCGACCTCCTTCAGAAGATCGAAGCACGCCACGAACATCGGCACCGGCGGCTTCGAGAGCGCGCCATAGAATGCGCCCTCGATGCTCTCTGGCGGCACATAGGATTGCAGGGCTTCCCGGACGGCCGGGACGGTGTTCGGGTAGGTACTCATGGGGACTCCTGACGGTGACAGGCTAAAAGCCGGTCACATTGGCAATGAAAAATTTTGATGTGAGACCGTTGGATTTTGACGAACCGTCCCACTGGTTTCGCTGGAAGGATGTAAATGACCCCGAATAAATTTTCCTGTCGACAAGTCCTACGCCCTTTGAAACCTCCCCGCTCGATGGGTGGATTTGACAGCCGGTTGCGGTCAGGTTTGCCTCCAGCGAGGTGGCCTGCGCTGGCGGAGGAGGAAGAGAGATGCGTGTGTCGCTCATGCTGACGGCCTCCTGCAAAGCGGCATATGTGCCGCTCGGAAGATCGAGGCTGCTCGTTGCGTCATCCAGAATGCCGACAATATTCAGTGGCTTCTGCGTGGCGTCATAGACCTTTGCCCCGCTAGCGTCGAACACCTGAAGCCCAAACGACGGCGACACGCTCTGAAAGCCGAACACATAGTAGTGTATCTGATTGGCGCTCCCGCCTGTGCTATGGATGTCGACGGATCCAGAGCGTTTCACATTCAGGATCGCCGGAGATGCGCACCGAAATGCCAGCAATTCGCCAGCGGCCAGGGAAACCGTCGCCTTTGAGGGACCGCCTGGAATTATTTCCGTTGGCGAAATAGAGCCCTTCCTGAGAAAGACCGGCACCTTGATATTACTGTCGAGTTGAAGCGACCCGTCTTCCCTGAAGAGCTGCAGTCCCTGCGGCATCACATGACCCCGTAATAGATGGTGCAGGCTGGCGCCGTGTTTCCGGCCGGCGCCGCATCACGGCTCCAGCTAAGCGTGTTTCCAGTGAACGAAATATCAGGGGCCGTCGGATGCGCCGAAAAGGACCACATCGTCTCTGATCCGGAGAACTCCATAACTGGAAACGCAAATGGTTCAGCCTGACTAAAAAGAGAATTGTCGACGCTACCGGATGAGCCCGCCGCCGCCGAAAAGGATCCCAGTATCCGCGCCACAAGACTTGTGGTATCGAGGATACAATTTCCACTGGCATCGAATACCTGCAAGCCTTGTGGCATTACCAAACCCCCATTCGGACTCGCAGCGTCCCGCTGGCGTCATATACCCTGATCTGGTTGTCTTCGATTTCGGTCCGAGCACCACTTGTCGCGGTTCGCAGAAGCCCGATTGTCCCCGTGATCGCCGCAAGTGACGGCACAGCAAGATAGGCCGGCCCTAGTTCATTTAGAGTCGCTAGCGCGCCCTGTCCCTGGAAGCCCGCCGCAACGTGGTCGCCGGTTACGTCCGCATCGTCTTCAATGCCAAGCAGCTTGTAGTCGATGGCTGGCAGCGGGCCGAGCGCGCTCTGTGTCGTCGGGATCTGCGCGATATAGGCGTAGTGATACCAGGCCTGCGAATAGACCGTGCCGGACAACCCGAAGGAGAGATCGAGATAAAACTCATTGGTGCCCGCGGACGCCCCGGAGACGTCGAAATACCCTTCGATAAGCTGGGTGGCGGCTGTTCGCGCAAAGGTGAAGCTGTAGCGCGAGACATTCGAAGCGTCCCGCAGCCGGACGGTGATGCTGGTGACGCTGGAAAACGTGCTGACGAGGATCTTGTAAGCAAACCGCCCATCCGGCAGCACCATGTTTGTCCGGCCCGATCCGCTCGTCAGGCGGATGAAGAAATATGGCTGCGTCTCGTCGCTCTCGACCGGGATGGCGCTCAGCCCACGCAACACGGCATGCGCGCGGCTTGTGTCCGTCGTTCTGACATTGCCCTGCGGTGTATAAAGCGCCGGGCGGCTGGCCTGATGCGGCATGGCATACTGTTCTGGAAGCCGGTTTAGCGGCGCCGCCTCCTGACGCACCACATCATTTGACGCATCGCCTTCACTCGCCGTCGCCCCCCAGTCCTGTCCGATAATGGCTGCGGCTGTATTGTAAAACGTGACGTCGGCATTGTCTTCCGGCTTGCCGGATCCAGTCACACCGGACCACGCGACAACGCCGGCGCTTGTTGCCGTCGCGTTCGCGGTCGTCGTTACCGTCTGGAATGACGACCAGTCGCTGCCGCGGCGGCCGTCGATCCCCCGGAACCGGAAAGCGTAGACTGTCGACGGCAGGAACCCGGCCAGCGTGAGGCTCGCCCGCAGCGCATCGAACCGGACATATTGTGGTTGCCCGCTAATGCCACCGCTGCCGTCAGAGACGCCGAACTCGACTTCGATCACCTCGGCCAACACTTCAGTAAGGTCGGTCGGCAGGCTCTGTGTCAGCCTTACGCCAGGCGTCACGTTGCTGGACCCAAGCTCGACGGCGGTCAACGAAACAGACGGCACCTGCACGATCGGTAGCGCCGTCTGCGGAAACGCCGGCGGCACAGACAGGTCAACAGCCGTCTCCTCATCCCAAACGAGCTGGTCCGGGTCGACCTCACAGGCCATGACCCGGATACTGCCGTCCAGGAAGCGTTCGACCTCTTCGCAGATGAAGGTCTTGCCCCCCGGAAACCCACGAATGACACTCTCGCGCACAAACCACTCGCCCGGCGCGATCACGCGGGCCTTGACGCCATAAGTCTCCTCCAGTTCGAAGATGCGGCGGCTGTCCTCGATCTTCAGCTTCGCAATGCGCTGGGAGCGCTCGCCGCTGATCTCCATGTCGAGGTCCAGCGTGTCGCTGATCTCGCCATTGTCGTCAGCGACATAAGCGCTGATCGAGACTTCCGGATAGTCGTCTTTCTTGTAATCATTGGCAGGATTTATGAAACGCCCCGAGAGCGTATTCACCATGTCGTCGATACGCCCGCCAGGGTCGGCAATGCTTTCGCTGTCGCGAATGGTGTCTCCGTCAGTCAGCGTGATGACCGGCGTGCGTTCGATCGGTGGGCGAATGGAAATGCGGCCGCCCTGGTCGATAGCACGCGCGGCCATCTGGTCGGCGATCTTCTGCAGGTTCTTGGCATGGTCATCGTCAGCCGAGAGAATGCCGTTGACCTCGTAACGCTTCTGCGTTCCGCCGCCCTTCAGGGCGACCAGCTCGTCGCAATGATCGGCGAGGCTCTCGAACTCGGCATAAGGCACTGCATCGACCGGCTCGCCCACGCCGAACCACATAGCAGACGAGCCTGATGTTATCCGGATGCCTGACCGGTAGTGATCGGCAGCGACCATCGCGTTCGTGGAATATTCCCACGTTGCCGGATCATCCCAGCGGTGTGAACCAGATCCGCCGGCCGTTGTGTCCTTGCGGCGGTCGTAGAGGAGTGCTCCCTCGCCGCTGAAGCGGTAGTCGAAACTCTCCGGAAGGTCGCTATCCCAGAGATGTTCGACGATCACATACGCGACACCGCGCAACCGGTGGCTGCTGGTCCAGGTCGAGGCCGATCCGACGAGGTAGGAATCTGCCGTCTGGTCTGGGCGGCCGTCATAGAACGTCACCCAGCAACGCTGTTCGTTGTTGCCTTCGAGATAGACGAGTGTACGCACGCCATGGCTCAGCGCGGAATTGCGGGCGAGATAGCCGTTGATCCAGACCTTGTCGAGCTTGTTGATCCGGTGATCGGCGAGCGCGAAGACGCGCTGGAAATACTTTCTCTGCTGGCCGCCAGTGAAGGCGGCAACAAAGGTTCCGGACGTCGCGAACCGCCCGAAAGCCAGCTCCCGCGGCGCCGGCTCATATTCCTCCTGGAGTTCGACACGGACGGTGCCGGCCTTCTTGTGCTTGGTTCGCCAAGGCAGCGTGGCGCCCTCAAGCTGGGCGATGAGGTCGAAGCCCTTGTCGCCCGCGAAAACGGCCTTCTGGCCGGCCGGTGAGCGCGTCTCCATGCGCCGCTCGAGATAGGCGAGCGCCCCGCTCTCGATCTCCATCGTGATGATCGCCGGATCATCTTTCTTCAGGGCGTCGGAAAGGTTGCGAATGCGGCCACGCTCATCTTCGAGCACGTCGCCATCATCCGGACTGTCACCAGCGTCCCATGCGAGACGGCGCAGCCGAACGGCGCGATTGCGCCACTTCTCATCGAGAAGGCTGCCAATGGGGTCGGAATTATCGCTCTGGCGAGAGCTGTCGAACTCCAGCTCAAGCTTTTCAGACTTGAGTGACGACTTCCGCTTCAGGCTCTCTGGCGGCGTCCAGCGCGTGCCGAGTCCTGTATATGTATTGCCGTCGAAACTGACGGAGCCAGTGCCCGACCACCAGCGCAATGTCTCATCGTCGAGCGTGATATCGAGAAACCAGCGAGCTTGCCTCGTCATCGCAGCACCTGCTCCGCCTCGATGCGGAAGCTCCAGCGCTTGAAGCCTTCACGAATGCGCGGCTGCTCTATCAGCCGAAACTCCCCAAGCGCCTGTATCCGGCGCGGAGACGACCCGCCAGCCTCCGGGGTTACGGGCCTTGGCCAGACCTTGCACTCAATCACGCCCGCCGCGCTTGCCGTCGCCTCTTCAGTGACCTGCCCGATCCAGTAGCCACCGCCTGCTGTGATGTAGGAAATCATGTCACCGGGATAGGCCTTCCTGTTGGCTCCATAGCTTGAGAGCTTTATGATTGAACTGGAAACGCTGACAGCGTCCAGATAAAGGCCAATGTCAGATGTGATCTGGAGGTCGCGCGGCCTCGGCCGGAAGGTCCGCCAGATCGTGAAGGTCAGGTCATGCAGCCGGCGCCTGGCAAGAAAGCTGTCCCAGTCGTCGAAATGGGCGCGGTCCTTGATGTCGACGTCCAGCTCGATCCGCCAGAACGGCTCGCCGATCTCGATAACGTCGGCCTCACCGGCATTTGACGCAATCTGGGTCTGGTTTTCGACGCGGCTCCATTGGGCCTCGACAATGCCGAGGCAGGGTGCCTGCTCACCTGCACTCATGGTCTACCTTTCGGGCAAAGAAAAAGCCGCTTCGGAGGGCGGCGTGAAAAAGATTCACGTCAGACTTGACTTTGTATCACGGCGTGATACGTATCACTTCATGATACAGAGCACCAAGGGCGATCTGATCAAGCAGGTTCTGACCGGCAAGACCCGGAAAGGCTTCCCGTCAGAGATCCTGAAAGTTGCGACACGCAAGGCCGCAATGCTTCAGGCCGCTCACGTTCTGGACGATCTGAGAGTGCCGCCGGGAAACCGGCTGGAAGCCCTCAAGGGCGACCGTGCGGGACAGCACTCGATCCGGATCAATGACCAGTGGCGCATCTGTTTCATCTGGACCGAAAACGGCCCCGAAGACGTTGAGATTGTCGACTATCACTGAAAGGAGCATTCAGATGGTCAGCCTTCAAACACCGGTACATCCGGGCGAAATTCTCAAGCACGAGTTCATGGACCCGATGGGCGTGAGCGCGGGCCGCCTTGCCAAGCATATCGGCGTGCCCCGCACGCGCATCGAGCGCCTGGTCAAGGAAAAGACGGCTGTGACGCTCGATACAGCAAAGCGCCTGGCCGCAGCCTTCGGGACCACGCCAGAGTTCTGGATGAACATTCAGATGAACTACGATCTCATCGAAGACGGTGCGAAGGTCGACGTGTCAGACATTGAGCCGCTGGTGGCGGCGTAATGATGAAAGCCCCGCCGGAGCGGGGCTGGGTGATGGGTTAGGCGGACTTGGGGATCGGCTTCGCCGCCTGCTCACGAAGAACGAGGCCGATAGGATCATCCCGGCGCTCGTCCGCCATGAAGGGGGCGAGATAGTTGTGCAGCTGCTCGATGCTTTGCAGCTTGCGCATGTCGGCGGCGATCTGGCCACGAAGCATTGAAAGGTTCGCTTCCAGCTGGCTGAAGGACGCGTCCTCGATGGGCGTCCAGAGTGGCGCGTCCTCGTCATCATCATCCGTGTACGGGATGGCAATGGCGGCGGGCAGCTTCACGCCGGCAAGCTCATAGGGCATTTCAAACTGCGGAGACTTCAGCTCGTCGCGGTCGGACTTGAGCGCGCGGCGCGCCCATCCGGCGAGAGCCTCTTTCATGAGCATATCCTTTGCGTCCTCTATAAGGTCGGCGTGTCTGTCCATCACCTCCTCGACGAGCGCTCGTGTCGTCATCGCGCCCTTGGCGCGAAGTTCGAGGGCTATCTGGCTGACGATGGTCCGTAGCTTAGCCCGTTGCTGATTGGTCATGGTTGACCTCCTGAATTGCCTGAAGAAATGCCATCAGCCGGGGCGCGCGTTCGCGGACCTGTTGGATGGTGTAGGGCAGCGCATCGCGGAGAAATTCCTCTCCGGTCATGCCTGCCTCGTCCGCCTGCCTCAGCCCACCATTGATGTCCTGGACCTTCTCGATGATGTGCTGCTGCATCTTGCGGGCGAGTTCGGGGTCGTCGAGGCTGTAGCCCTCACCCTTCTTGATCCGGCTGACGGCCTTGTTGCGGGCCTTCCGGTCAAGCTGGATAACTTCGGCCTGAACCTCTTTCGGCTGAGCGGCTATGGTCGCGGCCGCAGAGATCGAGATTTCCTCGTCATCCATCTTGCCGATGAGTTCAGGGACTGCGCTCTCGATGACGCTCTTTGCTCGCTCGTAGGTGGTGCCCGACCCGAAACCTGAGCCTTTGGCGGCAAGGTCGCGGTTACGGCCCTGCGGAACTTCGGCGCAATTGACCCTAAGTTGGTCGGTGCGCTGCCCCTGTCGTTCGCCAAGCATCCGCTCGACGGCCTCGCCGATGGCGACACGCTCGGATATAGTGAAGTCCTTGCGGACCTCGTTTTCGTCATGCTCACCCTCGATGATGGACGTGACATTGACGATGCGGGCTTCGATTTCTGCCAGTCCGAGAATATCCCGGCACGCCGTGAGCCGGCGCTCACCGAAGACGAGAAGCCCGTCCTCGGTGACGCCGACAGGCTGGAGCAGCCCCTGTTTCGCGATGCTGTCGGCCAGAGGTTGCAGGTCGCCCAGCTCGCGGCGGTAGCGTTCGCCGACTCGTATGTCGTCGATTGGCATGAGCATATGCCAGTCTCCTTTCCTGATTGTGCCTGATCGGCGGTCCTAGTCCGCCAGTGCCTTGAGCGCCGCGACCTGCGACCGCATCATTGAGAAGGTGCAGGTCAGGGCCTCGTTGAAGCCCTCGCTGGTGCCCGCCTGCCCCGCATGTTTGATCCGAGCCCACAGCTCGTCCTGCATCGCTTCCGCACAGGTGATCATGCCGTCGATGAGCGACGCGGCCTCGTGAATGCCGTCCACCATGTCGAGAGCGTCGGATTGCTTGATGTTGATGACTGTCATGTCCGTCTCCCTCAAACGCGCTTGAAGATGCCCTTCACCCGGCCCATCAGGGCCAGCGAGGCACGTTCCGTTGAGACGAACTGCTCGTCATAGTTCTTGTTGTCGCCGAAGATGCGGACCTGTCCGGGCATCAGCTGCACGCGGCAGACCTTCGCCACACCGGGCACGAACTCGAAGACCGCAAGACCATCAGACAGGCTGTCATTGCAGGGATCGACCAGAACCATGTCACCGCTGCGAAGATACGGGAACATGAAGTCGCCCTGGACTTCCTCGACATAGCTGTCCTTGGACGGCTCTGACATTGCATTGTGCTTTGCGATGAGCGCCGAAACAGGATCGGACTCGACAAAGCGGCGGGGATTCTCAAAAGAAGGGTTAGCCATTGTGACCTCTAGGCAGGTTGCTTTGGTTAGAGCCGGGCAATGGACTGGTACTCCTTGCCCGGTTCGCAATTTTATGACATTAGAAAGTCATGACGTCAACAGATAACATCAAAAAGTCAAAAAAGGGCCGACCGCAAGTCGATACGACTGCGCTGACCCTGCGACTTTCCAATGAGCTGCTGGAGCGTCTCGACGCGCATCGCCGGACGCTTGAGGACCTACCTAATCGGCAAGAGGCCATACGCCGCCTACTGGAGGCGGAGCTGCCATAGAATTAGATTTCCAGCTTCTCCTGAAGCATCGACCACACTTGGTCGGGCCCAAGCGGCATGTGTTCGTCAAAGTGTTCCACGGCACCCTCTTTATAGATCTGCTCCACGTCTTCTTCGGTCATTTTCCCCTTGCGGCAGCAAATACCGATGTAATGTGTGATTGTGGCGTTCACCCCCATGTAGAGGCTATCGTTCACATCAAACGGGGGGCGGTCATCGATTAGGCCTACGATTTTGCCGCGCCTTTCATAGACTCCTAGGTTTCTGGGCCCATTTGCGTCGTAAACACTCACCGCCAAGTAGTAGAGAATGGCGTCTCGGTAGCGTTTCAGTCGGTGCAAATACCGTGCGCGGTGAAGCAGGGCGTTTCTAGCCAGCCCCATCTGCCAGTGCTCATCATAGTAGGCGCGCTCGGCATCGAATATCTCTAACTGCAATTCTTCCGCAGACGGTTCGCGCTTCTCTCGCTTCCTGAAAGCCTTTCGATACGCCTTCAATTGCTTTTCGATGCTACCCTTTACGATGAGGTCAACCTGAAACTGCGAGTCACTCATTGCCCGCGCTTCACCTGATTAACGATCCAGTCGGTGTGCGTCTCGCCGTCTATCTCAACATTCCAGCCGTCGTCTGCTGAAAACTCTCCGTTGGGACCGCCTTCGACGGTGCAGATCACTGCCCCACGAAGCGGCACACCCATCGAGTTTTGGGCGTCATACTCAATGTATAGCCGCAGGTTCGTCGCTTTGTATTGTTCCCCGCTCGTGGCGCGCGCCAAGTCACTTCTGAGACGGGCCTGGCGAACCCGAGAGTCGATGTCGTCGCGATCTTCCAATGACTCTAGCTCAGCGCGGATAACTTGCTCAGCCGGAAGAGGAACCTTTTGATGATCTGCTGTAGCTTCGATGAGCTCAAAAGTGCTGGGCGCCTTCAGCCGCTTCTTTATGGCGTCTACGCAGGCCGATTGGAATTTCGCTTCCCCGCCCCCACAGCCGGCCAACATCACGGCCACCAGAATGATCAGTTTTTTCATAGCTCCTCCGAATCGGGCCGGAGGTTAGCCGCAAACCAACCGTTGAGAAACCTACCGCCCGAAAATGTCCCGTTTTTGGCGCCTCGGCGTAGAGTAGAGCCGATCGCGGTACAGGGCTCGCTCAATACGGCGATCCTGTTTGCGATCGTACTCATCCAGCAAGGCTCGCACCTCTGGCATGGTGTCCTGATTGATCGGGCCGGTGAAAGTGATGCTGGAGCCCGCAACATTGATCGGGCGCCCGCCTGGCGAGAAGTAGGAAGGGCTCACGTTCACGGGCTGCGTGATCCTGGCGAGCTGGCCTTCCACATCGACCCCGCGATTGATCTGCTCAAGCAGGCCGGCATTGAGCCGCGTGCCCGCTGCGGTGATGACACTCTCGCCGCGCGACAGTCGGGCCGGAATGCTATCGGATCGAGACGTTCCGGGGCCTTGCAGGTCGATGACACCGTCCTTGAAGCCAGCAACGGTCTGAGCCGCAATCGTGGCGAGGCTCAGGTTTTTGGCGACCTCGATAGATGCTGCAGCCGGAGGTCCAAGAATCGGGCCGAGCTCTGCCAGTGCGCGGATCTTGGCAACCTCGGCGTTCAGAATGACGTGTCCAACAGCCGCGATCTTTTCCGCAAGGAAGAAAGCCTTGGCAAGTGCGGAGTTCTCCCCGAAACGCTGGCGGGCAAGGTTGCCGAGCGCTGAGATAAAGTCGCTCGTCGCAGCAAGGATCATCTGCTGATTGGCGATCTCCGCCTCACGCTCCAGGTCGCGCTTCTCCTGGTTCATCTCCGCGATTTCCTGGTCGTGCTCCTCTTTCGTGATCTTCTCTTGTTCGAGGGCATCCTGCAGGATCACCAGCCGCTCATCATAATAGGCCTGGAAGCGGCTTAGCTCATCATCGGCGTAGCGGCCCTCCTGAAGCACCTGATCCCGCAAATCTTTTTCTGCGGCGAGGCGCTCTTCCTTCAGGGCAAGCAGGGCGTCTTCAAGTTCGGCTGCATCTTTCAGCTCGGCGCGAATTTGATCCTCTTTCAGCCGGTATTCGCGGTCCAGCATGGATGCGAGATTGCCGAGCATCTGGTCACGGGACGCCATGACCATGTCGGCGAAGTCCTGCTGTTGGGCAATGCGCGCGTCTTCTCGCTTCTGCAGCTCGACGAGTTCCGCGTCCGCTATCGCGCGTGCCTGCTCCCGAGCCTTTTCCTTGTCCGCCTCAGCGGCCTTCGTGGCATTGATGGCCGCGATCTGCGCCTGATAGTTGTGCTCGATCTGGTCGGCCTCGGCCTGGAACATCTGGCGATGCGCTTCGGCGATCTCCTCGATTGCGGAAATCTGGGAGGTGTTATCGATCTCGCCGCCGCCTCCTGCAAACCCTTCAGGGTCGGTCGGAATGATGGCGGCGCTTTCGCCAGCGGGTGCGCCGCCAAGCCTAGCCTCTCGGAGCGCTGCAACCTCCTCTTCCGCGGCGCGCAAATCTTGTGCCTGACCAAGCCTCTCGGCATAGGCGTCAATGATGTCGCGCTGCTGCTTGCTCAGCTGGCCGCCAGCATCTTGAATAGCGGTGACTTGCTCATATTCTTCCCTCAACAGCCGGTTCAACTCTTCTTGCGACTTCAGAGGGCGAACATACATCGGTGAGCCGCCGGGAGTGGTCCCGGCTTGTTGGCGTTCACCGAACGCTCGCTCTCCGAACAGGTCTTGCGCCTCTCGGCTTGTGAAGCGGCCAGAGTTCTTCTGCGCGTTCGCAAGTTCAGCGCGGGCCTGTGCTTCAAGCACCCCAGCCAACTCCCTATTCTTCGCGATCCGCTCATTCAATGCAGCAATGTCCGCGCGCTTCGTGGCTTCAATAATTGGCTTCTGGTTCTCGATGGCATCGGAAAGATCGTTCTGTAGGCCGGTCAGCGTGCGAATGTCTTCGGTGATCTGCGCATTCACGCTGTCATACTTGCGCAGCGCATCGCCGGCTGCGGAGATCGAGGCGGCGGCGTCTTTGCCGTTGCTGGCCATGAGCCCGTAGGCAGCCGCACTCGCGGCGAGCGCGATACCAAGCGGGCCTAGAGTGATCAGCAGGCGCCCGGCAACGGCGGTGAATGTCTTGATCGCGGTCGTGCTCGTACCGGCAATGGCGTTGAGCGCAACCAATTCGGCTTGCAGCGCCGTCACAGCCGCAATGACCTTTCCGCCCATGGCGGCGGCCATCGGCAGCAGAGCGGTTGTCGTCAGACCGACAATCGCCGCGACGACAATATCTGCATTCTCGGCCAGCCCGGTAAGCAGGTCTTGCATAACCTCAAGAGCGTTGATCAGGGCGTCGGTCGCGCCAGCCTCACCCAAGGCCAGGACAAGCTCTTCCAGGCGCGAGCGTGTTGCGAGCAGCGCGCCGTTCAGATTGTCATCCATGATCTTGGACATGCGGGCGGCGGTGCCCTCGGCATCATTAAAGGCTGCCGTGAGGTTGTCGATTTTCGGAACGGACGATTGCAGCACTTCGAAGGCAGGACCGCCCCGCAAGCCGAACAGCGTCATGGCGTCAGCGGTTGCGATTCCAGCTTCGGATAGCTTTCGCAGCGAGTTGGCCAGAGACCCGGTCGCTGAGATGGAAATATCTTCCATCGTCAGCCCGTACTTGGCGAGAACCTTTTCGCCTTGCTTCGACTGTTTTTCGAGGCCGATCATGACGCGGCGGAGGCCGGTGCCAGCCATTTCCGCCTGAATGCCAGCATCTGACAGGGCCGAGACGGCCGCAGCAGTATCCTCGATGCCGACATTGAGGCCCGCTGCCACCGGCGAGACGTACTTCATGGCCTCGCCGAGCTGGTTCACGTCGGTGTTCGAGGAGTTCGCGGCCTTGGCCAGAACGTCGACCACGCGAGCGGTTTCGGAGACTTCCAGGCGGAAGCCCTGCAACACGTTCGACGCAATGTCTGCAGCGCGCCCAAGGTCCAGACCACCAGCCTGTGCAAGCTGCAGCGTGCCCTCGATTGTTCCGAGCACTTCGTTCGTGTCGAAACCGGCACGGGCAAGGAACAACATGCCTTCTGCGGCCTGAGTGGCCGAGAACCGGGTTGTGGCGCCGAGCTCACGCGCTTTCGCCGTGAGAGCGTCCAGCTCCTCACCCGTCGCCTGGCTGACGGCGGCGACCGACGACATGGCCTGTTCGAACGTTGCCAAGACACGGATGCCAGCAGCAGCTCCGGCAGCGAGGGCCAGAGCGGATGCCGCACCGGCCAGCTTCGCGCCCATATTATCGGCAGAGCGACCGATATTGTTGAAGGCGGCAACATTTTTGCGCTCGGTCAGTCCTGCCGACCGGCGCATGGAATCCATGTGATTGTCGAACTTGCGGTCAGCACCAGCGATCTTTCGCTCGTACTCGGCGACGCGAGCCTCAAGTTCGACGATGATTTTATCCGCACTGACAGCCATACGAATACCTTTCCGCCCGTGGGCAGGTTTTTGTTTTGTTCATGGTGTCGATTGGGGTAAGGTAGCGAACCCGCCCCGGCGTTGGCGCGCCAAAGCGGGTTCTGACCAATCAGCCTATGTGGAGGCTCTCATGGCTACTTCCCGAATATGTTCTATCGACGGCTGCGGCAAGCCGGTTAAGGCGCGTGGATGGTGCAAGGCCCATCATCTACGTTTTCTCCGGCATGGCTCCCCCACGGCTGGCGGCCCGATGCGAAATCATAATCATGACGGCCAATGCAGCGTCCGCGACTGCCAGCGCCCGCATTTGGCCAAAGGGTTTTGTTCCTCACACTATGCCCGCGTACAGAGAAGCGGCTCTCCCTCGCCCCGGAGGCCCTTCAAGACAAACCAGAAAAAGCATCTGGCATTTTTGGGCCAAGCCCTCGACTCTGACACTGACGAGTGTATCGAGTGGCCATTCAGGTTAACCAAGCAGGGGTACGCGCGAATATCACTGTTTGGAAAACCCGTTTTCGTTTCTCGGGCTGTCTGCGCACAAGCGCACGGAGCGCCACCATCTCAAAACTGGCATGCCGCCCACTCCTGTGGAAATCCTTGCTGCATAAACCCCAAGCACTTGAGCTGGAAAACCGCAGCCGGGAACATGGCCGACAAAATTGAGCATGGGACACATCAAATCGGTGAGGCCAATCCGCACGCCAAACTGACCGAAGACCAAGTGCTGGAAATGCGCCGACTTAGGCCCTCCCATTCCCTTTCTCAGCTTGCGGCAATATTCGATGTGACGCCAACAACCGTCAGCGGAATAGTCCGCCGCAAGAGTTGGACTCACATCTAAACCCTCACATCGGGCAGGTTCATTGCCCGGATGCGGTCGAGCGCAGCATCGAACTCTTCATCCGTCTGCGCTTCAGATCCTGAAGGCTTCATCAGCTTGTTGTGCTCGGCGATCATGCCTTGCCACTGCCAGAGCGTGAGGTCTTCGATGGCTTGCGGGCTGACGCCTTTTTCGAGGCCGACCGCGTAGCAGGCGGCGAGGTTGAGGTATCCGTCCCCGCCGCCTTCTGCTTTTTTGGGCTGTCCGCCTCCGGTGTCGTCTCAGCGACCTCGTAACCTTCGACGCAGGCGCCGAGGATGGCGAGGGCATGGGAGTGCCATTCGGCGAGCGGCCACTGATCGCAATAGCGTTCGATCAGCTTGCGCGCCTCCTGGGCATCCATGCCGCCGCCGATGAGACCAAGCCTGACGGTCTCAATAAGGTCGTTACCCTTGTAGTCGCCGGTGAGGCAGACCCGTTTCCAGAGCGTACCGATTGGGGCTGAGCAGCGTTCTTCCAGCTCCGCGATCCGTTTGAGCGGGAGCCGGAAGAGATAGTCTGCGTCTGCGAACTCAAGCGTGACCTCGCAGCTTCGATATTTGGTGGACAAAAAACGTCCTCCCTAGCCTGTATTTACGGGAGAAAAGACGTTAGAACAGAAAGCGAACCCGCCCGGCGCGCCAACGCCAAACGGGTTCTAACCAAGCCAACCTTTGAAGGAGGTCGAAATGGCTACCCAACGTCTATGTTCAGTTTCGGACTGCGGCAATACGCATTACTGTAGGGGCTTTTGCCGCGCCCATTATTCTCGCTTCAAGCGATACGGTGACCCGCTGGCCGGGCGAATACCCACTGGCTCGACCGTGGCGTGGCTGGAGCAGCACGCCGACCATGAAGGGGACGCCTGCCTGCCGTGGCCATTCGCGACCGCGAAGAACGGCTATGCGAAGATCAGGATCGACGGGACAGACACATGGGCGCATCGCGTCATGTGCAGAATGGCTCACGGCGAGCCGCCGACGCCAAGACATCACGCCGCTCATTCGTGCGGCAACGGCAATGAAGCCTGTTGCAACCCAAACCACCTGAGATGGGCGACCCCGAAGGAGAACTTTCGGGATATGCTGAAGCACGGGACGTACCCGCGTGGCGAGAAATCCGGCAACTCCAAGCTGACCGAAGCCGATGTGCGCCGCATCCGGTCGTCTTCAAAATCCGGCGCAGCTTTGGCCCGAGAGCTTGGCGTCTCAAGGAAGCTCATAAGCCTCATTCGAAGACGCCAAGCATGGAAGCATGTCGCCTAGGCGTTGCCCGGGCTAAAAGTCGGCTTGCCATTGAGCGAAATGCCGATGCTCACCTGCGCACGCTGGCCGCGCGAGAAGGTTTCCTCATACGAGGTCAGAACAGCCGGGGCTTCGTAATAGCCGCCGCCGTCAGCCGAGGAGAGGTCGAGGAACCAGCGGACATTCTTTTCGCCGCCAGCCATCAGCCAGTCGTGCCACGTCTGCTTCGCGGTCTTGTCGAGCACACCTGAGCCGGAAAGCGTCATCTGCTTGGAGACCTCATCCGAGATCAGCCAGGACGGAAGGTCCGGGTCGTCACAGTCGGGAATGTTGGTCGTGTTGCTCTCGATATTCACCGTCATGGTGAGTTCGGTGAAGCCGCAAGGTGCTTCGAACGTTTCCGAGGAAGCGCCGTCGCCCAGCATGATCATTGCCGAGCCGAACTTGATGGTTTGAGCCAGTGCCATAGATGGGCATCCTTCTATTGGGCCGCGCCGCTTCACAGCGGTGCATCACGAGGCTGCCCAGACCTCATGTCGTTGATTCCTCCGCCTGGGCCGGGCGGGGTCTTGCTATCCGGTGGTGATCACCGAAAATTCCATGATTGCGTGGTAGTCGGCGCTCTCGTCGCCATCTTCGAGGATCTGCGTTCGCTGCCAGTCCAGCGAGACGAGACCAAGATCGTTTTCAAGCGGGAGCTGATCGGAAGACAGGGCTTCAACAATGACCGCCGCCAGTTCGGCGCAGTCGCTTTCGTCGGGACCGCGCGCAAAGGCGTGAACCGTGATCGCGCTGTCGCTGCCGCCCCAGCATGAAGCCTCGAAAGGCCGTGTGTCAGGGACACCGTAGCGGATGAAGGGCCAGGTCGGATTGTCCGGCACGCGGCGGCCATAGATGCGGGTCGCGGTCACAAGATCGGTCACGGCCGACACACTGCGCAGATAGGCGACGACCGCGCGCCGGAGCGGGAGCGAATGATCAGCCGGCGTCACGGTCTGCCGTACCTGTCAGCTTGCCGAACATGGATTGCTTTTTCGGGGCGTCTTCGGGCTGGTCCTCTGCCTCGTCGGTGAGGAAGACTTCGGAGGTTTCCGGTTCGGGTGTGGCTTCCGTTTCCGACTTCGAACGCCCCTCAGTGCGATAGCCGTTCCCCTTAGCTTCCGCGTCATCCGCACAGGCGCGTGGAACATTCTCCTTTGCGCCCTCCTGGAAGGTCCGCACGGCCCGCTTGCCGGGCACGCGCCATTCGTGTTTCGAGGTGAACTGAACCCAAGGCATGAGGGCTATCCTTTCCTGTTCACGCGGTTCACGCCCGCGCGGATGTTGACTGTGTATTGCGCGCGTACCTTGTTGGCGGCGGGCCTCATAAACGGTCGTTCCTCTACCTTGCTTCCGCCGTACTCCAACACGACACTGTAGGGCGCCGCGGACTCCGCAACCGCCTTGAGCGGCGCTGTCCGGCGGGCTGTCGTCTTCGAGGTGAGAAGCCCGGTATCGAGATTGGGAGGCTCGCCCGGTTTGGACGGCACATGCCCCGCGCCCTGGACCGAGCCGCGCGCAATCAGGACATGCGCCTCAGCCCGCACCTGATCGGCGGCGATGAAGACGCGCTTGCCAAGCTCGTTGACGAGCTCGCGCCCGCGCATCTGCTTCAGGTGCTTGCGGTGGCGGTTGACGCCCTTGAACTTAGCCATTGGTCGGCCTGCCCTGGATGGTCCATGCGGCCTGCGCCGGGTCTTCCTCGATGGCCTGAATGGAGTAATCCTGCCCCCGGATCGTGATCTTGCTGTCGAGGTCCGGCGAGATCGCCACATCCTTCTGCAGGATGATCAGCTTCACATCGGTGCTCGGGATGTTGGCCTGCGCACGGGTATAGGCGCTGTAGGCTTCGACCATGCCCTTTGCGGCGGCGGTCTGCTCGGTTTCGGTGAAGCCGCCATAGCCGTCATCTGTGAGCGTCACCTTCGTGATGGTCGCATCCAGCAGGAGCGGGGCGAAGACGCTTCCGAAGACTTCCTGAAGATCGCCGCCGAGAAGTCCGGACATCAGCGCGACCCTCCGAGTGCGATCACAGCAGGGTGATTTCTCTTGAGGATCGCGAGAAACCGCTTGCCGTAGGTGGTGAGGTTGTAGGTGCTCGACGATGCTGAGCCGCTGCTTTCGCGCTCCAGTTCGAGCGAGCCGAGCTTCAGCCGGCGAAAGCCTTGAAGCTGTGCCTCACGGGTCGCGCCGAGGCCGTCCATGGTGAGCTCATGGGCGGCGTGCAGGCTCTCGGCTTCCTGCCGATCGTCAGCCATCCACGAGGAGTCGACCACCCGGCGCGCCCGGTCCAGTGCGTCTTCGATGACAGCATCATCGACAGTCGCAAAGGCCGGGAAACGCGCCTTGAATGTGTCGGCATCGGCGGGCGTGTAGGCCATGGCCTATTCTTCCTCGCCGTCTTTCTTGGTGTCGGACTTGGGCTGGCCACCATTGCCGGAAGTCTTGGTGCTTCCGCTGTCCTTCGATGCGGACTTGCCGCCGGACTTGGAGTCCTTCGCTGGCGTTATGATCACATCGTCGCGCGCGAAAGCCTCGACTTGTTCCGGGGCGAACTCGTATTCGCAATCGACGGTCTTCGTCTCGCCGCGCTTGACGACTTCCGTTCCGCCAAAAACCTTGAAGGCCTTGCCGAACGGGGAGTTGTTCTCGATCTCGTATTTCATGGGGAGTCTCCTGAAATGAGAAACGGGGGCGCTAAGGCCCCCGCCCCGATATTCGGCTTAGGTGTTGCCGACAGCCTTGCGCAGCACGCCCGGACGCTGGCAGAAGTACAGCGGGTAGCTGTACTGTTCGCCACGGGTCCAAGCCTGACGATCGCGGTCAAGAACGTTGATCGCGTAGATGTCCTGGCCCAGCGTGTTGACGTACGGGCCGAACTCAGCCGGCGCCATCGCCTTCTTGAAGACGCCGCTCGCCCCGACCGGGAAGAACTTCGCTTCGTTGGCAGCCACCGCAACCGTCGAATTGTCGTCGGTGCCGCGATAGTTGTGCCAGGTGATGCCGCCAAAGGTGAATGCGCTGAACGCCTTGTTCGAACGCAGGTCTTCGGCTGCCGCCCAGTTCTGGTAGGTCTTCTCGACAGTCGGATGCGAGATCAGATTGTCGTAGAACGTGTCACCGACGAGTGCATGCACGCTCGTCTGAGACGTGAATGCACCCTTCGAGGACCGGGCCATGGCGCGGGTGACCGCCTGACACTTTTCGCGAACCTTCGTCGTGCTCGTGGTGAGCGCGAAGTCGATGGCTGCGGCTTCGCTGACGCCGAACTCGGAGAAGTAGTCGTAGATCACCGTAGTGCCGTCAGCATCAAGCAGCTTGCCTTGGAGCGCACCGAGACGATGGTACTCGTGGGTGAGTTCCATGTCGTCGCGGACGCGGGACATGCGACGCAGGTATTCAGCCTGCACCTGCATCAACTCGGTTTCGGACCCGAAGCCGCGAATACCCTGCACTTCCTCGGCATAGAGCGTGAAGCCCTTGGCGAGGCGCGTGGTCTTCAGCGGAACCGCGCTGCGGTTGTCCTTGACCAGTTCTTCCGGCGGAGCGCCGGTCGGAGAGGACGGGATCAGCGAGAGTGTGCCCTCGCGCTCGTCCACGAAGACGGTGCGGGTGCGAACCGGCATGTCTTCGAAGATGCCCAGCTCACCGAGCAGTTGCGGTTTGTAGTCGGTTTTCTCAACAGCGCCGGTCAGCGAAGTCATGCTGAACGCAGAGCTGTTGAACACATCCATGGATGCCATGATGAAAGTATCCTTCTATGGGAAAGACGCGCTTCTCAGCGGGCCAATAGTGGTGCTAGCGGACGATGATGCCCTTGGTGGCAAGCGCCGCGTTGGCGGTTGCCTTGGCTGCGTCGTCGGCTCCATCCACATAGGTGAGATGAGCGCCAACGACTTCGGCATCACGCTCGATCAGGGTGACAACGCGATCGACGGCCGATCCGCTGTCGTTCACGAGCGTCTCGTAGAGAAGCGCCTGGTTCTCCAGATCACCAGAGGCGAAGCTGAAGTCCGGATTGACGTACTTCTCGGCAGACGTGTCGTAACCGAGGATGGTGCCGGCCGCGAGCGTGGTGTTCGCCGGGACAACAACCGTGGCGGTGCCACGAGAGCGATAGTTGTTCGCTTCCGAGACGAGGAATTGCGCGTTACGAGCGCCTTCGGTAAGTGCCATGGGTTATGCTCCCTTCTTGGCGTTGACGCCCGCACGGGCAAACACGTCATCACCCCAGTCGGAGAGATCGACGACTTTCGAATCTTGGATGCCATCAGACAGAGGATTGCGAGGTTTCGCGTCGGCGGTGAGGTGGTCGAACAGACCGGCGACATAGTCGTCGGACTTGTCTTTCACCTTCTCGTCACCGAGCTTGGCGGCAACGGCCTGCTTCTTCAGGTCCGCATTCGAGACGTTATCCGTCTTCAGGCTCGGCGCGATGGCCTTCACCTTGGCGACGATATCCGCGCGATCGGCGACCATCTGGTCGAGCTTCGCGTCGTCGAACTGCTTCGACTTCAGATCCTCGATCTCGGCGTCTTTCTTGCCGAGTTCGGTGTCCTTGGCCTTCAGGTCGGCTTGCGCCTTTTCGAGCGCAGCCTTGCTGTCCGCCAGCGCCTTATCAGCGTCGGCGAACATCTTCTGGATGATCGGGGCAGCAGCTTCCGGCACATTGACCGGCAGCCCGTCCCTGACAATTTGAGTGGTCTTGTCGGTCATGACCGAGTCCTTTCTTTCGTGGTCTTCCACAACGGAGGCACGCGGCCCCCAAATTGAGCGGTCTTTCCCGCCGTCCCCCGCATCGTCTCCGATACGGGTATTCCCAGCCCGAGGGTTGTTGTCGGGCAGATAAGCAACGTGATTGAAGCGCAACGGGCTGGCCTGCCGGTACTGGTATGGCGTTCCGTCCGGGGCGACGCCCTCGTCAGCGACGACCTGCACCGTGTAGCCTGCCGACAGCGAGCGGGCGCCGTCAGCTACCTCCTTCGCTGCGGTCGCGTCCATGATCGCCATGGGCGCGACAACATGCTCGCCGTCGCGCTTGATCGTGCCGCCAACCTGGCCCTTTGATAGCTCTTTCCAGTTATCGGCGGTGACGGCGGACTCGGGGTGGCCCCGCGTCACTGGACGACCGGCAAGCGAGAGCATGCTCTGCTCATCGAACACCGTGTCAGGGTCGCGGTACACACCGAACATCTTTGTGGCGTCGTCGCCGGTGAGACCAAGTTCGGCCCCGTAATATTGCTGGACGTTCCCGGCCCGGCTGACCTTGGCGTCACCGATCAGGTAGCCGTCCTTGGTCATCTTGAGGCCGGAGGCATCAAGCGTCACGCTGTCTCGAATGATCATTTAAGAGCCCTTCGCGGCTATGGTTTTGCGTTCGGCCCCGTTCGGGGCTTCACTTCAATTCCTTGATCTTCCGCCCCAGTTCGGAGACGAGCTGGCTCATGCGCCTGTCGTTCTCCCACCTCTCGTTGCGGTCCCGCAGAATCGTCAAGGTGAGAAGCAAGCAGCTGCCCGCGAATATCACGAATGTCGCTGACTGAAGCAGATCAACCCACATGGGGGCCTCCTATTTCCTGTAACGGCCCTGGTTTATCGAGCTTGAGACCACGCAAGGGTCCGGGGTCAGCCCGCAGCGCTTCGGTTGTCATGGATTATCTCCAGTGCTGGGCGATCCAGCTCTCATCGAGTTCGTGCGGCTTGGACTCGCCGTGGAAATATACGATCCGCCCATCCCCCAGCCCGTCCGGCTTGACGTGGCACTTGTAGCTCAGCACCTGCCCCGGAAAGAGCGTGTCCAGAACGTCCGGGTTCTGCCGGCGTATCCATTCCATGTCGTTCTGCCCGCGCCAGCGGTCATAGACGTAGGCATGCCCGGCAGGGACCAAGGCCACCCCGTTGCACACCCGAGAGGGCCAGTACGGATCAAGCGGCACGGCAATGCGCTCTGCGGTGAAGCAGTATTCCGCCAGAGCATCACAATTGCCGGTGACGATGGTATCCAGCCCGACGAGGATCATGGGCCGGTTCAGCCGGTAGGGTTCGATGCAGTCGCCATATCCCGGCGTCCGGTTGGTCATGAGCCTTTGCGTGATCGGCTCCTCGAAGTCGCGCTCCCGGTCGGTGAAGCAGATGAACTCGAAGGGTGCAGTCAGGTTTCGGGCGAAGCCGCGATAGAGCTTTTCGGCCCAGCTTTCGTCATAGGCCTGGCTGAAGCTCTTGCTGTTCTGGTTGCTATCCCAAAGCAGCGTGGCGACGACGAGATCAGGCCGCAAAGCGAACCCGCCTGTTCTGACGGCAGATTTCATCTTCCATCGTGATCGGCCGCATTTCTCCGTGCTTCATCCAGACATGGCAGGCAGGCACATCCTTGGACACAACCGACCCGGCGCCAATCATGGCCCCGACACCGATGCGGACGCCGGGAAGGATGACGCTATTCGCGCCGATGCTCGCATCAGGCTCGATAATGATGGCCGGGCGATCCTTGTAGGCCGACACATTGAACCCGTTCTTCCCGGCGCGTGGCCAGCCATCGTTGCAAAGCGTGACATTCGGGCCGATGAAGACCCGGCTCCCGATTTGAAAGCCGGGACCAGCGGCCAGATTATGCGCGATGACCGTCTCGTCACCGACCGTTGATCCGTCGATACAGGCCCCGCTGGCGATAGAGCAGTCTGCCCCGATCACAGCGCCACGGATCACAGAAGCAAATTGCCAGATGCGCGTGCGCGCCCCGACCGTCGCCCCTTCCACGAGTGCTTTCGGGTGGATAAACGCGTCGGGGTGGATGCTCATTGCGGGTGAGTCTCCAGACACGGGAAGCACTTCAGGGCAGAGTCCGGCGTAGCGTTGAACACCGACACCCGATCACCCAGCCGCGCCGCCATGGCTTCCAGCGAGGGAATGAAGGTGGTCTCGTACATATTGACCGGCGTCTTCACGCGGTGGTCGTCGTGGTAGTTGCCCGGCCGCATGTCGAAGCCGTGCAGGATGATGCGGTCGGCCCCCATGAGATAGGCGAGGTTCAGCGCCATTGCTCCGCCACATGCCCCTGCGAGTTTATGTGGCTGTTCGCTCAGCGTGCCGAACTTGTCGTGCTGTAGCTCCGTGACAGGCCACGGCAGCTCCCAGCCGCGCGGCTCCTGAAACTGTCGGATGACCCGCCATTTGCTCCGGTTCAGGTGCAGGCGCTCCCGGTTCCAGTCGAACCAGCGCCGATCCATGACAAACAGAACATCAGCATCGGGGAAGACATCGAGGCCCGCATTGTTGACCGCGATCACGGGGTCAGAGCCGAGGGTTCGGATATCGAGATCGTTGATGCTGGGGCCGCCTCCGAGGATGGAAATTGCTTTGCCCCGGAATGCGCCGATCATGCAGCGTCGCGCTTCAAGCGATGCTGTGGAGGATCGCCGCCGCCGTCCAGTCTAACACAAGTCGAAACGTTCATCCGGCAATGAACAAACCCGCCGGGCAAAGCCTTGCGGTAAGTGATCGTCCCCTGTGCTTGAAAGTTGGTGTCATCACCAAGGAAGCGGAAGACCATGTTGTCCCGCGCGGGCGTGACGTGCGGCTCAACCTTGATGGTTGCGTCAATCGTCAAACGTCCATCGCTATTTTCCACCTCCATCGCCTTAACGACACCGCAAAGCTCGAAGCGCTCTGGCGTACCGCCATCACCAACCAATAGCCAATTCATCATATCACCCGATCTTCCCCAGCGCGCCCGGCGCGATATTGATGGTCAGCCCGCCCTTGCCGTCGAACTGGACGCTGCCGGCCTCCGAGGCCGTGAAGATAGGCTCGCGCGGCAAGCCTTGAGCCACACGCGCTGCAATCGCCCGGACATCGAAGCTGCCTTCCAGCGAGACTGCGGACATATCGTCTGTCTCCACCATCATCAGGCGTGGGGCCTCGCCCTCCGAGCACTGGGCCTCAAGCGCCTCCATCAGGAGCGCTGTCACGTTTTCGATCTTCATAGGCTTCCTTCCACGTCGATGACCGGCTCGGAGACACAGCCGCAATTCCCAACCCCGGTTGTTCCTGCTATGTACCAACCTGAAGCAGTTTGGAAATTGTACACATGCCCCTCCCAAGCCCGACTGAAGCAGACCTCGACTTTGCTATATCGAAGCTCGACGCCGGCGAAACTCTCAAGTCGATTGGCGCCATGGTCGGGTTCCATCCCGATTGCCTGTCCAAGCACCTCCGCTCCAGGCGCGGATATCGGATCAGCCGCCTCGGCCGCCGCCCTGCTAACAGCATACAGTACGATGAGGCGGAAGCGATCCGCTGTTACCTTGCCGGCGAGTCCGTCAAATCTCTCAGCGAGCGCCTTGGCCCCATCCGCAAGACCATCACCGAAATGCTTAAGCGCAATGGCATACCAATCAGAGGCGCAGCTGAGGCCGGGCGCATCGTTTGGGATCGCATGACGCCAGAAGAGCGATTCAAGCAAACGGAGGCAGCCCACGCGGCTCTGACGGGTACTAAGCGCCCAATGCGGCAGCGCCTCAAACGCGCCCACACGTTCGAAGTCAACGAGAGCCGCGTGGGCATGTTCGAAGACATGCTCTGCAACGCCCTGGCTGATGCAGGCTGTGAGTTCACGCCGCAAGCCGCCGTCGGCATCTACAACGTCGATATCCTCGTCAGCAATAATGTCGCCGTGGAAGTCTCCACTTCTCCCGTTGGTCGATACCGATCCGAGAATGGCCTCGCCCGCTGCAAATATCTCGCCGATCGAGGGCTCTCGCTGTTCTATGTACACGTCGCTTGCATGGAGGCGGCTGACGCTCGGCTGAGCGATATAGTCGCCGACATTCAGCGCCTCAGCCGGCTTCCAGCCGGTGTTCGTGAGAATCGGGTGGTTCGCTGTACAACTTACTCTTTCGCCCGCTTCCGTAATGAACTCGGTCAGATGGCCGCTGTGCCAACGGCGCCAGATTTTAAGTACATCGTCGTGGATGCTGACTGGCTGCCCTGACGGGAAGCAATAGATGGCCATACCCGGCTGATCGCCTGCGGGTTCACCCAGCTTGTAGATCCGCCCGTCTCGTGCCTTGTGCTTCGGCCGATAGCGGCGCTTCTGACTATGTCTCCAACGGTACGCTGTCACCCCGGCTTCCGACATGCGAATCCGGGTGAGTTCCCCATTGAGCTTCTGGGCCTGGTCGACGGCGATGGTGTTTGCGCGACGCCGCGCGATGGCGAGACGGCTTGTCAGTTCCTTAGCGATCTCCCGGCGGGGCGTGCCCTCTGTGAACCCGCGCCAGACAATGTCCGCGATTTCCTTCTTCGTCTTCGCGTCCACGTCCTTAACCAGGTTGGCAATCTGGTTCTGGAAGGCCTTCACACGGGCCGCGTTTTCCTTACGGTCGATGAAGGGGAAGACATCAATGCCCGTCCCGGCCTTCACCGCATCGGCCCAGCGTTGCTCATGCCAACGGAGGGCGTCTCTCACCCAGCCGCGCACATCTGCCTCGACTGAGACAGTTGCACCGGCCGCTTGCGCCTCCGCTATCTTGATCGCCTCAGCAAGGTCGTCGCTTTCGTCGTCCTGCGTCAGCGTGGATATAGCCTGACCATAGGCCGGGCGAATCCGGTCGATGACCTGCCGTTCCCATGCTCGCACCGGACGGACCACGATGCGGTACAAGTCCCGCTTCAGCGTGTCCGTGATCTCGATGCCGCGAAGCACGCGGTTCTTTCGCAGGCCCTCCTGCCGGGCCAGCTCGGCTAAATCGAAACTCATGACCGTTTGACGAAGCGCCCGCGTGCGTCACGGGGGAGCGCGTCCTTCGTGTTGGGGCGCCAGCTATCGACGAACTCCTCGAAGATTTCCGGACCAAGCTCAATCCTGCCGGTGAACGGCTTGACCTTCGACAAGTCCATGTCGCCCGCGCCCTCATAGACGATCGAGATGTGAGGCTCGAAGGACGGGAAGCTCCATTCCGCGCCAGTCTTGCGTTTGATGTCTTCGTGGCGCCAGGACAGTTCCGACGATGCGAAGTGCAGGACAACGGCGCCCTTGTCGCCAAGAGGCTCGACGATACGAGGTCCGCCAGCCGGAACAATCAGCTTGCCGTCGCGCTCCTGAAGGAAGGTGTCGGACGCCTTCATCCAGTCTACCGGCGTCTTGGAGTGCATAATCGTTACATGCATGTCGTCGGCGGCGAGCGGCTTCTCGAAGCCCTGCTCTTTCGCCCACTTCACGATCTCGCCAGCGTTCAGTACCTTCCGATGCACATACAGCGTGCGGGGCTCCGCATCGGCCGTCTGCGTCGGGTCCGCTTCCGGGTCGTCTGGATCAACCGGCGCGTCAGGGTCCGGATTGTTTGGATCGCCGGCATTCGGGTCGAAGTCCGGGCTTTCCTCGCCGAACTCTTCATAAGCCGCCTCGATGCCGGGCCACTCTCCTGACTCTATCAGCACGTTCCGCACCGCCTTAGCCAGAACCGCGGACGGGATAAGGCCGGTAGCCGAAAGCTTGGATACAGTCTCTGAGCGGTCTTTCTCTATTTTGACGCGCTGGTCATCATCAAGCTGCCAAAGCGGATTCCACTTGTACCAGATCGCCTCGTCTCGAGAGCCGAGCGCCGAGCGGATCAGAACCTCATCCAGCCGCGAGAGTGTCGGGCCAAGCGTGAGCGTCTGTTCGGCGCGGATGCGGTCGTAATAGTTGCGAAGCGCGCTTTCGCCGTCGCTGTTCAGCCCGCCGGGCGCCTGACCAAGCAGCCGGGTCGCCGGAATATCGGACACGCCGGAGACGATCTGCAAGTACTCGCGGATGATCTCGGGCAGGTTGGAGAAGCTGATCTGCTTCTGTTCATATTCTTCCTCGGCGTCGAGGATCAGCCCGTTGACAATCGACTTGATGGCGTTGGCCGTCTCGAAGCGCTGGACGAGCCGGCTGGAATATTCCTTCGTGGCCAGGTTCTCCATGAGACCCGGCACCTTGAACACGTCGACCTTCGCCTCCTGGACGAGGGACGCAATGCCGGAGATCGCAGCGCCTGCATTCTGCAATGCTTCATTGACCGACTGAAGAATGCTGTCGCCCCAGCCATGCGGGGAAAACTGATAGTCCGGACACTCATTGCCCGTGAAGCGGACGACGCGGGAGGGGTGAACGCGGTACAGGATGCCCGAATCCGTTGTCCACTGATAGTATTCAGGCTCGCGGAACCATTCTCCTTCCGGATCAGTGCGAAGTGTCGAGGCAACAAGCTCATGCCGGTGCATGACGTGCGCCCAGCGCAAATCATCCTTGCCGACACGCTCCGGGTCCAGCGGCTCCATCGGGTCGTCGGCGCCCACACCCATGACGATGCCGGCGCCGCCGTATAGCCGCGCAAGGATCTGCGCCTGCTTGACCTTGCCCCGGATATTGAGACGGGTCTCTTCCTTCTCGATGGCCTCGATCTGGTCACTGTCGGCCTGCCAGGCACGCCACTCGCGCACCATGTCGAAGGCTGGCGCATCGACGACCTTGCGAGACAGGCCGTCGCCGCGATAGGCGTTCGACAGTTGCTCACGGGATAGTTCGGCAAAGCCCCAGCTGTTGGCCGCAGTCTTGTCGCGCAGCCCGCCGAGGCCGGAAAGGACGTTGGCGAGCCGGTCGCCTATGAAGGTCATAGCGCCCATCACAGATTGTCCAGCGTGTATTTGGACTTCGGCGGAATCGGATGCAGGCACATGATCGCGCCGTCCGCGAGGTTCGGCGAGCGCGTGCCGTCAGGGGTCTTGTTGATGATCAGCTTCATGTTGGCGCTCTGCCCCATGGTCGGCTGGCTCAATTCCTTGACCAGCGTGTGTAGATGCGGGAGGTCGCTCGATATCGAGACAAGCTCGTCGGGCTCCCATGTGAAGCCGGGCTCATGGATGGCCCGGTATGTCTTTTCGAAGCGGCGGCGTGCGAGCCACCAGGCCTGAGCCTTGAGATTGGCGGCGAAGTCCTTCCAGAGCGGGCTGTTGCGGTCCCTTGGCTCCACATGGCCATCAGGATCCAGAACCTTTGCCCCGGCATTCCATGGCACAAGGTTGAGCCCCTTCGGCATGTCGCCGTTCTCAGCAAGCCGGTTGGCTTCCGCCTTCACGCCGGCACCGACCCCGATGGAGTCGTATTGAAGCGCTCCACCTTCCGGCGGGGCCGCTGCGATAGCCTTGCGTGTTGTGACCCCCGTATCGCGTTCAGACCATGTGTCCGAAGCGCTGAGCAGGATGCCATGCCGCCAGATGGTCGCGTTCGTATCGATACCGCCGTCGGCCACGTCGAGCGCGCCGATGTGCGGGCCGGTGACCTCGATGCCGAGCTTGATGTGTGCGTCGATTGCCGCCTTCACCCAATCAGCGGGGATCACGATGCCTTCCACGGCAGCGGCGTAATCGCGGTCAACCTCCTGGGCGAAGGTGTGCAGAAGCCCCTCGTCCTGAGCCTGTTTTTTCCGGCGGTCATACCAGGCCTGATCCTTGGCCGGGTGGTCGCGCCAGTCCATGATGAAGACGTTCGTCGCACCCTTCAGCGCAGGCTTGCCGGTCTGCCATTCATGGCCAGCTTCCCGGCGCCGGTAGAAGACGTTGCCGATACCATTGACCGAAGAGATGTCGATCGGCACCCGCGTGTTATCCCCAAGTGCCGCCTCGATCAGTTCAGGGCGCTCATAGTGGGCGCTCTCATCCTTGAAGTAGATGAGCTTGCGGCCGCCGCGTCCGATATTGTCGCCCGCCTCGCCGGTGATTGTCGCCCCTGAATCCGGGTTGATCACCTTCATGTAGGACATGTGCTCGTCGGGATTGAACCCATCCGGCCAGAACTCGCGGGGCAGCCCCCGGATCACCATTCTGATCTTCTGGAAGATGCTGTCAGGATCGCCGATCTTGTCGACCAGGATTTCCTTTCGAGACCCCCAGCCGACGGCGGCGCCATCCCAGAACAGCCAGAGCCAGACCGAGAAAGCGACGGCCACCCAGGTCGCGCCCATGTCCCGGCACTTCTCGACCAGCCCCCCGGTCTCGCCTTTCAGGCAGGCCATGAAGAAGCCGACCAGGTCGACCTGCCGGGGAAAGAGCTGCAGCGGCAAACGCGCCGGCAGGTCGGTGCCTGCGTTCCGCGGGTCGTAGGTGTCGACCCAGTGATTGATGAACTCGACTGGGCGGGTGCGGTAATATTCCTTGGCGCCGAAAGCGAGAACCGGGTCGGCCCTCAGCCGGGATAGCTGGCGCTGCCTCCATCCGTACACCGGGACAGGATCAGGCGGCCACTCTCCTTCAGCAAGACCGTTTGGAACCGGCCACTCGGCCTCATCCTTCGCCATGGTTCAGGGAGTCCTGATAGGCCTCCGCTGCTTCCTTCGCCGACATGGACTTGTTCACCGTCTGCATCGGACCGCCATTCGGGCCGCTGTGTTCATGCTTCTCGGCAAGGCCAAGGTCACGGGCGATGATGCGCGGGTTCAGCAGGTCGGCGGCAGCGCCTTCGAACTTCTGCTGGCGGATAATGGAATCCACTCGCGATGTGACCAAAGTAAAATCTTCGGAGCGCGTGCGGTATTCAGCCCATGTGACTTGAGCGATATCAAGGAAGTTGCAGAGGCCCGCGATGGTCATGGCGCGCATCTTGGGGACGGGGTGATCGTGGGCGCTGCCCTCGAACTTTACGACATCGACCCCATAGAGCGGGTTTTCTTCGACCCACTCGAAATATTCGACGCAGGCGCCCCATAGATCATCCGGGCTCTCGAAGATTGGCTTTCGCCCATGGGAGCTGCGGGCTTCCCAGAAACGGTTTCCTGCCGGTGCTGCCATGGCTCATATCGAGAAACGCTAAGGTTTCACCCTTTGGTGTTGGTTTGTGAGTGCTGGCCCTTGGACGGTTTCAGCTTCAGGTTTACAGTCCGGCGTATGAAGCCACGGTCGCTTGACATCCTACCCGCCCTAAAGGACGGGCATTCCTCCTGCGAGACGCTCATGCCCGAGCGCGAGAATGTTGCGGGCGGCGTTCACATCGCGGTCGTGGACCGCCCCGCATGATCCGCATTCCCATTCCCTTATTCCAAGCGCGCCCATACCTTTCGGACTGCTGTCGGGAATAACCCCACAGCACGAGCAACGCTGGGTGGTGAAAGCCTCGTTGACCTCTTCGAAAACGATGCCTGCGTGATCGCATTTGTATGACAGCATCGTCTTGAGCATCCCCCAGCCAGCGTCGAGCGCAGACTTGGCGTTGCGGGTCTGAGACATGGCCTTTGAGGATACGTTGCCGACAAAGATGGCGGCATTCGCATCGACCAGTTTGCGCGACAGCTTGTGCATCGCGTCTTTCCTGCGGTTCGCGGCCTTCGCGTGGATGGCCGCAACCCGCTTCTTCTTGCGGGCGCGCTGGGCCGTCGCAAGATCGGTCTCGATCCCGCGATACCAGCGCCCCGTTTCCTTGGTGCCATCGCTCACCGTTGCGGCGTCCTTGCACCCGAGGTCTATGCCGACGGACGCCGCGCCTTCGGACGGGCGGGCCTCGAACTCGACCACGACGTTGAAGTACCAGAGCCCGCGCGCATCCTCGCTGAACGATGACGAACGAAACTTGTAGTCGGCCAAGCCCCAGCTATCCCAGACCTTGAACACGGTGCCGTTGTGGTAGACGCCGCCATTCTTCCACTGAGCCATGCCCGTATTGATCGGCACCCAGCCAAGAGAGCGGCGCGCACCATAGGACTTGCGCCACGCGAGGCGGCGCCTTTTGAACTGCTTCCTGCGGGTCGCGTATTCCTTGCAGACCTGAACGGGCGTGTGGCTGTGCAGGCCAAGTTCCTGGTTTACGCCCTGCACGTACTTCTGCAGATCAAAGGCCGACAGGAACACATCGCGCTCGCGGATACTGCGCTCACTCAGTTCGTTGACGTAGTTCCAGACAAGGTTGACCGACCGCGCCATGCGGCGAAGCTGGGCAGAGTGGTTGTCCTTGACGCGGACGCGGAGGGTCTTGGTCTGTTTCATGGTTTGACCTATCCGGTTCGGGGCCGGGCGGTGAAAGGGGTCTACGGGACGCGGGGAGGCCGAATTACCAGCCCTATTTGAACGGTAGCTTCCGCGTTACTGCGCGCGCCGCCGCAGATACGAAAACGACCGCAAGCCGATGGGCTGCGGTCGCTATTTTCGAAAACTAGGTTTTGACTATGTGATTTGGTACGCGGGGTCAATATGGTAAATGGCTAGAGGTTGTGGATTACCTGTCGGCGGGCACCAGATATGGGCGGTGCGGTGTCTTCGTGCCGAACTCCAGTTTCTTGATTTCGTCGCGGAGCCACTGGTTGCTTTCCTGCGCTATCTTGGCCTCGTCGTCGCTGATGGCCCTGAACGGAAAGTCTCTCACCGAGGAGGTGTAGCCATGCTTGCGCATCATCTCTGGCAGCCGGCGCAGGTTCTCTGCGATATCATCCAGTGTGGCGCTATCGCGGACTGGCGCGCGCGGCTTCTTCCTCGGCATAGCCGTCAGCAGGCGGAGGCGGGACTGGATGCGGGTCATGGTGCGGCAGGCTCGCTCTCGGTAAGTTGCATATCCAGCGCTCGCTGAAGCAAGTCTATCAGCTTTTGGTGTGAATCTGTATCCCAGACAAGGAAGAGTTGATCCTGATCGAAGAGGCCGTCGCGACCAGCGCAATCATAGTCGGCGGGCTTACCCTCTTCGCCGCGTAGCATGGCAATCTGGTTGGCGGAAACGTCTCCGTCATCGTGCCACCCCTCGGGAAACGGGACAAGGTTCTGGCAGACGAAATCGACACCGGAGCTGGTGCGCCATTTGATCTGCACTTCGCCGTCGCCGTCTAAAGCGAAATAGCTGCCATCTTCGGGCTGGTCGGGAAACTTCATGAAGACGGTGCCAGCTGGCAGATTCAGGAATGTCTCTCGGTCCACGATACGCATGCTATCCTCCTACACTCCAAGATAATCTGCTGCGGCCTTCATGGCAATCTCGACCTGAGTGCGCATGGCCTGGTTGTTGCGTCCGCCGCCACTCTTGTATCCGGCCTTCAGGGCGGCCTCACGATACGGCATGCGGAAGACGATGACGTCCCGCACGATGCAGCGCATCAGGGCGGTCTCGAAGGGCTCCACGGCCGACAGCCACAGCTCCACGGCCTCACGGTGCTTGCGCTCGCGGATGGCGAGCTTCGAGACCAGTTCGGCCATGCGGTCATTGCCGGAGAACTTGCCGCGCTTCGGACGCTTCGGCGGGAAGGTCGGCGGGGCCTCCATCTTGACCAGCTCGCCGTCCTTGTTCGTCTTCCAGACACGCTTGGCCTTGTGCCAGCGATTGATGGGGTCCGGCGGACTGGGCGGGTTCTTGATCGGCGGCAGGGCTTCCAGCGGATCGGCCGGCGGGTCTTTCGGCGCCTTGTGGCTGGCCTCGTACATGCCGGTCTCGAAGCCCTCATATGCATCCCGCAGGCGCTCGGCGGCGAGGCGGAGACGGTGACTGCCAATCGCCATGACCGGATCGCGGGCCGTCTTTGGCCGATCCATGTGGCGCTTGCTCATATAGGCGTTGACGGTGTGGGCCCGGCGCCGGGCCTCGGCAAGGCTCTCCTCTGTTCCCTGCCGGCGGGCATGGTCCTCAGCGTCTCTCTGGCGCTGGATGAACTCTTCCTCGTCTTCGATCGGTCGGGCGAAATACACGCCGATCTGAAGGCTCTTCTGTCGGGACGTTCCGCTCTTGGCCAATGAGGGCCTCCGTAGGGTTGAGGTGGTCATGATGCGTCCCCTTTGGTCAGCTTGCGCATGCAGCGCTTGCACTTCGGAAAGTTGCCGCCGTACCAGAGCGTAGACTGTCCGTTTGTCAGAAAGGCGGGCGCGAGCGCCCCGTCGCAAAGCCGCCTGTATCCGGTCGCCCGCAGGTGCCAGAAATGGACCTTTTCACCCCGGAATATCTGCATCGCCCAGACGCGGTTCGTGCCGTGCGGGACTTCCCCGCCAGACATCTTCGGGCCTTCGTCTTCATGCAGGTCTACGATCTTGTCGCTCATCCCGCCTCCACTGGCTCACGCCGTTTCACTGTCAGGGATTTGAGGGCGGAGAGGGCTTCGGGGTCGGGAGAGAGCTTTTCGATCTTGCGGAACATCCACACGGGCCAGATGTCAGTTATCGACCAGCCGTAGGCTTTCAGGGTGTGGTTATCGATCCCAATCGATATGCAATCACTCGCAGTTCGCCGAATGTCGTCTCGCGTTGTAATGATGGCTCCTTCGGGATACACTCGCCTCACGCGGTAGACGGCCCCAAGCTCCAATGGCTCCGCACCCCGCTCCCAGCGGATGCATTTCACGGCGTCGTTCACATCGAACATCTAGAACCTCCCAGTCTTCGATTGAGCCTTCCCGCCCGGCCAGCGTGCGCCGCCGATGGGGGCTGTCAGGGGTTTGCAGTCGTCGCAGAGCTGGCCATCGCATGGCGTTCCGCAGATGCGGGCCCTGCCGCTGACGACAATGGTGCGCTGGCATGTGCCCTGGAGCTTGTCCGCAGGGTCCGGCTCATGAACCGGCCCGTCGATCTTTTCCAGCTGCTCCCGGATGGCGTCGGCGCCGAGCAGGTTGACGCATCTGATGTCCGCTCTCAGCGTGTTGCGGGCGATGTCGATAGCGGCTTGTATCTGCTTGTGGCTCATATTGGCCTGACGCATTCTCGCGACGGCCAGCATGCGGCGTAGGCGCTGCGGGCGAATGCGGTCCAGGGTGAAGCCGGGGACATGGTCAAGCGGCATCGGCGCCTCCCAACCCAAGCGCCTCGATGCGTCCTATGACTTCGTCAGCATCCCCAAGGCAGAATATCGCATCAGGGAACAGCACCCTCGCCCGGCGCTCGGCGTTCCATACGGTCGTGTGGTCCTTCTTCTGGAATAAGCGCGCGGTCTGGGGTTGGCTCATTTCCGGGAAACGCCAGCGGATGTATGCCATGCACCACATGCGGGCCCTGGCAACGTTCTTCCGCTTTGACTTATCGAGTACGAACTTGCTTGTGATCGTCTCACCGAAATAAGCCGACGCGGCTTGTGTCGCCTCTCCGAGCTTCCGCTCTCTTGGGGTCTGGGTCGCGGTGAAAGCCATCATGTCTTCCTTTCCCGGAACTGCTCGCGGACCTCGGCCCGCTTGCGGTTGGAGTTGTCGATGCCAGGCACCTTGCCGCGGCGGATCTCATTAAGGTGGTCGCAGACCGCGCACATCTGCCGGTCATGGTCGCCACAGCGCAGGGCCTTCGAGCGCCGGAGCGTGTAGGCCCCGCAATCACAGCGGACCGCCCAAAGCGGGTTCCCCTTCTGCTTCGTCTGAAGCTCGGCGATACCTCTGACCACAAAGCGGTTGAATCGCTGCCCGGTCAGATCGGAGAAGGTCGGCGCTGTCTGTCTGGCAGCAAGCCGCTCCCCGCTCATCAGCTCATGTGGCGCGTCCTGGTGGTACTGGTCACAATTTTCCCGCCAGAAGCCATGCTCTTCCCGGCTCTCGCTGGTAACGGTCGCGGCCTCCCGGTTGAGCGGTGAGGATGCGAGCACCGCATCCCATGAGGGTGATTTCGCATGCGGTTTCACTGCGACTGTCCTCCTGACATGAGAGCGATGAGAAAAGCGGTGTAGGCGGCTGTCGCGAGACAGGCCGGCCAGTCGATGCGGCGGATCATGAGCGGCCTCCTTCGATTGCGGTGAGCTTTGGCGAGGGCTTGCCGATCGCGAGCGTGATGCGCTCGGCGCGAAGTTCGCGGGCAAGGCTTTCGGTGAAGCGGTCGAGCACATACTTCCCGGTGACGAAGATGGTCTTGTCCTCCCAACCGCAGACGCTGCTGGCTAGGGCGTTCACTTCGTTCTTGGCGTGCTCCGTAGCCGCTGATGCGCGTAGCCCATCCAGGGCAAGCGCGCATTCATGCGGCAGGTTCTTGGTATCCCCCTTTAGGGGGGTACCAGAACCTTCTGGTTCTGGATGGCAATGCTCCGGCAATGCTTCCGGCATCGCATTGCCTTTGTTTTTCTTGTCTTTTTTCCATCGTTTTTGAGCCGCTTGGCGTGCGATTTCGGCGCGTTTTTCTACAGATTTCCGCGCTTTTTCTAGTTCTTCACTGATCCGCTTGTGACGGATTTCGCCGCCTTCGAGGCAGAAAAACTCTCCTATTCCGGTCCAGATTTTACGGAAGCGATGGGGTGTGACTGAGAGCAGCTTCGCGAGCCGCTTTTCATCGAAGCGGATCGCACCGCCGCGCATCCAGAGTTCATCCAGGAGAAGGCGGTAAGCGCCGTGCTCTTCAAGCGTCAGATGCTTTGTGTCGGCACCGTAGTCGCTCGGGTACCAAGGCATGTAGGGAAGCTCAGCCATTGGCGCGCCTCCAGTCGTCGATCAGGAACGTCTCTACCGTCCTCGAAACGTCTTTGGCGCACTCGGCTGGCTTGTTGTGAATCTCCGACCCGGTGAAGCGCAGGACGGTCCACCCTTTCTGGGTGAGCAGCCTATCCTTTGATCTGTCGCGCGCTGCCTGCTGCTTTGTACGTTCGTGAAATTCATGCCCGTCGCACTCAATGGCGATTTGGAGCGATGGGCCATTCCATAGCGGAGCCTTGATAGCGAAGTCGACGCGATACCGCCCAATCGGATATTGAGCAATTATTTGAAGGCTGGCAGGCAGGACGGCAAAATACTTCCGCTTTGTGCCGGCCACCCAATCGTAAGGCATAAGGTTGCCACGCTGGGCAGCCAATGCATAGGCGAGTTTGCATTCGATCGGGCTATCGCATTCGAGCAGCAGGGCGCGAAGCCCTTCTAACCGCTGAGCCTCAAATTCTTCGACAAGGCCGGGAAGTATTCCATCTTCGAATGCGGCGACCATATCGTCTATTTGCTGTTCGGTTGGTTTCACGCAGCCTCCTCGGCGCGTTCAGCGCCAGTGTTGGGGTCGATTTCGGCAAGGGCGAACTGGCAGGAGCCGTCTCGGACGCTTCCATGCCGTTCGATGACGACGCGCCAGGTCTTGGAGTCGTCAGGCGTGACGCCGTGCTTCACGAGCAGGTCGAGGATCGCCTTTGCCCGATTGTCGATGTCTCCGCGCATCTTCACCGGCAGACGGATGTGCAGGGCGAAGGGGCCGATCACCGGCGGGATACGCGCGGTCTCCAGCACCCAGCCGGCATGTTCGATCCATGCCTTGTATTCCGCCGACTTGTGGCGGCGGGCCTTGCCGGGGAACATGCTGTTCAATGAGGGCGGGATTGGGAGTGTTCGGAATCTCATGACAGCGCTCCCGCCGCCATCGGCTTAATCACTTCCTTGAAGCCCCAATCCCGCTGCCGCAGCACCTGACAGACAGCGCGCTCAATCTTCGGGAGGGGATAGGTTTCTGCGACATACCGAATGCAGTCGGCCTTGCGCCTCGGGAGCCCGATCATAGGATCGAGCGCGATCTTCAGGCGGGTGTATTCAGTGGTCCAGACCATGGCAGCCAGCGCGGCCGGAGAGAGCCCCAGCCCCTCGCCTCGACCGAGCGTCGAGGGATCAATGGCCTTGCCGTTTTTCGGGTACTGGATGCCCGTCTCTTCACAGGTCTGGAGAAGTCGCCACTCATTGTCGTCGTCACCGCCAAGCGGGAGGAGAAGCGACCACTCGGGCGGCAGGTGCGTGCGGCAAGACTTCAGCAGGTCGGGGCTCGGCAGAAGATACACGGTCCGGCAGACGCGAGGATACATCTGCCCCTGAAGCTTCAGGCGTGAGGCAGAGTCTCCATCGCCCTTGATCTCGACACCGATGATCTCATCCTCGCAGATCGCGGCGACGTCGATGAGGGCGCCCCCGTATTCGGCGAGACTGAACTCGAAAAGGATGTGTGCGTCCGGCTTGCGAGCGCGAAGCCAGAGAGCAGCCAGGTGCTTGAGGTCATCGGCCTTCATGCCCCAATCCCCCACATCCAGTTGACCAGCTTCACAGCCGCAGCAATGACGAGACAGGTAGAGGCCGCGCAGAAGGCGAGACCGATCTTGGTGCCGGGGTTTCTCCAGGTGAGGGTGTGTATCGTCATGAGACATCCTTAAGCGGGGTCGGGGCGTGTATACTTTCGGGCCGGGCTTCGATGATGACCGCATCCCCGATCTGCGGGCCGCGTTCGGGACCGTCCCAGCGCCAGCAGCGGGCGGGGGATTCAGAGGGGATGCGTTTCAGGATTTCGATGGCGCGGGCGCGGGCGGGCAGCCGGCGAATGAAACCGCGCTCTTCCAGCGCAACCAGCATCTCATGCGGGCGTTTCTTGCCGGGATATCCGAGCCTGTCGGCAAGCTCTCGGATGCTCGGCATCACGCCATGCGCGTCATAGTGCGCCTGCAAGGCGAGGAGACAGTCTTTCTGGCGGGGTGTCAGGCTCATGCGGCGGCCCTCCCGACGAACTCGGCAGCGCCTTCGCTCGACTGGTCAAAGAGATACCAGGCAGCGTTATCCTTGCCCGTGTGTTCGGAGTCCGCGATCCATTTCACGCGCCCGACAGAGACGATCTTCCGGCAGTGCTTGAGGTATGGTTCCGCCTGAACGGTGTGCATCCAGTCGGCGTCGAACAGGAGCCAGGTCGGCCTGAACGACGAGAACCGCAAAATCATCTCGTGCAGCAGTTGCCGCGTCCACGGCGGGTTCGTGATGATGAAATCGATCGAATGTTCACGCCAGACCGGAGAACCCCAGTCCCTCAGTGCGTCCTGTTTAATTACATCGGGAATGCGTCGCTCGATGTCGGACATGCCCGCACAGGACATGCCGCCCGCTTCGAGCGCACGAACGAGGTCGCCATATCCAGCGCATGGTTCCCAGAACAGAGAGTTGTACGGCAGGTGAGGCAGCAACGGCTCCACAGCCTTCGCTGGCGTGATGTAAAGGTCCGCCTTCATGCGGGGAAAGTCTGATCGCTTGCCCATCCTACGCCGCCCTCCCCTGCTCCGACTTCGTGACGGCGCGGTACACGTTCCGCTCCGCGGCGCCCTCGTATGGCGCCCGACGCTCTCCCGTGGCTTCCGCCCACCCCGCGCTGACCAGATCGGACATGCGGGGGCGGGCCGTCAGAAGGTTTATGCCGGTGACCTCAGCAACCTCGTCAGCAGTCATCGGGCGCTCGGCGATGGCCTTCCAGATCGTTCTGTGGGTGTCGTTAAGGACAGCCTTCTTTGCCGCGGCCTGCGCTGCCTGCGCAGACGTGCCGCCGGTCTTGTGGTTGCGCTCGACGTGGAAGTTCTGCGCCGATGGAGACGCCTCAGATTTGATGCGTTCACAGCAGCCCTCGCAAATCGTGCGAAAGCTGGTCAGGCGCGGATCACGCTTCTTGCGAACATCGAAATACGACCACGATTGATGGCACTCAGGACATGTGAAGCTATCGCTCATCGTTCCGATCCTCCAACTTGCCGTGCATCCATTCGGCGCGGTCTTGCAGACGCTCAGAGCGGCTCAACGTCCGGCGAATGGGGCCTGGTCCGATCCAGCCGATCAGCTTCAGCAAGGCGCGCTTGAAGCTCTCGACGGCGCTCGGTGAGTTCTTTCGTTCGCTCATCGATCTCTCTTTCAAGTGCCGCGAGTTCGCCCGCTTCCATGGCGGGCGCCTGCACGTAGGTGACGATGCTGCGCCAGCCAGCGGCGGCGATGAGCATCAGGGTGAAGTGGTGGGGGATGAGACCTGCGCGCCAGTTGCAGACGGTCGAGTGCGAGACATCGACGCCGGCGGCTTTCAGGTCATTGTGCTGAGCGGTCGCGGACGGCCAGTGCTGGTGTTGCTTTTTGCGCCACCGGGCCTCCATCGTCGCTTCCAACAAGTTGGGATTTGTTCGCGTGCTTTTCATGATCGCTAGCTCCATGTTGAACCTCGACAGGACGAGGCACACACGAAGGAGCGCGATGAATGGACGAGCAGGTGCGCAGGCATTTGGAGTTTGCTGCGAAGCACCTTGAGCAGGCCGTCAGGGCCGACAGAGCATTTGGAAATAGCGAGCCGGACACCTCGGGGACTGAGGCGCCCGGCTCTTGCGCTTCGCAGGCTGGGCGGGGGAGCATCGCACCTGCTGGCGCAAATAGTGGGCCGGAAGGGGGCGCAATCCCCTCCCGGCCGTCGCGCGGTCAGCCCGGAGAAACCAGCGGGCCTGGACACGCGAAGACGGGTGCGCCGGGAGAGGGTACGGGCCTCCCCCGGCGCGCGCGCACAACAGCATTCGGAGGGCCTGCGTGCGCGAATGGAAACTGAGTTGAGATCAGAACCTGCGGCGAAAGTGGCATCGCTCACCTTGCCGCCGTTCCTAGCCGAGCTGCAGCCACGGCATGAGGGTTTCTGCCCTCGCAGCATCCGGTACGCCGGGGCCGGACTCCCCCTACTCACACCCCACGGTATCGTGACGATGCACCGGCAAGCGCCTCTCTTGGCTTGCACGGCACGACGCCGCTTTTCGGGGAGCTTTCGCTCTGGGATCTTGGAAACTGAGCCGGGATTGACGCGATTATCTGAGCGACCGGCGGCGCCCAAGGCATCGCGCCCTTGTTCTGGTGAGGGTCGGCCAACCTCCCCTTTCCCGGTGGGGGCTGAGGCATGAAGACGGTTCATTGATACGCCCTCCCCGCGCGCAGGTCGCGCATGCCCTCCATGGGCAGAGGCGCGGGCGGGAGGAAGACGAGAGAAAGGATCCAGTTGACCGTGTGCATCTAGAGCGCCCTCCAGAAGGAGACGGCGGCCCGGACCGGCCACGTCGCCGCGAGCGGGACAAGCACACCAATGAGGAGAAGGCCGGGCACCACGCCACGGTCATCGACCCCGACCCAGAGATTCCTGGCCATCAGGTCGAAGAGGCCAATCGTGAGGTAAAGCGAGATGCAGAAAGCGAGCGTCATGGCTGCACCGCCTCGGGCGCGCCCTGCTCTTTCTTCGAATTGAAGAAGTCGTTCGCGGTAACCTGTCCGCCGGTGTGCTTGACAATCTCCGTTAGAATATCCGCGTGGGGGCGACGTGCGCCGGTCTTGTAGCGATGCAATGCCTGGCGGCTCACGCCAATGCGATCCGCGAAGTCGGCGTCCGAAAGGTTGTTCTTGGTAAGCCAGTCAGCGAGTGTCATACCCGCCTTATGTCACCATTCTGGTGACGATGCAAGTCACCAATTTGGAATATCGTCACGTCGCCTGATTGGTGACAGCTTCGAGCGCATGGATACTGAAGGCAAATGGCCCAACGGACTCACGGCGCTGATCGAGCGCCGCGGCATTAATCAGGCCGAGCTGGCGCGTGCACTGAACACGAGTCGGCAGAATGTCGGCCGCTGGGTAAAGCAGACGCGGAAGATCCCGCTCGACGTGGCCGAGAAGATAGCTGAACACCTGAAGGTGCCGGTTTCCGAAGTGCTCTACACTGACGGCGGCGGCGTTGTGTCCGCGCCTCTAATTTCTTGGGTGAGCGCATCCAGGCTTACGGAGATGAGTATCGACCAGGTGGAAGACGCCCCGCGCGTGACGGCGCCTGATTTATCTGCATCTGGTGAGTGGATAGCCCTACGTGTCCAAGGCGATTCCATGGACCGCATCTCCCCGCCGGAGAGCATCATCTTTGTGAACCTGCGCGAAAAGGCCCTCGTGCCAAACGCCTGCTATGTGATCGCCGACGAGGATGGAAACGCCACATATAAACGATACCGGCCCGACCCACAGCGGTTCGAGCCCGTATCAGTGAATGATGCTCACCAGCCTATCTTTGTGAGGGAAGATCAGTCGCCTTCGGTGCTGGGCAGGGTTAGGAAATCGATCCTGAGCCTATAGGCGATCAGGACTGAATGCAGTCATTCAGACGTTCTGCGACATCATCGATGACAGGAACGATTTCGTCAGCCCTTGACCCCTTCCAAATTCCCACGGGCATGAACCCCCTGTTTTCAATGGCCCCTGTGGAATGAGAGGCGCGCTCGATCTTCTTAAAGGTCAGAACGTACTTTTCCTCCTTCAGCGCCGCCTCCACATCGAAATCAAGCTCATTTTCGAATAGAGCGGAATCCGCGAGCGCCGCCTGCCAACCAGATGCCTGGCCATAGTTTTCCCGTCCTGACAGAACAACGATGTTCTCGCTATCAGATATATATTTGAGGACCTCACTACCCTCAACTGTCGAGCGATTGCCGGCTTCATAGTAGTTGCCGGTCGCAGGGCCCACCCACGACCTCGATGTGTCTTTTGCGACAAAGCTGTCGATGGAGAGGTTTGATACTCCACACCGGGCGACTCGATCTGTGAAGCTTGCGGTCTCTGGCGCCGGATATTTGAAGGTGACCTCATCAACATATTGCTGATCATAATCACCAGTGGTGGTGGTATAATTCTCCGGCAGAACGGGCATTTCCAGGCTCGTCGCGCAACCCGCAAGCATGGCAGCCGACGCGGCAATAGCGGTTATGCTTTTCATCTTGATCCTCCCTCAATCTCAGGGCGCGATGAAAGCGCGGGCAGGCTGAGATTGCAAGCCTGTCATTATGCTCGCTTCGATTTCTCAATGTAATCGGTCGCGTCATCTGGATCGGGAGGGCGCTGGGGTGAGCCGGATTGTGACTGTTAGATGCCCGCGCTGCGGCTTCGAAGCTGACTTCCCTCAGCGCGAAGGCCGAACCAAGTGGACGATTGACGCCACCGAGCAGAAGCGGCTTTGCACCGATCCCGACTATGATCGTATCGAATGCCCGACTTTCGATGACGCTCGACGCCGCACCCTAGGTTCGCTCTAGTCGCCTCATCTTTCTATTTAGGCGACCAGCCAGCCACTTGAAGAAGAAGCGCGGCACATAAACCGGCCCGACCTTGAAACGCTTTCTGATCTCCCGCGAGTGAAAGTAATCGCCCTCGCGCCAAGTCTCCGCTTCGATTTCCACGATCATCTTCATCGCCGTTTCCCTTTCCGTTGAGACGGGGAGGATAGCAGCACACGCACTGATCGTCACCATTGCGGTTACTTTTTTGGTCTCGCCCTATTGACGTGTAACCATTTTGGTGACACTAAGGTCTCAACCCAACGGGAGAGACCCATGACCTTGAGTATCCGAGAACGCCGCGAGGAAGAGACCCGCGCCAATGTCGAGGCGGCGCACTATGCCGCCCGTAATGACGCCGAGTATGCAGCCGCCTGTTTCAACGTTGCCGCCGATCTGGCCGCAACCCTGATCCGGGCCGGACAGAAAGACCTGATCCCCGCCGTCATCGACACCTACCGCGAGTCCATCGTGGATGAGTTCACCGACATGGATGTGATGTACGAGGCCCTCTCTGACGAGAAGGTCACAGCAGCGGCGCATGGGCTTGCCCATCCCGGCGGTGATGAAGACCGGAGGGCTGCGGCATGAGTGCGCGCGCACCACACGAAGAAGGTTTCTGGTGGGGCCAGTGGCACACCAAGGCGCCAGGCACGGCCGACCCGGACGACGGCACGGGCGACGAATGGGAGGTCATGCACGTTGTTGAGAACAGCTGGGACGAGGGCCACGAAGACCGCCTGATGGTGATGGTCCCCGGCGTCGCAAAGTGGCAGCCGCTCACCAACTTCCACTGGGGTCCGCGCGTGGAGGACTATCAGCCATGACCTGCGCCGTCACCCTCACCGAACGAGCCGACCAGCTGCGTGAAGCACAAGAGACGTTCGCTGATGCCTTCGCAGACCTGCTTTTTCTGGCCGGTGTGTCGACTTCTCAGGAGTCGCATCTGGTCGAGGCGGTCTGCAAGGCCATTGATCGCTACGAGCCGGAAGACGCCATTCAACAAGCGCTGTGGAGAGGTGTTTCGCATATGCATGACGGGCGCGGTGAAGACCACGATACCTGTCTGCGCTGTGGCTGCAACTTCCGGCATGAAATCCACCGGAGGATAGCATGACCACCGCCGTCACCCTCACCGCCGACTTCGATAGCGCTGTTCATGTTGCCGAGCAAAGGTTCGGCGAATGGACCGCCGAAGCTCGCAAAGCCGGACGCCGCCCTGAGTGGCCATACGTGCCGATCATTCGCATGAGGAAATGCAATTGCTGCGGCCCTCAGACACAGCAAGTCCAGGGCAGAGCCTACGAGACCCGCGAGGAAGCCCTCGCGTGCGCCGAACGCGTGATTGAGCGCATGAAGGCGGACTTCATCGCAAAGCTTCTGAACCCTCGCTACCGCGCGCTGCGCGAAAGCGTCGGCATGCCCTCGGAGATTTCCTCATGAGCGTCGCCGTCACCCTCACCGCCCGCGATGTGGTCGATATGTCGGCCTTCCATCGCCGGATCGTGGAGCGCGAGACCATCGCCTCCCTTCGCCGCCGCGTCCAGAACGTCATGGGCTATCTCTCGGTATGGGGCATTGACGGCTTCAACCGGGCGAAGCTCGAAGGCGACCGCATCTGCACCGAAGCGATTGCGACCCTGCCGGATGAGCAGTCCCGCCTGTTCCTGCCGCTCGCCGCGATCCCGCACACGCCAGAATCCTTCGACGGAACGTGGATGGACCTGCGGCTTGTCTTCGACCGCGTATGGAACGCCACCGCCCGCTTTGACGGGGATGATGAGGAAGGGGTCGAGGCATGAGCATCCGGGGATATTCAGCAATCGGCGTGGACGGCATCAAGGATGCTGTAAACGCCGGGTCCGTCCTTCGCGCGGCGGGCTGCTATGGCGCATCGCTTGTCGTCTTTGGCGGTCGCCGGATCAAGCGCGGCGACATGGTGACGGACACCGGCAAGGTGTGGAAGCACAAGCCCGCCGTGAGTGTCGATGACGTGATGGATGCCATCCCGGTCGGGGCAAATCCTGTCGCGGTAGACCTGATCGGGGGCGCGACCCCGCTGCATGAGTTCAAGCATCCGGAGAGCGCGTTCTATATCTTCGGGGGCGAGGACCGCACGCTCGGCCGCCGCGTCACGGACAGCTGCTTCGCGACGGTCTATGTGCCGACGCTTGGCTGCATGAACCTCGCCGCGACCGTGAATGTCGTCCTGTACGACCGGGCCGTGAAGCGCGGCTTCCTCGCCCCGGCCAGCCTTGGTTATCGTGGACTTCGCGAGGTCGCAGCATGACCCCCTCCACCCCCGCCCATGAGCCGAAACCCTCCAATCACGGGAGAATTGAAATGCTTGACCTCAACACCCGCCTTTCCCGCCATGAGCCGACCTGCCCAAGAGCGTAGGCTGTCCGCGAGCGGGAAACAGACCGCCACGCCGAACGCATCCGCGAGGCCAACCGGATCAACATCAAGATCATGGATATCCGCCGGCGCATGGCAGAGCACACCGCGATTGCGGAGGCTCACCTGGATGAACGCGACCGGCTGGAAATCGCTGAAATGCTGGCCCGCAAGGAAGCGGCTCAGATTGCAGGAGGTGAAGGCTGATGGCTGAAACAAAAGAATTTCCAACGCTGCAAATCGCCAGCGCAATCACGGGGATCGGTCTCTGTGAGGGCATGAAATACAGCGACATGCAAGTTGCTTTCGACCACATACTCGGTCGCCCGGTCTGGACCCACGAGCTGGGGCACGGCGCAACCACTGAAAAGGTTCGCGAGCTTGGCTTTGCCCAGTTTCCAGACATGCCGGCACGCGAAGAAGCGCAGGCCGACTGGAAGGCTGCGGCGGCGAAAGCACTGGCGGCATACGGCGAGACAGTGACCGTCAGGCGCGGTCAGGATGTGCGCGAGGCTGACCCAATCTCAACGGCAATCGAAATGCGCTCAGGAGGCCAGTCATGACACTGGACATTGATAGGCTGAAGAGGCTGAACGCTGAGAGGACGCAGGAAGACTGGGAAGCATGCGACCGAGGCGACTACTCCGATTTCGACGGCAACAGCCGTGTGATTATCGGCGATGATCGCCGCATTGCCGTGGTGCAAACCGATGGCGACCCGGAAACGATGGCCAACGCCGCCTTCATCACCGAGGCCGCCAACCAGATGGACGCCATCCTCGCACGGCTGGAAGAGGCTGACCGGTTTGAAGAAGCGCTGAGGCAGATCATCGATGAGTCCACCGGTGTCGATGAAGACCTCAATGCAGGAGAGGTTTGGTGCCTTGAAACTGTCGCCAGCATCGCCCGCGCCACCCTTACCAATGGAGATGAGAATGGCCGATAGCGCGAAACCCGATGACGCCATTGCCCGCCAGATCGAGGCGGCGAAGGCCCTCAAGGCTGCGCTCGGCGCCGATGCCGAGGATGCCGAGCTTCTTCACGACATGATCGAAGGGGAAACCGACCTCTTCGAGATGATCGATGGCGTGGTCGATGCCATTGGCCAGGACAAGGAACTTCTGGAAGGCATCGCCGCCCGAGAGAAAGACCTGCGCGACCGGAAAGAGCGGATCAAATACCGCATGGAAGGGCGCAAGGCCAAGATCGAGCAGGCCATGATCATTCTAGGCGACCGGAAGCTCGAACGGCCAGAGGTCACGCTTTCGCTGTCGAAACGCGCCGACAAGCTTGTGATCGAGAACGAGTCCGATGTCCCGACGCAGTTCTTCAAGCGGCAGGATCCTGTTCTCGACAAGAAGGGCCTTACCGCGGCGCTGAAGGCGCTGACTGAGACCGACGAGCCCATCCCGGGCGCACGCCTCGAACCCTCCCCCGACACGCTATCTATCAGGAGCAAGTGATGACACAGACACTGCCGGCCAAGTCCGGCTTCACCGAAGCGCAGCTCCAGATCATTCGGAAGACCTGCGCGCCCGACACCAACAATGACGAGTTCAACCTCTTCATTGAGAGCGCCCGCCTCTACGGCCTGAACCCGATGAAGCGCCAGATCATGGCGATGGTGTTTTCGAAGAACGACGCCAGCAAGCGGCGCATGTCCCTTATCGTCGAAATCGGCGGTCTGCGTTCGATCGCCGCCCGCTCCCGCCGGTATCGCCCGGCAAGCGAGCCAACGCAATTCGAGTACGGCGCCGAGAAGACTGACACGAACCCTCTTGGCATAAGCCGGGCCGTCGTCACCTGCTACAAGCAGGACGACGCAGGCGAGTGGTTCCCTGTCGTCGGCGAAGCCTGGTGGGACGAGCACGTCAACACGAAGGACAAATGGGCAAAGGATCCAGAGACTGGCCGCAACTACAAGACCGGAGAGCAGGATCTGGCAGATGCGTGGAAGCGCATGCCGCGCCTCATGATTGCCAAGTGCGCGGAAGCGCAAGCCCTGCGCCGCGGCTGGCCGGAAGATGTTGGCGGTCTCTACGAGGAAGCCGAAGGCGACTATTACGACGACAATCTCACGCCCACCGAAGCGCTGGAGGCCAAGGAAGCAAAGGACCGCAGCGAGCGGATCGGCCGCGCCAAGGGCGAGTATGCCATCCAATTCGATATGGGCGGGGCCATTGAGATGATCGCGCCAGGCCAGATGCACGAACGCATCGACGGTTGGCTGAACAGCGCCGAGACCACCATGGAAATCCTCGACTTCAAGGCCCGCAATGCGGAGAGCCTGAAGCGCTATTGGGCCGATCACAAGGACGAAGCCCTCGATCTCAACAAGAAGATGGAAACGAAGCTCTCGGCTCTGAAGGCCGACGCCAACAAGGCGCAGCTCGAGGAGACGACCTGATGTGCAGCAAGCCCTTCCCCTGCGCCGAGTGTGGCGGCATCCCAGCACAGACGACCGGGCGGGCCATCTACCCGCACCGCCCTGACCTGTTTCACAAGTTCTTCTATCTGTGTGGTTGCGGAGCCTATGTCGGCTGCCATCCTGGGACCGAAGACCCGCTTGGGCGTCCGGCCCATGCGGAGCTGCGCAAGGCCCGCGGCCAGGTCCACAAGGTTCTCGACCGCATCTGGATGAGCGCGCCGAACCAGTACGAGCGCGGCGGCAAGCTCACGCCCCAGCAGCTCCGCAGCATGGCCCGCAAGCGCACTTACCGCTTCCTCGCGGACCGAATGAAACTCACCGAGGATGAGTGTCACACCGCCATGTTCGACATCGAACAGTGCAGGGAGGGCGCATCGATAATGAGCTTGCGGATGACGTTCCGTGGGGCTGCGATGACGACGAAATCGACTGGACCGACCCCGTTTACGCGAAACCCGCAGAGCGCCCCGCCCAAGTCTCTCCGGTGAAGGAAGGGGAGGGCTGAGGTATGGCTGACATCAAAAACGCCATTTGCGTGGGGATGTGCCTGCTGGGCTTGATTGGTGGGCTATTGGCCACGCTCTCCCTGTTGGTCTGCCCGTCCCTGGTCGGGCTCATTTGGGCGGTGCTCGGCCTTCCCGTCTTTTTCGTATTTGGCAACCTGATCGAGGAATGATCATGACCGATCACATTCCAGGTAATGCTCTAAGCGTCCGCCAGCCATGGGCATGGGCCATCATTCACGGTGGCAAGGACGTGGAGAACCGGAACAAGGCCCCTTTCGGGACAAAGAACTTGATCGGTCGGCGCATCACTATTCACGCGGCGCGCGGGATGACGCGCGACGAATACGAGTCCGCAGCCGAGTATATGGAAAAGCTCGGCGTGGCGTGCCCGCGCCCAGATGACCTCATTCGCGGGGGCATCATCGGTCACGTCCGGCTTGATGATGTCGTCAGCGAGCGCCCAAGCCGCTGGTTTTTCGGCCCGCGCGGGCTTGTGGTCTGCGATCCTGTCGCCGTTGATCCTGTCGCTTCTATCGGACAGCTGGGCTGGTTCAACTGGAAGCCGGGCGGCGCGCTGCAAGAGCCCCTTCCGTGGATGAAGGCGTGGCCGGACAGGCCTTCACGCTCAAGGGCCGTGAAGCCGCCTGCAGAGACGGAGGATTTGTTTTCATGACCCTCCCCTGGTCCCAAGTCCCAGAAGAAGAGATGCCTTATGAATGGGTCGATTGCCCATCGTGCCGCGGCAGTGGTGAGTCCGACGAATGTTCATGCTTTGACGATACCTGCTGCTGCCTAAGCCCATCCTTCGAGGACTGCCCACACTGCCGCGGCGATGGAGGCTGGTATGGCTAGACGCCCCGACTGGATCAAGGACCGCAAGCCATTCTCCGAGGCCGTCAAGCGAGCCGTTCAGGAGCGCTCTGGCGGCACCTGCGAGAAGCTCGGCTGCGAGGCCGAGGGCGAGGAATACGATCACGGTGTCCCGGTCGCGCTCGGCGGGGAAAGCACGCTGGAGAACTGCCGGCTCCTCTGCACCGCATGTCATCGCCGCAAGTCATCGCTCGACGTGAAGATGATCGCGCGGGCCGACAGGAAGGGCGGACGCTCTGGCCAGTACGCCCGCCGCACCAAGGCAAAGGCAGAGGGACGGCACAAGGCCATACCGTCCCGGAAGAATCCGTGGCCGAAGGGCCGGAAACTACAGAGCAGGAGTACCTGGAAATGAGCATCAACGATCCGAAGTACAGTTTTTCGCAAGACCGCATTACCAATGTCGCAAGCGGCGAGGTCGTGCCGGAAGATGAGCCTTGCATGGTTTTTCGCGCACGAGACCGACACGCCATCAGCGTCATCAAGCATTACATCAGCCAGCTGATCGAAGACCCGGACGTTCCTTCTGAGCATTTGAATGCCGTTCTTGGCCGGCTAGATGCCTTCAGGGAGTTCCGCGCCGACCACCCTCAGCGAATGAAGGCTCCCGACACGCTCCTCACCCCCGGAGACAACAATGACTGAGAAGACCGACATTCGCCGCGTGGCCACTCTGTCGGATTGCGGAAACTACCGCTACCGGCTTGGGCGGATCATGCGGGAGCCGATGCCCGTGGAGAGCATGGCGCTGGCGTGGTATACACCGCCTCGCGTCATGGCCTTCGTGATGCTCAACCCGTCCACCGCCGACGCTTACGAAGATGATCCGACAATTCGTCGGTGTGTCGGTTTTGCGCGACGTGATGACTATGACGAAATCTGCGTGATGAACCTGTTCGCTGGTCGCGCAACAAAGCCTTCCGACCTGTTCAAGATGGACGATCCCGAAGGCCCTGACAACCGCGAGCACTGGCAGGCCCTCAAGAAATCCAGCGCGACCATTATATGCGCGTGGGGTGCTGACCGCCGCGCCATTCCGCAGGCCGAGAAGTTCATTGCCTTTATGGAGGGGCGAGACCTGCACTGTCTCGGTATGTCCAAGGACGGACACCCTAGGCACCCGCTGTATCTGAAATCAGAGACCCCCGTTGAGCCGTTTATTCTGAAAGGTGCCACCCAATGACTGAGAAGACCGATACAGAGCAGCTTAAAAAGCTGAGCGAGCGCGCGAGGAAGCTGGCGGACGATTGCATGCCGCCGAGCATTGCCAACGCCGAACGCATGCCCGGCGAAATGATGGGCGTTCAGATCGGTCTGTTTTCCAGACTGGGGCGGTTCGCTCGTGACATCGAAGTCATGCTCCGCTCCGGCGACCTTGTCCCACGCTCAGCCTCTGTTCCTGGGTGGCGGGACGATGAGATCTGCGAAAAACTCGGATCCTGGCTCTCTGCTGCGCTCGAAGACGATAACGTCTGCGATGAGTTCAAGGCGGATATTCGGGCCTGGTTCGATGCGGGGGAGCCTGCAGGGCATTCCGGTCTCGTCAACTCCCCCACACGGGAAAGGGAGCTGGAGGAAGCGGGCCCGTGCGAATTGCCCCAGTTGCGCGAGATCGCCAAGTGCGCCCGCAGGCTGCTTGAGGGAGCATCTGGCCACTACATTAACGCAGAGGACCGCTGGTGCCTAGAAACGGCGCTGGACCTTTATGAGGGCATCTCACACGAAACGATCCCTGACCGCAAAGCCCTCGGAGGCAGTGATGACGCTTAGGGAGAAGATGGAGGCCAATGCATTTCCGTACTTCATCAATGGTGAGGATGGAGAACACCTCATGGCAATCGATGTGAAGGACGCCATCGCCATCTTCAAGGACTGGCTGGAGAGTACGCCGATTCCAGAGCACCCGGATACGCTTTACGCGCGCACCTATTATGACGGGTATACTGCTGCGGTGAACGTCCTCGCCCAATCCCTCAGAAAGGATAAGCCATGAGCAATATAGAGAGGCTGGCTGAGGTCATCGGGAAAGCGCTGTACGATGCCGAGCAAGCGCGCGTGCGGGCCGCAGGCGTCCGAACAAAGACATCTCACATTCCGTGGGAGAAAGCCGACAACGGCAATGCCGATCAGCGGGCATGGTGTCTTCAGAGGGCCTCCAAAATTGCCGACGCACTCAAGGCTTGCGGGCTGGAGGTGAACCCGGAGGGGACGGGGGAGCGTGCAGCTTTTCTCGATGGCGCGCGCATTCGGCAATATGGTCGCAATAAAGCGCTAATACCGCAATTTGATCTGGTCTGGCCGGAGCGCCTTGAGCACGATGCCGCGGAAAAGCTGCTTGAGCAGTTCACCGCCCGCCGCGCCTCTCTCAGGGAGGAAGGGTGATGGGGGAGTATTTGAGCGATATTGAGGTGGTCCCAAGCGTCGATGTTGTAGGCGACTGGGTGGTCGAAGCCCAGACAGGTGATGGCGGTGTTCGGCGGGTAATATTCACGGACGCTGACGCTCAAGAGCGAGCTACACAGTACGCAGAAATCTTGCGCTCCCAAGGTCTTCTCGTTAAGCGCCGCTACAAAACCAAGGCCAACGACCAATGAGTGGGCGCCGCGCCCTTTCAGAGCCGGAGACGCTCGTCATCATCGATCGCTGGCCGGCCAGGATGCGGAAGGAAACAGCGGCTGCCTATGTTGACGCCGTGAGCCCCCGCGCCTTTGATGAGGCCGTGCGCAAGGGCGTCTATCCGCGCCCGCGCCGGATCAAGGGTGAGGGCCTGCGATGGCTGAAAAGCGAACTGGACGAGGCAATCGCCAAGCCGGGGGGAGCGGCGAACGACGACTTCGAGGATCTGTCGTAGTGGAGAAGCCGGCCAACACCTACGGCAAGCCGCTGGCCAGCGGTGAAACCTTCTGGGCCTGGCAGCCGAACTCGAAGGATCGCAAGCGCGGGTGCCCACTCGGCTATACCGCGCTCGGCACAGATACGCTTGAGGCCTTCAGGAAGGCGAAAGACCTGAACCAGCAGCTGAAGGACTGGCGCGCCGGGATTAGGCAGGAAGATTCCGGGGTCGGCACACTCGATTGGTTGCTGACGCAGTTCCTCTTGAGCGAGAACCTTGTCGACAAGTCGAAGTCGCTGATCGACGGATACAAGACCCGGGCGAAACAGGTCCGCGAGCTGCGCAGCAACAAGACCGGCCGGGCGGTGAAGGATGCGCGCCTCTCCGACCTCACCGGCATGCACGCGCTCAACATCTACAAGGCGCTGAAGAAGAAATACTCGCTCGATATGGCGAACCGGATCATGAAGATGCTTGCCCTGGCATGGGACGACCAGCATGTCTTCCACGAGAAGATCATCCCCCAGTCGAACCCCTTCCGGAAGGTGCGCAAGACTCATCACGAGGCCTCGGAGACGCAGGAGGCGACATATGCCGAGCTGCAGTCGACCATATCGGCGCTGATCGCCGAAGGAGAGATCGGGCTGGCCATCGGCGCCCGGCTCTGCTGGGACTTCCATATTCGACCCACGCAGGTCTTCTCCACCTGCCTGAGCGATCACTATCGCCCCAGGCACCGAGAGCACCTCTTCTGGATTGCCGCGGACAAGACCAGCCACCGCAAATCGCTGAACCGCAAGGTCTCGGCCTGGTTCGCCCTCGATGACAGAAACGAGGGCGGCCAATGGGAATGCATGTTCCCGGAACTCGACGCGCTGATGAAGATGCGCCCCTATGAAGGCGGCCTGCTCTGCCAGCGCCAGAACGTCGCGAAGAATGGCAAGCCCTATGGTGAGTTCGGCGAGATCAAGCAGGCCGACAAGAAGCTGAAGCGCATCCGGGAAAAGTACGAACTGCCCGAGCACATCACGTTTGAAGCTTTCCGGCATGGCGGCCTGACAGAAGTCGGCGAGGTCGTGCCGGACACGCTTTTCCTCTCCCGCTCGCTGCACCAGAAGCGGGAGACCGCGAACCGATACATCCACCGGAATATGGACCAGTCGACGCGGGCGCAAAAACTGCGCCTGGCCAGCCGGAAAGACGGCTAAATCTTCGGACCCTGCGCCGGATCGTCAATGTCTACGGGCCGTGAACAAACGGGGAAAAGGTCCGAAGGACTCAATAAAAACAAGGTCGATCCAATGACTCATAATCATGAGGTCGGGAGTTCAAGTCTCCCTCCAACCACCATTCCTTTTTCCTTTCATTTCTGATCCCCGCTTCCTGTCCTGCTCCCGTATCGGCGCTTTGCGCCTCACATGGAGCGGGCTCAGGGCTGCCTCCTTTCATTTTGATCCCCGCTTCGGCTTCGCCTGCGCGATGGATCGCGCTCAGGGCTGCCCCTTGCCCGATCACCCCGGCGAAGGCCGGGGCCTCAGGCGATTGAAGCGGTCCGCTTGCGGCCCGGGATCCCGGCCTGCGCCGGGATGAGCGGCGTGAAAGCAGCACCAAACCCGCCACGCGGTCTCCCGCTGGCGCTCTCGCTTCGCCCCGAAAGACAGGGCCGGGCGCGTCCTGAAGGGACGCTGATGGACTGCCGCTCTTTCGAGACGGCGTGTAAGCGCCCGTTGAGGACGCGCCCTGCGAAGGGTGTCGGCCGTTCGGGTGTCCCTTCCCGGCCCATCTCGGTAACGGTCTGCAACGCCAGGCTGCTGGCGTCCGCCTCGGTCCCACATGATGCTCACCGCCGGACGGGGCGTTAGGCCCGCCCGCAGCCAAAAGTCACCTTCGCACCCCCACCGCCATCCGGCCGGTCCGGACCGCCCTGTCAGAGCGATGGGGTGGGAGGGTTATAGCTGGCAGGGGAGAGGGGCGGATGGATTTCCGCTCATCCACAACGCAAACCGATTCGCGTCGGCGTTGTATTTTGGCGAATTCCACCGCTTTTCTGGAGCATCCGCTTGGAAAACTACAGCGAATCCGATAGGGAATGCGTATAGTAGAGTATATGTGTAGAGTGCCTAAGGGAGACCTGTCTGGTCTCCCTTTTTCATTTGGCCCTGTTGTTGCAATTACAGGCACGCCGTCTGCATCGGGCGTTTGCCGCGACTCGCCGCCGGCACTAGGTTCAGACTTCTGTTTTGCGTTGAAGGGGCGTTCTGCTGCCAGATCAGTTTCAAGAGACAACCGGGCCGTCGCCGGGCGCCGCCCCGATGGAGACCTGGTGTACGGTCAACGGGCTGAAGCTGCGCGCCATTGTCTGGCACGGGGACCGGCCGGGCCTGCCCATCGTTTTCCTGAACGGTGTCGGCACGAGCCTCGAAATCGTCGTGCCCTTTGCCGAACGCTTTTCCGGGCGGCGCTTCATTGCGCTGGAAATGCCGGGCGCGGGCCTGACGCCGGCGACCGACATGCCGCTGCCGCCGCCCATCCTCGCCCGGATCGTCATCGATGCCGTCGCCCAGCTCGGCGCCCGGCATTTCGACCTGATCGGCCTGTCGCTTGGCGGCGCGCTTGCCCAGCAGATCACCCTGCAATACCGCGCGAGCGTCGCGCGGCTCATCCTGGCGGGCACCTGTTCGGGCGTCAGCATGGTGCCGCATGACTGGACCGAGGAAAGCCTGGTGCGCTCGATGAACCCGTTCGCGGCCGTGATCGACGACCTGATGAGCGATATGTCCGGGCCGCACCTGAAGCCACTGATCTGGCCGACGCTGACATCGGTGGCCAACCAGTTCGCGTCCTTTGCGGGCTGGTCGAGCCTGCCCTTCCTGCCGCTGCTGACGGCGCCGACGCTGATCCTGGCGGGCGCGCGCGACCGCATCGTGCCGGCGGCCAATGCGCTTCAGCTATCGGCCTTCATCCCGCGCGCGCAGCACCACATCCTGCCGGATGCCGGCCATATGTTCCCGTTCACCGAACCGGAACGCACGGCCAGCCATATTCAGCGTTTCTTCGAAAACGCCCCGCTGAGCGAAGCGCAGGCCGCCTGAACGATCAGGCGATTTCCTTGCGGCTGGTGACGATCTTGCCGACCAGACCATACTCGACGGCCTCTTCGGCGCTCATCCAGTAGTCGCGGTCGGTGTCTTCCTTGATCTTTTCCAGCGGCTGGCCGGTGGCTTCCGCGAAGATCATGTTCAGACGCTCGCGCATGCGCACGATCTCACGCACCTGGATGTCGATGTCGGACGCCTGACCGCCAAAGCCGCCCCGCGGTTCATGCAGCAGGAAGCGGGTGTTCGGCAGCGAGAAGCGATGCTCCTTCTTGGCGGCGGCATAGATCAGCGCGCCGGCCGAGGCGACCCAGCCCGAGCCGAGCACCATGACGGGCGCTTCGACGAACTTGATCATGTCGTGGATCATGTCGCCCGATTCGACGTGGCCGCCGGGCGAGGAGACAACGAGCAGGATCGGCTTGTCGCTCTTGGAGCCAAGCGCCAGAAGGCGCTCGCAGACCCGCCGGGCCTGCTTGTCGTCAATGCCGCCGGTCAGAAGAACCGTGCGGGAATCGAACAGCGCTTCCTCAAGGAAGGCGTTCGGCTCGCTCATCGGTTTGCTCTCTTGTTCGTCGTCGAGCTTCGTCGTCATGATCACTCCGTCAAAACAGGTCCGACGCCATAGGTGAGGCGCCCTAAGCCTGTGGTCAAGCGCCTTGCTGAGCTATTCCGGCGTATGCGTCACCGAGACACCGAAATCCTCCACAATTTCTGCAGGTTCGGCCTCGGAGTCCATGCTTTCCAGATACTCGAAGGTGATCGGCTGGACCGGGTCGCTGACAAGCTCGAGGCTGCCGCCGGATGTCTCGTAATAGAGCGCGACGGATTCGATCCAGTCGGCGGCCTGCGGCACCTGCTGGGCGACGACCTGCTTGCCCGAGCGGATCATGGTGGCGAGGAAACTGCGCATCTGGGCGGGCTCCATGCCGCCGAGTGTCGCGCCCCAGCCTTCCTGCGGATAGAGCTTGCCGATGGCGTTGGCGTAACCGAACAGCTTGTCATAGCCGCCCTCGTCGGCCTCGAAGAACCGCGCCCCCTTGAAGGCGAAGGTTTCCTGGAAGGCGTCTTCCAGCGCGGCCTCGATATCCTCGGCCTCCAGCGCTTCCTGCATGCGCGCATAGGCCGGCAGGACGATATCGAAGCTGGTGGCGCCCTCGCCGAGCCCCTCCGACGTCATGTCGAAGCTGAAGGCGCTGTCGCCGGTGCCCTCGTCCCAGGTCCAGGAGGCGCTGGTGTCGAAGGGGATGGTGGACAGGCCGAACTCGTCGAGCTTGTCGACGGCGCTGCGCAGCTTGTCGAGCATCTCCTGGCCTTCGGCGGGGGACGGCTCGCCCTCTTCCGGGGCGGCCTCGTCATCGCTGCCGGCCTCGAGCGCGGCTTCGGGAATGAAGCCGATGGCGAAATTGGCGACCTCTTCGGCACCAAGCTCCGCGCCCGTCATGTCGAGGGTGAGCTTTTCGGGGAGCAGCCAGGCAAAGTCGCGCGCGTCGACCATCACGCTGTCGGCCTCGAAAACCTCGCCGTCATTGAGCGTGAGCGCATAGTCGCGCGCCTGCCAGGTGCCGAGGCTGATAAGGTCCTTTTCCTCCATCATCGGGAACTCGCTGCGGGCGAGATAGCCCGCCAGCTTGTCGAGCTTCAGCCCCTCATAAGCCATAAAGGCCGTCGTCTCGACCTGGTCGTAGGAGATGCCGTCCTCGAAGCCGGCCTCGGCCAGTTCTCCGGTCTCGTCGCTGACGCGCATCGACTGGGCCTGGCGGGAGCCGACGACCACGGCGCGGCCGATATCGAGGCCGTCGAGATCCTCATAACCGTAGAAATCCCAGCTGATGTCGGCAGTCTGGTTGACGCCGGGCTGGTCCATTTCGAAGCGCACGGAGGTGTCGTAGGCGGCCGCGGTATCGATGCTGAGCGAGCGCCAGACGGCAATGACCTGCTGGCCGAGCCGTAGGGCATCGAGCGCCATCTGGCGGTCTTCGGCCTCGTCTGCGTCCAGCTCTTCTTCCTGGGAAAGCCCGGTCTTGTCGAAGAAATCGTCGCTGACGGGCTTGAAATCGAACGGGCGCAGGGAGACCTCGCTTATCACCATCTGCCCGATCATGGACTCGAAGGTGTCGACATTGAGCTCGAAGTCCTCGGCAAGGTCGGACTCGGCCTCCTCGTCGATCTCTTCCTCGAGGGCGTCGAACAGCATGTTCATCGCGCCGGCCATGCCGAAATAGCTGACATTGCGCGCTTCCAGCCGGTTGAAGGCAAGCCCGGATTCCTCAAGACGCTCACCGCGCAGGCGGGCGGCGATGAGATCGCTATTGAGGCCCCAGACTTCCACTTCATCGGCGCCGATGCCGAATTCCGGATCGGTGGCAAACGTCACCTTGAAGCCGGAGAAGACCGTCGCGCCGCTCGCCGCATCGAAGGATTTGTCGTCCCAGGAGATCGAGATGAGATCGGGCGTCGCCTCGTTGATCGCGGTGAGATCGGCTTCCAGGCCGCCCTCGAGGCTGAACACCTCCTCGGCGAGGCCCTCCAGGCCGGCGATGGAGGCTTTCCAGTCGTCTGTCCCGGCGGCGTCCTTATCGGCCGGCTTGGCCGGGGTTTCCTTCGCCTCGGGCGGCTCGTTCGCCGCCGTTGTCTGGCCACAGGCCGAAAGCGAGCCGGCCACCAGCAGGGCGCTCATCCATGTCAGGTGTTTCATCCTATCCTCCCTTCGGCCTCTAATGGCCACTAAAAGAAACAAGCGCGGCGACATCGAGCCCCAGCGCTTTCAGTTTGCCGCTGCCGCCGAGTTCCGGCAGGTCGACCAGAAACACGGCCGATGCGATATCGGCCCCGCCCCGGCGCAGCAGTTTGACCCCGGCTTCGGCCGTGCCGCCGGTCGCGATCAGATCATCGACCAGCAGGACTTTCTCGCCCGGCTCGACGCCGTCAGTGTGCATGTGCAGGGCGTCGCTGCCATATTCGAGCTCATAAGGCTCGCTCCAGGTTTCATAGGGCAGCTTACCCGGTTTCCGGAGCGGCAGGAAACCCGCACCCAGGCGCACGGCCATCGCACCACCCAGGATGAAGCCGCGCGCATCGATGCCGGCGACCTTCGAGACCCCGGCGCCCTCGAACGGCGCGCAGAGGTCTGCCACGGCGGCGGCGAAAGCGTCGGCATCGCTCATCAGCGTGGTGACATCGCGGAACATGATGCCCTTGGCCGGATAGTCCGGAATGGTACGGATCTTCGCCTTGTAGTCGATCAAGTCCCGCCACCCCGCTGGGCCTGCGGGTCCGGGGCTTCCCCAGCCGGCTCGAGTGTCTTTTCGGTTTCGCCCTCATCCGTGCGGGTGGAGGCTTCATCGCTTTCAGCCGGTTCTGACATCTCGTCCGGCGTAGCAGAGGTCTGCGTGGCCGGCCAGGCGGTGTCTGTGCTGGCGGCAGCCTCTTCCTTTTGCGTCTCTTCGGCCGCTTCCGCCGTCTCAACCGGGACAGTCTCCGGCGCGGCGACCGGCTCGGGCGTGGCCTCCTCGGCATTGTCGCCGGCGTCCGCCTCTGTCATGGCCACAGCGGCCGCGGCAGGTGTTTCCTTGCGGATACGGCGCTTGCCGAACACGCCGCGCGGATCGGCCTGACGGTCATATTGACGGGCATAATATTCGTGCGCACTCAGCGTCAGCGGCTTCGGCGTCAGGATCATGCCGTTCGAGCGCAGATTCTCCACCACCGCATCGCGCAGGGCGACGCCCGGCATCAAATTCTGCTCGAAGCCATGCGCCTTCATCCAGTCACGCACCCACCAGCTGCGGGTGGACCGGGCATGCTGCGGGGCCCGGCCCTCATGGTCTTCCCAGAGATAGAGCGTGGAAATGCCGTCAATCGTGGCCGCCTTCAGCCCTTCCAGGGCCTCGCCGATGTCACGGTCTTCGCTCAAGGCAAGCCGTACGCGGCGCTTGGCCGCCTCGACGCTCTGATAGGTCGCCTGCACGGCGGCCAGGGCGCGCTTGTCGGTCGCCATGGTCTGGGCCAGCACGGCATTCAGCTGCGGATGGGCCAGTTCCGGCAGGTCACCGGCGCGCTTGATCTCCCCGGCCTCGAGATCGGCAATCTCGTGAACGGTCTGGAACATGTTGAAGCGGAATTCATGGCCGATGCCTTCCAGCGACAGCTTGATCGCCTCCCGGCGCGTATCATCCTGGCGCCAGAGGAGCCACGCAATCGCGAGGACGGCCGCCACGAGCAAGCCGAGTCCCCCGACAAGAAAGGTTTCAAAATATGTCCCGGTCATTTGTCCTCACCCACTTCGAGGAGCCTAGCAAAAGCAATCGGAGGCGTCGACAGAAGGATTTATGGCGCTCGACTCGCGAAAATGTTCCTGATATGTTCCATATCGCGGAGGAACAGCATGCGCAAGCCGGACACCCTTGAATGCCTCTACATCGATTTCGACTGCTACTTTGCGAGCGTCGAGAAACAGCTCTGTCCGGAGCTGCGCGGCCGGCCCGTCGGCGTGGTGCCGCTGGACTCCCCGCACACCAGCCTGATCGCCCGCTGCTACACCGCAAAGCGCTATGGCCTGCAGCGCGGCACCAGCGCGATGGAGGCCAAACGGCTCTGCCCCGACATCGCCCTGCCCGTGGCGCGCCATGACGTCTATGTCCGCATGCATCACGAGATCCTGCGGGTGATCGACCGCTTCGTCCCGGTGGCGAAAGTCTGGTCGGTCGACGAGATGGAATGCCGGCTCTGTCCCAGCGAACAGGCGGGCGCCGTAGCTCTGGCCGAGCGGATCCGCGCCGGACTGCGCGAGGAAATCGGCCCCTGGGTGACGCCATCCATCGGGCTCGGGCCGAACCAGTTTCTTGCCAAGGTCGCCGCGGAAATGAACAAGCCCAACGGGCTCACCGTGCTGTCCCCCGAGGCCCTGCCCGGCCCGCTGCTGGACCTGCCGCTGGACGACCTGCCCGGCATCGCCAAGGGCATGCTGGCGCGGCTGCACCGCAATGGCATCTTCACCATGGAGGCGCTGTGGCACCTCTCGCCCAAACATGCCCGCGCGATCTGGGGCAGTGTCGAGGGCGAGCGCTTCTGGGCGCAGCTGCGCGGCTATGCGGTGGCGCGCCCGGAGACCAGCCGGCGCATGTTCGGGCATGGCCGCGTGCTCGTCAGCGGCTGGCGCAGCCTCGACAGCGCCTTCGAGGTCGCCCGGCTGCTGACGGTGAAGGCGAGCCGGCGGATGCGCCGCGAGGGCTATCTCGCCCGCCGGTTCACCCTGTCGCTGAAACGGCGCGAGGGCCACCCGCTTCACTGGGAAACGAGCTTCTTTCCGGCGCGCGACGACCAGACCTTCCTGAAAGCGCTGAGCCGGTTCTACCGCGAGGCTGTCGAGACCGGGCACACGCGCAGCGATTTCGCCCGCCTGTCGGTCTTCATGCACGACCTCGTCAGCGCCAAGGACCATATGAGCGACCTCTTCACCCAGCCGGGCGTGGCCGAGACACGCGACCGGCGCGAACAGCTGAGCGACCTGATCGATGCGGTGAATACCCGCCACCAGCAATCGGTGATCGGCTTCGGCCTCAACCGCCAGCCGCCGGGCGGCTATGCCGGCGCCAAGATCGCCTTTGGCCGGGTGCCGGACCTCAGCGACTTCTGAGCGGGCCTGGCACGGTGGCGAGGGGTCAGAGGACGCGGCCGGCCACGGCGTCGAGCTTCTTCAGCGCCTCCGGATCGCGCGCAGTGGGCGCGGTGATCATCGCGAAGTCGAGGCAGGTCTCGATGCCCTGCGGCGAGGGGGTGCGCGACGTGCCCTGCAGGCTGCGGGCGAGCGTCAGGATGGCCTCTTTGGCGCGCTCGGTGTTCTGCTGCATGATCTCAAGCACATTGGTGACGGAGACGGCTTCGGCTTCGTCGTGCCAGCAGTCATAATCGGTCACCATGGCGATGGTCGCATAGGGCAGTTCCGCCTCACGGGCGAGCTTGGCCTCGGGCATGTTGGTCATGCCGATCACGTCGCAGCCCCACTGGCGGTAGAGGAAACTCTCGGCGCGCGAGGAGAATTGCGGGCCTTCCATGGCGAGATAGGTGCCGCCGCGATGGACGGTGACGCCAGCGGCTTCGGCGGCATCGCCAGCCAATCCCGACAGGCGCGAACAGACCGGATCGGCCATCGAGACATGCGCCACCATGCCGGGGCCGAAAAAGCTCTTCTGGCGGGCGAAGGTGCGGTCGATGAACTGGTCGGCCATAACATACTCGCCCGGCGCATAGGCTTCCTTGAGAGAGCCGCAAGCCGAGATCGAGAGCACATCGGTGCAGCCCATCCGCTTCAGCGCATCGATATTGGCGCGGTAAGGCACATCGCTCGGCGACAGGCGGTGGCCCTTGCCGTGGCGCGGCAGGAAGACGAGCGTCACATCCCCGATCCGGCCTTTCACGAGCTGGTCCGACGGCGCGCCCCAGGGCGTCTCGACGGTGACGGCCTCGGCGCCTTCCAGGCCTTCCAGCGCGTACAGGCCCGACCCGCCGATAATCCCGATCACCCATTTGCTCATATGCCCTGTCCTCACTTGCCAGATCCTGTTGTTGCAGAAGCAGGCACGGGCCGGGAAATCAAGAGCGTGTGAGCAAGGCGAGGGAACTGGGCGCCCATCCCCCGCGTCATTCTGTCATGACAGACAAGGCGCTCCCGAACCCGGTGACGGAAGTGATTGCCCGCACCGGACTCGGCGCGCGGGCCTTCGTCTACGCCGCCGTAGCCTGGCTTCTCCTGGACGGGGCCTTCTCCTCGAAGTCTGAAGATGGCGCCAGTCCGGGCGATGCTTTCCGGGCGCTGGAGAACCAGCAGGGCGGGCGCATCCTGCTCGTCGCACTGGGCATTGGCCTTTTTCTCTATGCCCTCTGGCGCTTTCAGCAGGCCATCGCCGATACCGAGAAACAGGGCCATGACGCGAAGGGCATCCTCGCCCGCCTCGGCATGATCTCGTCCGGCACCAGCTATTTTCTGGTCGGCGTGGCAGCGATCGCGGTGACCTTCGGCGCGAACAATGGCGGCGACAATGGCGGCAAGACCGAGACCACCGCGAAATGGCTGATGGAGCAGCCCTATGGCCGCTGGCTGGTGGCGCTGGGCGGTCTCATCCTGATCGGCATTGGCTGCGCTCAGGTCTGGCGCGCGCGGTCCGGCCAGTGGAAGCACAATATCGATCTGAGCGGCTGGGCCGGCCGGATGACGCCCGTGATCGCCACCGGCATTGCCGGGCGCGGGCTGCTGTTCGGGCTGGTGGGCGGCTTTCTGCTGCTCGGCGGTCTGTCGGCCGATCAGAGCGATATTCGCGGCCTGGCGGCGACGCTCGGCTGGATCCGCTTTCAGCCTTTCGGCCTGGAGCTTTTCCTCGCCGCCGCCCTCGCCATCGGTGTCTACGGGATCTATTCGGCCGTTCAGGCCCTCAGATACAAATTCCCGGACAGCTAAAGCCGCCCGGGAACTCGAAAATCACTCAATTATGAGACCGGCGTGATGCCTTAGTGGTCGACCTTCCGCCAGATGCGGTGGAAGGAGAACCAGAGCAGGACGGCCAGGATCAAAAGATAGATCATGACAGCCAGGCCGGTCGACTTGCGCTGCTCCTGCTTGGGCTCACCGGCCCATTGCAGGAAGGCCGCCACGTCGCGGGCCATCTGCTCGACCGTCGCCTCGGTGCCGTCGAGATATTGCACGCGGCCGGGGCTCAGCTGCTTCGGCATGGCCAGGAAGCCGCCGGGCGGGGTGTGGCGCGGATCGCCTTCCCACTGTGCGGCAGTGTCGCCGGCAAAGTACGGGTTGTAGTACTGGCCGACCGGCTGGACGAGCGTGCCTTCATAATGGCCGCCATGCTCCTCAAGCTGGTGCATGCGGCTGACATCGATGACGGTCTGTGTCTCGGTGGTCGGGCCGGCCTCTTCACCTTCAGCTTCACCCTCGCTCTCACCTTCGGCTTCCTCGGCAGGCACTTCGATCTCACGGGTCGAGATTGCCTCGTCCTCGGGATAGCCGATCAGCAGGTGATAGATGTAGCTGGCGCCGCCATGACGGGCCTTGGTGATGACCGACAGATCCGGCGGCAGGGCGCCGCCATTGGCCGCGCGGGCGGCCTGGTCGTTCGGATAGGGCGACTTGAACTCGTCCGACGGGCGCGCCGGGCGGTATTCATAGTCACCGACATCGTTCGGCGTGTCGCTGAGGATCTCGTCCATGGCCGCGAACGACTTCACGAGCGGATTGTTGTTCGCGTTCGGATATTCCGGATCGTAGAACGGGCCGCCCGGCTCACCCAGATTGCGGTAGTGCAGCAGCCGCATCGAGTGACAGGAGGCACAGACCTCGCGATAGACCTGATAGCCGCGCTGGACACTCTCCATGTCGAGCTCGCCGAGCGGGCCTTCGAACGCCCAGCCACCTTCGGGCGGTCCGGCGTGCAGCGCGCCGCCAGCGGCCTGGGCACTCATGGCGAGCGCAGCCGCGCCCAGTCCAGCAGAAATGAAACGCAGGAATTTCATGTCCGTCCCTCTTATTCGGCCGGTGCGGGGGCTGCGCGGTCGTGGCCGAGCACAGCCTTGTGGATGGAAGCCGGCTCATCCTTCGGTTTTTCACGAAGGCCGAGCAGCGGCAGGATGATCAGGAAGTAAGCGAAGTAATACGCCGTCAGGATCTGTGCGAGGTGCACGAACCGGAAGGCCGGGGCCTTCTGGACAGCGATCGAGGCATCCGTCCCGTCGGCGATCTTCTGGTCGCGGAAGGTCGCAGCCGCCTCATACTCTTCATAGGTCTGGGTCGCTTCGTTCCCGTTGGCGTCGGTATAGCTGACGACCAGCTGGTCGGAGCCCATCGGAATAATCGGGTCATCCGGGTTGGACGCGCCACACCAGCCGAGCAGCAGACCGGCCACCACGAAGCCGAGGAAGAACTGGCGGGCCACCGGACGGTAGCGCATCGAGCGCACCTTGGAGGTATCCAGCCACGGCACCACGAACAGGATGGCGATCGAACCGAACATGGCGATCACGCCCAGCAGCTTGGCCGGGATCGGGCCGATATCGAAGGTGATGGCCCGCAGGATCGCGTAGAAGGGCAGCAGATACCACTCCGGCACGATGTGGGCCGGCGTCACCAGCGGGTTCGCCTCGATATAGTTGTCGGCGTGGCCGAGAACGTTCGGCATGTAGAAGACGAAGGTTGCGAAGATCAGCAGGAAGACGACGATCGCGAAGCCGTCCTTCACCGTATAGTACGGGTGGAAGGGAACGGTGTCCTTCTTGAGGCCTTCCGGATCCTTGCGGGCTTCGACGCCGGCCGGGTTGTTGTTGCCCGGCACGTGCAGCGCCCAGATGTGCAGGATGACAACACCGGCGATCATGAAGGGCAGCAGGTAGTGCAGCGAGAAGAAGCGCTGCAGCGTCTGGTTGCCGATCGACGGCCCGCCCATCAGCCAGGCCTTGATGCTGTCGCCGACGACCGGCAGGGCGCCGATCAGGCCGGTGATGACGTTGGCACCGTGATAGGACATCTGGCCCCAGGGCAGCACATAGCCGAGGAAGGCGGTGGCCATCATCAGGAGGAAGATGACGCAGCCCAGGATCCACAGGACTTCGCGCGGCGCCTTGTAGGAGCCGTAATAGAGCCCGCGGAACATGTGGATGTAGACCGCCAGGAAGAACATCGAGGCGCCATTGGCGTGGATGTAGCGGATCAGCCAGCCATAAGGCACATCGCGCATGATCCGCTCGACCGAGGCGAAAGCCCCGTCGACCGACGGCGTATAGTGCATGGCCAGGACGACACCTGACAGGATCTGGGTGGCCAGACAGACGGCCAGGATACCGCCAAAGGTCCACCAGTAGTTCAGGTTCTTCGGTGTCGGGAAATCGACAAAGCTGTCATAGGCGAGCCGCACGATGGGCAGCCGCGTATCGAGCCATTTCGTGAAACCGGTCTTGGGTTCGTAGGTAGAGGGGTGTCCGCTCATCGCTCAGGCGTCCTCTCTTAAAGCGAAATGTTGATAACGGTCGGGCTGACATAGCGATAGTCGGGCACCGGCAGGTTGGATGGGGCCGGGCCTTTGCGGATGCGGCCTGACGTATCGTAGTGCGAGCCGTGGCAGGGGCAGTACCAGCCCCCGAAGTCGCCCGTATTGCCCTGTGCCGGGCCAACCGGCACGCAGCCCAGGTGCGTACAGGTGCCGGACGTCACCAGGTAAGCCCGGTTCAGTTTGCCGTCCTGCATCGGCACGAGGCGCTCATCATCGGTCTGCGGATCGCGCAGCTTGCTGATGTCGACATTTTCGGCAGCCTTGATCTCGGGCTCGGTGCGGTGGCGGATGAAGAACGGCTTGCCGCCGATCAGCACACGCACCTCGCCGCCCAGCGGCACCTTGGAGATGTCCACGTCCAGGCTGGAGGCGGCCTTGGTGTCACTGGCTGCATTCATCTGGTCGACGAAGACATAGGCCAGCGCGCCAGCGCCAGCGACTGCCGTTGCAGCCGTCGCAATATGGATAAAGTCGCGGCGATCTTCGTCGATCGTCTCGTGCTCGGTATTGGTCGCGTCGCTCACTCTTCAGGTCCTCTGGCCAAGGATTGCTCCGAGATGCATACATTAACGGGGCGCAATTTCATTGCGGCGCAACGCCGCAAAAGACCGCCTCCCCGAAATTCCTGCGCTGCGGTTAGCGTGCCCGCCCGGTGTTTGCAAGGCACACATGTAGCCCTGCGGCGGTTGGACGCCGCCTGCAGAGCAGTGACGGGCGGTGTCATCCTGTCGCATACGTCATTGTCGACAGGCCATTTTTGCCTTTCCGGCGCTTTGCGGCCTTTACCGGCCGGCAGAGACACGCCATGAGCAGTCTCATGCTCGAAGACAGAAAACAGAAAGCGCGGACCTGGTTCGAATCACTCCAGGCTGACATCATCGCCCGGTTCGAGGCCCTCGAGGACGAGGCCCAGCCGCCCCTCTACCACGGCCCGCCCGCCCGGTTCGAGAAGACCCCGTGGACACGCGGCGACGGCTCGGAAGACCTTGGCGGCGGCACCATGGCCATCATGAAGGGCAAGTTCTTCGAGAAAGTCGGCGTGCATTTCTCCTGCGTCTATGGCGACTTCTCCGAAGCCTTCCGCGCGCAGATCCCCGGCGCCGACAAGTCCGGCGGCAAGTTCTGGGCGTCCGGCATCTCGCTGATCGCGCACCTGCACAATCCGCGTGTGCCGGCGGTGCACATGAACACCCGCATGCTGGTCACCTCGCAAAGCTGGTTCGGCGGCGGGGCCGACCTCACCCCCCTGCTCGACTATCAGCGCGAGGAGGGATTTCAGGACACGGTCGACTTCCATGCCGCGATGAGAGCTGCCTGCGACTGGCATAATCCGGCCTATTATCCCGACTTCCGGAAACAGTGCGACGAGTATTTCTACCTGCCCCACCGCCAGGAGCCCCGCGGCACGGGCGGCATCTTCTATGACCGTCATGACAGCGGCAACTGGGACGACGACTTCGCCTTCACCCAGGATGTCGGCCGCGCCTTCGCCGAGATCTATCCGGTCATCGCGCGCCGGCGCATGCCGGAAAGCTGGACGCCGGAGCAGCGCGAGGAGCAGCTTATCCGGCGCGGGCGCTATGTCGAGTTCAACCTGCTCTATGACCGGGGCACGACCTTCGGCCTGAAGACGGGCGGGAATGTGAACTCGATCCTGTCGTCCATGCCGCCCGTGGTGAAGTGGCCTTGAGGGATCAGACCGGTTCGGTCTGCTCCTTGAGCCAGGCGGCATAGGCGTCCGCATCCAACTCTCCAGCGGCAAGCGCCAGCGTCTTCAGGGTCGCGTCGGCCTCCGATGCCGTCAGAGTATAGCCGTTGACCGCCAGAAATGTCGCAGCGGCGAGAAACGCCGTGCGCTTGTTCCCGTCCAGAAACGGATGGTTGCACGCAATACCAAAAGCATATTCCCCGGCGAGATTGTGAATATCGCCGTCGCCATAATGATGCCTGTTCTTCGGTCGCTCCAACGCGCTTTCCAGCAGTCCGCTATCGCGGAGTCCGCTCAGTCCGCCATGATTGGCCAGGCTCTCGTCATGAAGGATTTCAATGGTTGCGTGGTGAAGCCATTTCGGCGTCACTTCGCAAGCTCCCGAAGCGTGTTCTTGTAGCGCTTCGCGATTTCGCGGCCAGCCTCGACCTGTTCAGCAACTTCAGGATCATAGACGCGCAGGCTGAATCCGTCCGGCGTGATCGTCAGCATCAGTTCATCGCCTTCACGTACGCCATGACGGCTAAGCGCATCAGCCGGAATCACCACGCCCTGCGAATTGCCGATCTTGCGAACCTTGGTCTGAAAAGACATTCAACACTCCAAACGTTAGAACATGCGTTATAACATGCTCACCTTAAGCGTGCAATTCAACTAATCTTCCCCAGCCGCGCCAGCAGCGTGTCCCGGTCGGGCTGGAAGTCCTCGGCCATCCACCATTCCTCGAGCGCGCGCAGGGCCTTTCCGATCTCCGGGCCTTTCAGGCCGGCCGCCAGCGCATCGTCGCCGCCAATGGGAAATTCCGGCCGCTTCCAGGCGAGGACGGCATGCACCAGGTCGCGCACATCGCGGCCGGAGGTCAGCGCCCGGTCCACCACCGCCTGCCGGCCATGCCAGTAGAGCGCCTGGCGCAGCTCGCGCCCGTTCAGCGCAGTCACATCCGGCAGATTATCAGCCGCCCACATGGTGAGGCGGTTGGATTCGGCGTTCGACAGGCGCAGGCGTTTCGAAACGGCCATGATGGAATTGGCGCTGCGATGGATGAGCCCCATCAGGCGCAGCATCGGGTCCGGCTTGACGCGGGCGAGCGTCTCGCTGACGCGCAGATCGTGCAGCCCCTCCAGCGTTTCGGCTTCCGGCAGCAGGATGTCGAGCACGCCGCTTTCCTTCATCGCGGCGACCGCCTCGGTCGGGTCCGGCGCAGCGAGCAGCTTGTGGAGCTCCTTCCAGATGCGCTCCGAAGCGATCTGTTTCAGCCCCTCTTTCTGGCGCGCGCAGGCGGCGAGGCCCGCTTCGTCGATCCCGGCGCCATACCAGGCATTGAAGCGGAAGAAGCGCAGGATGCGCAGATAGTCTTCCTTGAGGCGGGTATCGGCATCCCCGATGAAGATGACGCGGCCATGGCCGGCATCCTCGATCCCGCCGCCCGTCGGGTCATGCAGCGTGCCATCGGGCTCGGCATAAAGCGCGTTGAGCCGGAAGTCCCGGCGCCCGGCATCCTCGGCCCAGTCTTCGGTGAAGGCGACAACGGCGCGGCGGCCGTCGGTCTCCACGTCCCGGCGCAGCGTCGTGATCTCGAAGGGCCGGCCCTCGCACACAGCCGTGATGGTGCCATGCTCGATGCCGGTGGGAATGGCCCGGATGGAGGCGGCTTCCAGCGCGGCGATCACGGCATCGGGCTGAAGCTGGGTAGCGATGTCGATATCGTCGACCTCAAGCCCCATCAGCGCATTGCGCACACAGCCGCCGACAAAGCGCGCGCTGCCCGGCCGCGCGGTCTCGAGCGCCGCCATCACGGCCTGCGTCTTCGCGTCGGTCAGCCAGGTCTGGCCGGCAAGATCGGTCATTGCGGATCGTCGTCCTGTACTTCACGCGGCGGCTCCAGCGGGCCGGGCGCGGTCTCGGGGCCGGCATTGTCGGTCCCGCCGAGGCCATGCGCCTTGCCGCCCGGATCGCGCGTCGCGGCCCGGCCGAGATCGTCCTTCAGCTTCTCGCAGGGCACTTCGCGCCCGCCGACCATCTCGCCATCGACCAGCCGGCGGGGCTCGTAACACATCTCGCGCCCGCCCCGGTCCATGAAGATGAGGACAATCCAGGCGGTGACCGCCAGGAATGCGCCAATGCCGAACAGGACGGCGATCGGCCAGGGCTTCCGGCCTTCCTCGATGGCTTCTTCGGTGGCCAGGCGCCAGATCCCGAACGCCAGAAACGGCGTCAGAAAAAGGACCAGTTCGAATATCAGCCTGTAAGTCACGCCGCTGTTTCCTCCCCGGCTTCGTACAGCCTTTCATATAAAGCGCGTATGATGCCAGCCGTCACGCCCCAGATCCTGTGACCTTCCCAGGGCATCTCGAAATAGTGCCGCGTCTGGCCGTTCCAGTAGCCGGAGCGGCGGGTGTGATTGTGCGCGCTCATCAGGAAGGAGAGCGGCGCCTCGAAGACATCGGCCACTTCGGTCGGGTCGGGCCGTGGCACGAAATCAGCCGGCAGCACGCCGATCACGGGCACGATCCGGAACGCCGTGCCGGTAATGTAGGGCGCGCCGCGGGCGACAAGCTCGACACTGTCGGGCACGACGCCGACTTCTTCTTCCGCTTCGCGCAGCGCGGCCTCAACCTCGTCGGCGTCTTCCGGGTCCACCTTGCCGCCCGGAAAGGCGACCTGTCCGGCATGGGTCGGCATCGTCTCCGGGCGATGGGTCAGCAGCGCGGTCGCGCCGCCCTTGCGCGGGATCAGCGGCACCAGCACGGCGGCGGCGCGGATATTGGTGATGGCTTCGGGGTCGAGATATTCGAGATCACCGCCTTCCGGCAGGCGCTCGCGGCCCTGCACCGGATCGAGCCGGAGGCGCGCGCGGGCCAGAAAATCATCGAGATCGACAAATGCCATGAGCGGAAAACCCCTGCCTACAGGGCCGGTCCGATACTGAAGAAGGTGCCCTTCGACCAGACACCAAGTGTGTTTTCATCGTCCGGGTGCGGCTCCGCCATTTCGGCCAGCTCATAGAAGACCGGGCGCGACAGCCGCGCCTCGAGCCGTCCGCGCACCAGGACATAGGGCGAGGGTTCGAGCGTTTCCGGATCGGTCTCGACGCGGATCGGATTGTCCGGCCCGGCCAGGACGACATCGCCGACATTCGTCTTGAAGGCCAGCGTCTGGTCCGCCCCCGCCTCGCCGGCGCGGTCGACACGGATGGCCATGAACGGCGCATCCTCGACATGGACGACGACCTTTTCATACGGCGTCACCAGCCAGACGCTGCCATCGGCGTCCTTTCGCAGAATGGTCGAGAAGAGTTTGACCAGCTTCTCACGGTTGATTCGGCCGCCTTCATGCCACCAGCTTCCGTCGGCCCGAATTTCCATGTCGATGTCCACGGACCGTTCCGGGGACCACTGCTCCACCGGCGGCAGTTTCCGCCCATCCGGGTCCGGTGCGATCACTTTCAGGAGCTCTTCTAGACTGATTGCAGTATTCTGTTTGGAATTCACGTCGCGCTCCGCCATGTTTTTGCCTAGACCTAGGTCTGTTGTACCCGGGAGTGAAGACGGAGACCTCATGGCAGACGATAATCAGGCCATCGTTCAGGATGCAGAAGCAGCTGGCGAGACACTCTCGCAGGTAAAGGAAGAGATCGCCAAGGCCATCTTTGGCCAGGAGCGTGTGATCGAACTCGCCCTCTCGGCCATTCTGGCCGGCGGGCACGCCCTGCTCATCGGCGCACCGGGCCTCGCCAAGACGCGGCTGGTGAATGCGATGGGCACGGCGCTCGGGCTCGATGCCTCGCGCATCCAGTTCACGCCGGACCTGATGCCGTCCGATATTCTCGGCTCCGAAGTTCTGGATGAGAGCGCCAGCGGCGAACGCAGCTTCCGCTTCATCAAGGGCCCGATCTTTACCCAGCTGCTGATGGCCGACGAGATCAACCGCGCCTCGCCGCGCACCCAGTCGGCCCTGCTGCAGGCCATGCAGGAACACCATGTCACCGTCGCCGGCGTGCGCTACGACCTGCCGGAGCCGTTTCACGTGCTCGCCACGCAGAACCCGATTGAGCAGGAAGGCACCTATCCGCTGCCGGAAGCCCAGCTCGACCGCTTCCTGCTGAAGATCGACGTCTCCTATCCCGATATCGATACCGAACGGAAAATCCTGATCGAGACCACCGGCACCGGCGATGCCGAAGTCCAGTCCGCGCTTGGCGAGGGCGAACTGCAGAAACTTCAGAAACTCGTGCGTCAGATGCCGGTCGGCGAAAAGGTGCTGGCCGCGATTCTCGCCGTTGTCCGCGAAGCCCGGCCCGAACAGTCCGCCGATGAGCGCGTCAAACGCTTCATCGACTGGGGGCCGAGCCCGCGTGCCGGCCAGGCCATGATGCTCGCCTGCCGGGCTCGCGCCCTGCTGCGCGGCCGGCTTGCCCCGTCGCTGGAAGATGTCGAGGCGCTGGCAGAGCCTTGTCTCGGCCACCGTATGGCGATGCGCTACGATCCGACCGGACAGGCCCCGTCCCTGCGCGAGCTGATCGATGATCTTGCGAGAGCTGCCGTCTGAAATGAGCCTCGCCCTGCGATCCGGATATGTGCTGGCGGGGATCGGGCTTGCCGGCGTGAGCTTGCTTGCCGCCTGCACGCCATCCCCCGAGTCGCCCAGCGCCGAGGCGCTGGCCGCCTGCCACCGCGCGATCCAGCGGGCGACGCTATCGCTGCAGGTGGCCGGCGACGATCTGCCCGTAACCGACCGTCAGGCCGCACACAGCCAGCTTCAGGATGCGCGCAACCGCGTGCTGCACGTCTGGGCCGCGCGCGAAGGGCTCGACATTCCGGAAACCGGGTTTGCCCGCCAGAGCGCAAAGGCAGAAGCCTTCGTGAACGGCATCAATGCCGAGGCCGGGCTCAGCGAGCAGGACCGGCTGACGACGCTGTCGGAAGCCGCCGACGAATCATCGGCCTGGCGCACCCGGCTTGACGCCGCGCTCGATTGCGCCGACCGGGTGGCCCCATGATGGACGCCGCCACCATCCGCGCCGAGGCCGAAGTGCTGGCCCGCTCGCTGCCGGGCGTCAGCCTGAATGCCCGCGCCGCCGACACGGCTCATCTGGGGGCGGCTGGGCGCAAGCGCGCCGGGACCGGCGAACAGTTCTGGCAGTACCGCCACTATGCTCAGGAAGACGCCGCCCAGCGCGTCGACTGGCGCCGCTCGGCGCGTGGCGACGAACTCTATGTCCGCGAGACCGAGCTTGAGACCGCGCGCACGGTGCTGTTCTGGTGCGACCCGCACAAGGGCTTCGACTGGGCCGGAGAGCCCGCCCGCCTGCACAAGGCCGATGCCGCGCGAATCGTCATGCTGGCCGCTGGCCTTCTGCTCTCGAAGGCCGGGGAACGCATCGGCGCGCTCGGCAGCGGGCGCACGCCCGGTTTCGGCAAGGCGGCTGGCGACAAGCTCGCCGAGGACCTGGTCAGCCGGCGCGGCGAGAACTTCCCGCCGCCGCCGAAGAGCCAGTCCATCTTCGTCATCGCCAGCGACTTCTACGACCCGGTCGAGGTGTGGCGCGACCGGCTGGCCCCGCTGGCGGCGAAGTCGAAGGAAGGCGTGCTGCTGGCGGTGAACGATCCGATGGAAGCAAGCTTTCCCTGGAAGGGCCGCGTGCGCTTTTCCCGGCCCGGCGGCAACCTTTTCCGCATCTTCGGACGCGCCGAGACCATCCGCGAGGAATATCTCGAACGCTATCAGGCGCATTTCGAGGCGCTTGAAACCATGGCCGCCGGCATGGGCTGGCAGCTGGTGCGCCACTCGACCGGCGAGCCGCTGCAGCGTGCCGCCGCGGCCATGAAACAGTCGCTCGAATTGTTCGGAGCCCGCCTATGATGCTCGGGCCGTTCCTGTTCGGCGCGCCGCTCGCGCTGCTGGGCCTGATCGCGCTGCCCGTGATCTGGTACATTCTGCGCGCGACGCCGCCCGCCCCGCAGGAGGCCGACCTGCCCTCGCTGCGCCTGCTCGACGATGTCACCCCGCGCG
>NZ_NCST01000078.1 GCF_002088975.1 Henriciella aquimarina
ATGACCACCTCGGAATGCCCGCCCGGCATGGAGCTGTCGATCGTGTCGAGGACGCGCTCGATACGGATCGCCGGGTCCGGCAGGTCGACGAGGAACATGCAGGCGCCTTCCTCGGCCTTCGCCATGACGATGCCCACCTTTGCGCCCTCGGCGCCGGTGATGAACGTCTTGCGTCCATTGATGACCCAGTGATTGCCGTCCTGCACGCAGGTCGTCTGCATCATGGACGGGTCGGAGCCGGCCCCGCCATCGGCGGCCGGCTCGGTCATGAAGAAGGCCGAGCGCGCCTCGCCGGAGACAAGCGGCTTCAGGAAGTGGTCATGCTGGTCCGGCGTAGCGACCTTGCCGAGCAGGAACATGTTGCCCTCGTCCGGGGCGCCGGTATTGCAGGCCACAGGCCCAAGCGGGGAAAGCCCGGTCTTCTGGAGCACATGGGCCGTGCCGCGCTGGGAAAGGTGGCTGCCATCCTCGAGGATATGGGGCGTCATAACCCCCACCGTGCGGGCCTTCTCGCGCAGCTCCTTCACAAGCTCAGCCGAGGGCCCGTGTTCCTCCAGACGCGGATCGCGCTCATAAGAGGCCACCGTATTCCGGACAAAGGCTTCCACCCGCGCGCCGATCTCTTCGGCCTTATTCTGGTCTGGATAAGTCATCTTTCTCGTCTCCCGTCCCGTTTCTTTGTTTTTTCAGAACTGATGACGAGCCATACGGGCCTATGGCCCCGGCGGCTACCTGTGCTTTTAATCAGGGTCGTGCATTGATCGCACAGACAACCCGATTTGACTCGGGGTCCGAAAGGCTGGGACAGACATATCGAGGCCTTGACCAATGCCCGATATCAGGCGCTCATTCGCCGGCAAACGCGTGTCAGGTGCCAGCGTGGTTGCCGCGCCCGGGAAAAAGCGCCTGCGCCATGAAGTCGACGAACACCCGTAGCTTTGGCGACATGTGCCGGCTCGACGGCCAGAGAATGCGGAAGGACCCGCTGCGCTGAACGGCGTCATCCAGAATGCTGACCAGGGTCCCGTCTGCAAGACGGTCGCTCACGGCGAAGTCGGGCAAGAAAGCGATGCCCTGCGCGTGCTCCGCCATATACAGCAAGGGTTCGATCGCGCTCGAAACCGCAGCCTTCGGCGCACTTTCCACCAATGCTCCGTCTGCATCGACCAGTAACCATTCTTCCAGCTTGCCGGTCGAGGGGTATCGGTGATGCAGCCCGCGATGCGCTGACAGGTCGCCAGGCGTGCGAGGAAGCCCGTATTGTTCGAAATAGGCTGGCGCACCGACAAGCTTGAACCGAAACTCGCCAAGGGCCCGGGTCATCAGTCTGGAATCGCTCGCCTCGCCGGTGCGGATGACCGCATCGAAGCCTTCCTCGACGACGTCCACGAGCCGGTCGGTAAAATCGAGATCAAGCTCGATCTCCGGCCAGGCGCGCATGAAGGCCGACAGCGTCGGCATCATCAGCATACCGACCAGAGGCAGGCTAACCCGCAGCACGCCACCGGGGTGCTCGCGCCGCTGAGAAAGCTCCAGCTCGGCCACTTCCATTTCACTCAGGATCCGCCGGCAGCGCTCCAGGAACATGCTGCCGTCAGGCGTCAGCGTTATGGCCCGGGTCGAGCGGTGAAACAGCGTCACGCCCAGGCGTTCCTCCAACCGCGCCACCGCCTTCCCGACGGCCGATGACGAAATGCCGAGCTGCCGGCCCGCAACCGTGAAACTCCGGGCATCTGCGGCCTGAACGAAGACGTTCAACGCACCAAGACTGTCTGTGAGAGACGACATAATAGCGGACACAATAGTCCGAAGTGATTAGAATTGAAGCATATTTTTCCGAAATGAGACGCGTGTCATGGCTGTGGCTTCATCAACACCTGAATGAGGCCCCGCAATGACGTCAGCATCCCCAACGCCTTTGCCGCCAATACATGACCGCCTGCCCTGGAGCGGCCTTCTTGCGCTTTCCATGGCGGCCTTCATCACCATTCTCACCGAGGCCCTTCCCGCCGGCCTGCTGCCGCAGATCAGCGCGGGGCTCAACGTCACGGAAGCCGCGACAGGCCAGCTCGTCACGGTCTATGCCGTCGGCTCCCTCCTTGCGGCGATACCGCTGACCACATTCACGCAAGGCATACGCCGGCGCCCGCTTTTGCTGACCGCAATCGCCGGATTTCTGGTGGCCAATACAGTCACCGCAATCTCCGGACACTATGGTTTGACCCTGGTGGCGCGTTTCATTGCCGGTGTTTCGGCTGGACTGCTCTGGGCGCTGGCAGCCGGTTATGCGGCGCGAATGGCTCCTGATCATCTCAAGGGCCGGGCGATTGCCATCGCCATGGCCGGAACGCCGCTGGCGCTGTCTCTCGGCGTTCCGGCTGGAACCTATCTCGGCGCCCTTATCGGCTGGCGCGCCTGCTTCGGCCTGATCAGCGGGCTCACCGTTCTTCTGATTGTCTGGGTCCTAGCGAGGGTTCCGGACTATGCCGGGGAAGCCGCAGGCGCGCGCCGGTCGCTGAAAAACGTCTTCACACTGCCCGGCATACGGCCCGTGCTCTTCGTCGTCCTCGCCTTCGTGCTCGCGCACAATCTTCTCTACACTTATATCGCGCCATTTCTCGAAGCGGCGGGCATGGTCGGCCGGACCGACACCGTGCTGCTGGTCTTTGGAATGGCCTCCCTTCTCAGCATCTGGGGCGTCGGCGTTCTGATCGACCGGCACTTGCGGACGCTGACCCTTGCCTGCACCGCCTTGTTCGGCCTTGCGGTCGCAGCACTCTGGATGGGGCGCGATGCGCCGGCCGTCATCTACACAGCTGCCGCGATCTGGGGCCTCGCTTTCGGCGGTTGCGCGACCCTGTTTCAAACCGCAAGCGCCAAGACGGCTGGCCCGGCTGCAGATCTCGCGCAATCCATGCTGGTGACGGTCTGGAATATGGCTATCGCCGGAGGCGCTCTTGCCGGCGGCATGCTCCTCGAGCAGTTCGGTACCTGGGCCTTCGCGCCATGCCTTCTGGCCTTGCTTGCTGCGTCCGCGGCGGTGACGGTCTTCGCTCGCCGTCACGGCTTTCCCGCACACAAGACCCGCTAAACGCGCGACGTCTAGGCAGAGATATTCTGGTGGTGGGCCCGGAGGGAATTAGACGGAAGTACCACCTCCTGTTTGAGGCGCTAAAGTTAAATAAAATCAGCACTTCACTTGTCTTCGCAGGCAATTTGACAGGAGCCCAGTGACGCGTGTGAACCCATCGGTAAATTCCGTAACTTTCAATCGATTGCGCGGAGTGTCTCTGTTTTCTGGTCCATGATTTGTCCATTTTCTGGTCCATAGTTTCGTGAGCCAGTTTTGGTTCGAGGCGAATGTAAGTTTCGACCCGGAAGGACAAGCAGCGACAAACACAGTCGGTTGGTAGATGGAATCGTTTGCCGCGCCTCCCGTTTCCGTTCGCACACAGCGCGATTGCGCTTTTAGCCTTTCCAGACAAATGGGATTGGAATGCGTCGGCCTGTGGCCGAGGAGACGATGATCTTTGCCCCCTGACAGGTGATAGCCACTGTTCAAGGCGGCGTCCGCAAAGCAGACGTTAGGCCGGGGTCGGGAGTTTGCTCAAGCGGCTTTTGGAAACTGCTGGTTCATTCATTCGCTCCCCCAACCGGTGGAGCTCACACGTCCGGTTTCGGATAGTGGGCGAGTTCCGTACCCAAATATCGTTCCAGACGTTGCTTTCGGGACAGGATCTTGTCTCGTTCAGCCTCGAGCCTCTCCAGGATCGGCCAGAAATCCTCTCCAGTCTCGTCGATCAGAACGGCCAGCTTTTTGATTGCTCGCTCTATACGTTCGATGTCGATCTCGCTCACCGCCTGCCTTCGCTCCTGGGTCTAACCTTGCGACTGAAGTTGGGTTCGCCGCCGAGTGCGGATAATAGTGAGAGCTGATCGCGCAACCGTGCTGCGGAATTTGCGAACCGCAATAATCGAACATACTCGGCCGGTCCCACCTTCGCCAGTTTTGTAAGCGATGAATTGTGACGAGGACTTAGGCCCCACTGATGCACCCAGGCATCTGCGTTGGTGCTAACGGAGGCGCATTGTTCGGTTTCAGGCCGCCGATGCTTCTGAGCGAGCGAACGTCTCAAGTCCGTTCCTTCTGGCGATGTGCCGCTACTGTTCTAAACCTCTCGGCCAGACCGCTCAGAAGCCACGCGCCCAGATAGCAGCCTCGGCAGTTGCGCCGGTATCGAACCAACGCATTTCGGCGCGGGTCAGAGCGCCGGCGAGCGCACTGCCCCATTCCATCCACTTCCGGTCGCCGATGACTGCAATGCGCGCGAAGTCGTTTCGGTGCGCAGTGTCAACTTTAAGATCCTCAAGCAGTGCGCCAAGGCCCTCATACCCCTCGAAATCAGTCAGATCAATGACAAGGCCCTGATGTACATTGGCGACGCGCTTATGCAGCAGATCGTGCATTCGCCGGATCTCTTCCCTTGTCAGTTTGCCTTTGCACCCGACCCCGAAGACATCGTCATATTCGGTCAATATCTCGCTAAACATAAATCTACTCCTTTCTTCGGGAGGATGCGTGCCCGTAAACAGAGGCGTTCTGGTGAGCGTTGTCTTCGCGCTCGAACTCAAGGCTTGAATGACCAATATTGAAGCGCTTGTTCAAACGCTCCTTGATCGCCGCCTTTATGATCTCGATGCTCGACCAGTTTTGCTCAGGCACAACGACGTGACAGTCGAGCGCCGTCTCGTGTTCCTGCATCTGCCAGAGATGCACATGGTGAACGTCCGCAACGCCATCAACACTTCGCATCGCTTCCACGACTGCGCCGTTGTCGATGTCGGGTGGGCTACCGAGCATCAGCATACGGATAGGCCCACCGATTTCGCGGAACGACAGGTAGAGAATATATCCCGCAATACCGATTGTCACGAGCGGGTCTACCAGTCTCCAGTCATAGAGGAGAATGAGCGCGCCGCCTGCAACGACGGCCACCGATGCGAGTGCATCCGAAAGATTGTGGAGGAAGAGCGCCCGTATATTCAGACTCCCTTTCTGCATGGAGTAGGTCAACAGCGCCGTCAGTGTATCGACGACCAATGCTACGCCACCCAGAATAACGATCGTCCAGCCGCCAACGGCGGGCGGATCAATGATCCGCATGACACCCTCATAGACCAGATAGAGGCCGATGATGATCAAGGATGTGTAATTGATCAGGGCCGCGACGATTTCGATGCGGCCATACCCGTAGGTCATCCGTTCATCAGCCGGCCGCCGCGCAATCTTGCGCGCAGCGAATGCGATGACGAGCGACGCCATATCAGAGAAATTGTGCAGGGCGTCGGCAATCAGCGCGAGACTGCCAGACAGGATACCCCCGATGACCTGACCTACTGTTAGTAGTGCGTTTGCCCAGATGGCGATGGAAACCCGGCGATCGCCGCTCTCCGGATCAAGACCGTCATGATCATGTGAGTGCGCCACGATCCGTCTCCTTTTCCAGCACATTGCGTTTGCAAGCGAGGTAGGTTCGTCGCCGCAGGTCTGCGGATTTCTTCATGCGGCTCTTCGCGGGCATCAGGCCGCATTCTTCCCGAACCGTCGCCACCTGCTCCCTTGACAGGGAGGCCATTGCATTGCCGAGGCTCACGCAGCCCGCTAGGGCTGCGAGAAAAACGGACATGATAGCAATGCGACGTTCACGATGGATGGACATGTTCGGCCTCCAACAAAGAATGGTGCGCGTCGGGCTTCGGCGCGAACCAGCGGTGGAGGGCTGGCAATACCAGCAGTGTGAGCACCGTTGATGAGACGAGGCCGCCCATGACCACGGTGGCCAGGGGGCGCTGCACTTCCGCCCCGACACCGCTTGCGAAGAGCAGAGGCGCAAGGCCGAGCGCCGTCGTCAGCGCCGTCATCAGCACAGGTCGCGCCCGCAAGCCGGCCGCCTCGACAGCAAGTTCATCGCGGCCACGGCCTTCCCTGGCGAAATCGTCCATGAAGCTGACCAGCACCATGCCATTGCCGAGGGCGATGCCGAACAGGGCAATAAAGCCGACCGTCGCCGGCACCGAAATCGGCAGACCTGCGACCCAGAGCGCCATCGCCCCGCCGGTCAGCGCCAGCGGAATGTTGAGCAGGATCAGAATGGCCGATTTCATGCGCCCGAAGGTTAATAGCAGGATCAGGAACACGATGCCGAGTGTGATCGGGATCACGACGGCGAACCGCGCATTCGCTTCCTGCTGGAGTTCGAACTGCCCGCCCCATTCGACGCGGTAACCGGCCGGAAGGTCGAGCTGACCGGCGACCGCCTCCTGCGCATCGGCGACATAGCTGCCAATGTCGCGGCCCCTGACATTGAGCTGGACGGTGATGAACCGCTCGCCATTTTCCCGCGTTATCTGACGCGGTCCGACAATCTCCCTGATGTCAGCCACGCTTTCGAGCGGGACCCGTGCGCCACTGGCCGATTGCAGGATGATGCGGCCAATGGCCTCCGGCGTGTCGCGGTCCTCTTCGGCATAGCGCACGATGACGGGGAACTGGCGCACCCCCTCGAACACGGCGCCAGCCTCGGCCCCGCCGACACCGGAGCGCAGGGCCTCGAGCGCCTCCTCAACGCTCAAACCGTAGCGCCCGAGCGCCGGACGGTCGAGCGAGACGACAAGTTGCGGCGCGCCGGTGATCTGGTCGGCCTGGACATCACTTGCTCCCGGAACCGCCTGCAGGATCGCCTGCAAGGCCTGCGAGCCTTCCAGCAGAACCTCCGTATCCGGCCCGAAGATCTTGACCGCCAATTGCGCCTTCGTCCCGGTCAGGAGTTCATCGACCGACATGGCGATCGGCTGGCCGACATTGACCCGGACACCGGGGAAGCTGCCGAGATTGTCGGAGATGGCGGCGCGAAGTTCGTTCGGGCTGATCCCCTCCCGCCATTCGCTTCGCGGTTTGAGCGCCACGAAGGCCTCGATACTGTTGACAGGGTCGGCATGCGCGCCGACTTCCCCGCGGCCGATCCGGCTGACGATCGAACTGACCTCTGGGAAAGAGTCCAGCACTCTTTGCTCGATCCGCGTCGATGTTTCCTTCGCTTCGGTGAGGGAGATCGAGGGGGCCATAGTCACTCTCAAGATAACGTCGCCTTCCTCCAGCGCCGGAGTGAACTCCGATCCGAGGCGCGTCGCAGAGAGGCCCCCAACCACGAGCAAGACGCCCGCAAGTCCGAGGGCCGCAAACCGCCGCCGGACGAAGAAAGCCGCAAGCGGCTTGATGAGCAATGTCAGCCGGCTGTCGCCCGCCTTTTCATTGCTTTTCGGCGGTCGCATGAGGCCAAGCGCCATGGCAGGGGCAATCAGCGCCGCATAGAGCAGCGAGCCGGTCATGGCGAGCGCGGCGGACGCAGCCAGCGGCCGGAACGTCTTGCCTTCGGTGCCCTGTAGCGAGAAGAGCGGCAGGAAGACGATGATCACGACGGCGACCGCAGCTATCAGCGGCGCAATCACCTCGGCGCTCGCCCGCGCAACCGTGGTGCGGCTGTCTTCGCCTTCACGCCGCTCGCGGAAGCCGCGATCAACGTTTTCAGCGATGACGATCGCCCCGTCGACCATCATTCCGATAGCAATCGCCACGCCGCCAAGCGTCATGAGATTCGCCCCGATACCGAGGACGCTCATCGTAATGAAGGCAAAACCGACAGAAAACGGAATGGCCATGACGACGACCAGGCTTGGCCGCCAGCCGCCCAGGAACAGAAAGACGATAACAGCGACCAGCAGCGCACCCTGCCAGAGCGCGGTGGTCACGGTCGCCGCCGCCTTCTTCACCAGCGTGCCCTGGTCATAATACGGGACGGCCTTCACCCCGTCCGGAAGCGACCGGTTGATCTCGTCAAAGCGCGCCTGCGCGTTCTCGATGACCTCCGATGTGTTGGTGCCATAGAGTTTCAGGACGAGGCCCGCGACCGTCTCGCCGTCGCCATTGGCGGTCGCAAGGCCCTGCCGGACCCCGCCGCCGATTGCGACCTCACCAAGGTCGCTGACACGCACGGTCCGTCCGTCCACAGTCCTGACCGGCGTCTCACGCAGGTCATCGAGAGTGCGCGCGAGGCCTACCCCGCGGACTGTGTACTGCTCGGCGCCAATTTCGATGAATTGCGCACCCGCCGTCTTGTTGGCGGCTTCCAGCGACCCGATGACGTCACTTACGCTGAGATCATAGGACGTCAGTTGGTCTGGATCGAGCCGGACCTGATATTGCTTTTCAAAGCCGCCGAGCGACAGGACTTCGGTCACGCCTTCAACGGACTGGAGCGGATACTTGATCATCCAGTCAGCGATCTCGCGCAACTCGACAAGCGACCGCTCGCCGGTTTCATCGACGAGACGGTAGTACATGATAATGCCAAGGCCGGTCGAAATCGGTCCCATCTTCGGCGTGCCGAAGCCTTCGGGGATGGCCTCGCCCGCCTCGCCAAGACGTTCGCCGACAACCTGGCGCGCGAAATAGACGTCCGTGCCGTCCTCGAAATAGATATTGATGACGGACAGGCCGAAATTGGACGTCGAGCGGATCTCCTCAACCTTGGGCAGGCCGGACATGGCCGTTTCGATCGGATAGGTGACATAGCGCTCGACCTCTTCGGGTGACAGGCCTTCAGTCTCCGTGAAGACCTGGACCAGCGAGGGCGAGGGATCGGGAAAGGCATCGACGGGAAGGCTGCGAAAGGCAAACAGGCCGCCGATGGACAGGGCGAGTGCGGCAATGGCGGCAAGCAGCCGGCCACCCGCAAGGCGGTGCATCAAATTGATCATTTTGCGGGTCTCCTAGTGTGCGTGGCCGTCGCCGAAAGCGTCTTTTTCAAGCTGCGCTTTCAGGGTGAAGGCGCCCTCGGCAACGAATGCTTCGTCGGCCTCGAGCCCGGAAATGATCTCGGTATAGCTGCCTGCACTCTCTCCTGTCCGGACCTCGCGCGGTTCGAACCCGTCATCCGTCGGGACGAAGACCGACATCCTGTCTTCAACACTGACAATCGCATCGGAGGGAACGCGCACGACGGGGCGCCCCTCTCCCGTGTCGATCCGCGCCGTTACGAACTGACCGGGCTTCAGCCTGTGTTCGGCATTGTCGACAATGACCCGCGCGGTCGCGGTGCGGGATGCCTCATTGATGACAGGCAGGACATTTGAAATTGTCCCTTCGGCCAGGACGCGGCCATCTTCCTGCTGGAAGGTCACGGTCTGGCCTTCGCTGACCTTGCCGAGATCTTCCTTGTAGACGGCGATGTCGGCCCAGACGACGCTATCATCGATGATGACAAAGATGGGCGCGCCGCCAGCCGATACGGTTTCTCCAAGAGAAACGCTCCGCTGAATCACCTCTCCGGCAAGGGGAGCCGTCACATAGGCTTG
>NZ_NCST01000079.1 GCF_002088975.1 Henriciella aquimarina
CTAGGTTGTGGACTCATAAACCCTGGTCCAGAGTCGCGTTGAGGCGAGGGCGATGGCTGCGAGGAAGTTCCTTGCGAGCTTGTCGAAGCGTGTTGCGCATCGTCTGAAGTGCTTGAGTTTGTTGAAGTATCGCTCGACCAGATTGCGCTGGCGGTAGATGTCCCTTGCGACTGAGCGCTGGACTTTGCGGTCCCGCTGGGTGGGAATGTGAGCCTCCGCCCCGGCCGCTTCGATCTGCTCGATCAGGGCACGGGCGTCATAGCCCCGGTCGGCGACGACATGACGGGCCTGCCTCAGGCTGGCGATCAGGGCGGCCCCGGTGGCCTTGTCGCTGGCCTGGCCGGGCGAGAGCGCCAGGCGGATGGGCAGGCCGGCCTCATCGACCACGGCATGGATCTTGGTGCTCAGTCCCCCGCGAGAGAGACCGATGGCGTGATCCGGCCCCCCTTTTTTCCGCCTGCGGCGTGCTGGTGGGCGCGGATGATAGAACTGTCGATGAAGGCCATGGATTCCGGGCTCTGCTGCGCCAAAGCGTTGAAAACATTGATCCAGACGCCAGCCTTCGCCCATCTGTTGAAGCGGTTGTAGACCGTCGTGTAAGGGCCGTAGCGTTCCGGCAGGTCACGCCAGGGCGACCCCGTCCGCAGAATATAGAAGATGCCGTTCAGCACCCGGCGGTCATCGGTCCGCGCCACCCCGCGCGGCTTGTTCGGCAACAAGGGCGCAATGATCGCCCACTCCGCATCGCTCAAATCAAAACGGGCCATGAGACACCTCCTTCAAGGCAAGTGAATCATGACCCGTCCAATATGGGAATCCCGCTTATGGGTACAGAACCTAGGCCGCGCGCCGGGCGGCGCCTCATGGGCTTTCGCGGGGGAGGCAGCGCCTCTTGTTGACGCCTTGCGAAAAGGCGCGCATCTGGCGCCATGCTCATCCGTGCCTATACCCCCGACGACCTCTCCGCGCTGACCGCGATCAATGCCGACTGCGTGCCGAACGTGTCCGCCGAGACGCGGGAGAGCCTCGGGCAGCTGCTCGCGCTCGGCACCTGTCTCGTGGCCGTGGATGAGGCTGACCTGCCGCGTGGCTTCGTCAATCTCGTCGCGCCGGGGACGATGGCCTATCCGAGCGAGAATCTGCGCTGGTTCGAGCGGTGGATGGTGGAGGAAGACGTGGCCGATCTCGTCTATGTCGACCGCATCGCCGTGGCCGAAGCCGCACGCGGCCAGCGTCTCGGCGAAGCGCTTTACGAGGCGGCTTACGCGGAAGGCAAGGCAGGCGGACTGATCGGCTGCGAGGTGAATGACGATCCGCCCAATCCGGGCTCGCACCGCTTTCACCGGCGGCTGGGCTTCGAGCGGATCGGGGTGGAACGCTACCGGCCGGGCTATACGGTGAGCTTCTATGTCCGGGAGGTGTGAGGCGGCGGGCGCGTGCACCGGCTGGTGTACCGTTTGCTGCACCGTTCAGGTGTACTCTCCAGGTGTACCGCCTGGTGCACCGTGAAAGGCCGGGAAACGGCCTGAAAGATCCGGTTGGATAAGGATCGGGCGACAGGGGGCGGTACAAACTGCACCGCCCCCTGCTCCCCCAATCAGGAAGCCCCTACGTCCCCAAGGCTTCCCGAATTCAGCGTGGCCTTCTTGCGCGGCGTGAGCCGGAAGGCGGCCGGACGCTCGTAAAGCGCGATCAGCGGCGTATTCCTGATCAAACGGTGGAAGATCAGCGGCGCCGCTACTGCGACAACAAGAACGAGTGCACTTGCCGTGCCAACGTCCGGAATGATCCCCGTCGCCGCCAGCCCCTTCTGCGCAATCCGCATCGGAATGTAGAAGGAGAGGTAGATGACGATCGAATGCTGGCCGGCATAGCGGACAAAATCCCCCGTCCGGAAATGCACCAGCAGCGACGCCACCGACACGATTGCGAAAGCGCCTGCAAAACCAAGCGCGAGGCTGATGCCCGGCAGCTCGCTCCAGCCGGCCCAGACCAGGGCGCCATTGGCGAGCGCCCAGACAAGCAGGGTCGTCATGGCCGCGCCCCAGCGGTCCGCCATGAAGCGGGCCAGCCGGAAGACGAAAGGCGCAAAGGCATAGCCGGAGAAGAAGAAGACATACCAGTTGGCGATCCGGTCGGTCACCGACCAGCCGGTAAACACCGCATGGTTTTCCGGGCCGCCCGTCTGCTGGGCCCAGGTATAATAGACGATGTGCAGGAGCGCTGCGCCGGCGAACACGCCGGCCACGGGGACGTTCCGGATCAGGCGCGTGATGAGATAGAAGACGATGAGCTGGTGGATGAACCACAGGCTCGACGCCGGGAAGACAAGCTGTTTCAAAAAGATCAGCCCCACTGCCCCAGGATCGGACAGGATCTGATCGGCCTCGAAGACCAGCGTCTGCAGCGCCAGCCACAGGATATAGAAGTAGGCAAAGTGGATGACCTTCCGGTCAATATACTGCCGCCACGGCCCATCGATCGAGCGTGACAGGAAGAGCCCGGCAATCAGGAAAAAATCCGGCATGCGGAAGGGCTTGGCGAAATCGACCACATGGCCCATCCAGCCTTCCTGGCCGGTAAAGGCATGATAGCCCAGCACCGAATGCATCATCACCACGAAGATGATGCAGATACCCTTGCCGTAATCGACCCAGTCGACGCGATCAGACCGCATGACTTAACTCCTTGCCGCACCCGATTTTCTAATCTGGCTGACGAGAAGCAAAAATCATGCACGCTTTTCAGGACACTTGCACGCGATTTGTGACAAAATGGGACACCCCTTGCCTTCAAATGGTCTTTTCCTGATCCAAGCTCTGCCACAGGATGACAGTTCAGTAATGAATGTCCGGGGGCTTCCGGTGCAGCGCAAACCATGTTTGAAACGCTGCGACTGGGCCGGCCCCGCCGGCAGAAGGGTTTGAAGGAGACATCATGGCAACGCTTGCTCTGGTCGATGATGACGAAAACATCGTTGCATCGCTGAAAATGTTCTTCGAGGCCGAAGGCTATAATGTGAAGACCTATCATGACGGTCTCGCCGCCCTGTCCGGCCTGACCGAAACGCCGCCGGATCTCGCCATTCTCGATGTGAAGATGCCCAAGATGGACGGCATGGAGCTGCTGCGCCGCCTGCGCCAGACCTCGGAACTGCCGGTGATCTTCCTCACCTCCAAGGATGAGGAGATCGACGAAGTGATCGGGTTCAACATCGGCGCCGACGATTTCGTCCGCAAGCCTTGCTCCAACCGCCTGCTCTCGGAGCGCGTGAAAGCCGTGCTGCGCCGGGCGCGCGTCGGCGAGCCCGGCAGTGACGAAGGCGACCAGAAGCCGATTGTGCGCGGGCGTCTCACACTGGACCCGAACCGGCATGCCTGCTCCTGGGACGGCGAACCGGTGCGCCTGACGGTCACTGAATTCCTGATCCTGCAATCGCTCGCGCAGCGGCCCGGCTATGTGAAGTCGCGCGACCAGCTGATGGATGCGGCCTATGACGACCAGATCTATGTCGACGACCGTACCATTGACAGCCACATCAAGCGCCTGCGCAAGAAGTTCCGCGAGGTCGACAACGAGTTCGACGCGATCGAGACCCTCTACGGCGTCGGCTACCGCTACAATGAGAGCTAGGCCGGGGGCCTAGCCCTTCAGCTGGGGCCGGCCGAGATAATCGAGCTTGCCGAGCGGTACGCCCTTCATGCGAAGGATGTCGTAGGCCGTCGTGGCGTGGAAATAGAAGTTCGGCTTCGAGAAGGACAGGAGGAAGCCCTCTGCGGTGAAATCCATCCGGAGATCGCCAACCTCGAAGATGACATCCTTGCCTTCATGCGCGTTCAGCTCATCGGCCTTCACGCTCGCAAGCTCGTCGGAGACTTCGCCTAGCCGTTTGCGGAAACCGGCATAATCATAGCCCTCGAGGCCCGACGGCGGAGAGAACTTGCCGGCTTTCACGCCCTCAATGGCCCCGATGGAGTGATGGATCACCGAATGCAGCTGAAAGGTCAGCGGGTACATGTCTTCATGAAGACGCGCGTTCAGAAGATCGTCGGGGCTGCGCCCGGCGGCCTCGTAATGCGCGGCGCCCTTGGCGAGCACGCCACCGACACTGTCCACGATCTGGCGAAATGCCGGGACGGCGGCCTCATATAAAGACAGGCTCATGATTTCGATCCTTCCGTTCTTCCCGGTAACAGCGCTAATGCCACGCGCTTTCCGGGGCAAGTGGATGCGTTGAGGGCTTTGCTCGCACGCTTGCCCGGCTTATGCCGGAACAAAGGAAACAAGATGGAGATGGCCAATGGCTGATGCTGAAAACACGATCCTGATGGAAACGACCAAGGGCCCGGTGAAGATCGAACTTCGCCCGGACCTGGCGCCCAATCACGTGGCGCGGATCAAGGAACTGGCCCGCGAAGGCTTCTATGACGGGATCGTCTTCCACCGTGTTATCGATGGTTTCATGGCACAGGCCGGCTGCCCGAACGGCACAGGCACGGGCGGCTCCGACAAGCCGGACCTGAAGGCCGAGTTCAATGCCGAACCGCACGTGCGCGGTGTCTGCTCCATGGCGCGGACCAACAATCCGGATTCGGCCAACTCGCAATTCTTTATCGTCTTCGACGATGCCCGCTTCCTGGACAAGCAATACACAGCCTGGGGCAAGGTGGTCGAAGGCATGGAAAACATCGACCAGCTGAAGCGCGGCGAACCGGTAAGCAACCCGGATTCGATCGTCTCCATGAAGGTCGAGGCCGACGCGTAGGCAGGCGCGGCACGAAACAAGACGAAGCGCACGGTCATGGCCAGGCAAGCCGGCAAGCAGGAGCGGGGGCTTAAAGAGCGCGGCAAGCAGCTCTTCGGCTCGCGCATTGCCCGGCTGATCTTTGCCTCCAACATGGCCGGGCTCGCCATCCTCATCGTTGGCGCCATGGTGCTCAACGAGATGCGCGCGAGCTTCGTCGTGGCGAAGAAGCAGGATCTGGTCGGCCAGGCCCAGGTCTTCGCCAACCTGCTGGCCGAGGGCGCGACCTTCGGCCGGCCCCAGCCTGTCATGGACGAGGATCTGGCCCGGGCGACCCTGGCCGACCTCTCCCTGCCCGTCTCGGTGCGCGGCAAAGTGTACGCGCCGGACGGTGAGCTTGTCGGCGACAGCTACTTCCTCTCCGACCGCGTGATCGTCTCGTCGCTGCCCCCGCTTCAGGAGCCGAGCCAGCTCTCGCAATTCGGCCGGGCGCTATCGGAATGGTCGGTCTCGACCTTTGGCGCGCTTATGCCCAATCGCGGCGGCGATGCGGTACGCACGCAGACCTTCGAGCAGGAATTCGCGGTGGCCCTGGCCGGCGGTGAGGCCGCCAGTCAGCGCTTCAATGACCGCGGCCAGCGCATCATCTCGGTCTCCGTGCCTGTCCAGCACGTCTCCGCGGTGGTCGGCGTGCTGACGCTGGAATCCAACGATATTGACGAAATCATCCGCGCCGAACGGGCCGCTTTGATCCCCTTTATCGGGGTTGCCGTGCTTGTCGCGCTGATCACCTCCAGCCTGCTCACCATCGGCATCGCCCGGCCCCTGCGGCGGCTGTCGCGGGCAGCCGACGATGTGCGCACCGGTTCCACCCAGATGCTGGACCTGCCCAACATCACGCGGCGCCGGGACGAGATCGGCGCGCTCGCCAGCTCCATGGAGTCGATGACCGAAGCCCTGTTCGAGCGCATCACCTCGAATGAGCGCTTTGCCGCCGACGTCGCTCATGAGCTGAAGAACCCGCTCACCTCTATCCGGTCCGCCGTCGAGACAGCCGAGCGCGTTCAGGACAATCCCGAAGCCATGCAGAAGCTGCACAAGGTGATCGCCCAGGATGTCGGCCGTCTCGACCGGCTTATCACGGACATCTCCAACGCCTCGCGGCTGGAAGCCGAAATCACGCGCGTGCCGACCGAAACACTCAATATCGGCCGGTTCGTCGAGGATATCGTGGACACTTATGAGCATCTCGGGCTCGAAGGCGGCCGGGCGACAGTCTCCTATCATGACGCAACCCTGGGGGCCGGCCTGCGCGTGCGCGGTCGCGAAGGCCCGCTCGGCCAGGTGATCCGCAACCTCATCGACAATGCCCTGTCCTTCTCGCCGGAAGACGGCAAGGTGCAGGTCCGTCTGGAACAGGGCCGCATCGGCCCGCAGACGACCGCCCGCCTCCTGATCGAGGATGACGGCCCCGGCATTCCCGACGACAAGCTCGAGAAAATCTTCGACCGTTTCTACACCGACCGGCCCAAGGGCTCGGCCTTCGGCAAGAATTCCGGGCTGGGCCTGTCCATCGTGCGCCAGATCGCCACGACCCACATGGGACATGTCTGGGCGGAGAACCGCCCCGAAGGCGGTGCTCGCTTCATTGTAGAATTGCCGGCCAGTTAACCCTCTCTCAGCGGAATCAGCTTGACGTCAGTATACTGTCTGTCAGCATCTTACATTGTGGGGCCGGAGTAGAGGAAAGATGATCGGAATAGTCGTCGTCAGTCATGGCAAACTGGCTCGGGAGCTGGTCCGGGCGACAGAACATGTCGTCGGCGAACAGGAATACTTCCGCTCGATCTCGATCGAGGCCGAGGACGATATCGACGCGCGCCGCGAGCAGATCCGCGAGACCGTCGCAGCCTGCAACACCGGAAAAGGCGTCATCATCGTCACCGACATGTTCGGCGGCACGCCTTCCAACCTCGCCATTTCCGTGATGCCCGACGCCAAGATCGATGTGATCGCCGGGGTCAATCTGCCAATGCTCATCAAGCTGATCGAGGTTCGCGAGAATGTGAAGCTCGACGAGGCGGTCAAAGTTGGACGCGAAGCCGGTCAGAAATATATCCGGATTGCATCGGAAGTGATGGACCGCACCGCGTGAATGAGACTGACACCACCGTCGAACGGCGTATCCGTATCGTCAATCGCAAGGGGTTGCATGCACGCGCCTCGGCAAAACTCGCCCGCCTGACAGCCACCCTGCCCGCCCAGGTCTACCTGGTGCGCAATGGGGATGTCGCCAATGCGCAATCGATCATGGACCTGCTGATGCTGGCCGCCCACCAGGGCAGCGAAGTCGATATCCGCGCCAGCGGCCCCGAGGCCGCCACCGCCGTGGATGCCGTCGCAGAGCTTATCGCCGACGGCTTCGGCGAAAGCGACGAGGACGACTAGTCCACCCGTCTAGAGCACCAGCGGCGCGATCCAGTAACCAATCGTGGTGATGATCACGACGCCGAGCAGGTTAATCGCCAGTCCGCGGCGCATCATCTCGCCAATCGTCACCTCATTCGTCGCATAGATGATCGCGTTCGGCGCGGTGGCCACCGGCAGCATGAACGCACAGGACGCTGCCACGGCCGCCGGGGCCAGCAGGCTTTCCGGCGCAGCCCCGATGGCGATCGACAGGGCCCCGAGGATCGGCGCGAGCGTCGTCATGGTGGCGACATTGGAGGTCAGCTCAGTGAGGAAGATGACGAGGAGCACCACCGCGCAGATAAACAGAAGCGGGGGGAAGAGCTGCAGCACGCCGAGCTGTTCGCCAATCCATTGCGACAGGCCCGTGCGGGAGACGGCGTTGCCGAGCGCGATGCCGCCCCCGAACAGGATCAGCACGCCCCAGGGCAGGCGCTCGGCCTCTTCCCAGTTGAGCAGGTTTCGCTGTTCGCCCGCCCCGGCCGGGATGAGAAAGATCAGGATGGCCCCGAAAATGGCGATCATCATGTCGACCTGGGCGCCGCTATAGTTGGACAAGAGCGACCAGCCGGCATCCTCCAGCGCGTTTACAACAAGCAGCCGGGTCACCCACAGAAAGGCGATCAGGCCGAACACCGCCGCCGCGCGCGCTTCCGGGGTGGTCACTTTGCCCAACGCCGTCAGCTGACGCCGGACATCCTCACGGACCTCATCGGCCGCGCCCATCTTCGGCAGACTGCGCGTCACGCTCCACCAGGCTGCCGGGACCAGGAGCAGAGCCGCCGGGATACCAAACGCCATCCACTGCGGAAAGCCGATGCTCGCCCCGGCTTCGGCCTGCAGCCAGTTGATCGCGATGAGGTTGGTCGGCGTGCCGATCGGCGTGGCCACACCGCCGATCGAGGCGGCGTAGCAAACCCCCAGCAGGAGCGATGTCTTGAAAACCGGAACGCCGCTTCCGAGCGCGGCGGCCGCAGAGAGCGCAATCGGCACCATCATCAGCGTGGTGGCCGTATTTGAAATCCACATCGACAGCAGAGCGGTCGCCGCCATGAAGCCCAGGATCAGCACCTTGGGCGATGTCCCGACACGGGTCACGACATTCAGCGCGATCCGCTTGTGCAGTCCCCATCGCTCGATGCCCATGGCGATCACAAACCCGCCGAGCAGCAGCACGACGATATGGTGCATATAGTCCCCGCCGACCGCCCTCGGGCTGCCGGCATCGATGAGCGGCAGGACGACGAGCGGCAAGAGCGAGGTCGCCGGAATCGGGATCGCTTCGGTGGCCCACCAGACGGCCATCCAGACCAGCAGGCACCCCGTGCCCCAGGCCGCAAAGGTCACGCCCTCTGGTGCCCCTATTAAAAGAAGCAATAAAGCCAGCCCCGGCCCCAGAACCAAACCGACCGATTTCGCAGTAATGATTTTCCCATCCATGGCGGCGCAATGGGCCAGCCGCAGCTCGGAAGGTCAAGCTGTTTTCGGGCCGCCGGTGTAATGGAATGTATTAATCGAGCACGAGATCATCACGATGGATCACGGCCGGGCGGCCGCGATAACCAAGATGTTTCTCGATATCGTTGGTGTGGGCGCCCGCGATCCGCTGCACATTCGCGGCATCATAGGCCGTCACGCCCTTCGCCACGACCTCGCCGCCCGGCCCCTTGATGGCCACGGCCGCGCCTTTCTCGAAACGCCCCTCGACCCCCGTCACGCCAACCGCGAGCAGGCTCGAGCCTTTCTTCAGTGCCCGCACAGCCCCGGCGTCGACAAGGATGGCGCCTTCAGGCGTCAGATGGCCCTTCAGCCAGGTCTGGCGTGCGGTGGCTGGCGAAATAGAAGGGATGATCCAGGTCGCGCGTTCGCCGCCCCGAAGCGCGCCCAGCGGATGCTCACGGTCGCCCAGCGTGATCGCGGTGGCACAGCCGGCGCCCCAGGCGATTCGGGCCGCTGCGAGCTTGGTCGCCATGCCCCCAGAGCCGACGCCTGTCTCCGCATTGGCCGTGCCCGCCATCGCATCGTGCGCCTCGGTCAATTCATGCAGCTCGGCGATATGCTCCGCCGCCGGATCCTTGCGCGGATCCGCGGTATAGAGCCCGTCGACATCAGACAGCAGCACCAGCACATCAGCACTCAGCATCTGCGCCACGCGGGCGGCGAGCCGGTCATTGTCGCCATAGCGGATTTCTTCGGTCGCCACCGTGTCATTCTCATTGATGATCGGCACAACGCCTGCCGCCAGCAGCGTGTCCAGGGTCGCCCGCGCATTGAGCCAGCGCCGCCGGCGCTCGGTGTCTTCCAGCGTCAGGAGGGATTGCGCGGCGTGCAGCCCATGCGGGCGAAGCGCATCGGCAATCGCCGACATGAGCAAGGGCTGGCCCAGCGCCGCAGCGGCCTGCTTTTCCTCGAGCCTCTTTGAAGCCCGCTTGCCGAGATGGCTGCGCCCGAGCGCAACAGCGCCAGAGGACACCCAGACAACCTCACGGCCAGCCGCACGCAGGTCGGCAATGTCGGCGGCAAGCCCCGTCAGCCATTCGCGACGCGGTTCGCCTTTCTCGGCGATCAGCGCGGAGCCGGTCTTGATGACGATCCGGCGGGCAGTCTCGAACGGCTTTGCCATCAGGGCTGCCAGCCTTCTTCGGAGTCAGCCTCCTCGTCTTCCAGCTCTTCAAGGTGACCGAGTTCCTTCGCGATAAGGCCGAGCGCCTTGCGCACGCCTGTGCCGGCCACAGAGGAGATGCGCAGCGGCTCCTGCCCGCAGGCGGCCTTCAGCGCGGCGGCCTGCTCGTCGACCATATCCTCGGTCAGGGCATCGACCTTGGTCAGCGCGACAATTTCCGGCTTGTTCGCCATGGCGAGATCATACTCGTCAAGCTCATGGCGGATCGTGCGCCAGGCTTCCGCGACATCGTCCTGCGTGCAATCGACGAGATGCAGCAGCACTTTGCAGCGCTCCACATGGCCGAGGAAGCGGTGACCGAGACCGGCCCCCTCCGCCGCGCCTTCAATGAGGCCCGGAATATCGGCCAGAACGAAACGCGTGCCGGGGCCCAGATCGACCACGCCCAGCCCGGGATGCAAGGTGGTGAACGGATAATCGGCGACCTTCGGCTTGGCCGCCGTGGCCGCGCGAATGAAGGTCGACTTGCCGGCATTGGGCAGGCCAAGCAGGCCGGCATCCGCGATCAGCTTCAGGCGCAGCCAGACCGTGCGCTCCTCGCCTTTCTCGCCGGGATTGGCGCGGCGCGGAGCCTGGTTGGTGGAGGATTTGAAGTGGATATTGCCCCAGCCGCCATTCCCCCCGCGGGCCAGCATGACGCGCTGGCCGACTTCGGTGAGATCCGCGATCAGGGTTTCCTGGTCTTCCTCAAAGATCTGCGTGCCGACAGGCAGCTTGATGATCTTGTCCTCGCCGCCCCGTCCATGGCGCTGCTTGCCCATGCCGTGGCCACCGCGCTCGGCCTTGTGATGCTGCTGGTAGCGGAAGTCGATCAGCGTGTTCAGCCCTTCGACCGCTTCGGCATAGACGTGGCCGCCGCGCCCGCCATCGCCGCCATCGGGGCCGCCGAATTCGACATAGGCTTCGCGCCGGAAGGAGGAGCTTCCGCGCCCGCCATTGCCGGCCTTGATATAGATCTTGCACTGGTCGAGGAACTTCATGGGTCTCTCTTACTCTTTTGCGGCCTTACGCACCATGAAGACATGGTCAATGTCTTTCCCGCGCCCGGCACAATAGACCGGGGCTTCATGCGTTGCCTCGAAGCCGAGCTTTTCCAGGACCCGGCCCGAAGCCGGATTGTCCGCGAAATAGCCCGAGACAATTTCATCCGCCGCCCCGATCGCTTCCAGCCATTCGATAACCGCCTGCGCCGCCTCCGTCGCGATGCCCTTGCCCCAGGCCTCTGGCGCGATCCAGTAGCCGATCTCATATGGCCGGTCAGCTGACAAGCGGTGGGCACCGATGGTCCCGATCAGCGTGTCGCCTTCCATGATGGCGAAGACGTGATCGGTGCCGAGATCGTGCCCGCGCTCGACGCTCAGGATCCAGCGGCCGGTTTCTTCCTTGCTCTGGCCGGGCTTGATCCGGGCCACCCTCTCATAGATGCCCGGCTCATTGACGAGCTCCGTCACGCGCGGGGCATCCTCCAGACGCAGGGGCCTCAGATACAGCCGTCGCGTACGAAGCTCTGTCATTGTCTCTTCCCTTCCCACCCGGCGCTCCCGACAGCAAAAAGGGGAGACAGCCACCTGTCTCCCCCTGAAATCGTCTGGTTCGATCTTCCGGCGGCATAAGGCCGGACGACCTCGCCTGATTATTCTGCTGCGTCTGCGGCTGGAACCACCGACACATACTGCCGATCACCACGCGAGCGCTTGAACTCGACGCGGCCTTCTTCCAGGGCATACAGCGTATGATCCTTGCCCATGCCGACACCCTTGCCCGGATAGGTCTTGGTGCCGCGCTGGCGGATGATGATGTTGCCGGGGATCACGTGCTGGCCGCCAAACTTCTTCACACCGAGATATTTCGGGTTTGAGTCGCGACCGTTACGGGATGAACCGCCTGATTTCTTGTGTGCCATCGTGGCGCTCCTTCAACTCGTCTTGAAGCCTCTATACCAGACTTCAGGCGTCCTTTGCCAGTTGCTTGGCCTGCTTGACCCATTCGTCACGCTCGATGCGCCCGCCGAGACCGGCTTCATCATCGAGTTCGGCGATCTGGGCCTTCTTGAGGTCGGCGATCTGCCAGAAGTGGAAAACGCCCGCCTCGTTGAGCTTCTTCTCCATGGCCGGGCCGACACCGGTGATCTTCTTGAGATCGTCCTTCTTGCCTTCGGCCTTCTTCAGACGGCCGCGCTCGTCGGTCTGCGGCTTGTCGTCAGCCTTGGCTTCGGCCTTCTTCGGCGCAGCCTCTTTCTTGGGAGCGGCTTCCTTCTTGGGGGCAGCCTTGGCTTCCGTCTTGGCAGCCTCTTCCTTTTTCGGAGCGGCCTTGGCCTCGGCTTTCGGAGCCTCTTCGGCCTTCGGCGCAGCGGCCTTCTTCGCCGGCGCGGCCTTGCCATCCTTCAGGATCGACGTGATCGTGACGACGCTTTCCAGCTGGCGGTGCCCCGCCTTGCGGCGGTAGGTGTTGCGCTGGCGCTTCTTCATGATGGTGACCTTGTCACCCTTGCGCTGCGCAGCAACTTCGCCAACCACGCTGGCACCGGCCACGGTCGGCGCGCCAACGGTGACATTCTTGCCATCGCCCAGCATCAGGACATCAAACGTGACATCCGCGCCGGCGTCGGCAGCGAGTTTCTCGACGACAATCTCGTCGCCTTCGGCGACTTTATACTGTTTGCCACCAGTCTTGATGACCGCGAACATGGCCTCGTCCTTCCGGCAGGGGTAATTGATTAGGTGTCCGCACGCGCACCCGCGCCGGACATGAAGGCGCGGATAAACACCATCGCAGCCCCCATGTCAAACCCTGACCTGCATGACATATGGGGCTTGCACGGCAAAGGTCCGCACGCTATGTCCGCGCCCTTACGGAGAGGTGCCGGAGTGGTCGAACGGGGCGGTCTCGAAAACCGTTGAGCGCTTTTCGCGTTCCGAGGGTTCGAATCCCTCCCTCTCCGCCACGCAGCCAACAAGTATAGAGACAGTATTTAAATCTACTAGATTTTGCTGCTTGGCTTTTTAACAGTCTCTGTATTTTTCCAACTCTGAATATCCTGAAATATTAGGAAGTTTTCTGAAACTTCGGTCTCTCACATCTCTTACGAATATTTCTCGCCGTCTTTTCCGGGACTTATCAGGGTATAAGCGTCCTGAGAATTTGTGTCCTACTCACCCCGCCACGCAGCCCCTGATCTGAAGACCAGATCCGATTTGCCGCCAGATCGCCCGCCACTGGCGGGCTTTTTCTTGCGCTGAAGTCTCTGCCCGCCCGGTTTTCCCTGCTCATTCCACAATTTTCGCCGAAAGTCTCTACCCGCCACTTTCGCCAGATCTCTTAGGCCCGGATTTCCCTGATAAGGCCCGATTTACAGGGAATTTCGCGTTTTTATCAGGGATCCGCCTGTAGCGCGCCACCCATAGCCGCAGTAATTACAGGGCCTTAGGGGGCAAATTCCCTAAGCGACGGAACAGGGAAATAATTTCGAATAACAGGGAATTGGTTTTAGGGAGTAGGGAAATTCCTGGTAAGCGTCCATTTCTCACACGCTTGTCCGCTAGGAGCGGCATCTGATCTTTCTTCTCACGGTGCAATCCGCACAGATCTGAGGAGGTGTTGGTGTCGAAACGGAAGACGGCGAAACAGATAGAGCTTGAGGCTTTCTGGCGGGCTCATCACGATGCCTGGATGCGTAGCACGCTGAATCAGCGTGAATATTGCGAGGCGCATGGGTTACCGCTGAAGCGGTTCGGTAACTGGCGGGCCATATTCAAAACCGAAAAGTCTCGTGTGAGCGGAAAGGTGCTCTACCGGCGCGGCGGACAGCTTAGTCATATGACTGGTCATATGACGGATAAGGACATTCCGCCGCCTTCGAAATATCTGCCATCGCGCTCTGATGCGCCGAACGGCAAGCGCCAGTTCAGCCCTGAAGACAAGCGCCGCATCGTGGCCGAGACGGAAAAACCGGGCGGGACGGTCAGCGGCGTGGCGCGACGGTACAATATCGCTCAGCGCGTGCTGTTCCGCTGGAAGAATGAGCTATCCCCGTCAGAGGACAGTCCCACATTCCTTTCTGTTGAAGTAGAGAAAGACGCGAGTGGAGGGGGCGCGTCAGCAGGCGCCCCATCGCCGATAATCATAGAACGCGGAGCGCCTGGCATAGAGGTGGAACTTATCGGTGGGCGTCGAATCCGGTTTGACAAGGATGTCGATCCTGACCGTGTCCGGCAGCTTGTCTCTCTGCTTGAGGCAGACCTCTCATGATGCTGACGACATCAGGTCTGAAGGTGCACCTCGCCGTTGGGGTCACTGACATGCGAAAGGGTATAGATGGGCTCGCCATGCTGGTTCAGGGCGTGCTGGCGCAGGATCCGTTCTCTGGACATCTGTTCGCGTTCCGCGGTCGCAAGGCGAACCTGATCAAGATCCTCTACTGGGATGGGACCGGGCTCTGCCTCTTCTCGAAACGCCTGGAGAAAGGCGGTTTCCTGTGGCCGATGCAGACCGAGCAGGGTGCTGTGGTGAAGCTCAGCGCCCGGCAGCTCTCTGTCCTGCTTGAAGGCATCGACTGGCGATCCCCGGATGAGCGCTGGCGTCCTGATCGGGCGGGGTGAGACGCGGATGCGACCGATTGAATCAGGCCGCAGAAAGCTGTGCGGAACGAGCTGATTCCATCGTAAACTCCGTGCCATGGAGCTTGATCTCGCCGCCCTGCCTGAAGACGTGGATGTGCTGCATCGCATGATCCGCGAGATGGCTGCGGCGCGTGACAGCGAGCGTGCTGAAACACGGGCCGAGATCGAGCGGCTGCGCCAGATGGTGAAGACGCTGCAGCGCAGCCAGTTCGGTCGCCGGGCCGAGGGGCTTGATCCCGGCCAGCTCCAGCTTGGCCTGGAGGATCTGGACAGTGATGTGGCGCACCTTGAAGCCGCATCGCCAGACACACTGGTCGAAACTGGTCCGCGCCCAGCCCGCACCCGCGCGTTCAGTCTGCCAGAGCATCTGCCACGCGAGGATGTCGCGGTCGACACCGAGACCAGCGCCTGCCCATGTTGCGGCGGTGCGCTGCACTTCATCGGCGAAACCGTCAGCGAGATGCTGGATCATGTTCCAGCGCGACTGCGTGTCCTGCGGATGAAGCGCCCGCGCTATGGCTGCCGGGGCTGCGGGAAGATCCACCAGGCACCGGCCCCGGAACGCCCGATCGCAAAGGGGCTGGCCACGCCGGGCCTGCTCGCGCATGTCATCGTTAGCAAGTATTGCGATCACCTGCCGCTCTATCGCCAGTCGCAGATCTTTGCCCGCCAAGGTGTGAAGCTGAACCGATCAACGCTTGCCAACTGGGTGGGCGGGGCCAGCTGGTGGCTGGAAGCGCTGCATGAGCGGCTCGCAAGCCATGTCTTCAGCTCGAAGATGCTGTTCGCCGACGACACGCCGCTGCCTGTGCTCGATCCGGGCCGCGGGCGCACCCGAACAGGTCGGCTCTGGGTCTATGCCCGCGATAATCGACCGTGGAATGGGCCGGGGCCGCCAGCTGCTGTCTATATCTACAGCCCGGATCGGCGCGCCGAACGTCCGGAAACCCATCTCAAGGACTTCAGCGGTGTGCTGCAGGTCGATGGCTATGCCGGGTTCGAGCGACTGACCACGGGCGGGGATATCATGCTGGCCGCCTGCTGGGCGCATGCGCGGCGCAAGTTCTACGAGGTGCACCAGGCCACAGGCTCACCGATCGCGGCCGAAGCGTTGCAGCGGATCGCCGAGCTCTATGCTATCGACGCCACGATCCGTGGGCAGAGCGCGAACAAGCGTCGGATCGTGCGGGCCCGGAAATCCCGCCCGCTGGTCCGCGCGATGAAAGCCTGGCTGGAAACCGAACTCCAGCGCATCCCGCCGCGCAGCGGACTGGGCGACGCGATCCGCTATGCGCTCACCCGCTGGGACCAGCTCAGTCTGTTCCTTGAGGATGGCCGCATCGCCCTCGATACAAATACTGTCGAACGCGCTATCCGCCCGGTCGCGCTAGGACGCAAGAACCATCTGTTCGCCGGCTCGGAAGGCGGTGCACAGAGATGGGCCGTCATCGCTTCTCTCCTGACGACCGCCAAACTCAACGATGTCGAGCCCCACGCCTATCTGAGTGACGTTCTCGAGCGCCTAAGCCAAGGCCATCCGATGAGCCAGATCGATGATCTGCTACCCTGGAACTGGGCTGCATTACGCGCTGATGTGTAAGAACTGGACGCTTAC
>NZ_NCST01000080.1 GCF_002088975.1 Henriciella aquimarina
CTAGGTTGTGGACTCATAAACCCTGGTCCAGAGTCGCGTTGAGGCGAGGGCGATGGCTGCGAGGAAGTTCCTTGCGAGCTTGTCGAAGCGTGTTGCGCATCGTCTGAAGTGCTTGAGTTTGTTGAAGTATCGCTCGACCAGATTGCGCTGGCGGTAGATGTCCCTTGCGACTGAGCGCTGGACTTTGCGGTCCCGCTGGGTGGGAATGTGAGCCTCCGCCCCGGCCGCTTCGATCTGCTCGATCAGGGCACGGGCGTCATAGCCCCGGTCGGCGACGACATGACGGGCCTGCCTCAGGCTGGCGATCAGGGCGGCCCCGGTGGCCTTGTCGCTGGCCTGGCCGGGCGAGAGCGCCAGGCGGATGGGCAGGCCGGCCTCATCGACCACGGCATGGATCTTGGTGCTCAGTCCCCCGCGAGAGAGACCGATGGCGTGATCCGGCCCCCCTTTTTTCCGCCTGCGGCGTGCTGGTGGGCGCGGATGATAGAACTGTCGATGAAGGCCATGGATTCCGGGCTCTGCTGCGCCAAAGCGTTGAAAACATTGATCCAGACGCCAGCCTTCGCCCATCTGTTGAAGCGGTTGTAGACCGTCGTGTAAGGGCCGTAGCGTTCCGGCAGGTCACGCCAGGGCGACCCCGTCCGCAGAATATAGAAGATGCCGTTCAGCACCCGGCGGTCATCGGTCCGCGCCACCCCGCGCGGCTTGTTCGGCAACAAGGGCGCAATGATCGCCCACTCCGCATCGCTCAAATCAAAACGGGCCATGAGACACCTCCTTCAAGGCAAGTGAATCATGACCCGTCCAATATGGGAATCCCGCTTATGGGTACAGAACCTAGGCGAATCGGATGGCGACTTCACCGAGACGAGCTTCTCCAGCAATGTCGCCGATCTTGAGGCGGCAGCCGCCTGGATGAAGGAAGAGACGCGGCAGGTCGGGCTGCTTGTCGGCCATTCGCTCGGCGGGGCGGCCGTCATCGTTGCCGCGGGCCGGCTCGACGGTGTAAAGGCCGTCGCCACGATCAATGCCCCCTCGGACGCCGACCATGTCCTGCGCAATTTCGCTGACCGCATCGACGCAATCGAGGAGACCGGCCAAGCCGAGGTGAAGCTGGGCGGGCGGCCCTTCACGATCACCCGCCAGTTCGTCGAGGATGTGCACGCCTCCAAGGTGACCGAAGCGGTCCACGCGCTGGACCTGCCGCTGCTTTTCCTGCATGCGCCGACCGACAATGTCGTCGGCATCGAGAATGCCAGCGGGCTGTTCCAGGCCGCGCGTCACCCGAAGAGCTTCATCAGCCTGGACGACGCCGACCATTTCCTCAGCGATCCGGCCGACAGCGCCTATGCCGCGACCGTGATCTCTGCCTGGGCCAGTCGCTATCTCGGCGGCGTGGCCGAGACCGGTGACCGCATCGACCAGACCCATGACGTGATCGTGCGTGAGACCGGCGAGGCGAGCCGCTTCCAGAACGAGGTTTACATCCAGGGGCGGCGCTATCTGGCCGACGAACCCGAAAAGATGGGCGGCTCAGAGACCGGGCCCGACCCGTATGGCTGGGTCACGGCGGGCCTCGGCGCCTGCACCTCGATGACGCTGCGCCTCTATGCCGATCACAAGAAGTGGCCGCTGGAGCGGGTCACTGTCCGGCTCGGCCATGAAAAGACGCATGCGGAAGACTGCGAGACCTGCGGGCCGGACGACAAGGTCGACGTGTTTACCCGTGCGATCGAAGTCGAGGGCGCGCTGGACGAGACCCAGCTGGCGCGGCTTCTGGAGATTGCCGACAAGTGCCCGGTGCACCGCACACTGGAAGGCGAGGTGGTGGTGCGTACCGAGATCGCTCACGCAGCAGGCGAAAAATCCAATAAAAACGCCTGATTGCCCAACTCATGTCTTAATGATGTTTAATTCACATCTAATCTGGCACTTTGCTGCCATAGGGCCCACTATTGTGGGGCTTAAGACACACATCAGGAGGTTGAGTGATCACGATGAAAGCGTTTGGTATCTCTAGACAGGCCCTGGTCGCCGCACTTGCCGGCGCCGGTCTGACAGGCGCCCTGGTTTACGCGCCACAAACCTTCCAGCAAGCCGACGCCAAACAGCCCATCACGATCGAGCCGCCTGCGGGCGCGCCGATGAGCTTTGCCGACCTGGTTGAAGATGTCAGCCCGGCCGTCGTCAGCGTGAACGTTGTTTCGGAGCGTGAAGTCTCCGGCATGGGCAATATGGAAGAGTTCTTCGAACGCTTCCGCGGTCTGCCCGGCTTTGACGATTATATGCGCGACCGCCAGCAGGAAGAAGAGGATGGCGAGGAAGAGCCGCGCACCCGTGAAGCCCGCTCGCTCGGCTCCGGCTTCTTCATCTCCGATGAAGGCTACATCGTCACCAACAATCACGTCGTTCAGGATGCGACCGAAATTGAAGTCGTGATGGAGGATGGCCGTGAACTTCAGGCCGACCTCGTGGGCACCGACCCGCAGACCGACATTGCCGTGATCAAGGTCAGCGAGCCCGGCCCGTATCCGTATGTGGAATTCGAGACCAGCAAGCAGCTGCGCCGCGGGGACTGGGTCGTCGCGCTCGGCAACCCGTTCGGTCTTGGCGGTACGGCTACGGCCGGCATCCTCTCGGCCGACGGCCGGGAGCTTGGCGGCAACAGCCCGTACACTGACTTCCTGCAGATCGACGCGGCCATCAACCGTGGCAACTCCGGCGGCCCGACCTTCGACCTTCAGGGCCGCGTCGTGGGTGTGAACACGGCGATCTTCTCGCCGACCGGCGGTTCCGTCGGGATCGGTTTCGCCATTCCGGCCGAACTGGCCGTCAGCGTCACCAACGCCCTCATCAAGGACGGCAAGGTCTCGCGTGGCTGGCTTGGCGTGACCATCCAGGACGTGACAGAGGACATGGCCGAGGCCCAAGGGCTTGAGAAGGCTCGCGGCGCGATCATCGCAGACGTCAATGACCAGAGCCCGGCCAAGAAAGCCGGCCTGCGCCGTGGTGACGTGATCCTGTCGGTCAATGGAAAGGATGCCGGCGACGCCACGTCGGTGACCCGTATGGTCGGCGGCCTCGGTGTCGGTTCGACCAACAAGTTCACCGTTCTGCGTGACGGCAAGCGTCAGAATATCAGCGTCACGGTTGGGGAACGCCCGTCTGATCCGAGCGCGACCCTCTCGTCCAATTCCGACCGGCCGAGTGCCGACAACGAAGGGGCCGAGGAAGGCCCGCTCGGGGTCAGCCTGCGTCCGCTCGACAGCGAGGCCCGCAGCGCGATGGGGCTCGATGAGGATGAGGCCGGCCTGATCGTCGGCGACATCAAGCCCGACAGTGCGCTGGGCGAAATCGGCATCCGTCCCGGCATGGCGCTCCTGTCAGCCGGCGGCCAGCCGCTCAATTCGGTCAAGGATCTCGAAAATGCCATCGGCGACATGAAGTCGAAGGGCCGTGACAAGCTCCTTCTGGCCGTGCGGAACGGCGAACGCACCATGTTCGTTACCGCCGATATTGGCGAACAGTCAGACGACTGACAGCAGAGGAGTGTCCCATGATGCGGGTCCTGGTAATTGAAGATGATCGCGAGCATGCGAATTTCATCAACAAGGTGCTGTCCGAAGCCGGCCACGATGTGGAAACGGCCTATGACGGTGCAAATGGTCTGGCCCTGGCCCGCGATGGTGCGTTCGACGCGCTCGTCGTCGACCGGATGCTTCCGGAAAAGGACGGGCTGAAACTGGTCGAGGAATACAGGAATGGGGGCGGGCAGACGCCGGCTCTCTTCCTGTCGGCGCTGTCGGATGTCGACAATCGGGTCGAAGGCCTGAAGGTCGGTGCGGATGACTATCTCGCCAAGCCCTTCGCCCCGGCTGAACTGGCCGCGCGCGTCGAGGCCCTCGGCCGCCGTCAGACGAAGGAAGAGCCGCCGGTCACCCGTCTCAAGGTGGGTGACCTCGAAATGGACCTGCTGGAACGCAAGGTCTGGCGGGAAGGCCAGAAGATCGACCTTCAGCCGCGCGAGTTCCGCCTGCTGGAATTCCTGATGCGGCATGCCGGCCAGGTCGTTACCCGCACCATGCTGCTGGAGAAGGTGTGGGACTATCATTTCGACCCCCAGACCAATGTGATCGACGTGCACGTCTCCCGGCTTCGCGCCAAAATCGACAAGGATTTTGACGAACCCCTCCTTCAAACGGTGCGCGGTGCGGGTTACTGCCTACAGGCATGAAATCCGGTCCCTTCGCGTTTGTCCGGACCTCGACCTTCCGGCTGGCGCTCGTCTACTCAGTCCTGTTCGGACTGTTCTCGTTCCTGTTGCTCGCCTATCTCTATCAGGCGACGGTGGGGTCGTTGCGAGCCGAAGCCGACCAGCGTCTCGATGCCGAGATGCGGGCCTTGGGTCTGGCCTATAATGCGGGGGGGCTTGAACGCCTCGAACAGTCGGTGATTGAGCGGGCGCTCGTTCCGGGCGCCCCTTTTCGTTATCAGCTGGAAACGCCTGATGGCGAGCGCATCATCGGCGATTTTCCCTACCTGCCGGTCTCGCCGCCTGAAACGGTGGGCGAGGTCAGCCAGGTCAGCCTGTCCATCGAGATGCCGCGCAGCGAGAACGGGCAGGGCGATGCCCAGGCCCAGGGGCCACCGGTCGTCACCGAGGCCGAGGGCCGGATCGTGCGGCTCACCAATGGCAATGTCCTGCTGGTCGCCATCGAAACCGGTGAGCGCGGCCGGATCGTGCGGCGAATCACCCAGGCAGTCACTACGGCCGCTCCCATCGGTGTGCTTCTGGCGCTGATCGGCGGCATCTTCATTTCCCGCTATGCCGCGCGGCGCGCCGAACAGCTGACGCGCACGACCGAGGAAATCGTCGCCGGCAATCTCTCCATCCGGGCACCGGTGCAGGGCTCGGGCGACGAGTTCGACCGGCTGGCCACCCATCTCAACACCATGCTCGAAAAGCTGGAACGCCTGATGGCCGCCAGCCGCCATTCCGGTGATGCGATCGCGCATGACCTGCGCTCGCCGCTCTCGCGTCTGAGAAACCGGCTGGAAAGCGCGCTGCTCTCCGATATGGATACCGAGACCGCGCGCGAGACACTCGCCAGCACGGTCGAGGAGGTTGACCGCGTCCTGCTGACTTTCAATGCCATCCTGCGCCTGTCGCGCCTCGATGCCGGCTCCGAGGGGCGGATGGTCAAGATCGACCTCTATGAAGTGCTCGCTGAACTGGCCGAGCTTTATGAGCCGGCCTGCGAGGATGCCGGGCTCAACCTGTCGAGCGAGGTCGCCAAGCCGCTGGTCGTCCTGGGCGACCGTGAGCTGCTGGCTCAGGCGGTGTCCAACCTGCTCGACAATGCCGTGAAGTACACGCCCGAAGGCGGCACCATCCAGTTCACGGCGCGCCGGACCTCCGATTCCATCGTGATCACGGTGGCCGATGACGGGCCGGGCATCCCCGAAGAGATGCGCGAAAAGGCCAAGCAGCGCTTCTTCCGTCTTGACAGCGCGCGCACCCAGAGCGGTTCCGGCCTCGGTCTCGCGCTCGCCGATGCCGTGGCCGAGCTGCACAAGGGACACCTCGATCTCCTGTGGACACATGCGTCGCCGGAGCAGAAAGGCCTGAAAGCGGTTCTCACATTGCCACGGGACAGCTAGAACGAGTCCTGATGCTTGAAATCAGACCGCTTTCCCAGGATGCCCACGAGGCCTTCGAGCTTGCTTCGCAAAAGGCGCCCTATCTCGCCCGGGCCGCCCGGCGGGCGCCGGAGGTTGTGGCTGCCCTGAAGACAGACAGCCCGGCCGATCTGGCGCAGAAGGCTCTGGATGACGCAGCTGCTGCCGCCTCGCTCGAAACCGTCGAGGAGGCGATGGCCGCCTTGCGCCATGCCAAGCTCGCCAACCATATCGCCGTGGCCGCCATGGACCTATCGGGGGCAGGCGATGTCATGGACGTGACCGGCCACCTGACGGAATTTGCCGACCAGGCCGTCCAGACCGCGCTCGATGTCGCTTTCCGCAAGCGCGGGATCAGTCCGGACGGGCTGTTCGTCGTCGCGCTCGGCAAGATGGGCGCGTTCGAGCTCAACTATTCCTCCGACATCGACATGGCGGTCTTCTATGACCCGGACGTCTTCGATGGCGGCGAGATGAGCGCAAGCGAGGCCGCCAGCCGGGTCATCCGCGACGCGATGCGGATCCTCGAGGAGCAGACCGGCGAGGGCTATGTCTTCCGCACCGACCTGCGCCTGCGCCCCGATCCGAGCTCGACGCCGCCGGCGGTCTCCACCAGCATGGCCGAGATCTATTATGAAAGCGTCGGCCAGAACTGGGAGCGCATGGTCTGGATCAAGGCGCGCCCCTGCGCAGGCGACAAGGCGGTCGCCAGCCGCTTCCTCGACATGATGCAGCCCTTTGTCTGGCGCCGCCATATGGACTATTGGGCGATTGCCGACGTGCAGGCGATCAAGCGCATGATCAATGACAGGGCAGGCGCGAAGGATCTTCGCGATCCGGCGCCGGACGTGAAGCTCGGGCCGGGCGGCATCCGCGAGATCGAATTCTTCGTCCAGACCCAGCAGGTCATCATGGGCGGGCGCAATGATTTCCTGCGCCACAAGAAGACGCTGAAAAGCCTCGACGCGCTGGTCGCGGCAGGCGCCGTGGCCGCCGAGGTGGGCGAGGAGCTCACCGATGCCTACAATGTGCTGCGCGCGGTCGAACATCGTATCCAGATGCTCGAGGACGAGCAGACCCATAGCCTGCCGAAGGACGAGGAGATGCGCGCGCGCGTCGCCGCGCTCTGCGGGCAGGCGGATCTTGCCGCCTTCGATAAGGGGCTGTCCGACGTGCGCAGCCTGGTCAGCGGCCACTATCGCGACCTCTTCGCCGAGGAGGAGCGTAAGACCGAGACGGCCGCGCACGGCAATCTCGTCTTTACTGGCGTCGATGATGATCCCGGCACGGTCGAGACGCTGAAGGAGTATGGCTTCTCCGAGCCCTCGCGCGTCATCGCCACGATCAGTAATTGGCACCGGGGCAAGACACCGGCGACGCGGACGGCCCGCGGGCGCGGCCTGCTGACTGCGCTCCTGCCGGACCTGCTCGATGCAATGCGGCGCACCGGCGAGCCCGACACCGCCTTCGCCCGCTTCAGCCGCTTCTTCGAGGGCTTGCGTACCGGCGTGCAGACCCTGTCCATGCTGCTGGCTGAAAACGAGCTGCTCGAGGACCTGGTGACCACGCTGGCGATTGCCCCGCGCCTGTCGGAGACGCTGGCGCGTCGCCCGGGCCTGCTGGAGGCGCTGGTCTCGCCCGCCGGGCAGGAATATCCCCCGGCGCTCTCGCGCGAAGCCGACTTCGAAAGCCAGATGGACGAGGTTCGCCGCTGGCAGAATGAGCGCGCCTTCCTGATCGGCCACCGCCTGCTGCATTCGCGCCTGCCGGCCGCGCAGGCCGCGCTTGCCTGGAGCGATCTCGCCGATGCCTGCACGGTGCTGATGGCCGAAGCCGCCGCCATCGAGACCGCGCGCAAATACGGCCCGCAGCCAGGCCACTGGACCATCGGGGCGCTCGGCAAGCTCGGCGGGCGGGAAATGACGGCTGGCTCCGATCTCGACCTCATTATCGTCTTCGAGGCCGAGGGCGATGCTGCCGCCGAGGCCGGCCACTGGTTCACCAAGTTCGCCCAACGCCTGATTACCGCGATTTCTGCCGAGACGGCCGAAGGCAGCCTCTACGAGGTCGATATGCGCCTGCGCCCCTCCGGCCGGGCGGGCCCGGTCGCCGTCGCGATCAGTGCCTTCGACCGCTACCAGCACGAGAACGCCTGGACGTTCGAGCTGATGGCGCTGACGCGGCTGAGACCGGTCGCCGGCAATGAAGCCCTGGGCGAGCGCATGCTGGAGATCGCCCGCGACGCGATCGCGCAAGGCAAGCCGGAGGCCGAACGCAAGGCCGATATTCTCGACATGCGACGCCGCCTCTGGAAGGAGCGTCCGCCGCGCGGAAAATGGGACCTCAAGCTCACCGATGGCGGGCTGATCGATCTCGAATTCATCCTGCAGCAGGGCATGCTCACCCAGGGCCGCAGCGAAATTGTTTCCCCGATCACGGGCGAGGTCATAGAGATGCTGACCGAGACGGGCTATCTCGACGCCGATGAGGCGACCGCCTTGTCGAAAGGCTTTACCTTTCTTCAGTCCATTCAGCAGATCCAGCGCCTGGCTGTTGGCTCTGAACTGACGGCCGACCAGTTCTCCAAAGGACTGAAGGCGCGGCTGGCTCTGGCGGCGGGGTGTGAGGATTTTAACGAGGTCGAGACGCGCTACAGCGCTGTGACAGAAGAGATTTCCCGTATCCGGTGCAAAAAGATCGGGACCTTGGCGACGGATTCCTGACGGGCGGTCGTTCCACACAGTGGGGCAACCACAAAGGAACCCGAGATGAGAAAACTCACCCTGACCGCCATCGCTGCCGGAACCGCCATGCTTGGTGTCGCCGGCTATGCCTATGCCGACCACCATCGTGGCTTCGGCAAGGGCCAGATGATCGAGCAACTCGACACCGATGGCGACGGCCAGATCACCAAGGCCGAAGTCGAGGCCATGAAAGCCTCCAAATTCGAGGAAGCCGATGCCAATGGCGATGGCGGCCTCACCATGGAAGAGCTGGACGCCTATCACGAGGCCCAGCGCCAGAAGCGTATGGAAGCCATGAAGCAGCGCATGTTCGAACGCGGTGACACGAATGGCGACGGCGTCATTTCGCTCGACGAGTTCGAGGATCGCGGCGCGCCCATGTTCGAGCGCGTCGATGCCGATGATGACGGCGTCATCACCGCCGAAGAGATCGAGGCGATGAAGGAGAAGCGCGGCAAACACGGCTGGCGCCACCATCGCGGACCTGATGCCGGTCCGGACGACCAATAGGGCAGGTCCTGGCATGCCGGCGCGGGATAATGCGTTTTCCTCCCTCGCGTCCCGCGCCGGCGCCGCTATTGTGACCGGGTGGCAGGAATCAGCGAAAGAGACCAGATCGCACGCGCGGCGGCCGGGGACCGGATGGCCCAGGCCGCGCTCGTCAATCGCCACATGCCGGTCGTCTGGCGTGTGGCCTTTCGCCTGCTCAGAGACCGGCAGGAGGCCGAAGACGTGACCCAGGAAACCTTCCTGCGCGCCTGGAAGATGCTGCCGGACTGGGAAGACCGGGCGAAGTTCTCCACCTGGGCCTGTACGGTCGCGATCAATCTCTGCCGCGACCGGCTGAAGAAGAAACGCCCGGTCCTGGTCGACGAGCTGCCGGAACAGACCGATCCGGCGATGCGGCCCGACCAGGCGCTGGACCAGAAACAGGCTGGCGAGCGGATCACCGCGCTGGTCGACAGCCTGCCGGACCGCCAGAGAGAGGCGCTCACGCTGTGCGCCTTTGAAGGGATGGGAAATATGGAAGCCGCCGAGGCGATGGGCATCAGCGTCGAGGCGCTTGAGAGCCTGCTTGGCCGGGCGCGGCGAAAGCTGCGGCAGACGCTGGCAGAGGCGCAGGAGGCATGAAGGACGAGAATGATGACAGATGAACGCCTGCTGGAGCTGATCGACGCCTATGGCGCCGACCCGATGAGCTGGCCGGAGGCCGAGCGTGAGGCCGCGCTGGCCCGGCTCAAGGCTTATCCTGCCCGTTTCGAGGGCGCGCTTGAGGCCGCCCGCCAGCTGGACCATGCCTTTGCCGCCGACACGATGCCGGACGCCCCTTCGGGCCTGGCCGAGCGTATCCTGGCCGACGCGCCGGCCCAAAGCCCTGCGCGCGGTGCGGGTCTTGGGGCTCGGCTGAAGACCATCCTTTTCCCGAACGGCCTGCGCTGGCCGGCGGGCGCCACGCTTGCCGCTTTGATGATGGGGCTCATGGCGGGGGTCGCGACCGCGCCAGCCACCGCGGACGATGGTTTCCAGACCGATGAGGAAGCGGTCGTCTATTCCGCCCTCGGCTATGACGGGCTGGAAGCCTACATGCAGGAGGTCGACGGATGAGCCGTTTGAAGTCTCTTTCCCCACTGGCGGTCGCGCTCGTGATCTCTCTCGTCGCGAACGCGCTGCTGCTGGGGCTCGTGCTCGGCAATTCGCTCGGCAAGCCCGCCCGCGACGGCGACGATGGCCGGCGGGGTGGTCCGCGTGGCGGCGGTGAGGAATTCATGCTGGCCCGCGGGCTGGAAAGCGTCGTGCCGGAGGAAACCCAGGATGAAATGCGCGAGACCTTCCGTGAGACCTTCCGCAAGTCCCGCGACCTCTGGCAGGCCAAGCACGAGGCCCGGGATGCGCTGACGAAAGCGCTGGCCGCGCGGCCGTTCGACCAGGCCGCCGTCGATGCCGCCTTCGCCGACATGCGCGCCGCCGATGATGCGCTGAAAGCCCGCTTCCAGTCGGCCCTGTCGGATCAGTTCGAGAGCCTCACCCAGGATCAGCGTGATGCGCTGGTCGCGCGGCTGGAAGAGATCGAGGCGCGCCGGGAGCGCTGGCGCGAACGCCGCCGTCAGGACCGCAAGCCGGAGAAAGACAAGGCCGGGTCGCCGGACGGCGGACGGCCGCGCTAGTCCTTCGACTTGTGGGCCAGCCGGGCGGCATTGGCCTCCCAGTTCTGACCGTCGAAATCAGAGACCTCGGCATCAAGCTGCTCCCAATTGTCGAGGCAGCGCCAGGTCACGGCATAGCCGTCCGGATTGGAGCGCGGCACGTAGAAGCTCTTGATGCCGCACAGGCTGCAGAAGAGGTGGCGGGCCGCGCCTGTATTGAAGCGGTATTCCGTCAGCATGCCCTCGCCACGCGTCAGGCGGAAGCGGCTGGCAGGTACGATGATGTGGTCATTGCCGCTCATCGCGCAGATCGAGCAGTTGCAATCCTCCACCTCGACATGTGCGGGCAGGTCGACTTCGAAGCGCACGGCGCCGCAGTGACAGCCTCCGGCCTGTGTCGTCAGTGTCTCGTCCATAAATTCATCCAAACCAGATCGGCGGTTTCCGGCCTGTCCATGGCGCAGCGCGTTCGATCTGTCCAGCCAGCGCATAGAGCAGGTCCTCACGCCCGAGCCGGGCGCCGAACATCATGCCCAGCGGCAGGCCGTCTCCCGTCCAGTGCAGCGGCAGCGAAATGGCCGGCCAACCGGTCTGGTTGAAGATGGGACACCAGGGCGCAAAGCCCGTCACTGCCTCGCCATAGGCATCGAAATCGGCCGGATCGAGGCTGAGCACGCCCAACTCGACCGGTGGCCTTGCGAGCGTTGGGGCGAGGATGAGGTCATAGCCGCCCGCGTCCATGAAGGTCTCGAAGGCATAGGCGGCCTCCTGGAAGGCATTATTCGTGCGCACCAGCTCGGCCATCGGGATGGTGCGGCCAAGCTCGATGAAGCGCAGCGACACCGGTTCGAAATCCTCCGGTCCTGTCTTGCGGCCCAGCGCCTGCTCGCGCTCATCGGCGACCATGGCCATGAAGGAGGAGACCATCATCATCATGCCCTTGCCGAGCGCCTCGCCATCGAGCGTCGGCCCACCCGCGTCGACATGATGGCCGAGCGAGGCGAGCAGCTTGCCCGTGGCCTCGAGCCCGGCAGCGGCTTCCGCGTCCGGTGTCACGCCATTGGGCGCGCTCCTCCAGAGCGCAATCTTCAGCGGTTTCGGGTCGCGCTGGGCGGCGGCGAGGAAGCCTGTCTCCGGCGCCGGGGCGACATAGCGCGCGCCGGGTTCCTGGCCATGGGTGGCGTCCA
>NZ_NCST01000081.1 GCF_002088975.1 Henriciella aquimarina
CTAGGTTCTGTACCCATAAGCGGGATTCCCATATTGGACGGGTCATGATTCACTTGCCTTGAAGGAGGTGTCTCATGGCCCGTTTTGATTTGAGCGATGCGGAGTGGGCGATCATTGCGCCCTTGTTGCCGAACAAGCCGCGCGGGGTGGCGCGGACCGATGACCGCCGGGTGCTGAACGGCATCTTCTATATTCTGCGGACGGGGTCGCCCTGGCGTGACCTGCCGGAACGCTACGGCCCTTACACGACGGTCTACAACCGCTTCAACAGATGGGCGAAGGCTGGCGTCTGGATCAATGTTTTCAACGCTTTGGCGCAGCAGAGCCCGGAATCCATGGCCTTCATCGACAGTTCTATCATCCGCGCCCACCAGCACGCCGCAGGCGGAAAAAAGGGGGGCCGGATCACGCCATCGGTCTCTCTCGCGGGGGACTGAGCACCAAGATCCATGCCGTGGTCGATGAGGCCGGCCTGCCCATCCGCCTGGCGCTCTCGCCCGGCCAGGCCAGCGACAAGGCCACCGGGGCCGCCCTGATCGCCAGCCTGAGGCAGGCCCGTCATGTCGTCGCCGACCGGGGCTATGACGCCCGTGCCCTGATCGAGCAGATCGAAGCGGCCGGGGCGGAGGCTCACATTCCCACCCAGCGGGACCGCAAAGTCCAGCGCTCAGTCGCAAGGGACATCTACCGCCAGCGCAATCTGGTCGAGCGATACTTCAACAAACTCAAGCACTTCAGACGATGCGCAACACGCTTCGACAAGCTCGCAAGGAACTTCCTCGCAGCCATCGCCCTCGCCTCAACGCGACTCTGGACCAGGGTTTATGAGTCCACAACCTAGAGCTCGCCCGGTTTCTTGCCTGCCTTCAGGACAAGCCAGACGACCAGCCCGATCATGATCAGCATCAGGCAGCCGAAACCGATCAGGGCGCCAATGGCCAGCGGATCGACGGTAAGATTGCCCATGGAGTGCCTCCCTCTTGCAGCCTCGCGCATCGACGCTCCGCCTCTCGCGGGCGCGCGGCAATCCGTAGGAATGCGTAGAGACGGGCGGTCTTGGGCCTAGCCCGCCGGGAATTCGTGGCGGCACCGTTTGAGCGGGCCCTCAACGCTCTCGTTCACACGGTCGGCCATGTCGCGATAGTCCTGCGGCCAGGCGGTGTTGTCGATCTTCGCGAAGGCGGCGGCCTGGGCCTCGACGCGCTCGCAGACACGTTTCGAGCGCACCCCGTCAATCTCGCCGAAGGCGCCCTGAAGCTGGGCCTGGATGGCGCCGCGGGCGAACCAGTAGAAATTGGCTTCATAGGGGCTTTGCGGCGCATAGTCCGGCTGGTCGAACTTGGCTTTCATCAGGTTGAGCAGCTCCGAACAGAGCTTCACCTGCTCCTCGGGCGTCACCTCTGTGTCTTCCCCGGCCTGGATGCAGACTTCGGCGGCCTGGAACCAGTAGCGACCGGCCGCTTCCGGATCGCGCGTCTCATCGGCCAGCGCCCCCGGCGCCATCAGGCCAAGGCCCGCCAGCCCGGCCAGAAACGGTTTCAGCATCGGCGTCTCCCCACACGTCGTTCGGGAAACAGGCTAGGCGAGCGCACCCGCGATGTCACGGCCTCTAGCCGCCGGTATATTCGCGCCACACCTGCGTCTGGCAGAAGGGGCCGACGCAGCCCTTCACCTGCAGGCGCCCATCCTCGAGCCGTTTCAGCCGCGAGGAATAGGTCTTGTCTTCCTTCGGATCGTAGATCTTGCCGCCGCGCCAGTCGCGCTTCTTCTTCTCGAAGCTGTGCAGCATCAGCAGGCCGAGCACCGGTTCACCCGCCTTGGTCTTCGCCGTTTCCGGCGTCTTGCCGTCGTCCAGCGAGTCCGGATCGATCCAACTGACCCGCCCGCACGGGCTGCCGTCGCCGCAATCCTCGATGGTCACCCGCGAGGTGCCTTCCTCGGTGAAGAAGGTGCCGAAGACATCGTGGCTGTCTGCTTGCGCGAGCGCGGGCAGGGCGGCGATGAGGACGAGCGCGGCGGCAAGGGCGGTGCGGATGGGCATGGGTGTCTCCTTCTGAGAACGCTTGCCCCTCATATGCCGGGAAGCCGGGGCCCTTGTCGATGGGGCTGGCTGTAAGGTTTGGGGGGAGGATAAAGGCCATCGCGGCTAAGGGCAGCGCCTGTGGCGTCCCCCCTCCGCCTGCCGGCACCTCCCCCGTGAACGGGGGAGGTGATCAGGACGCTTGGGGGGTGATCCTTTCTTCCCCCGCCTGCGGGGGAAGTGGCCCGCGAATGCGGGTCGAAGGGGGGAGCGATTGTCCCTTCGCAGGATTGAGAAGTGGACGGCCGCCGGGGAATCGAACCCCATTGCCCTGCCACTCCACCTTGGAAAGGGACCGCGATTGCAGCGCGGCATGGAGGCGGCGGCCGTTTTTGTTTGTGTGATCGCAAAGCGCCCTGGTGGGCTGCCGAGGAATCGAACCTCTCACCGTGGCCACTCCCTGTCTTGGTGAACGGGGCCGCGTTTACAGCGCGGCTGGGAGCAAGCAGCCCGGATCAGGCGTCAGCGATCGATTGTAAGGGTTGAAGACCATATGGCTCAGGTCGCGCCACCGATGGGGCGCGTCAGGGTGCTAGGAGCAACAATAATAGAGCGTCATATGTATCATGGAGCGGGGACATAGCGGGGTAGGGCAGGGGTGTCAACGCGGATTCGAAATGTGTGAGGCGCGGTGTTCAATCTGATTTCGCCGGTCAAGGGCGCTTCTCGTCCGCAGGAGTATACCCTTGACCGGCGAAATCAGATTGAAAGAGGCTGGCTATGGCTGAATGGCAGGATATGCCCATTCAGCCTTAAAGTTGACGATGCCGACTCAGTCTGCGGGCCACAGGAATAAGGAAATCTCGTTGAGTAATCCCAAGAAACATCACTTCGTCCCTCAGCAACATATCGAACGCTTCAAGAGCGAGGACGGCAAATTTTGGTACTATGATCGTGACAAGCCGCAGCGTGGAGTAGAGCACAGGGACGCCGCGTCAATATTTTACATTAGGCAGCACAATACCCTAGTTTCCTCCGACGGGAAGCGAGACTACTCGGTCGAGAAAGAGCTATCCAAGATCGAAGGTAGATACAAAGATATCGCCGACAAAGTTATAGATGATGTAGGCAGTGGAATTGCTCCGCAACTTAGTATGTCCGGTCGTAGATTCTTGCGAGAGTACATACTGCTTCAATGGCGACGCTCCCCCGACTTTCTGAAGCATGAGACGGCACCAGACAGCCTAGAAAAGTTGGCTATCGCATCAAGGGAGATAGAAAAATCTAGCGGAATATCGCTGACCATAAACGAAACTCGCATACTAGCCGAATACAGTTCTGGCCGCCGCGCGTTGGATGTAGAAGTTCTGACTGTTTTTCGAAAGATGACCGGTGATGAGTACTCGACGCTAAGCGATCAGCAGCTTGCTGCTCTATTGAAAGGGGGCGATGCCCAGAATGGAAGAAAAGCTGGTGAAGTGGCAGGTCGATACGAGCGCATTCCCGCCGTCTCGGACCGAGTGAATTCTATGCGAATGTGGTATGTTGCGCTTCCGCTAGGGCTTTCGTTTGTACTCGGAAGCCTGCCCGTGGCGTCCGTTTCTGTGCCAGGCCAAACTTCCGCTCATCCGCTCAGAGGAATAGTGTTTCCGATTACTTCGGGACTTGCAGTCGTCTTGGGATCGCCAAACGCACCCTTCAGCATGGAAGTTGTGAACGACAGACAATGGGTTCGGCAAGTCAACAGAACTATCGCTAGGATGTCGGGATCCTTCGGCTCCAGGTCAGAAAAGTTGACACAATCGCTGGCGCAAGCCTAATTCCGCCCCGTTTCCTTGTCCCGCCCGGCCAGAAGCCGCAGGCGCAGCGCGTTGAGCTTGATGAAGCCTTCGGCGTCTTTCTGGTCATAGGCGCCGCGGTCGTCCTCGAAGGTGACGATGCTTTCGGAATAGAGCGAGTAGGGCGATGAGCGGCCGACCAGGTGGACCCCGCCCTTGTAGAGCTTCAGGCGCACTTCGCCGGTGACATACATCTGCGAATGGTCGATGGCGGCCTGCAGCATTTCGCGCTCGGGCGCCCACCAGAAGCCGTTATAGATGCACTCGGCATATTTCGGCATCAGCTCGTCCTTCAGGTGCGCCGCGCCCTTGTCGAGCGTGGCCTGTTCGATGCCGCGATGGGCCGTCAGCAGGATGGTGCCGCCCGGCGTCTCGTACATGCCGCGCGACTTCATCCCGACAAAGCGGTTTTCCAGCAGGTCGAGCCGGCCGATGCCGTGCTTGCGGCCATATTCATTGAGCGCGGTGAGCAGCGTGGCCGGGCTCATCGCCTCGCCATTGATGCCGGTCGCGTCGCCCTTCTCGAACTGGACGGTGATGTATTCCGGCTCGTTGGGCGCGTCTTCCGGGTTCACGGTGCGCTGATAGACGAAGTCGGGGGTTTCCTCGGCCGGGTCTTCCAGCGCCTTGCCCTCGGAGCTGGTGTGGAGAAGGTTCGCATCGACGGAGAAGGGGGCTTCGCCGCGCTTGTCGGCGGGCACCGGGATGCCTTGTTCCTCGGCGAACTTGATGAGGTCGGCGCGGCCCTTGAAGTCCCAGTCGCGCCAGGGGGCGATGACGCGGATGTCGGGGGCGAGCGCGTAATAGCCGAGCTCGAAGCGGACTTGGTCATTCCCCTTGCCGGTCGCGCCATGGCAGACCGCATCGGCGCCGACGCGCTGCGCAATCTCGATCTGGCGCTTGGCGATGAGAGGCCGCGCGATGGACGTGCCGAGCAGGTAGACGCCTTCATAGACAGCATTGGCGCGGAACATCGGGAAGACATAGTCGCGCACGAAATCCTCGCGCAAATCCTCGATGAAGATGTTCTCTTCCTTGATGCCCATCTGCAGCGCCTTCTCGCGCGCCGGCTCCAGCTCCTCGCCCTGGCCGAGATCGGCGGTGAAGGTGACGACCTCGCAGCCGAACTCCGTCTGCAGCCATTTCAGGATGATCGAGGTGTCGAGCCCCCCGGAATAGGCGAGGACGACTTTCTTCGGCGGATTGGCAGGGCTGGCCATGGGGTATCATGCTCCGTTGGAACTGCAGGTCTGGTGTCGCGGCGCACCATATTCAGAAGCGCCGCCGGGGCAAGCGGGATTTCCGGCGCGGAAATGAAAACGCCCCGGCGTTCGGGCCGGGGCGTCTCGTGTCAGCTGTGTCTGCCGTCAGGCCCGTTTCACCAGGCTGATCAGGAAGAGCAGGATACAGGCGCCGAGGAAGGCGCCGAGCAGTGAGCCGAGTATGCCGCCAAAGGTGATGCCGAGCGCGCCGAAGATGGCGCCGCCGAGCACTGCGCCGACGATGCCGACAATGATGTTGCCGAGCAGGCCGAAGCCGGCCCCGCGCATGACCTGGCCGGCGAGCCAGCCGGCGACACCGCCGATAACGAGCCAGATGAGAATTGCGACCGGATCCATAAGGTCCTCCCTTTGCTTTTGTGCAGAACAAACCGGCGAGCGGACGCAATGGTTCCGGTCCGGCGCCCGAAGATGACCACCCTGTTACCCCAAACCCGCCCCCTCGCCGCCGCATTCGGGGCGCAGCCTTTTCCCATTGGGGCTCCTTAGGGTGGGGCTTCGAGGAGGAAGAGGAGACCATCATGATACGGACAATGATCCTGTCAGCCACGGCGGCCCTGGCGGCCTTCGGCGCGGCAGCCAAACCGGCCCCGGCGCCCGAGGCCACATCCGATCCCGTTGCTGGAGGACACAACGTGCAAAGCTATATCCTGCTCGACCGGACCGGGTCGATGTCGTCGATCTGGGACGAGGCGCTGTCCTCGGTGAACGCCTATGCCGCCGAGGTGGGCAAGGCCGAAGAGGGCGAGGCCGACGACCTGGAAACTGCCGTCACGGTGGCGGTGTTCGATGCCCAGGAGGGCCTGCAGTTCGACGTCCTGCGCAAGAATGTGGCGCCGGCCCAGTGGCAGGCCGTCAGCAATGACGAGGTCGCCCCGCGCGGCATGACCCCGCTCTTCGATGCCATCGGCCGGATCGTTGCCACCGCCGAAGCCGACAATCCGGAAAAGGCCGTCATCGTCATCATGACCGACGGGCTGGAAAACTCCTCGCGCGAGATCACGAAGGAGGGCGCGAAGGCCGCGCTCGACCGGGTCGAGGCGAAGGGCTGGGAAGTGGTCTTCCTCGGCGCGGAATTCGCCAAGTTCGATGACGCAGAAGGCGTCGGCATCTCGGCGCAGAAATCCATGGCGATGGGCGCCGGCACCATGCAGGAGTCGATGTCGCGCCTGGCCAAGAAGTCCCGCGACTATGGCAAGGGCGAGGAGGCCGACATCGTCTTCGATGCCGAAGACCGCGCCGTGGCCCAGGAAGAGGAAGTGAAACAGCGCAAGGGCGACTGACCGGGCTCCTCGTCGGATGCCCTTCGCGCGTGAGGCCCCCGCCTGCCCCTGAACAGGCGGGGGCTTTCGCGCGTCCGGTCTAGGGCTGTTCTTCCGGCCGGGTCGCCTGCCGGGCGATGCGGGCGGCGAACGGCCCGATGAAATACATGATGCACGGCACGATGATCACCGTCAGCACGAAAGATCTGAGCCAGAGCGACATGCCCGGCGCGAAATGCGCGAGCAGGAGCAGGCCGGCCGTGACGAGCACGAAGACCGACAGCCAGACGAGGAACAGGCGGATAAGCTGGAATTTCACGGGGCTGAGGTCCTCACGGCGTTGATGGCGATCACGGAGCTGCATAATCGTCAGCAGGCGCAGCGTCACCCCGCACAGGGTTCAAGCCCTCAAAAAAGAGAGGACGGAGTGGTGCATTGCGCAGGCCGGCCGCCGCGTGTACCTCCCCGGCCATGGCCCGCTCGATTACGACAATCGGCTTCGATGCCGACGATACGCTCTGGCACAATGAGAGCATCTTCCGGCTCACCCAGGAGCAGTTTCACTCCATGCTGGCCGATTATGCCGATCCGGGGCATGTCGGCGACAAGCTGCTGGCCGCCGAACGGCGCAATATCGGGCTTTACGGCTTTGGCGTGAAAGGCTTCACCCTGTCGATGATCGAGACCGCCATCGAGGTGACGGGCGGCAAGGTGCCCGCTTCCACGATCAAGGAAATCCTCGAGGCCGGCCGGGCGATGTTGTCTCATCCGGTCGAGACGCTGCCCGGCGTGCATGACACGCTGGAGGCGGTCGCTCCGGACTATTCGCTGATCCTGATCACCAAGGGCGACCTGTTCGATCAGGAGCGCAAGCTCGCCCAGTCGGGCCTCGGCGATTATTTCGACGGGGTCGAAATCGTGTCGGACAAGACAGCCGACGTCTATGCCCGCATCTTCGGCCAGACCGAAGGCGGCCCGGACGCGGCCATGATGGTCGGCAATTCGCTGAAGTCCGATGTCATCCCGGCTATCGAGGCGGGCAGCTGGGGCGTGCATGTCCCCCATGACCTGACTTGGGACCTGGAACATGCCGAGCCGCCGGAAGGCCAGGAGCGTTTCCGCCAGATCGCGACCATTGAGCGGCTGCCCGGCCTGCTGGAACGGCTCTGAAGCCCGCGCTCGTCCTTCGACCTCGCTCAGGGTGAGCGCTATAGCAGGCCGCTTCTTCAGGCCTCATCCTTGTCTGTTTGAAGTGTGCGATAGAGGGGTGGCAGGCGAGACCCCGTTCTCATCCTTGATTTGACGGATCGTGGCTCAGCCAGGGGCTCGCCTGCCGGGTACGACAGTTGTGTCGCCTGAACAGTTGCCAGGGGCGGTGACAGCCGACCCCGTATGACAAGGACAGGATTTTCTTCATGTCACACCCTGCTCTCGGCGTCGATATTTCCAAGACGCATCTCGATGTCTTCGATCCGCGTGACGGCTGCTTTCACCGGCTGTCCAATGATGCGGCAGGGCTCGATACCCTCTGTCTGCTGGCTCCCCCATCCATCGTCTTCGAGGCCACAGGCCCTTATGGCGAAGCGCTCGAACGGGCGATGAGCCAGGCTGGCGTGCGGATGTACCGGGTCAACCCGCGCCAGGCGCGCGAGTTTGCCCGCGCCTCTGGCGTGCTGGCCAAGACAGACCGTGTCGATGCCCGGCTCCTGTCGGCCATGGCCGGCCAGATCAGCCTGCCGGTGCACGTCCCACCCGCACCCGGCGTGCAGGTCCTGCGCGAGCTTCACGCCTACCGGCATGATCTTGTTGAAGCCCGAAAAGCCTGTCTCAACCAGCTCGAACGCTATCGCTGCGGCCCGCTGGTGCGGCGGCTGAAAGCCAGGATCGCAGGCCTGACCCGACAGATCGTCACCATGGACAAGGAGATCGCGGTCCATATCGAGGCCGATGACACCCTGGCTGGCCGGGCCCGCCTCATCGCCAGCGAACCGGGCGTCGGACCGGTCACAACCGCAGCCCTGCTCGCCTTCCTGCCAGAGCTCGGACACCTGGCCCGAAGACCCATCGCAGCCCTTGCAGGCCTTGCTCCCCATGCCCATGAAAGCGGAAGCTTCAGGGGAAAACGCCGGGTCTGGGGCGGGCGCGCAAGGGTGCGCGAAGCACTCTACCTCGCCGCCCTCTCAGCCTCGCGCCATCACCCAAGGCTCAAGCAGACCTACTGCGCCATGCGAACCGCTGGAAAACCTCCAAAGCTCGCCCTCATCGCTATCGCCAGAAAACTCCTCACAATCCTCAACGCAAAACTCAGAAAACATGACATCCAATACAGTTGCTGAGC
>NZ_NCST01000082.1 GCF_002088975.1 Henriciella aquimarina
TGTCTTACTCTTTCACCGCCGAGACGACGCCGGCGCCGACGGTACGGCCGCCTTCGCGGATGGCGAAGCGCAGGCCCTGGTCCATCGCGATCGGCGTGATCAGCTCGACGTCCATTTTGACGTTGTCGCCCGGAAGAACCATTTCCTTGTCCGCCGGAAGCGTGACAACACCCGTCACGTCCGTCGTCCGGAAGTAGAATTGCGGACGATAGTTCGTGAAGAACGGCGTGTGACGGCCACCCTCTTCCTTCGTCAGGATGTAGGCCTCGGCCTCGAACTTCGCGTGCGGCGTGATCGAACCCGGCTTGCAGAGAACCTGGCCGCGCTCCACGCCTTCACGGTCGATGCCGCGGATCAGCGCGCCGATATTGTCGCCGGCCTGACCCTGGTCGAGCAGCTTGCGGAACATTTCCACGCCCGTCACCGTCGTCTTCTGCGTGTCGCGGATACCCACGATCTCGACTTCGTCACCAACCTTGATGATGCCCGTCTCGACGCGGCCCGTCACAACCGTCCCGCGGCCCGAAATGGAGAACACGTCTTCCACCGGCATCAGGAACGGCTTGTCCAGCGGACGCTCAGGGGTCGGGATGTACTCATCCACAGCCGCCATCAGCTCCAGGACCTTGTTCTTGCCGATCTCCTCGTCACGGCCTTCGACCGCCGCCAGCGCAGACCCGGCAATGATCGGGATCTCGTCGCCCGGGAAGTCGTACTCGTTGAGCAGCTCGCGGACTTCCATCTCGACCAGTTCCAGAAGCTCCGGATCGTCGACCTGGTCGACCTTGTTCAGGAACACCACGATCGCCGGAACGCCAACCTGGCGCGCCAGCAGAAGGTGCTCGCGCGTCTGCGGCATCGGGCCGTCAGCCGCGTTCACAACCAGGATCGCCCCATCCATCTGCGCGGCACCCGTGATCATGTTCTTCACATAGTCGGCGTGGCCCGGGCAGTCGACGTGCGCATAGTGGCGCGCTTCGGTCTCATACTCCACGTGCGCGGTGTTGATCGTGATCCCGCGTGCCTTCTCTTCCGGCGCGTTGTCGATGTCCTCATACGACTTCGACTCACCGCCCCAGCTCTCGTGAAGCACCAGCGTGATCGCCGCCGTCAGCGTCGTCTTGCCGTGGTCAACGTGTCCAATCGTACCAATGTTTACGTGCGGCTTGCTCCGCTCAAACTTTGCCTTGGCCATTTGGCCTCTCCTTCACTTCAAATCTTTCATTTCATCCCACCCGGCCGGACGTATCCGGACCGGGCCAGCCACCAACCAGCTTAGCCAGCCAGATCCTGAACGATCTTCTGAGCTTCGGCTTTCGGCACTTCGGCATAGTGGTCGAACTGCATGGTGAACTGCGCACGTCCCTGGGACATGCCCCGCAGGTTCGACACATAGCCGAACATGTTCACGAGCGGCACGAAGGCACTGATCACAACGGCATTGCCGCGCGGATTGGAGCCCTGGATCTGGCCGCGACGCGAGTTCAGGTCGCCGATAATGTCGCCCATATACTCTTCCGGCGAAATCACCTCGACCTTCATCACCGGCTCCATGAGCCTCGGATCGGCCTGGGTGCGCAGCTCACGAAAGGCCGCGCGGGACGCGATTTCGAAGGCGAGCACGGAGGAGTCAACGTCGTGGAACTTGCCGTCGATCAGCGTCGCCTTAAAGTCGGTCACGGGGTAGCCCGCGAGAAGACCGTTTTCCTTGGCTTGCGTCAGGCCTTTTTCCACGCCCGGGATGTATTCCTTCGGCACAGCACCGCCGACAATCGCGCTTTCGAAGACGAAGCCCGAACCGGCTTCAAGCGGCTCGAACTGGATCTTGACTTCGGCGAACTGGCCGGAGCCGCCCGACTGCTTCTTGTGCGTGTAGAGGATCTCGGTCGGCTGACCGAGCGCCTCGCGATAGGCCACTTGCGGCTGGCCGACATTGGCCTCGACCTTGAACTCGCGCTTGAGGCGGTCGACCAGGATGTCGAGGTGAAGCTCGCCCATGCCCTTCATGATGGTCTGGCCGGACTCGATGTCGCTTTCGACCTTGAAGGACGGGTCTTCCGCGGCAAGGCGCGCAAGGCCTGCCGACATCTTTTCCTGGTCAGCCTTGGACTTCGGCTCGACAGCGATCTCGATCACCGGGTCCGGGAAGGTCATCGTTTCGAGGACCACCGGGTCGGACTTGTCGCAGAGCGTGTCGCCGGTCGTCGTTTCCTTCAGGCCTGCCAGGGCGATAATGTCGCCAGCACCGGCCCACTCGATCTCCTCGCGGGAGTTCGAGTGCATCATCATCATGCGGCCGATGCGCTCCTGCTTGCCCTTCGTGGAGTTGAGCATCGAGCCACCCTTGGTGATCGTGCCCGAATAGATGCGCAGGAAGGTCAGCGAGCCGACAAAGGGGTCGTTCATGATCTTGAAGGCAAGACCGGAAAACGGCTCATTGTCGTCGGCATGACGCGGGATGTTGCGGACTTCTTCCTCGTCGCCCGGCTTGAAGCCCATATAGGCAGGCACGTCGAGCGGGCCCGGAAGATAGTCGATGACAGCGTTCAGCAGCGGCTGGACGCCCTTGTTCTTGAAGGCCGAACCGCCAAGCACCGGCACGAAAGCCATGGTCAGCGTGCCCTTGCGGATCAGTTCGCGCAGCTTGGCCTCGTCCGGCTCATTGCCTTCGAGGTAGGCTTCCATCGCCTCTTCGTCCTGCTCGACAGCCAGCTCGACCAGCTCGCCGCGCATTTCTTCGGCTTGCTCACGAAGGCTGTCGCGCACGTCACGGACGTCCCAGGACGCGCCGAGGTCGGAGCCTTCCCAGACCCACTCCTTCATCGTGATCAGGTCGACGACGCCTTCGAGCTCGTGCTCGGCGCCGATCGGCAGCTGGATCGGAGCCGGCGTGGCGCCCGTACGGTCCTTGATCATCTTCACGCAGTTGAAGAAGTCGGCGCCGGTCTTGTCCATCTTGTTGACGAACACGATGCGCGGAACTTCGTAACGGTCGGCCTGACGCCAGACGGTTTCGGTTTGCGGCTCGACACCGGCATTGGCGTCCAGAACGCAGACAGCACCGTCGAGCACAGCCAGGGAACGCTCGACCTCAATGGTGAAGTCGACGTGTCCGGGCGTGTCGATGATGTTGAAGCGGAATTTCGCTTCCTGCGGCGTGTCGCCATAGATGCCGGTCGGGTTCTTGCCGTCCTCGGTCCGGAACCAGAAGGTCGTCGTGGCAGCACTGGTAATGGTGATACCGCGCTCCTGCTCCTGCTCCATCCAGTCCATCGTCGCGGCGCCGTCATGGACTTCGCCGATCTTGTGGGACTTGCCGGTGTAGAACAGGATGCGCTCGGTGCAGGTCGTCTTGCCGGCATCGATGTGCGCCATGATGCCAAAGTTACGATAACGCTCCAGCGTGTATTCGCGGGCCATGGGATTACCTTTGTTGTCTTGCTCCGGGAGGGGAACGGTGTTGGGTGTCTGTTACCAGCGGTAGTGCGAGAAAGCGCGGTTGGCTTCCGCCATGCGGTGCGTATCTTCGCGCTTCTTCACAGCCGCGCCACGGCCCTGCGAAGCATCCAGAAGCTCGCCGGCGAGACGCTCACGCATGGTGTTTTCGTTGCGCGAACCGGCAGCAGCCGCCAGCCAGCGAATGGCCAGGGCCTGACGGCGCTCGGGGCGCACTTCGACCGGAACCTGATAGGTTGCGCCACCCACACGGCGCGAACGCACTTCGACAGCCGGGGAAATGGCTTCGAGCGCGGAGTGGAAAACCTCCACCGGGTCCTTCTTGGCCTTGTCCTCGACCAGGTCGAAGGCACCGTAAACGATGCGTTCGGCGGTCGATTTTTTACCATCCAGCATGATCTGGTTCATGAACTTCGAGATCACGATGTCCTTGAACTTCGGATCCGGAAGGACCTGGCGTTTTTCTGCGCGGTGACGACGAGACATGGCTGGCGACCCTTATTTCGGTTTCTTCACGCCGTAATGCGAACGGCGTTGCTTACGGTTCTTGACGCCCTGCGTATCGAGGACACCACGGAGAATGTGATAGCGCACACCCGGAAGGTCCTTCACGCGACCGCCGCGGATAAGGACAACGGAGTGCTCCTGGAGGTTGTGGCCTTCGCCGGGAATATAGCAAAGCGATTCAAACCCGGTGGTCAGACGCACCTTGGCCACTTTCCGAAGCGCCGAGTTCGGCTTCTTCGGCGTGGTCGTGTAAACGCGCGTACAAACGCCACGACGTTGCGGATTGCCCTTGAGGGCCGGTGTTTTCTGCCGCGCCGGCTTCGGCTTGCGCGGATTGCGGATAAGCTGTTGAATCGTTGGCATGAGGGCCTTTTGACTACTTTCTTCCATGGCCCCATCGGACCAGTTCAAACCAAGATAGCCCGATTGGGCCATTCCTGACCCGACCGGACCACCAATTCCGTACTATGCCGGCATTGCGGCGCCAGTAACGGGCCGCCGGAGACCATTTAACTCATGGCCTCAGCCAGCGTTCGGCGCGTGTTAAGACCCTGAACCCGCCGCGTCAAGTCTCCTCGACGGCGGCGGCTGTGATCAGGGTGCATTCCACCTCGCCTATTCCGCCGCATCCGGTGCAGGCAGCGCTGCTGCTGCCTGATCGGCGGCCTCGCGGCGCTTGGCACGGAGCTTCGCGTCGCGCTGGCCGGCAATGCGGCGGAAGTTGCGCATGCCACCGCCAGTACCGGCCGGAATGAGACGGCCGACGATGACATTCTCCTTGAGGCCTTCCAGCGTATCGACCTTGCCCTGAAGGGCGGCTTCGGTCAGCACGCGGGTCGTCTCCTGGAAGGAGGCCGCAGAGATGAAGCTGCGGGTCTGCAGCGATGCCTTGGTGATCCCGAGCAGCACCGGCACACCGGAGGCCTCACGCTGGTCCTGCTTGCGCGAGCGGCGGACAGAAGCGTTCGCCTCTTCCAGCTCGAGCAGGTCGACATGCTCGCCCTTGAGCAGCGTTGTCGTGCCCGGATCGGTGATCTCGATCTTCTGCAGCATCTGGCGGACAATCACCTCGATGTGCTTGTCGTTGATCGGCACACCCTGCAGGCGATAGACCTTCTGGACCTCGTCCACCAGGTAATTGGCAAGCGCTTCGATACCAAGCGAGCTCAGAATGTCCTGAGGCGCCGGGTTGCCATCGACGAGATATTCGCCGCGGCGGATGAAGTCACCGTCCTGGAAGGAGATGCGCTTGTTCTTCGGCACGAGATACTCGACCGGGTCGGCGCCCTCTTCTTCCGGCATGATCGCGATCTTCCGCTTGTTCTTGTAGTCGCGGAGATAGGATACACGCCCGTCGATATCGGCGATGATCGCATGATCCTTCGGACGGCGGGCCTCGAAGAGCTCGGCCACACGCGGCAGACCACCGGTGATGTCCTTCGTCTTCGCGCCACCCGTGGCGGTCCGTGCCAGGCTGTCACCGGCCCCGACCTCATCGCCGTCATTGACGGAGAGGATGGCGCCCGGCGACAGGAGGTAACGGGCCTCGGTGCCGTTCGGCAGCGTCTTGGCTTCGCCCTTGTCGTCGACGATCAGCACGGACGGACGCAGGTCGTTGCCCTTGCTGCCGCGATAATCGACGATCACGCGGGACGAAATGCCGGTGGCTTCGTCGGTTTCCTCGCGGGCCGTCATGCCGTCGACCACGTCGATCAGCTTGGCCGTGCCCGGGATTTCCGAGACGAGCGGTTGTGCGAACGGATCCCAGTCGGCCAGCTTGTCGCCCGGCTTCACCTTGGCACCGTCCTTCACATAGAGACGCGTACCATAGCCCGGCTTGAAGGTCTGGCGGGTGCGCCCGTCCTCGTCGACAACGGAGACAGACATCTGGCGCCCGACCACGACAAGGGTCTTGTCCTGCCTGGTGACCGTGTCGGCCTCCTCGAACTTGATCTTGCCTTCGAAGGCGGATTCGACAGACGATTCCTCGGCCACGGTCGCCGCACCACCGATGTGGAAGGTCCGCATGGTGAGCTGCGTGCCCGGCTCGCCGATCGACTGGGCGGCAATGACGCCAACGGCTTCACCGCGGTTGACCACCGTGCCCCGCGCCAGGTCACGGCCATAGCAGGCCACACAGACGCCGGTCTTGGTTTCACAGGTCAGCGGCGAGCGCACCTTCACCTCGTCGACACCGGCCTCCTCGATCGCAAGCGAGAGGGCTTCGTCGAGATAGGTATTGGCCGGGCAGATCAGCTCGTCGGTCTTCGGATTCTTCACATCCTCGCCGGTGGTCCGGCCGAGAATGCGCTCCGACAGCGGCACCACAACATCGGCGCCTTCCATGACGGCGGCGATCTGGATGCCGTTCTCGGTGCCGCAATCGTCTTCGACGATAATGCAGTCCTGGGCGACATCGACCAGACGGCGGGTGAGATAACCGGAGTTCGCGGTCTTCAGAGCCGTATCGGCCAGACCTTTCCGGGCCCCGTGCGTCGAGTTGAAGTATTCAAGAACGGTCAGGCCTTCCTTGAAGTTCGACACAATCGGCGTCTCGATGATCTCGCCGGACGGCTTGGCCATCAGGCCGCGCATCCCGGCAAGCTGCTTCATCTGGTTCTTCGAACCACGCGCACCGGAGTGGGCCATCATGAAGACCGAGTTGGTCTCCATCTGGCGGCCGGTCTTCTCGTCGACAGCCGCTTCACCGGCGGCATCCATCATCGCGTCGGCGACCTTGTCGGTACAGGTCGACCAGGCGTCGACCACCTTGTTGTACTTCTCGCCGCGCGTGATCAGGCCTTCGGCATACTGACGCTCATACTCGGACACCTGGGCCCGGGTATCCTCGACCAGCTTCGCCTTGGCAGCCGGGATCTTCATGTCGTCCTTGCCGAACGAAATGCCGGCCTTGCAGGCCTCGCGGAAGCCGAGCTCCATGAGCTTGTCACAGAAGATGACCGTCGCCTTCTGACCGCAGTTCCGGTAGACCTCGTCGATCAGCTTGGAGATGGCCTTCTTGGTCATCAGGTCGTTGACGACTTCCGGCTGGATCCCCTTCATCTTCGGCAGAAGCGACGCGATCATGTAGCGGCCCGGCGTCGTGTCGATGATGCGGACTTCTTCATTGCCCTCTTCATCGACGCCCTCGAAGCGAGCCTTGATCTTGGCGTGCAGCGACAGCTTCCCGCTCTGGAGCGCATGCTCCAGCTCGGACACGTCGGAGATCGCCATGCCCTCGCCCGGCTCCTTGTCCTTGTCGAGCGACAGGTAATAGAGGCCGAGGACGATATCCTGCGACGGCACGATGATCGGCTTGCCGTTGGCCGGCGACAGGATGTTGTTCGTCGACATCATCAGCACGCGGGCTTCCAGCTGGGCTTCCAGCGAAAGCGGCACGTGAACGGCCATCTGGTCGCCGTCGAAGTCGGCGTTGAAGGCGGCACAGACCAGCGGGTGAAGCTGGATGGCCTTGCCTTCGATCAGTTTCGGCTCGAACGCCTGAATGCCGAGGCGGTGCAGCGTCGGCGCCCGGTTGAGCAGGACCGGGTGTTCGCGGATCACCTCTTCGAGGATGTCCCAGACTTCCGGCTTTTCCTTCTCGACCAGCTTCTTCGCCGCCTTCACCGTGCCGGCGAGGCCCTTGGCGTCGAGACGCGCATAGATGAACGGCTTGAACAGTTCGAGCGCCATCTTCTTCGGCAGGCCGCACTCATGCAGCTTCATGTTCGGGCCAACCACGATGACCGAACGGCCGGAATAGTCGACGCGCTTGCCGAGCAGGTTCTGGCGGAAGCGGCCGTGCTTGCCCTTCAGCATGTCGGAGAGCGACTTCAGCGGGCGCTTGTTGGTGCCCGTGATGACGCGACCGCGGCGGCCATTGTCGAACAGGGCGTCGACAGACTCCTGAAGCATCCGCTTCTCGTTCCGGATGATGATGTCCGGTGCACGCAGCTCCATCAGGCGCTTCAGGCGGTTGTTGCGGTTGATGACCCGGCGATAGAGGTCGTTCAGGTCGGACGTCGCAAAGCGGCCACCGTCCAGCGGCACCAGCGGACGCAGGTCCGGCGGGATGACCGGAACGATCGTCATGATCATCCATTCCGGCTTGGCACCGGAGGCCAGGAAGGATTCAACGACCTTCAGGCGCTTGGAGAATTTCTTGGTCTTCAGCTCGCTGGTGGACTCGGCCAGGTCCTCGCGCAGCTGGTCGGCCAGCGATTCAAGGTCCAGAGCGCGCAGTAGCTCGCGAACGGCTTCGGCGCCGATCATGGCGGTGAAGCTGTCCTCGCCATGCTCGTCCTGGGCTTCCATATACTCTTCTTCGGTGAGCAGCTGGTTCGGCTCGAGCGGGGTCAGGCCCGGTTCGATGACGACATAGCTTTCGAAGTAGAGTACGCGCTCGACGTCCTTCAGCGGAATGTCGAGCAGCGTCGCGATGCGGGACGGCAGCGACTTCAGGAACCAGATGTGAGCGACCGGAGCCGCCAGCTCGATGTGGCCCATACGCTCGCGGCGCACCTTGGCGAGGGTAACTTCCACGCCGCACTTCTCGCAGACAATGCCGCGATACTTGATGCGCTTATACTTCCCGCAAAGGCACTCATAGTCCTTTATCGGGCCGAAGATACGGGCACAGAACAGGCCTTCGCGCTCGGGCTTGAAGGTCCGGTAGTTGATGGTTTCTGGTTTCTTGATCTCGCCGGAAGACCAGGACCGGATCTTTTCCGGGCTGGCAATGGAGATCTTGATCGCCTCGAAGCTCGGAGCCGGGGCGTTGTTGTTGAAGATGCTGGCGACGTCTTGGCGCATGTTTTCCGCTCCTTGGGAGGGGTGCGACCGGACCGGGGTCCGGCCAGAAAAAATCAGTCTCTACTCGACACGAATGCCTCGCGGCGGCCTATTCGGCCGCCACTGGCGTATCATCGTCATCCTCATTGGCTTCGATCAGTTCGACGTTGAGGCCGAGCGACCGCATTTCCTTGACGAGCACGTTGAAGCTCTCCGGAATACCGGCCTCGAAGGTGTCGTCCCCGCGGACGATCGCCTCGTAGACCTTGGCACGGCCAGCCGTATCGTCCGACTTCACGGTCAGCATTTCCTGCAGCGTGTAGGCGGCACCATAGGCTTCCAGCGCCCAGACCTCCATCTCGCCGAAACGCTGGCCGCCGAACTGGGCCTTGCCGCCCAGCGGCTGCTGGGTAACGAGCGAGTACGGGCCGGTCGAACGGGCGTGGATCTTCTCGTCCACCAGGTGGTGGAGCTTGAGAAGATACTTGTACCCGACCGTGACAGGCCGGCGGAAGGCATCGCCGGTACGGCCATCGAACAGCGTGACCTGACCGGAGGAATCGAGCCCTGCCCGCTCCAGCATCTCGACGATGTCGGCTTCACGCGCCCCGTCGAAGACCGGGGTTGCGATCGGCACGCCGCTCGTGAGATTGGATGCCAGTTCGACGATTTCATCGTCGGTTTCCGGCAGGCTCTCTTCTGCGCCATACACCTTCTGCACGGTCTCGCGCAGGATGGCGTTGTCGTGGTTCTCGTTCCACTCGTCGAGCGCGTTCTGGACGACCCGGCCAAGGCCGTTCGAGGCCCAGCCCATATGCGTCTCGAGAATCTGCCCGACATTCATCCGCGACGGCACGCCGAGCGGGTTGAGCACGAGATCGACAGGCGTGCCATCCTCGAGGAATGGCATGTCCTCGGCCGGGTTGATCTTGGAGATCACCCCCTTGTTGCCGTGGCGCCCGGCCATCTTGTCGCCTGGCTGAAGCTTGCGCTTCACGGCCAGGAAGACCTTGACGACCTTCATCACGCCCGGCGGCAGATCATCGCCGCGCTGGACCTTGTCGACCTTGTCGTTGAAGCGGGCTTCAAGCTCACGCAGCGACTCGTCGAAACGGGTCTGCAGCTGATCAAGTTCGCCCTGGGCCTTTTCGGACTTCAGCGCGATTTCCCACCACTGGCTCTGACGCAGCTCTTCGAGCGCAGCCTCGGTGATCTTGCCGGCCTTGAAGCCTTTCGGGCCTGCCGCGGCGTCCTTGCCGACGAGCAGTTCGTGAAGACGCGCATAGGTGTTGCGCTCAAGGATGTTCTGTTCGTCTTCCTTGTCTTCCTGCAGCTGCTCGATCTGCTCACGCTCGATCTGAAGCGCGCGCTGGTCCTTGTCGATGCCGTGGCGGTTGAAGACACGGACCTCGACAACCGTCCCGGCCCCGCCCGGCGGCACACGCAGGGAGGTGTCACGAACATCGGAGGCCTTCTCGCCGAAGATGGCGCGGAGAAGCTTTTCTTCCGGCGTCATCGGGCTTTCGCCCTTCGGCGTGACCTTGCCGACGAGGATGTCGCCAGCCTTCACTTCGGCACCGACGGCAACGATCCCGGCTTCGTCGAGGTTGCGGAGCGCTTCCTCGCCGACATTCGGAATGTCACGCGTGATCTCTTCCGGGCCGAGCTTGGTGTCGCGGGCGGCGATCTCATACTCCTCGAGGTGGATCGAGGTGAAGACGTCGTCTTTCACGATCCGCTCGGAGATGAGGATCGAGTCCTCGAAGTTGTAGCCATTCCACGGCATGAACGCGACGAGCACGTTACGGCCAAGCGCCAGTTCGCCGAGATCGGTCGACGGGCCGTCAGCGATGATGTCACCGCCGGAAACCACGTCGCCCACGCGGACGATCGGGCGCTGGTTGATGCACGAGTTCTGGTTGGAGCGGCGGAACTTGGCGAGACGGTAGATATCGACGCCGGACTTGCCGGAGTCGATGTCCTCGGTCGCCCGGACCACGATCCGGGTCGCGTCCACCTGCTCGATCACACCGGAGCGGCGGGCCACGACAGCCGCGCGGCTGTCACGCGCGACGACGGCTTCCATGCCGGTGCCGACATAAGGCGCTTCGGACTTCACCAGCGGCACGGCCTGACGCTGCATGTTCGAGCCCATCAGCGCGCGGTTGGCGTCGTCGTTTTCCAGAAACGGAATGAGCGCGGCAGCGACCGAAACGACCTGCTTCGGCGACACGTCCATGAATTCGACTTCCTCGCGCGGGACGAGGGTCGCCTCGCCATTGACGCGGGCGTTGACGAATTCGTGCTCAAGCTCGCCCTGGTCGGAGACCGTGGCGTTCGCCTGCGCGATGGCATAGCGGTGCTCTTCCATGGCGGAGAGATACACCACCTCATCGGTGAGCTTGCTGTCCTTGACCTTCCGGTACGGGCTTTCGATGAAGCCGTACTTGTTCACCCGCGCATGCGTGGCAAGCGAGTTGATCAGACCGATGTTCGGGCCTTCAGGCGTCTCAATCGGGCAGATCCGGCCATAGTGGGTCGGGTGCACGTCGCGCACCTCGAAGCCGGCGCGCTCGCGCGTGAGACCACCCGGGCCGAGCGCCGAGAGACGGCGCTTGTGGGTGATTTCCGAAAGCGGGTTGGTCTGGTCCATGAACTGCGACAGCTGCGAGGAGCCGAAGAATTCACGCACAGACGCCACGACGGGCTTCGCATTGATCAGGTCATGCGGCATCACCGTGTCGATATCGACCGAGGACATGCGCTCCTTGATGGCGCGCTCCATGCGGACGAGACCGATGCGGTAATTGTTCTCCATGAGCTCGCCCACGGAGCGGACACGGCGATTGCCGAGGTTGTCGATGTCGTCGACTTCGCCCTTGCCGTCCTTCAGGTCGAGAATGACCTTCATGACGCCGACAATGTCTTCCTTGCGGAGGATACGGGTCGTGTCCTCCGCCGGCTCATAATCTTCAAGCGCCATATTGAGGCGCATGTTCATCTTCACACGGCCAACCGCGGAGAGGTCATAGCGCTCGCCGTCGAAGAAGAGCTGGTTGAACAGCGCTTCGGCGGCTTCCTGCGTCGGCGGCTCGCCCGGACGCATGACGCGATAGATGTCGGACAGCGCCTCGAAGCGCGTCTCGTTCTTGTCGGCCTTCAGCGTGTTGCGCAGCCACGGGCCGCGGTCGGCGCCGTCGATGTCGAGGATCTCGATCGACTTCTGGCCCTGCTCGCGCAGTTCCGCGACCAGCTCTTCCTCGAGCAGGTCGCCGGCCTCGCCGAAGATCTCGCCGGTTTCCTTGTTGACGATGTCACGGCCCAGGAACTTGCCGACCAGCGCCGTGGACGGCACCAGCAGCTCTTCCGTGCCGCCTTCGGCAATCCGCTTGGCGGCCAGCGCGGTGACCTTGCGGCCGGCCGGCGCGACGACCTTGCCGGTCTTGGCGTCGACCAGGTCGAATTCCGGCTTCTGGCCCTTCCAGGCTTCCGGACGGTAGGCCGCGATCCAGCCCTTCTTGTCGAGCTTGTAGATCGAGCGGGTGTAGAAGAGGTCGATGATCTCATCGGTATCGTAGCCCAGCGCATACAGCATGGTGGTGGCCGGCAGCTTGCGCTTGCGGTCGATACGGATGTTCAGGATGTCCTTGGCATCGAACTCGAAGTCGAGCCAGGAACCGCGATAAGGGATGATGCGGGCTGCGAAGAGCAGCTTGCCCGAGGAGTGCGTCTTGCCACGGTCGTGGTCGAAGAACACGCCTGGCGAGCGGTGCATCTGGGAGACGATGACACGCTCGGTGCCATTGACGATGAAGGTGCCCTTCTCGGTCATCAGCGGGATGTCGCCGAGATAGACTTCCTGCTCCTTGACCTCCTTGATGGACTTGGCGCCCGTGTCCTCGTCGACATCGAAGACGACCAGCTGCAGCCGCACCTTGAGCGGCGCTGCGTAGGTCAGGTCGCGCTGCATGCACTCCTGAACGTCAAATTTCGGGGGTTCGAATTCGTAGGAGACGTATTCGAGAGTTGCGCGCTCGTTGAAGTCAACGATTGGAAAAACGCTCTTGAAGACACCACCAAGACCGTCATCCGTGCGCTCGGCGAGCGCCGTGTGCATTTGCAGGAAGTGCTCGTAAGAGGAGCGCTGCACTTCGATGAGGTTTGGCATGTCGATGGCTTCGGGAATACGACCGAAGGATTTGCGGATACGTTTTTTTTCCGTGAAAGAAAGAGCCATCACTTGTTCCGTTTCTTGCCGCTCAGAAGCCCGGGAGAGAGGCCACGAGGCGGCTTGCCACCTGAAACGCGAGGACGCGGCAGGACCAAAAAGGTCCCGCCGCGCTCATAATCTACTGAAATCGCGCCTCGCGCAGACACGATCCCATGCAAAGCAAGCCGTGAAAAGGCTTACTTGATTTCGATCTTGGCGCCAGCCTCTTCGAACTTCTTCTTGAGTTCTTCGGCTTCGTCCTTGGACACGCCTTCCTTGATCGGCTTCGGAGCGCCTTCCACGAGTTCCTTGGCCTCTTTCAGGCCAAGGCCGGAAACGACTTCGCGCACGACCTTGATGACGTTGATCTTCTTGTCGCCGCCATCGGTCAGGATGACGTCGAATTCGTCTTTTTCTTCTTCAGCAGCGCCGCCGGCGTCGCCGCCTGCTGCCGGGCCGGCAACAGCAACAGCTGCCGCAGCCTTGATACCACGCTCTTCGAGATAATCGTTGAGCTCTTTGGCTTCCATGATGGTGAGGCCGAGAAGTTCGTCACCAAGTTTTGCAATATCTGCCATTTGTCTGATCGACTTTCTGTTTCGGGTTTAGAGGTTGTTCTGGTTTCGCGTTGAATGCCTGACGTTAGGCCGCTGCCTTTTCGCCAATGACGTTGATCGCGCCAGCAAGCTGCTGCCCAGGTGCGTTGATACGCTGAACAACTTCGCTGGCCTGACCCGTCAGACGGGCAACAATGGTTGCAATCAGCTCTTCGCGCGACGGCATCTTGGCAAGCGCTTCCACGCCAGCCCCGTCCATCACTTCGGCGCCCATGACGGCACCGATGAGCTTCAGCTTTTCATTGTCCTTGGCAAATTCGGCGGTCGCCTTTGCAGGAACCGTCGGGTCCTCCGCATAAGCAATTGCCACCTGACCTGAAAAAAGGTCCGTCGCCGCATCACCGCCCTTGCCGCGAAGGGCAATCTTGGCAATCCGGTTCTTGACCACTTTGAGCCGCCCGCCCTGCTCTCTGAGCTTGGCACGCAGCCCCGTCATTTCCGCAACGCTCAAACCGGTATAATGCGTAACGACAACTGCACCGGAATTCTCGAAAACTTCTTCGAGTTCCGCGAGCGCCGCCTGCTTTCCAGCTCTATCCATTACGGTTCTCCAGTTAAGGCGTCCGGCCCATCCGGGCGCCCGGGAATTCGCCTTCGATGGCTGCCGCCACCTCCAGCGCCTGCCCAGGGCCTGGCGAAACCAAACTGACCGAAAGCGTCGCCTTCGACAGCCTCTAACCTCGCCTCACCCCGTCTATCATGGGAATTACATACCGAAGGGCATGACCCATGGTCTTGGACAGGAAAACGGGAGACCGCCGAATGGTTCGGAGAGCTCCCGTCGAGCCGAGCCTGTTAACGTGTAATCCACGGCGCCGCAACCCCTCGCCAGCACAAAATGTCATGCGGCGGGGTTGCTCTATCACCATTTTGCGGGAGGCTACTCTGAAACGCCCCGAAACGCAAACACCCGGACCAGACGGCCCGGGTGCTGCACTGTCTCTGGATTGCTCTGGCGCCTTAGCTGGCCGCCAGCGCGTCCGCCGTATCGATCTGAACACCCGGCCCCATCGAGGAAGAAAGCGCGACGCGCTTCAGATAGGTGCCCTTGGCGCCAGCCGGCTTCGCCTTGATCACGGCATCGAGGAAGGCCTTGAGGTTCTTCTCGAGCGCATCCTCGCTGAAGCTCGCCTTGCCGATGCCGGCATGCACGATGCCCTGCTTCTCGACACGGAACTCCACAGAACCACCCTTGGCGTCCTTGACGGCCTGGCCGACATTCGGCGTCACGGTGCCGACTTTCGGGTTCGGCATCAGGCCACGCGGGCCGAGCACCTTACCGAGACGGCCGACAACGGCCATCATGTCCGGCGTCGCGATGACGCGGTCGAAATCCATCATGCCGCCCTGGATCTGCTCCATCAGGTCCTCGGCACCGACGATGTCGGCTCCGGCTTCCTTGGCTTCTTCCGCCTTGGCGTCGCGAGCGAAGACCGCCACGCGGACATCCTTGCCCGTGCCGGACGGCAGCGCGACCATGCCGCGAACCATCTGGTCGGCATATTTCGGCTCGACGCCGAGATTGAGGGCGACTTCGATCGTCTCGTCGAATTTCGCCTTGGCGTTCGACTTCACGAGCTTGACGGCTTCACTGAGACCATAGGCCTTGGTGGCGTCCACTTCCGCCATTGCGGCGCGATAACGTTTTCCCTGTGCCATGTCCTTACCCCGTCACGTCGAGACCCATCGACTTCGCGGACCCTTTGATAATTTCGGTCGCGGAATCGAGGTCGTTGGCATTGAGATCCGGCATCTTCATCTCGGCAATCTCACGGCACTGGGCCGTGGTCACCTTGCCGGCGACGTCCTTGCCGGGCTGCTTGGCGCCCGAGTTCGGCTTGCCGATCTTGAGACCGGCAGCCTTCTTCAGGAGCACGCTCGCCGGCGGCGTCTTGGTGATGAAGGTGAAGGACTTATCCTGATAATAGTCGATCACGACGGGGATCGGCAGGCCCTTCTCCATGTTCTCGGTCTTCGCGTTGAAGGCCTTGCAGAACTCCATGATGTTGATGCCGCGCTGACCGAGCGCAGGACCAACTGGCGGAGACGGGTTGGCCGAACCGGCCGGGATCTGGAGCTTGAGCTGCCCCAGCAATTTCTTAGCCATGTCATCCTCTCTGGCTTGATACTCTGGCCGGTGGTCTTTCGATCCGGCCGCCTTTCGATTGAGGTCCCGTGGTCTGACCCGGCAATGGACTTGTCTGCCGGCAACCTTCCACAGGAAATCCGCCCATAGTTGAGCGAGAGGCGGGGTACACACGAAAAGACCCGGCAGGTCAAGCCCGCCGGGTCAGCCCTCCTGCCGCACAGGCCGCCTTGCTAGATGATGGCATAGCCCTTGGCATTGATATATTGGCGCAGCTCATTGATCCGCGTGCCCGGATGCGGGTGGGTCGACATGAATTCCGGCTGGCGGCTGGACGAGGCATTCGCCTGCATCAGCTCCCACAGCCGGATCGACTGTTTCACGTCATAGCCGGCCGAATGCATGTAATCGACGCCGGCGCGATCCGCCTCAAGCTCGCTCTCGCGGCTATAGGGCAGGACGACGCCGAATTGCAGGGCCGCCCCGCCGAGCGCGGCAACCGCACCGCCATAATCGTTGAGCGTATCCGAGGAGGACACGGCGACCTGCCCGGCCGCCAGCGCGCCCTGGGCAAGCATCGCCCGCGACATCCGCCGGTTGGCATGACGATAGATCGTGTGGCCGACCTCGTGGCCGAGCACCGTGCTCAGCTGGTCGTCATTCTCGGCGAGGTCGACTATCCCGCGATACACGCCAACGCGGTTGCCCGGCATGACGAAGGCGTTGACGTCATCGGAGTCGAACACCGCGACGTCCCACTGCTCCCCGGCTTTCGGCGTCACGCGCTCAATCCGGCTCCAGACATTGAGGACCCGGTTCTTCAGCCGCGTATTGGAGGTCTGCGGGGTCTGCGATTTGAGGTCCGTCCAGGCGCTCGCCGCCATGGAGGCGATCTGGTCGTCCCCCATGAAGGCCAGTTCGCTCTGGCCGGTATACGGGTTGGTCGTGCAGCTCGACAGGATGGGAAAGACGCTGCCGGCCGCAAGCCCGGAGATGATGGCCCGCCGCGAGAGGTTGATCTTCGGCGCGTCCTTCAGGAGTGCGCTATCAATCTCGATACGTTCTGAGTCTTCAAAATTGACGGGCTTGTTCATGGTCATCCTCCAGTTTGCGCCACTATAGCCAGCGCGGGCAGAACCCCTAAGTTCAAATTTCGTTCAATTCGTCCCTGTCAGACTGGCAAGGCGCAACTGAACCTCACATGAAAGACCCGGCGGCTTCTCAGCCCTCGGCCTGCTCATTGGCCGCGATAAGGTCATTGGCCTGTTTGATCCAGTCTTCGCGGCTCACACGTCCGGCAAAATTCAGCTGCTGGTCCACCCAGGCTTCGTTTTCCGGTGTCCAGCCTGCGATCTGGCGGAAATGCCAGATCCCGAGATCATTCAGGATATTCTGGATGCGTGGACCGATCCCCGTAATCAAAGTCAGATCGTCCGCCTCGCCCTCGGGTTTTTCCAGAGAGGCTGGCGCCAATGGCTCGATTGCCGGCTCCTCGTCGGCATCTTCACCCTCATCTCCGGCGGCCTGATCCCTGGCCTCAAGGGCGCGCAGCATCCTGTCGGAGGGGTGCTCATCCTCTTCCGCAGGCTCATCCTGCGCAGAGACCTCAACAGGCTCCTCTTCCGCGACGGTTTCCGTCGCCGTGCCCTCGTCTTCAGGCTCGACAGCTGTTTCAGCTTCGGGCTCGTTTTCAGCTTCTGCTTCCGGTTCAGCCTCGACCTCCGGCTCGGTGGCCTCCTCGGCGGATGCCTCTGTCGTGGGCTCGTCCACCGCCGGCGTTTCCTCGCTCAGGGCTTCAGCATCGGCGGGAAGATCCGGCGCCGGTTCAGGGGCCGGAGACACCTCCCTGGCTTCGGGCTCTGGCTCTGGCTCTGGTTCCGGCTCAGGCGCTTTGGCCTGTACAGCCGGGGCCTCGGGCTTCTCCTCGAAATAGGCAAGCCGTCCTTCGAGATAACGATTGCGCCAGCGCAACCGCGCCAGCTCTTCCTCAAGCGACGCATCGGGAGCCGGCGCTTCGGCCGGCTGGGCAGCCTTCTCCGCCGCGATCAGCTTTTCCTCGAGCGCGGCGACACGGGTCTGCAGATACTCGACCTGCCAGACCTGCTTGTTCTCTTCCACGGAGGATTTCGGCGCCGGCTTTGGCGCGGGCTCGGCCGGCTCATCGGCAACGGGGGCCTGCGCCTGGGTCGCCTGTTCGTGCAGGCGGATCTCCAGCTCGCCCACCCGCTCTTCCAGGAACGCGTTGCGCGAGGTCAGATCGGCCAGCGCTGTGCTCTCCTGACCGGCCGCCTCTGCCTCCTCGCCGCGCGTTTGGCGCAGGCCGTCAAGCTCGGCCTTGGTCGCTTCAAGTTCATTGGTCAGCTGGGCGAGGCGCTCTTCATGGTCTCTGTCAGCGGCCTCCGCCTCAGCGGGCGGCGCCTGCTTCTGCCGGCGATGGGCGGCATAGAGGCTGTCGAGTTCGCCCCTGACCTGTTCGAGTTCCGTCAGGGCGACATCGCGCTCAACCGTCGCCCGGCGGCGCTTTCCCGCGAGCATCAGCCCCCGCATGAGCCAGGCGAGAAGGAACCCGACCAGCGCTGCGCCGCCGATCACGTACCAGACATATTCAATAACAATATCCATTCAGTACGGCTCCTTGTTGGAGGACCAGATCAGAACCCCGAGTCGTGTCCTTAAAAAGGCAAGGTGTTGCTGTCCCCACTTCTGCACATCTCACGTCGTCCACCGGAACTGTGCGCTTCGTTAACCAGATGCATGCCGCATCAATTGCCTTCAGGCAAGTCTGTGCTAAAGGCCGCCCATGCCGCTGTCCCTTGAGATCATTTCAAGTTCTGCCAATCCGCTCATCAAGATGATGCGGAGTCTGGAGCGCAAGAAGGCGCGCCAGGAGACCGGGCTCTTTCTGGCCGAGGGCGCCCGCCTCGTCGAACAGGGCCTGCAGGCCGGCTGGGCCCTCGACAGCCTGCTGGTATCGGCCTCCAGTATCGACCGGGGCTTCATCCAGGCGCTGGTCGAGAAGGCCCAGGCAAGCGGGGCGCGCGTGGTGCAGGTGCCCGACCGGCTGGCCGGCCAGGTCGCCCGCAAGGACAATCCGCAATCAGTGATCGGCGCCTTCAAACAGAGAGACCTGTCGCTGCAGGCGCTTCAGCCGTCCGCCAGCGATCTCTGGATCGCGCTTTACGAAGTCCGCGACCCGGGCAATCTCGGCACCATCCTGCGCACCTCCGACTGTGCCGCCCTGTCCGGCGTCATCCTCATCAATCAGTGTTGCGACCCTTACAGCATCGAGGCGGTTCGCGCTTCCATGGGCTCGGTCTTCGACATGACCTTCGCGAGCGCCGATTTCGACACCTTCAATGCCTGGCGCAAAGCCGGTGGGCTCAACATGGTCGCCGCCAGCGTCAATGGCACCGAGCGCCATACCGAGATCGACATGGCGCAGGGCACGGTGATCCTGATGGGCAATGAGCAGGCCGGCCTGCCCCGGGATGTCGAAAGCGAGTGCGACACGCTCTGCCTGATCCCCATGCGCGGCGGCGCCGACAGCCTCAACCTCGCCCAGGCGACGGCCATCATGACCTATGAAGCCTGGCGCCAGAGAGACTTTGCCTGAGAGATTTCGAATGAAATACGACCAGACCCTTTTTCTCGCCGATGACTGGACGGACTACGCCCTCCTCGACTCCGGCGACGGCCTGAAGCTCGAACGCTTCGGCAATCAGACGATCATCCGTCCGGATCCGCAGGTTTTCTGGAAGCCCCAGGCCCCGGTCAAAAGCTGGAAAGCCGATGCCTGGTTCGACGCCAAGGCGGGCGATGACGAGCGCGGCCAGTGGCGCAAGCTCAATCCGAAAGCCCCCGATACCTGGCCAATGGAATGGGACGGGCTGAAGTTCAAGGCCCGGCGCACCCCCTTTCGCCACCTCGGTGTCTTCCAGGAGCATTCCATCCACTGGGCCTATGCGCGTGAGCAGATCAAGGCCGCCGGCCGGCCCACCAAGGTGCTGAACCTCTTCGGCTATACCGGCATGATGTCGCTCGCCTGCGCACAGGCCGGGGCCGAGGTCGTCCACCTCGACGCCAGTCCCAAATCCAATGGCTTCGGCAAGGAGCATCAGGAGATGTCCGGCCTGCAGGACCGCACGATCCGCTGGATCGCCGACGACGCGATGAAATTCGTCGCGCGCGAAGGCCGACGCGGCAACCGCTATGACGCCATCATCCTCGATCCGCCCAAATTCGGGCGCGGCACCAAGAACGAGACCTGGCGCTTCGAGGAGGACTTCCCGGCCCTGCTCGACGGCATTGTCCCGCTTCTGGTCGACAATCCGCTCTTCGTCATCCTGACGGCCTATGCCGTACGCCTGTCCCACATTGCGCTCGGTCAGGCGCTGGGCGACCGGATGGCGCCGTTCGGCGGCCGGATCGAGATGGGCGAAATGGCGATCCCGGAACAGAAAAGCGGCCGGATGCTTCCGACCGCTATCTGTGCCCGCTGGCAGGCGAAATAAGAGCTGAAAGGGCTTAAGCCGCCTCGCGTTCCTTGCGCATACCGAGCTGCTGTTTCACACGTTCGGCGAGCTGGCGCACGCTGAACGGTTTCGGCAGGAAGGAGACCTCGCGGTCGTCGTCGAGCTTCTTGGCGAGGTCGCGCTCGGCATAGCCTGAGATGAAGATCACCCGTGCATCGCCGAGATAATCCTTCGCCGCCTTGATCAGGGCCGGTCCGTCCATGCCCGGCATGACGACGTCGGAAATGATGAGGTCGAAGCTGCCAGCCTCGTCTTCGAGGATTTCCAGCGCTTCCTCGCCATCCTCGGCCGAGAGGACTTCATAGCCCCGCGAGATCAGGTGCATGACGGCGATGTCGCGCACGCCTTTCTCGTCCTCGACCAGCAGGATCTTGCCGCGGCCCGAAATATCGACCGGGCGATGATCGACGGCTTCTTCTTCCGGCCCGACGATTTCAGGCTGGGCAATCTCGTCAGCCTTGAGGGCTGGTAGATAGATCTGAAAGTTCGTGCCCTCATCGACCTTGGAGATCGGGCAGACATAGCCTTCCGACTGCTTGATGATGCCGTAGACGGTGGCAAGGCCAAGACCGGTGCCGACGCCGACATCCTTCGTCGTGAAGAAGGGCTGGAAGATCTTGTCCATGATGTTGGCCGGAATGCCGTGGCCGGTGTCGGCAATCTCGATCAGCAGATAGTCCCCGTCGGCGACGAAATTGAAGCCGTGCTTGTGGGCATCCTCGGCGGTCGCCCGCGAGGAGCGGATGGTCAGCTTGCCGCCGGCACGCCCCTTCTGGAGCATCGCGTCGCGAGCATTGGTGACGAGGTTGAAGATCGCGGTTTCGAGCTGGTTCTTGTCGGCCTTCACATAAGGCAGGTTGCGCTGCGGGATGTTCTGGAACTCGATGCGCTCATCCAGGATCTGGCGCAGCAGGATGGAAAGCTCGGACAGGAAGTCGTTCACATCGAAGACTTCGCGCTTGAAGGTCTGCTGACGCGCATAGGCGAGCAGCATGTGGACGAGGTCCTTCGCGCGCACCGAAAACTCGTGGATGCTCTTCAGGTTCTCATAGGAGGGGTCGCCGACCGGGTGACGGGTCATCAGCTCGTCATTGTTGAGCATGATGCCGGTGAGAACATTGTTGAAGTCGTGAGCGACACCGCCGGCGAGCTGGCCGATGGCCTGCATCTTCTCACCCTGGGCCAGGCGCAGCTCGAGCTCTTTCTGCTCGGTCATGTCGATGATGTAGGCGACAGAGGGCTGGCCCATATTGTCCAGCGTGACGAAGACGTTGACGCTTTTCGGCTCTTCGCCGGCAAGTTTCAGGCCCATCGGCTTGTCGACCGCCTCGATCAGCTTGGCCGCGAGCCCCTCTTCGCCATCCTCTTCTTCTGCGGAGAACAGGTCCGAGAAGCGTGTGCCCGGCGCCGAGCGGCCTTCGGCCATTTCCATCAGCGCCTTGTTGGAGTCGAGAATGATCGCGCTTTCGACCGAGTTGCCTTCGAGGCGGACCGCGCCGAACGGGGCGTCATCGAACATCGGGTCCCCTTCCGGCTTGGCCGGGCGGCTGGCGGAGGCCGCGAGGAAACGGCCCTCGCCTTCGAGCTGGGACTGGCTGTTGGCGACAACGACCGTGCGGCCCTGGGCGTCGGCGCCCTTGCCGGTCCAGGTCGTCATGGTCTGCACGGGCATTTCGACCCCGTCGCGCGTGCGGATCATGATATTGGCGCGGCCCGGCGCGCCGGACTTCTTGTCCCGGCCCAGCATGCGCACGAATTCCGGGCGCATGATGTCGTCGAGGCGGACATTCTTGGCGGTTTCAGGCAGGCCGATCAGGTCACGCAGCCAGCCATTCGCATAGGTAATCGTGCCGTCCGGCTTGGCGGCAAAGAAACCGAGCGGGGCATCCTCGACATATAGCGCCTTCATGTCGGCGGCCCCGGTCGCGGCTTCCGCGCCATTGATCCGGCGCAGGCGCCAGACGACACGGTTGCGCGGCAGCGGGGCCACGCTCGCCTCATACTGAACCGGCAGCGCATCGGAGCCGATCGTCATGGCCGGCAGGACTTCACGATGGGTCTCACCCGCCTTGGCGGACTTGGACAGGCGGAAGACCGGTGCCGCAAGCCCCGGGCTCGCGCTGAAGATGCGGTCGACGGTCACCGCAGTGGCAGAATCCTGCTGGCCGGCAAGCGCGATCTGACTCAGCTCGCGATACTTCTCATTGGCGGCGATGGGCGCGCCGCCCTGATCGGCGATCAGAACCGCTTCATCGAGCGACTCGATCCAGCCAAAGCGTGGCATGGTGGCGTTGACGGCATCCTCGGCAGCGCCCTTTTGCGGAAACAGGCCCAGCCGGCGCCCGGCGCCCTTCAGGACCCAGAGCAGGAAGACCATGCCGCCGGCGGCCATGGAGATGAGCAGGATCGGGCCGGTGCCACCCACGGCGCCCGGCCAGGCAATCGCAATACTGGCGGCGGCGACAGCCACCAGCAGACAGCCCCAGAAAGCAAGCTGCAACATATCGAGACTGTCGAGCTTGTTCTCTCCCGATGCCTCATGGTCCAAAGTGGTGATCGTGACGTCGTCTCTGCTCGCGCGTGCCGTCATGAGGCCCAACTCCTGCCGCCTGTCTGGCTTTCTCGCCCGTGCGGCGATTCGCCAAGTCTACACTAGATATCGCCGGGACGCACTTTCTGAGGCCCGGCATATCTTATCCTCACCTCCACTTCTCAGACCGAAAGGTTAATCAATCCAAAAGCGGCGTTAATCAGATCGGGAAAATTTCACCCGCCCCGGTTGCGGTCTGGCGATATTCCGTCTTCGGATAAAGTGAAAAGTTCAGCCTTTTCAGGCCCTGATACGGTGCCTTGCTTCTTCGCCGGCATCCATCTGATTTTCAACGGTTTTCACAAAGGCTCAGCCATTGCTCAGGTGACGGTGTCACGAGCGGTCTGCCGGGCTGGAACTGGCATTTGCGGGAACCGCCGCGATCCCGCCCCCGTTGCCCTTGCAACAGTAGAATGCAGTCGAGGCAACCATGAAAACGGTTTTGATTACGGCAGTTATGGCGACCGCGTCGCCACTGGCGTTGGCCCAGAATGGGCTCAATCCCTCCCCTACCAAACCTGCCCTTTCCGCTCAACAGCAAGCCGTGGACGGCAATATGGCCGTTACCAGCCCCATGGCCCGGGCCATCAAGCATCGGATGCTTGGCGATTCGGCCAGCAGACAGCCTGAGGCCGACATCGCGTCGCAAGTGAACGAGACGGTCCGCCGCGCCTACACCCAGTCGGCCTTCGAGCCGATCTGGAGCGAGGATGGGGCGGTCTCTCTCATGACCCTGGCCGATCATCTGCCAGAATATGGTCTCGCCCCGGACACGCTGCCGGAAGCAGACCTCCGTCAACTCGCCGAGCAGCGCTTCCAGAGCGAGTCTCCCGAAACTCGCGCAAGCGCCGACATTGCGCTCAGCAAGGCATGGCTGCGCCTGACGGCGGCTGTCAGCGGAGGATGGCCGGGGGATAAAGCGTCTGCGCCGTCGCCCCAGCAGACGCCGGCCTATGCGGTGCTTCCCCAACAGCTGAAGATTGCCGGCGAAGGCAATGCCGAGAAAGCGCTGAAGAGCTTCGAGCCGACAGCGCCGCAATACGTCGCCCTCAAGCAGGCCCTGGCAGAGTATCGCGCCATTCGCGACAATGGCGGCTGGCTGGCCATTCCTTCTCTGGCTGACGGTGAAATCATCGAGGCCGGCGACACGGATCCGCGCATTCCAGCCATCCGCGAGCGCCTCGCGGTTGAAAGCTATGACGCAGACCGCAACCTGTTCAACCTGGTCAACGATGCCATCAAGGCCGGCCAGAGTGATGAGGAAACGCCGGTCAGTTCAGCAGCCGCCGCCTCAGAAATCGCAACCGTGGATGTTGAAGAGGCCCAGCAGGTGCTCGATCCGCAGCGCTATGACGAGACCCTCGTGGAGGCCGTGAAGACCTTCCAGAGTCGCCATGGCATCAAGTCGGATGGCGTCGTCGGCCCGAATACGCTCGCCGCCATGAACGAAAGCGTGGACTCGAAGATCGTCCGCATTTCCGAGTCCATGGACCGCTGGCGCAAACAGGGCGCAATGAGCGAGCGCTACATCTGGGCCAATATCCCCTCCTACACCGCGGAAGGCTGGAAGGACGGCCAACGGGAGATCACGGTCAGGACGATCGTCGGCACCCCCGAACACGAGACGCCCGCCTTCAACGACGAGGTCGAATATGCCGTCGCCAATCCGCGCTGGTACACACCGGCCAGCATTGTCCGCAATGAGAAGGCGCCGAAACTGGCGAACGATCCCGGCTATGCCCAGCGCAGCAACTTCAAGGTCATCGACCGTGCCACCGGGCAGGAAGTGAGCGCCTATTCCGTCAATTGGAAAGATGCGTCCGCGGCTGAGAATTATCGGCTGGTTCAGATGCCGGGCGCCAATAACGCGCTGGGCGAACTGAAGATCATCTTCCCGAACCAGTACGCCATCTATCTGCATGGCACGCCGGGCAAGCACCTGTTCGACCGTGCCGAACGCGCTTTCAGCCATGGCTGTATCCGGCTTGAAAACCCGACTGAGATGGCAGGCTGGATTGCCGGGCTCGATTCCACCACCGAGGCCGACACGCTGAAACAGACGGTCGCCTCGAAGACGCGGCAGAAGTTCGAGTTCAAGACCCGTGTGCCGATCCACATCACCTATATGACGGTGACGGTGAACGATGATGGCAGCGTCAATTTCTGGCGCGACATCTATAATCGCACTGGCGGCATCGAGCAGACGCACGAGATGGCGCCGCTCGACAACCCGGATTCGCTGATGCAGACGGCAAAACTTGAGCAAGGATAACTGGCGCTGGCTGACGGGCACGCCCGGCGGGCATGCATTTGACCGCCGGGCCAGGATGAAGGCCTTGCGCTTGTTGCATCACGCCTCCACAAAGCCAGCTCCTGACCTGATGGACTGACAAAGGGGGCGCACGATGCCTGAGATTTTCGGTGACCTGTTCACGACGAGCGGCTTCTTCACCTTCCTGATGCTGCTTCTGCTGCAGGCCGTGCTCGGCTTCGACAACCTGCTCTACATCGCCATCGAGTCGAAACGGGTCGGCGAAAAGGCGCCCATGGTGCGCCGCTGGGGCATCGGGCTGGCCATGCTGTTCCGGATCGTTCTCCTGATCATCATTGTCTCCCTGTTCGGTGTCCTGGCCGAGCCGCTCTTCTCCATCGGGATCCCGCGCGTACTCGATGGCGAATTCACGCTCCAGTCGCTGGTGACGCTGCTGGGCGGCGGCTTCATCATCTACACGGCTGTGAAGGAAATCACCCACCTGCTGACGGTCGACGAGTTCGGGCATGAGGAAGGCGGCAGCGAAAAGTCCGTCGTCCAGGCCATCACGCTGATCGTGACGATGAACCTGGTCTTCTCCTTCGACTCCATCCTGTCGGCCATGGCGATCGCCAATGTGAAGGAAACCGTCGATGGCGTCGTGGAGACGCGCTATCAACTGACCATCATGACCGTGGCCATTCTCGCCTCCGGCGTCGCGATGATGCTGATGGCGGACTATGTGGCTGACTTCATTCGCAAAAACCGGATGTATGAGGTCCTCGGCCTGTTCATCCTCTTCCTTGTCGGCGTGCTCTTGGTCACCGAAGGCGCCCACCTCGCCCACATGCACATCTTCACCTTCGAGATTGCGGCGATGTCGAAGTCGAGCTTCTACCTCGTGGTTGGGGTGCTGGTGATCACCGACATCATCTCGACGAATTATCAGAAGCGGCTCTGGGCCAAGCGTGAGGCGGACCTGCGCAAGCTGCGCATCGCCGAAGCCAGAGAGGCTCAACGGCCCCGCGAATAAGGGTCAGTCGTCAGTCGGCGGTCCGCTTGCGGATCCGGACCGCCATCTGGCCGCCCTTGCGCCCAACCTCGCCTTCGAAGGCACTGACACCATTCCGGCCGCCCGAAAGGAGCTCCACGGGCTGGTCGGCCGGTACGCCCAGAAGGAGCGTATCACCGGGCTTCAGACCGGACAGGCGGTTCACCGGCACGCTGAGCGACGCGATCCGCGCCGTCAGGATGGCGGTTACCGGCTTGCGGCGCGGCGCCTCTTCGGCCACCGGCTGCTCCGTGCCGGCTTTCCGGGCCATCCGGATCAGTCCCAGCTCTGCGGACTGGCCGGCGAACTTCACGGTGAAGCGGAATTCCTGGCCCGTACGCGATGGCAGAAGCGAGGCGGCATAGTCCGGCTCGGTTTCGACCCCGGTCAGGCGGACATCACCATCCAGCGCGCTGCGAAGCGGGGCTGCGAGTTGTTCTATCAAGGCACAGTCAATCGCGCTCAGCGCCCTGTGCGAAGCCATCATCGCCGCGCCCGGGGCGCCGCCGCAGGCCTGGGTCACCATTGCATCGGCGAGCGCCGGCGGCAGCACCATCATGTGCGAGACGTCGCCATCGGCCTCACCGAAGCAGATGAACGCCGCGCCGGGGCGTGCCTGGCGGGCGGTAAGGGTCGTCTCGAAGGCGCTGAACTGCGTATGGCCGGCGATCCGGAACGCTGCCTTCAGCCCTGAAATCTGTGCCATGAGCAGCGACAGGCGCGCGGCAATCCGCTGGCCTTCCTCACTCCCGGCGCTGTTATCCGGCGCATCGAAATCCGGCGCGGCAAGGTCGGTTTCGGCAGCTTCGTCCGAGGCTTCGCTGTCATTAATGGTCGGCAGGTCCGGCCGAAGCAGCGCTTCTATCTCGGCCTTGGAGAGAACGCCGCGCGGCGTGGGAAAGCGGAAGTCCTCCGCCCCGGCCGCCGCCTCGTGCACAGGCTCCATGTCCCGCATCACGGCGCGCGCCCGGCGGTCCGACATGGCCCAGTCACCATCATTGCCTGAAGCGGAACCCTGCATCGTTTTCCCATGCTTTCTGTCAGTCATTTGTGGGCTGCGCTGGTTAATGAGACGTTAGTAATTTGGAGTCCGCCGGGAGAAGAATCAGCTATTTTCCGGATTATGACAGCAAAAAGCCTAACACCTTCCCGGAATTTCTTAACCCTCTGCCTGATGATTTAATCTGGCAGAAAGAAACGGGTAAGAAACGATTTGGATTCTGGTGGCATTGTAACTGGCAACGGACCGGCAACGACAAAAACCCGCCGGGCGTTGGGTGATAAAAAAGCGGCAGCGGTCTTACGACCCTGCCGCTTTTACAATTCATGGGATGTGAAATCAGTCGTCGCGGACCGTGCGCTCCTGGCGCTCGTGACGCTCCTGGGCTTCCAGGCTCAGCGTCGCCGTCGGGCGCGCTTCGAGCCGGCGCAGGCTGATCGGTTCACCCGTCTCGTCGCAGTAACCATAAGTGCCTTCGTCAATCCGGCGCAGCGCGGCGTCGATCTTGGCGATCAGCTTGCGCTGACGGTCACGGGTGCGCAGCTCCAGGGCCTTGTCGCTCTCCGAGGAGGCGCGATCGACGAGATCCGGCAGGTTGCTGGAGTCTTCCTGAAGATTGCTGATGGTCGATTTTGTTCCGTCGAGAATATCGGACTTCCACTGTTCGAGCCGGGCCCGAAAGTAAGCTTGCTGACGCGGGTTCATGAACTCCTCGTCGTCAGAGGGAACATAATCCGTAAGGTTGACGTCTGCCATGGTCTCCACTCCTCCAACAAGGCGGGCCTATATAGCGTGTCGCCTGTTTTCGCAAATGTGCTTTGCATTTTTCGTGCTAAATGCCCTTTCACAGGAATGCGGCGTGAATCGGCCGACAAACTGACACTTTAACCATATTGACCTGATCCGTCTGCTTTGGCGGGCTTGCTTCAGACAGCAAGCCTGTGCGGTATATCTCCCGGCACCGGATACGCGGCGAACGACGGAAGGGTTGAACCAGCTCCACATGGCCCGACTTCGAAGACGCAGGGAAACAGGCAGACAGGGCACATGGCGCCAGGCGCTGCTCTTCAACAGCCTCCTGCTTTTGCTCATCGTTCTTGGCACGCGCGTGATGACGAACGCCTACACCGCCGAAAGCGCCGGTGACGTCCCTGACATCCAGGCGCGAAACGAGACACGCCGCGAGATCGAATCGGCCTTCCAGACGATCGTTCCGAAGGGCAATGTCGCCCGCGCCTTCTGGGCCGACCAGATTTCACGCGAACTCGATGCGCGCGACTTTTCAGCCGCCCGCGGCTATCTGCTTGCCGCCCCCGTCATGCTCGAACGCGACGATGCCCGTGCCATTCTGGCCGCAGCCGATGCCGAGGAGTCCGGCTCGCAGGATCAGCGCCTGGTCAAGGCAGGCTTGCTCTTCCTGCCGAACGAGACCCGCGCCGAATATCAGCGCGCCATCGAGCCGCCGCGCATCGAGGTGGTCCCGAGGCCGGACCTCGAAGCAAGGGAAGAACTTCGCGAAGGCGAACACCCCGGCAATGTCCCCGAACCGTCTGACGACACCGATGCCGCCGGCACAGCCTCTCCGGAGGCGGCGAGCGAAGGGGGGATCCAGCCCCTCAGCCCGGACACGATGCTTGCCACCGAGGACTATGAGGAGCCGGGCGGACCGGCCTTCTCCATGGTGGGCGACCGGACAGACCTGGTCCGGCGCGCGCAGCACTGGGTCAATGGCGACCGGATCGACAGCCTGCAATTGCGCCTGAGCGCCATCAGCCTGATCGGCGCGACGGAGCCGGCCGGCATCTCGCCCTATGCCGAAGCCATCTCGGTCCTGAAAGCCGCCGACCGCGCCGGCCGGCTGACCCCGGACTATCGCGAATACCTGTTCGAGCGCGTCGACCTCGCCCTGCCCGAAGAGACGGCCTTTGCCGCGGTCCGCGATGCGCTTTCCAAAGTCGCCCCCATGGCGGAGCTTGAAGAGCGCGTGCTGGAAGCTTTCCGCAACGCCATCAGCGCCGAAGGCCTGGCCCGGCTGCAGCGTGACCTCTCCGCCGTCGCCCGGATCGCCGACCTCACGAGCCCGTCAGGCGCGGTGACGCTTCTGGAAACGGCCCGCTCGCCGGAGGATGTGAAGAAGCTGCAGCTGATTTCGGAAGCCGGTGGCGACCGGGCCGTGGCGCTGACCAAGCAGATTGGCCCGCGCGTCCTGAAGCTTGCCCAGATCGGGGTAAAATGGTCGCTGAACTTGGTGCTTCAGCTGATGGCTCTTGCGGCGATCGCCATGGCGCTGATCTGGACGGCCGTCTCGGCTGTCGGCCAGGCGCGCCCTGTGCGCCATTACCGCCACTGATCAGACCCCGAACGCCCCAATGATGCCGTCGATGAGCAACTGAGCCGAGAGAGCGGCCAGGATCACACCGAAGATCCGCGTGATGGCGCCGGCAACGCTTTCCCCCATCGCCTTCACGAGCGGCGACGCAACGAGGAAGACCAAGAGACACAGCACCATGTTCGCCCCGATAGCGGAGAGAACCGCGCTCTTTTCCATCCAGCTTTCCGACTCCGACATGAACAGCATCGCCGTGGCGATCGAGCCGGGCCCGGCCAGCATGGGAATCCCGATTGGAAACACCGAGACATCTTCCGGCGTCTCGTGCTCCTCGAGATATTCGTCCGCACGCGTTTCGCGGCGCTCGGTCCGCTTTTCGAAGACCATGTCGAGCGCGATGAGGAAGAGCAGCACGCCACCCGCGGCCCGGAAGGCATCGATGGTGATCTTGAGCTGCTGTAGCAGCCAGGCCCCGAAGAAGGCGAAGCCGAAGATAATCAGCGTCGCGACCAGGATGGAGCGCACCGCCATGTTCCGGCGATAGGCGGCATTCCCGCGCGCCGTCAGCGACGCGAAGATAGGCGCCACGCCCAGCGCGTCGATCAGAACGAAGAAGGTCACGAAGGACGCGGTAAAGATATTCAGGAAATCGCCACTCATGCCGGCGCCTTATCCAGACTGCTTCAAGGCGTCCAGTATCTCTTCCACCAGCGGATGCAGGACAGACATGCCGGAACGCAGCCCTGCCGGACGCTCGACGGGCTCCTCATCGGCCATGGCCTTGAGCAGGCGAAGCCCTCTGGCCCGCTGCAGCAGGCCCGGAAGGTCTTCGGCGCGGCTGGCCGTACCGATATAGCCATGACCGAAATCGACGCGGATCGACAGGTCGGCCTCGCCCGATTCCAGAAGCTCTATGGCCTCGTCGAGAGGAAGGGGCGCTTGTTCGGCGCCCTCTCCCGTCTGCAGGTTGGGTTTAGCTGACATGGGCGCCTCCGCCCGTTTCCATCAGGCCGAGCTTCCGGAAAGCGCCCAGGCCGCGGTAGATCTGACCCGCTGCCACAGCCCGCGTGATATCGAGCACCTTGTCGCGGCTCGCCTGGTCGGGGGCCTCTTCCATCAGGTCGGCAAGCGCGGCGATGCAGGTATCGAAGACGGCGCCGTCTGTCTCCCCGGTGAGGTAAAGCTGCATGACGGCAAAATAGGCCGCCTCGGCCTGCGTCCTGATCCGGTCGGGAAAAATGATGTCGCGCTCACGCAGGATACGCGCCTTGGTTTCGAGCAGCAGGGTACCCCGCCGTTCGCCATTGCGGATCACAGCGCCATTCACGACCACGGCTTCGCCGGGCTTGAGCGACAGTTTGAGAGGCATTTTGCCTTCCCCCCCAAGGGATAATTCGGTCCGAATCAGCTTCCTATCGTAGAAAGTCAATGGTTAATACGGCATTGAAAGTGCCATATGCCAGCGGTTTCCCGCTTGACGCGAAGACAGCGTGAGCCCGACGGTTGCCCTCTGCTGCACTGCGTCTATCATCGCACGGGAATGTGAATTGGAGACTGTCATGCGATTTGAAGGCACCGAGAACTACGTCGCAACCGAAGATTTGCAGGTGGCCGTTAACGCCGCCATCGCGCTTCAGCGGCCCCTTCTGGTGAAGGGCGAGCCGGGCACCGGCAAGACGGTTCTCGCCATTGAAGTGGCCCAGGCCCTCGGCGTTCCGCTGATCGAATGGCACATCAAGTCCAGCACCAAAGCCGCCCAGGGCCTGTACGAGTATGACGCCGTCTCACGCCTGCGCGACGGCCAGATGGGCGACGAGCGCGCCAAGGACATCTCGAACTACATCAAGAAGGGTAAGCTGTGGGAGGCTTTCACCTCGCCCGAGCGCCCGATCCTGCTGATCGACGAGATCGACAAGGCCGACATCGAATTCCCCAACGACCTCCTGCAGGAGCTCGACCGGATGGAGTTCTATGTTTACGAGACCGACGAGGTCATCAAGGCCAAGCAGCGCCCGATCGTGATCATCACGTCCAACAATGAGAAGGAACTGCCGGACGCCTTCCTGCGCCGCTGCTTCTTCCACTTCATCAAATTCCCGGACGAACAGACGATGCGCGACATCATCGACGTCCACTATCCGGGCATCAAGCAGAAGCTGGTGAAGGAGGCGCTGACCACCTTCTACTCCATGCGCGAAGTGCCGGGCATGAAGAAGAAGCCGTCCACCAGCGAACTGCTCGACTGGCTGAAACTCCTCATGAACGAGGATATCGACCTGGAGACAGTGCGTGAGAAGGACCCGGACAAACTGACCCCGCCGCTGCACGGCGCGCTGCTCAAGAACGAGCAGGATGTGGCCCTGTTCGAGCGCCTGGCGTTTCTCTCGAGACGCGAAAACAATCCGCGCCGCGGCCCGGCCGGCTAAGCGATAAAATCATCCATGCCGGGCGTGCACCAGCCGCTCGGCATTGCCATCTCCGCCCGTGATCGGGCTGTCATCGCGTCCGGTCACGTGCCACCCCTGCCAGGCCAGCCAGCTGCAGAAGGCTTCTTCCGCACAGGCCACCGCGGCGGTGTCTTTCACAATCCCGCCCTTGCCGACATGCGCACGGCCGACCTGGAATTGCGGTTTGAACAGGCAGACAAGCTCGGCCTGCTCGGCTGAAAGCGACAAAGGCACGGCCAGCAGCTTCTCGAGCGCGATAAAGCTCGCATCGCAGACAATCAGCGACGGCGCGTCGGCGATCTGTTCGCGGGTCAGGTCCCGGGCATCGGTGGCCTCCAGCGCCGTGACGCGCTCATCGGCGGCGACCTTTTCATGCAGCTGCCCCCGGCCGACATCCACGGCATAGACGTGCTGGGCCCCCTTCTGGAGCAGGACGTCGGTAAAGCCGCCGGTCGAGGCGCCGATATCGAGACAGATCCGTCCTGCCGGATCGACGCCGAAAATCTCGAGCGCATGAGCGAGCTTCAGGCCGCCCCGGGAGACCCAGGGGTGGACGGCGGCCGCCTCGATCCGGTCCGTCGATGCAATCCTGGCCGATGGTTTGCTCAAACAGGCACCATTCACGCGAACGTGACCGCCGGCGATTGCCTCCTGCGCGGCGGCCCGGCTGGCATAGTGGCCAAGCGCCACCAGCAGCCTGTCAGCTCTGTCTGTCTGGCTCAAAAAATTATGCCCTCCGGGAACATCGACTTTATGCCACGTGTTGAACGGTCGAGTGTGATCTTATTAATCTGGATCAGGAAACCAAGGAGTCCCCTCATGACACGAACCACCATCGCTCTGGCATCCACCGCGGCCATGGCCGTCCTGTTTGCCTGCTCGCAGCAAGCTTCGGATGCGCAGGAAGAAGATCAGGCCACGCCGGCGGAAGAGTCCATGCCGGCCGATGAGATGACCGGCGAGGGCGAGACCTCCACCCCCTCAATGATGCGCGCCACCGGCGACCTCATGGGCGGTGACGGCAACCAGATCGGCACGGCCAACCTCATTGAAGGGCCGAACGGAATCGTCATGGAAGTGAACATCGAGGCCGGCAGCCTCGAAACGGGCTGGCATGCCATCCACCTGCACCAGACCGGCGATTGCAGCGATACCGGCGAATACAAGGCCTCGGGCGGCCATATCGGCAAGATCGAAGGCGGCCACGGCCTGCTCAACCCCGACGGCCCTGAAGCCGGTGACTTGCCGAACCTCTATGTTGCCGCCGACGGCTCGGCCAATTTCGAGACGTTCAGCAACATCGTCAAAATGTCCCAGATCCTCGACGACGATGGCAGTGCCGTCATCATCCACGAAGGCCGCGACGACCATATGAGCCAGCCCATTGGCGGGGCCGGCAGCCGCGTGGCCTGTGCGGTGATCGAATAGCTACTGCAGGGTCAGGCCGCCATCGGCGATGATGGTCTGGCCCGTCACATAGCTGGCGAGCGGCGACGCCAGGAACATGACCACACCGGCCATGTCCTGCGGCGTGCCCATCCGGCCCTGAGGAATGCCTCGCAGCGCGCCTGCGAGGCGTTTTTCGTTTTTCGTGGTGACATGGGTAAGCTTGGTTTCGACAAGCCCCGGTGCCAGCCCGTTCACGCGGATGCCATCGCTCGCCCAGGCCGCGCCGAGCGTCTTGGTCAGCCCGACCGCGGCGTGCTTCGATGCGCTGTAGGCCGGCGTGCCGATCGTCGCGCCGAAGCCCGCGACGGAGCTGACGATGATCATCGATCCGCCGCGCGCCTGCAGCGCCGGTTTCAGCGCCCGGGCAACGTCCATGACGCTGTTGATGTTCACGTCCATCACATCGTCCCAGCCTTCACGCTCGAACTCCTGGCGCTTGTAGCGCACAGTGCCCTGGCAGAGGACCAGCACGTCGAGCTCGGTGATATCGGCTGTGGCGCGGTCGATGGCGGCGCGGTCGGCAACATCGACCTGGGTGTAGGCCAGTCCGGTCAGGTCGGAGCCTTCGACGCCGTCATAGTCGGACGCCGTCGGCCTTGTGCCCCAGATGGACACCTCGGCGCCCGCGGCCCGGAAGGCCTGAGCCACCCCGTTTCCAATCCCGCTGGATCCACCGACGACCAGCACTTTCCGGCCTGAAAAATCGAGCATGATGACCTCCCTATTCGTCGCGCTCGACCTTTCCTCTCAGGGCTTTGGTCTGCGCGCGTTCTTTCTTCGCCTTGATCCGCCGTTCAATGGCCCCGCGTCCGGGCCGCGTCGGAATCCGGCGCTTTCGCTTATGGGTCGCTTTCCGGATCATGCCCGTCAATCGTTCCCTCGCGGCATCCCGGTTGCGCGCCTGCGAGCGGTGCTCGCTGGCCTCGACCAGGACATCGCCCTCCTTGGTGATACGGTTCTTCCAGAGCCGGCGGAAGCGCGCCTTGATCGCCGGCGGCAGCGAAGAGGCCTCGACATTCCAGCGCAGCTGAACCGCCGTCGAAACCTTGTTCACATTCTGCCCGCCAGGTCCGGATGCGCGTGTAAATGTCTCGACCAGCTCCCAGTAAGGCACTGTAATTTCGTCATTAATTTTCAAGTCTGTCGAGACCGACATGATGAAGGACCTGTTCAGCTAGGGTTCAAGCACCGGAACATAGGATGAAACCAAGGCTTTAGACTGTAAGCCAAACACATACCGGTTCTCCGGTACAATCATAAGGAGGCTGTCATGGCGCTCTTTTCTTATCTGGCGCGGATTGGCGCAATAGGCGCTCTGGCGTTTGCCGTCCTGGCGCCGGCTTCAATGGCAGACGAGCGCGGACGCGGCGACCGTGGCGGCCATCATGACCGCGGCGATCGCGGCCATCGCGGCGGAGACTGGAACCGGGGCGACAGGGGCCACCGCGGCGACTGGAATCGTGGCAGCCGCGACCATCGCCGCGACTGGAACCGCCACCACAACAACCGCCATGACTGGGATCGCGGCCGGCGCCATGCGCGCGACTGGAACCGGCATCACCGCCCGGCCCGCCACTGGAACAATCACTACCGGTCCTACCGCCCGCGCGTGATCAACCGCTACTATTACAGCGCCCCGCGCTATGCCTATCCAAGGCCGCGCTCGCGGGTGATCTTCCACTATAATTCCGGCTATTATCACAACGGCTACCGGATCGGCGGCTATTACGACTATTCGCCGAGGACGATCATCATCAACGATTATGGCCGCTACGGGCTCTACCGCCCGCCGCACGGACATCACTGGGTGCGCGACCCGTATAGCGACGACGCCGTCCTGACCTCGGTTGCGACCGGCGCCATCATTGGCCTGGCCGTGGGGATCCTCTCCCAGTAGCCCGAACCTGACCGCTTCAACACCGCCCCATGCCCGGTATTCCTTGCGAATGCCGGGCATTTTCATCTTTCATTAGGGCCGAGTCATGCTTTACTTGTCCGTACCGGGCGTAACTTGCGGTCGGTGCTTTGTTTTCAACATCAGAAAGGAGGTGATCCAATGTCGAGTGAGAAACCAGGGGCGGCGATTGGATCCGTCTGTGCTGGTGGCCTTGGAGAGCAGCCTCTCTTCGTCCGCTAGCACTGACATCAGGCAGGATATGTCCTGCCGGGATTCAAGAGCCAAACCGGCTCACGGAGGCCACCCCTCGGGGTGGCCTTTTCGTTTGCGGGGATCCTGCCTGAAAGCTCAGTCACTGCTCGCCGGCTGCACATTCATGGTGCGGCCCCGGTGAAGGTCCTGGCTCAGCTGGATGTCGACCGGCTCCTTGGCGAGCCGCTGGCGGTAGACCTGTGTATTCTCCAGAACCCGCTGGACATAGTTGCGGGTCTCGGAGAACGGGATGAACTCCACCCAGTCGATCGGGTCCACTTCCCCGGCCCGCGGATCGCCATACTCCCTGATCCAGCGCCGCGGACGCGAGGCCCCGGCATTATAGGCCGCCGCCGTCATGATGTAGCTGCCATTGAAGCGATTGAGCAGCGTGTCGAGATGCGCCCCGCCGAGCGTCATGTTGTAGCCCGGATCGTCCGTCAGCCAAGAGGTCCGGAATGGCAGCCCCAGATTACGCGCCTCGGCCCGCGCCGTGCTTGGGATAAACTGCATCAGCCCGCGCGCATTGGCGTGAGACACCGCAGAGGGGTTCATCTCGCTTTCCTGCCGCGACAGCGCATACATCATGGCCCGCTCGACGCCCGGCTCGCGCATCAGGCTGTAATCCGGCACGGGGAAAGCGGCATTCGTCGCCACGATGCCCTTGGCCAGACCGGCCTTGGCGCCGCGCACGCCGATGTCGGCATAGAGATAGTCCGAGGCGAGCTCTGACAGCAGCAGGTAATCGGCTTCGCTGTCGAGCAGGTCGTCTAGGTGATAGGCGAACTGCCTGAATTCCCCGGACTCCCCGTTTTCCGCGAGAAGCTTCAGTGCCTGGACAAGCGGGCGGTCATTGAAGGCCTGACGCTCCTCATCGGTGATGCTTTCGCGCGCTTCGAGATAAAGCTGCGTCTTGCCGACCTTCTCGGCGGCCAGCTGGCCATAATAGACGAAGGGATATTTGGCCGCCTCTTCATACGCCGCCTTGGCAGCCGCCTCGTCATTGAGCGCTTCATGCGCGCGGCCCTCCCAGTAATAGCCGCGGGCGAGACTGATCGGGGTCGAGACATTCGCCGCCAGCGTCTGGAAATGCGTCAGCGCCCGGGCCGGCTGGTTCAGGTGGCGCAATGCGATCCACCCGGCCGCCCATTCGGCGGCAGCGAAATCGGCGCCTGAGCTCATGCCGTGGGGGGCTGCCAGCTGGTAGGCGACCTGGAACTGGCGCTCCTTCAAGGCATCGCGCATGGCCATGCCGCGCTCGCCCCAGAGGTTGTCACGGCCGGCCGGGGGCACATCGGCCCCGTCGATCTGGGCCAGCAGCGGCACATAGGCCGACTCGTCCTGCCCGGCCCGGCGGCGCCATTTGGCCCGGTCATAGAGCAGGCCCGGATGATTGACGAGGTCGCCCGGCACCGCATTGATGGCCGCATCCACACCCGACCGGCGCAGCTGCAGGCTGCTGCGCGCATCGACGAGCCGCTGCCAGCCGGAACTGAGATACGGCTTCAGCCGCGCGACGGCCGAATGCTGGGCCGTCCAGAGGAGGAAGTCGGCACGTGCTTCATGGTCGGCCTGCGTCAGGGCATCGCCATAGGTCGACAGGATGTCCTGCGTCATCGAGCGATCGAGCGTATTGCCGTGCCAGGCCTCGCGGATGGTCTCGACCGCGGCCGCGCGATTGCCGCTGCGGCGATAGGCTTCGGCCAAGGCATAGCGGCCCGGCCCCGATATCGGGCCGCCAATCTCGTCGAACCAGGCGATGCGCTGCTCCGGGGTCAGCGCCGACAGCGCGACGGCTTCCTCGGCGCGGACCTGGACGCTCCTCATCTGCGGCCAGTCGGACTGCGTCCTGAGGAGATGGCTCAGCTCGTCGAAGGACATTTTCGTATCCCCGCGGCCGCGATACCAGCGGATCAGCTTGCGCACGGTCTCGTCGCGGGCCTGCGATTCGAGAACGCGCACGCGATTCCAGTCATAATCCTCGACGGCATTCAGGGCGTCCCGCAACACGCCCGCATCGGTGGTCGAGACCACATTGGACGCAGCGATCAGGTCCGGCTTCAGGCTGGGTGCCGTCGGTGTGACGGCCACAGCACTGGATGCAGCGGAAACCAGTATAGAGACTGCCAGTATGGCCCGGTGTGTGCTAACGCGCATATGCCCTGCCTGTTTTCATTGGGTCGTCAGCGTGCAAAACACGCTGCACAAGTTTCAAATTAGTGTTCAACATATAAATCACGGCAAGATTACGATGTTCCAAGGATCCATTCCCGCGCTCGTCACTCCCTTCAAGAACGGAGCCGTGGACAGGAAAGCCTTTGCCGATCTCGTCGAACGCCAGATCGAAGGCGGCTGCGGCGCGCTCGTGCCCTGCGGGACCACGGGGGAATCGGCAACGCTGAGCCATGAAGAACATAGAGAGGTCGTCTCACTCTGTATTGAAGTCGCCGGGGGCCGCGTGCCGGTCATTGCCGGTGCTGGCTCCAATTCCACGCGTGAGGCCATCGGCCTGGTCCAGCATGCCAAGGATGCCGGCGCCGATGCGGCTCTTTGCGTCTGCCCCTATTATAATCGACCCGACCAGATCGGACTAGAGGCTCACTTCCGTGCGATCTCAGATGCGGTGTCGCTGCCCATCATCATGTACAATGTCCCGGCCCGGACCGTCTCCGACGTCCAGCCCGAGACCGTGATCCGGCTCGGCAAGCTGCCAAACATTGTCGGGATCAAGGATGCGACCGGCGATCTCGGCCGCGTCAGCCTTCAGGCGGCCGGTCTGGAAGGCGAACAGTTCGTGCAGATTTCCGGCGATGACCCCTCCGCGCTCGGCTATTGCGCCATGGGCGGCAAGGGCTGCATCTCGGTGACGGCCAATGTCGCACCGCAGGAAATGGCGAAGATGCACAAGGCCGTCCAGGACGGCGACCTCGCCACCGCGCAGGAGATCGAGAAGCGCTTCATCGCGCTCCACAAGGCGCTCTTCGTGACCCCCTCGCCCGGCCCGGCCAAATATGCCCTGGCCAAGCTCGGCCTCTGCTCCGGTGAAGTGCGTCTGCCCATCGTTGCCCCGCACGATGCAGCTGCGGAGAAGATCGACGCTGCAATGGAACTCGCAGGTCTTATATAGGGCCCATGTCGAAGAAAAGTCAGATCAAGGGAAGAAACGACGGCCTTGTCGCCGAAAACAGGCGCTCGCGCTTCGATTACCATGTCGAGGATACGCTTGAGACCGGCCTGGTGCTCGAAGGCAGCGAGGTGAAATCGCTGCGCGAGGGCAAGGCGAACATCGCCGAAGCCTATGCCGCCGTCGAGAATGGCGAGCTCTGGCTCGTCAATGCCGACTTCCCGCCCTATGAGGGCGCGAACCAGTTCAATCACGAGCCGAAACGCCGCCGCAAGCTGCTCGCCTCCAAGCGGGAAATCTCGCGGCTATCGCAGGCCGTCGAACGCGCCGGGCGCACCATCGTGCCGCTGAAGCTCTACTTCAACGAGCGCGGCATCGCGAAACTGCTCATCGGCGTGGCGACCGGCAAGAAGGCGCCGGACAAGCGCGAGGTCCAGAAGAAGCGCGACTGGCAGCGCCAGAAGGCCCGCATCCTCAAAGAGAATTAGGGGGCCGCGACACCTTTTATTAAAGGCCTTCCCACGGCTTGTCCGTGGGGTCCATCTCCTGACCTGTTCTCCTGATGATATCTCGGGGAGATGGGCACCACGGACCCTTCGCTGCGCTCAGGACCGTGGCGAAGCATGATTACTGGCCTGATGAGAGAATGTCTGCGAACTGCGCCGGGTCGACATTGCCGCCGGAGAGCACCACGCCCACGCGCTGGCCTTTCGCCGCCTCCGGCAGGTCATAGAGCGCGCTGGCGAGCGCGGCCGCGCCGCCCGGCTCCAGCACGATCTTCAGATGGCGGAACGCCAGCCGCACCGCCTCGCGGATCTGGTCGTCGCTGACTGCGCAGCCGCCGGCGAGCAGGCGTTTGCCGACGCCCCAGGTCAGCACGCCGGGCGATGGCGTCAGGATCGCGTCGCAGATGGAGCGGGTACCCGGCGCATTGGCCTGCACCTCGCCCGAAGCCAGAGAGCGGCGCCAGTCGTCATGAGCTTCCGGCTCGGCCGTCCAGATCTTCGTTTCCGGGCTCAGCGCCTCGAAAGCGAGCGCGATCCCGCTGATCAGCCCGCCCCCGCCCGCACAGCAGATGAGATGTTCGAGAGACGCGCCGGCCTCGCTCACCTGCTCGGCAAACTCGGCCCCACAACTGCCCTGTCCGGCAATGATGTACGGGTCGTCGAAACTCGGCACCAGCACAGCGCCGCGCTTTTCCGCCTCTTCTGCGGCGATCTCTTCGCGGCTTTCCGTGTCGCGATCATAAAGCCGGATCTCGGCGCCGTCGCGCCGGACGCCTTCGACCTTCACGCCCGGCGCATCCGCCGGCATCACGATCAGCGCCGGCAAGCCCAGCAGCCTCGCCGCGCGGGCAACCCCCTGCGCATGGTTGCCCGAGGAGAAGGCGACGACGCCGCCCGCTTTTTGAGCGTCCGGGATCTGCAGGAGACGGTTCGTGGCCCCGCGAATCTTGAACGAGCCCGTCGTCTGTAGCGGCTCGCACTTGAAAAAGAGCTCCGCGCCGGCCAGCGCATCGAGCGCGTCATTCCTGAGAACCGGCGTGCGAACCACATAAGGCTTCAGGCGCGCGGCCGCCTCCAGCACATCCTGTGAGCGGGGAAGAGTCTTTACTGTCGTATCCAAGGCTAAAAGGACCTCTGTGCCGGGCCGGAGGCCACGCGTTGGGTGGTGAACCAGTCGACGAAACGGCCAATGCCGGTCTCGAGGCTGATCTTCGGGTCATAGCCGTAGTCGGCCTGCATTCTGGAGATATCCGCACAGGTTTCGGTGACATCTCCGGGCTGCATCGGCTCCAGCGCGATCCGCGCCTTCTTGCCGGTCGCCTTCTCGATGGTCTTGATGAAATCCATCAGCGCAATCGGCTCATTATGACCGATATTATAGAGCTTGTGCGTCCGCTCTCCCGTAAAGACGGCGTCCTGGGTGGCAATCGCCTTCAGCCCGTCAATCGCGTCGTCGATATAGGTGAAGTCGCGCTTCATCTTGCCACCATTGAAGACCCGGATCGTCTCGCCCCGCAGGATGCGGTCGGTGAACGACCAGTAGGCCATGTCCGGACGCCCCCACGGCCCATAGACGGTGAAGAAGCGCACACCGATCTGCTGGATGTCGTAGAGCTTGGCATAGGCCTGGCTCATCAACTCGTCGGCCCGCTTGGTGGCCGCATAGAGCGAGACCGGCCGGTCGACATTCGCATCTTCCTTGAACGGCGCCACGGCATCGTCGCCATAGACCGAACTGGAGGAGGCATAGATCAGCATGGGGGCCTTCGCCGCGCGGCGGCAGAACTCCAGGATGGCGAGATGCCCGGTCATGTTGGAGTCGGCATAGGCAAAGGGGTTTTCCAGCGAATAGCGCACGCCGGCCTGGGCGGCGAGGTGGATCACCCGGTCGATCGTATCGCGCTCCGGCAAGGCCAGAAGCGTGTCATGATCGGCAATATCGAGCCGGCGGAACTCGAAGCCCTCGAGACGCTGCAGCTGGTGCAGCCGTTCCTGCTTGTAGGTGACATCGTAATAGGCGTTGAGATTGTCGACGCCAAAGACGTCATGACCGTCGTGCAGAAGGGCTTTCGAGATCTGCGATCCGATAAAACCCGCAACTCCAGTGACAAGAAATCTCATTCGCTTACCTCGATCCCGAAGCGTATAGCGGTCTCGCCGCAACGGGGAAAGAAGCAGGCTGTGTTCGCGTCAGCCACCCGCGGCATATTTCTTCAGAATGGCCCGCGCCGCCTCGGCGGTTTCCGGATGCTCCAGCGCATGGGCGACAACAGCTTCGAAGTATCCGGCCTTCGATCCGCAATCGAATTCCTCACCTTCGAATTCGTAGGCATAGAAGGCCTGCTTCTCCATGAGCCGGACCATGGCATCGGTCAGCTGGATCTCGCCGCCGGCACCCTTGCCCTGGTCTTCCAGCAACTCGAAGATATCCGGCTGCAGGATGTAGCGCCCGGTGATCTTGAGATTGGAGGGGGCTTCCTCGCGCGGCGGCTTTTCCACCATGCCACTCATCTCGACCAGCCGGCCATCGCGGGATTTCGGCGCGATGACGCCATAGGAAGAGACGCGCTCTTCCGGCACCGGGTCGACCGCGATCACATTGCCACCGACCTTGTCATAGGCCGCCACCATCTGCGCCAGGCAGGAGGGCTTGGCGCGCACGATCACATCCGGCAGCACGACGGCGAACGGCTCGTCGCCGATGATATCCTTCGCGCACCAGACCGCGTGGCCAAGCCCCAGCGGTGCTTGCTGGCGCGTAAAGCTTGCCGCGCCGGCCGGCAGTTTCGTGCGCTGGACATCCTTCAGGATCTCGGCTTTCGAGCTTTTCTGCGCTAGCGAATGCTCAAGCTCATAGGCTTCGTCGAAATAGTCCTCGATGGCGCCCTTGCCGCGCCCCGTCACGAAGACGATGTGCTCGATGCCGGCGGCCAGCACTTCATCGACGACATATTGCAGGGCGGGCTGGTCAACGACCGGAAGCAGCTCCTTCGGGATACTCTTGGTTGCCGGCAGCACGCGCGTGCCATGACCTGCAACCGGCAGGACTGCTTTCTTGATCGCCATTCATAACCTCCGTGTGGTCCGCCCTTGCCGGGAGACCATAATACCTTGCCCGGACAAGACCAGTCCGGCGTTACCAGATTCCGCTGAAGATAAACGCACCAAGGATGAGTGTGATCCCTGAAGACGCGGCAAGCACCCGACCGATATCCATCACCGATTTCGAACGCGGCTGGCTCGTCAGGGAGTGGTGCAGCTGATCCTGCATGGCCCGGGCCGGTGAATCCCCGCCCTCGACTTCCGTCGCATCGGAAACGTCCTCGAGCTGGGCTCCGGAAGCCGGCGTTTCGGTCTCCGGCTTTTGATCCGGCTCGACGGTCTCATGTTTCTTGATGGCGGACATGGGTTCAGCCTCTCTACGTTCCCTCCTCTCTGGCACAGCCATCCCTAATGAAGCGCTAAACAGTGCTTTGAAATTGATCAGGAAAGAGGCAACGCCCCGCAATCTGGCCTTCTCTCGCGAGGCCGCGCTGGACACCCGCCCCGCAGGCTCGCTATTCATTTTGCATGGTCAGGAAAATACCCGGCAAGCTCGCCTGGATTGGCCGGCTTCGCACGCCGGTTCTCATTCTGCTCACCGCTCTCGCCCTCTGGGCGGGCGCCACCTATGTCTGGCCACTGCATGAACTGGCCGGCGAGACCATCATTGCCGTGCGCTTCCTGACGATCTGCGCCGTCGGCTGGGCGATCACCTCCTTTACCGATCTCGACATCAAGCGCCGCATGGCGAAGCTCGACATCGACGTCGCCGACAACATGCAGGCCCGCAAGACCGCCACACGGCTCGATGTGATGCGTCGTGTGATCGTCGTGGTGGGCGCCATCGCGACGCTGGCCTGTGCGCTCGTCGTCGTGCCCTGGGCGCGGCAGCTCGGCGTGTCGCTGCTGGCCTCGGCGGGCATTGTCGGCATTGCCGTCGGCCTGGCCGCCCGGCCTGTGCTCTCCAATCTCATCGCCGGCATCCAGATCGCCTTCACCCAGCCCATCCGTATCGAGGACGCCGTCGTGCTCGAGAATGAATGGGGCTGGATCGAGGAGATCGACCTCTTCTACGTCGTCGTGCGCATCTGGGACCGGCGCCGCCTGATCGTGCCGCTCACCTATTTCATCGAGAAGCCGTTCCAGAACTGGACGCGCACGTCAGGCACCATCATCGGGTCGGTCTACTGGTGGCTCGACTATCGCGCGCCGGTGGCCAAGATGCGCGACAAACTCGAGGAGATCGTCCGCTCGACCGATCTGTGGGATGGCGAGGTCGTGAACCTGCAGGTCTCGGAAACCGACAAGATGACCATCCAGGTCCGCGCCCTGGCGACCGCGAGCACCTCGCCGCGCGCCTGGGACCTGCGCTGCTATATCCGTGAGCAGATGATCAACTGGCTGCAGGCCGAACACCCCGAAGCCTTCCCGCGCCTGCGCGCCCGGGCCGAGGTGTCCGACGAACCCATGTCCTTCTCGCCGCCGCCGAAGCCGTCCGACATCGAACTGGGCGACCAGTCGCTCGACGGCACCGAGAACCTGCCGGAGAACCACCCCGAGCCGAAGGCCTAGAGCGCACTCACCAGATGCCCGCCGTCCACGGTTATGGTGGATCCGGTCATGTAGCTGCCGGCATCGGAGGCCAGCAGGAGCAGCGGACCGGCCAGCTCCTCATAATTGCCATAGCGGCGCATCGGCACGCGCTTGCGCATTTTCTCGCCCAGTTCGCTGTCGAGGAATTCGTCATTGATGTCGGTCTTGAAATAGCCGGGCGCGATGGCGTTCACGCGGATCCCGTAGCGCGCCGCTTCCAGCGCCATGACATGGGTGAGGTGATTCACCGCCGCCTTGGATGCGGCATAGGCCGAGATGGTCTGTGAGGGGCGGAACGCGGTGATCGAGGCGATATTGACGATCGAGCCCGGCTTGCCGGCCTCCATCAGCGCATTCGCCCCATGCTTGGCCACCCGCCAGACGCCATCGAGATTGGTGTCCATCACGGCGCGCCAGTCTTCCTCGCTCATCTTCACGAACCAGTTGTCGCGCGCGATGCCCGAATTGTTCACGATGATGTCGGCCGGACCGCCGCACCGCTCGTCAATCGTCTTGAAGGCCGCTTCCACGCTGGCCGGGTCGGTGACATCCATCTGTACGGCGACAGCCTGACCGCCCTCTTTCTCGATTTCCCCCGCGAGAGCCTCCAGCCGGTCGAGTCGGCGTGCCGCAAGGACAACCCGCGCCCCGGCCTTCGATAGCACCTTTGCGAAGCTCGCACCCAAACCGCTCGAAGAGCCTGTAACGAGCGCGGTTTTCCCGGACAGATCAAACAACTCCATGCCTCAACTCCCTAGTTTTCTATTGCTTTCACGCAATATTTTTCCGATCACATCCCCCATGAAGCTGACAATCACAAAAGAAACAAGTCCGGGGGAAACGCGCGTCGCGGCAACCCCGGAATCGGTAAAGAAGCTTGTCGGTCTGGGACATTCGGTAACGCTGGAAAGCGGTGCCGGTGCGGATGCAGGCTTCCCTGACAAGGCTTATTCGGAGGAAGGGGCCACCATCGCCAAATCGGTGGACGAGGCGGTGAAAGGGGCAGACCTGTTGTTAAAGGTCCGCGCCCCGAGCGCCGAGGAAGCCGGGCAATATCCCGAAGGTCTGACGGTCATCGCCCTGATGAACCCGTTCGACATGGGTGACCTCACAGACGCCTTCAACAAGAAGAAGCTCAACACGCTGGCCATGGAATTCACACCGCGAATCACGCGCGCGCAATCCATGGATGCGCTTTCGTCCCAGTCGAACCTGGCGGGCTATCGCGCCGTGATCGAAGGGGCGCAGATTTATGGCCGCGCCATGCCGATGATGATGACGGCTGCCGGCACGGTCGCCCCGGCCAAGGTGTTCGTCATGGGCGCCGGTGTCGCCGGCCTCCAGGCCATCGCGACCGCCCGCCGGCTCGGCGGGGTCGTGACCGCCACCGACGTTCGCCCGGCGGCCAAGGAACAGGTCGCCTCGCTCGGCGCGAAATTCGTCGCCGTCGAGGATGAGGAGTTCAAGGAAGCCGAAACCGCTGGCGGCTACGCCAAGGAAATGTCGGACGAGTACAAGCAGAAGCAGAACGAGCTGACCCGTAGCCACATCGCCAAGCAGGACATTGTCATCACCACCGCGCTCATCCCCGGCCGTCCCGCGCCGGAGCTGATCAGCGAGGACATGGTCAAATCGATGAAGCCGGGATCGGTGATCGTCGACATGGCGGTCTCCTCGGGCGGCAACTGCCCGCTGTCGAAGCCTGACGAGGTGGTCGATGTCGAGGGCGTGAAGGTGGCCGGGTTCTCGAACCTGCCTGCCCGCCTGCCGGCTGATTCCTCGTCCCTCTACGCCAAGAATCTCATTTCCTTCCTGCCGCTGATCACCGCGGAGGATGGCGCGCTCAACCTTGAGACCGACGATGAGATCGTGACCGCCATGCTGCTCACGCGCGGCGGCGAAACCGTCAATGAAAGGCTGAAATAATGAAAGCCATTCCTGTAATCCTTTCGGCCGCAGCGCTCGCCCTGCCAGCGCACGCCGCAGAGATCTCGAATCTCAACCCGACCGTCTTCCTGGCCGCTATCTTCGCGCTGGCCTGCTTTGTCGGGTATTACGTCGTCTGGTCGGTGACCCCGGCCCTGCACACCCCGCTCATGGCTGTGACCAACGCCATCTCGTCGGTCATTATCGTCGGCGCAATCGTTGCCGCCGCCTCGCTGACCGACGTGAATGGCGGCTGGATCGCCAAGATCCTGGGCGGCGTCGCTGTGGCGCTCGCCAGTGTGAACATCTTCGGCGGCTTCCTCGTCACCCAGCGCATGCTGGGCATGTACAAGAAGAAGGGGGAGTAAACCGTGCAACAGTTCGAAATCACCTGGGCCCCGCTTCTCTATCTCATAGCGGGCATGCTTTTCATCCTCGCGCTGCGCGGGCTCTCCAGCCCGTCCACGGCGCGCAAGGGCAACCGTAACGGCATTATCGGCATGGCCATTGCCGTGGGCACCACCATCGCCCTCTGGTGGGACCAGCTCGACGCCATCACCTGGGGCATTCTCATCGGCGGCGCCGCTGTCGGCGGCATTGTCGGCGCGATCATCGCCCGGCGCATCGCCATGACCGCCATGCCGCAGCTTGTCGCCGCCTTCCACTCCCTGGTCGGCCTGGCCGCCGTCCTCGTGGCCGCAGCCGCGCTCTACGCCCCGGCCGGCTTCGGCATCGGGATCGTTGGCGACATCCACATGGTCTCGCTGATCGAGCTGTCGGTCGGTTCCGCCATCGGTGCGCTGACCTTCACCGGCTCGGTGATCGCCTTTGCCAAGCTCAACGGCAACATGTCGGGCTCGCCCATCCTGTTGCCGGCCCGCCACCTGCTGAACATCGCGCTCGCGGGCGGCATCGTGGCACTGGTCGTCCTGCTGATCATGTCGGCGGGCTCGGCAACCTGGGCTTTCTGGGCGCTGACAGCACTGGCCCTAGTCCTCGGCATCACGCTGATCATCCCGATCGGCGGGGCCGACATGCCGGTCGTGGTCTCGATGCTCAACTCGTACTCCGGGTGGGCAGCGGCCGCGCTCGGCTTCACGCTCGGCAACTTCGCCCTGATCATCACCGGCGCGCTTGTCGGTTCGTCGGGCGCGATCCTGTCCTACATCATGTGCAAGGGCATGAACCGCAGCTTCATCTCGGTCATCCTCGGCGGCTTCGGCGCTGACGATGATGGCGGCGCGGCCGCCGGCGCGGATGTCGACCGCCCGTTCAAGCAGGGCTCGGCCGACGATGCGGCCTTCATCATGAAGAACGCCTCCAAGGTCATCATCGTGCCGGGCTACGGCATGGCGGTGGCACAGGCCCAGCACGCGCTGAAGGAAATGGCCGAGCTTCTCAAGGAAGAAGGCGTAGAGGTGAAATACGCCATTCACCCGGTCGCCGGCCGTATGCCGGGCCACATGAACGTGCTGCTCGCCGAGGCGCAGGTGCCCTATGACGAGGTGTTCGAGCTGGAAGACATCAATTCCGAGTTCAACACCGCCGATGTGGCCTTCGTGATCGGTGCGAACGACGTGACCAACCCGGCTGCGAAGACCGACCAGTCCTCGCCGATCTACGGGATGCCGGTCCTCAACGTCGAGGACGCCGGCACGGTCCTCTTCATCAAGCGCTCCATGGGGTCGGGCTATGCCGGCATCCAGAACGAGCTCTTCTTCAAGGACAACACCATGATGCTGCTGTCCGACGCGAAGAAGATGGTCGAGAACATTGTGAAGGCTTTGTAGCCGGTGCGGCGTAGCCGCAGAAATCGATCCAGTGAATCGATTTCAGGCGGAAAAGGCCACGGCAGTGGCTGATAGGCGCCGGAGACGATACACAAACAAAAAGCCCGGCCGCTCTGGCCGGGCTTTTCTTTTTGCTGCGTTTCCCGGGATACGCCTCACTGCGGCTTGACCGCAGTGCCCATCTCCTGCCGCGTCCTCAAACGCGACGGGGGGAGATGGATCCCACGGTCAAGCCGTGGGAAAGCGCAAACACAGGAATCACTTCTCCCTATTCCCCAAACACCGCGTGGGCTTCGTCCTCGTCCATCATGGCCTGACGGACCTGCGGGATGTTCGGGCCGCCATAGGAGAGGAATTCGTCGTGGAATTCCTTCCAGCCTTCGGTGCCCTCGGCATCCGGGAAGTTGGCCTCGACCCAGTCATTGCGCAGCTTGCGGATCATGAGCTTGCCCATCGTATAGTTCAGATAGGCCGGGTCATACGTCCCGCGTGCGGCCTGCTGGAGGGCGTTGCCGCGGTCGATATGGCATTCCTTGCGGAACAGCTCATAGCTGTCATCCGTCGTCCAGCCCTGCGTGTGCAGGCCAATGGCCGAGAGATAGCGGCAATTGCGCAGCAGCGCGTTGGAGAGCTGGCCGATCTTGGTTTCGGGATCGCCATCGTGCAGCCCTGCATCCACCATCATCTCCTCGGTATAGTGCGCCCAGCCTTCGGCGAAGGCATAGCCGACGAACATCTGCCCGAAGACCGAGTCGGACCGGTTGGCGTGCAGGAAGTTCAGGAAGTGACCGGGCCAGACTTCGTGAATCGTCGTGCCCAGCAGGTCGAGCTTGCCCGGGATGTAGGCAGCGCGGGTCGCCTCGTCCCAGCTCGGGTCCGGCGGGGAGATGTAATAGACCGACGGCAGACCGACTTCGTACGGCCCCGGAATGGAGATGTAGGCCGAGTTCTGCCGGCGATAGGGCGGCGATTCCTCGACCTGTGCCTCTTCCGTTCCCGGGATGGAAACGAGGTCATTGTCGAGGATGAACTGCTTCAGCGCCGGCAGGGAGTCGCGGGCTTCCTGCACCGGGCCGTTCTCGGGCTTGTTGGCCGCCATCTTGGCCATGCAGTCCGACATCGTCTCGCCCGGCGCGAAGTCGGCGCAGGCGTCGGCCAGTGCATCCTGATTAGCCTTGAGATCAGCTCGGCCCACCGCTTCCAGTTCTTCCAGCGAGATGTCGACGCCTTCGGTCAGGCGGATCATGTCGGAGAACCGCTCCGCGCCCAGCGCATAGCCGTCATCGGTGCCGGGCTTGCTTTCGATATAGTCGGCGACCGACCGCATCGCGGCGGCGGCATCTGCGACAACCGCATCGTATTCGGCCTGCAGGTCCGGATCGTCCACTTCGGCAAAGGCATCTTTCGCCCCGCCTTCATAGTGATCGGCAAGGCCGTTGAAGCCGGCCGTGCCGAGCTTCACGAACGTCTTGGGCATCGGCACCTCAAGGTTCGCCTTCACCTGTTCAGCCGCCTCGGGGACGTTCTTCGCATAGTCGATGAAAGCCTTCATCCGCGTCTCGGCATCGGCATAGGGCCGCGCGACATAGACGCTGGGGCCGAGCGGGCCGAGATAGAAGGACGGGTTGGTGTGCGGCGCATCCGCCTCGACCAGCCAGAACAGCTCGCCCTTCATCGTGTTGATGAAATACTGGCGTTCAAAGGCGTCGGCATCGTCCAGCGTGGCCGGATCGATGGCTTCGGCCTTGTCGATCATGTCCTGGCGCATGTCGATCTGCGCCTGCAGGCCAGCCTCGCTCCAGTCCGGCAGCTCGCCGTCGAACTCATGCTTGCCCTGGGAAATGGCAAAGGTCGGGTTGAGCTCGAAATAGGTCTCGAGGAAATCGGCCATGAAGGCATCCCATTCCCCGCTCGCCTTTTCCGGCGCCATCTCTTCGGAGGTGTCGTTTGCCGCTGCTTGCGGCGCAGGCGCCGTGTCGGTCATGGCCGCGGTGGTGTCACCCGCCGCCGGCTCTGTATCCGCCGCCGTCGTACAGCCCGCCGCCACAAGGGCGCTGACCGAAACGGCCGCGAACAATCCGCGCAATGTCATGAGAATACTCCCTGAAATATGTCAGCTCCGAACCACCCGGAGCGATGCTGCAAGTGTTAGCACCTCGGGAGCTGACGCCAAGACCGCACATTGCGCATGAAAAAACCCGGTGCCGAAGCACCGGGTCTGGCAGGTCAGGATTTCGGCTCGACATCCGGGTCGGGCACCGAATAGGCGTCTTCCAGAATATGCCCGTCAGGCTTCTTCTTCATGGCGGCATGGCCTTCGATCTCGGCACTGGAGTCGTCATCCGTCCCGTCATTCGGGACATTGGGCAGACGCTCATCCTCCATGTCGGTGACAAGGTCGGCCTCATGCTCCGGCTGGTCAGCCACGGGCGAGCCATCCTTGTAGCCCGCCGCTTTCGTCTGCTGCTCCTCGACGCTCTCGCCCTTGCGAAAGCCTTCGCCATAACCGCGCTGGCGGTCGACTTCTTCAACTCTCTGATGGTCGCGCTCGGCCATGGTCTGTCTCCTTTTCTGATGTCTTGCCAGAGAAACGGGCACAGCCGCGGGCAGGTTCCGCGCCGCATCAGGCCACCATCTGGACCCGGCCTGCGACCCATGCGAAGACGGCGCGTCCCCTTGATTGCAATTGCAAAGAGTTTTCCCGATGCCCGCCGATCTCGACATGCTGAAGACCATCGAACAGCGCCTGCTCTGGCTGTCGGCCTGGACGGTCCACAACGCCAACAATATCCGGCCCAAGGGCGACGGCGCGATCAAGGTCGGCGGCCACCAGGCCTCCTGTGCGTCGATGACACCGATCATGACCGCGCTCTATTTCCACGTCCTGAAACCCGAAGACCGCGTCGCGGTGAAACCGCACGCCTCGCCGGTCTTCCATGCCATGCAGTATCTGATGGGCAACCAGACGCGCGAGAAGCTCGAAGCCTTCCGGGCCTATGGCGGCGCGCAATCCTATCCCAGCCGCACCAAGGACACAGACGATGTCGACTTCTCCACCGGCTCCGTCGGCCTTGGCGTCGCGGCCACCGCCTTCAATTCGCTGGTGCAGGACTATATCGCCGCCAAGGACTGGTCGGGCGACAAGCCGCTCGGCCGGCAGGTCGCCCTCGTCGGCGATGCCGAGCTCGACGAGGGCAATGTCTATGAATGCCTGCAGGAAGGCTGGAAGCACGATCTGCGCAACACCTGGTGGGTGATCGACTATAACCGCCAGAGCCTCGACGGCGTCGTCCATGAGGGCCTGTGGGAGAAGATCGACGCCATCTTCAAGGCGTTCGGCTGGCGCACCGTGGTGCTGCGCCACGGCGTCCTGCAGCGCGAAGCCTTCAAGGAACCGGGCGGCGAGGCGCTGAAGGAATGGATCCAGAACTGCCCGAACATGGATTATTCGGCCCTCACCTATCAGGGCGGCGCGGCCTGGCGCAAACGGCTGATGAACGACATCGGCGACCAGGGCGACGTCTCCAAGCTGCTCGACAAGCGCTCCGATGAGGAGCTGGACGCGCTGATGAACAATCTCGGCGGCCAGTGCCTCAAAACGCTGACCGACGCCTTCGACGCCATCGATGACGACAAGCCGACCGTCTTCCTCGCCTATACGATCAAGGGCTGGCAGACCCCGCTCGCCGGGCACAAGGACAATCATGGCGGCATCATGAACAAGCCGCAAATGGCCGAGTTCCAGAAGGCCATGGGCGTGCCCGAAGGCGAGGAATGGGACAAGTTCGCGACGGTGAAGGACGAGGCCGCGCTGAAAGCCTTCCTCGATCAGGTCCCCTTCTTCGCCAAAGGCACGCGCCGCTACACCGCGCCGGAGGTCAAAAGCCCCGGCCCCGTCTGGCTCGACGACCGCGAACTCGCCACCCAGGCCGGCTTCGGCAAGATCCTCGACGGGCTCGCCAAGTCGGACTCCGAGCTGGCCGACCGCATCGTCACCATGTCGCCGGACGTCACCAGCTCCACCAACCTCTCGGCCTGGGTGAACCGGCGCTCGCTCTTTGCCCGTCGCGAGGTCTCCGACACCTTCAAGGAACAGTCGATCCCCTCGACGCAGAAATGGGAATTCTCGCCCGACGGCCAGCATTTCGAGCTCGGCATTGCGGAGATGAACCTCTTCCTCCTGCTCGGCCAGGCGGGCCTTGCGCACTCGCATTTCGGCGAGCGGCTCATCCCCATCGGCACGCTGTACGACCCGTTCGTCGCGCGCGGCCTCGATGCGCTGAATTATGCCTGCTACCAGGATGCGCGCTTCATCTTTGCCGGCACCCCGTCGGGCATCACGCTCGCCCCGGAAGGCGGCGCGCACCAGTCGGTCGGCACCCAGCTCATCGGCATGAGCCAAGACGGGCTTGTCAGCTTCGAGCCGGCCTTCCTCGACGAGCTCTCCATCATCATGGACTGGAGCTTCGACTATCTCCAGCGCTCCGGCGAGAACGACCCCGACGAGCGCACCTGGCTGCGCGACGAGACTGGCGGCTCGGTCTATCTGCGCCTCTCGACCCGCCCCATCGAACAGCTCGGGCCGCGTAACCGAGATGACGAAGAATTCCGCCGCGGCGTGGTCGACGGCGCCTACTGGCTGCGCGAGCCGGGGCCGAATTGCGAGGTCGTCATCGCCTATCAGGGCGTCATCGCGCCGGAAGCCATCGAAGCCGCCGGGCGCATCGGCAACGACCGGCGCGACATCGGCGTGCTGGCGGTGACGTCGGCCGACCGGCTCAATTCAGGCTGGACCGCCGCCCGCCGCGCAAGGGCCCGCGGGCATGCGTCTGCGCAAAGTCAGATCGAGCGCCTGATGGCAAAGGTGCCGCGCGACGCGACCCTGATCACCGTCACCGACGGCCACCCCGCCACCCTCGCCTGGATCGGCTCCGTCGCCGGCCACATGACCGCCCCCCTCGGCGTCGAACACTTCGGCCAGACCGGCACCATCCCGGATTTGCACCGGCACTACCAGATCGACACCGACGCCATCGTCAACGCGGCGAACCATCTGAGTGCAGGGAGAAGGATCAGGTTGTCGCAATGATCCGCAAGGTAAATCTTCGTCGACGTGGACCCAGCGGGCCAACGACATCTTCCGTTCACGATATCGATCTCAGTGATGTCGCTTTTGCCGCTGCCAAGGAGACTTTACAGACGGGCATAAATGTAACGCCGTGGATCGGTTTATTCGGTGAACTGTTATCGCCAACCTCAAACTATTTGGTTTGGCGTGACCGAGGTCCGGGCGTTGGCCGAGAGCTAAAACGAGCATATTCAAACATCCTCGGAAGGTTCGTTGCACGCGCTTATCTCGAGAATCATGAAGGCGTGCAGAATCTGATACCAATCGAAAGCAACCGGATGCTGTTGTGGCCCGGGCACTATTTAGTGAGCCGGCGCGCAGGAATCGAGGGCGACATGCCAGACTGGGTAGGCTGGTCGAATTCTGGATTCGTGATCGCCGAGGCCAAAGGGAGCCACGAGACTTCAGACTGGACTAAGGCGGTGTGGCCAGCACCCGTGAAGCTTGCACTCAAACAAGTCGCACGTGCAGAGATAATTCGGATGCCGTCCACAGAATTATTGCCTACTGGGCGAATACGGCGACGGCGAGGCTCGCGGGTGCCCTTCAAAGGCTGGGTTGTTGCTTCGCGATGGGCAACTGAATTCAATTCAGATATACCCGACCTAATCGCGGTTGATCCCCCTCAGGATGGAACACCTTTAGATGATGGGGAATTCGGTGCTGCAGAACTCGCGATGCGAAGCAGGTACATTCAATCTCTTATTCTGGGCATGGGATACAAACCTGAAGTTCTCTTTGAACAGGTAACGGCCCCCGATACGAACCTCACAAGACTAGTCGTCGAAGGTCAAACGATTGAAGAAGGGTTTAGCATCCTTTTGACGGGCGCAGGCAGAATGGCGATGAACTCATCACTCGATGGGGTATTTGCCCGCGAACTTGCAGAACGTGGCATCCCAGCCGCAATAGTTACTCTTTCCCGGAAGTCGATTGAGTTGCTGATGGCTGGCTCTATTTCAAAGTCGGGTGAAACCCGCAGGCCGCAGGAACGAATTATCCGCGACGATGATTTGATCATCACGCGTCTGACTCCCGATATCGATTTTGACATCCAGCTTGCGAGCCGCGATTCTAGTTAGTGAATTTGAATCGATGTGCTCAGAAGACAAATTACTACGGCAGCTCAAAAACCACATCCCGGTGATGCTCCAAATACTCAGGCAAAGGCCGAAACTTCGCCGGCTGCAACCGGATATCCTCGTTGAACAGCGACCGGACGTGATCCGGCACGACGATCTTCGATGAGACCATCATGGTCAGGTCATCGCGGAAGGAGATCAGCCCGCGATCAAAAGCGCGATCATGCAGCGAATTCAGGCTGATGCCATTGCGCGGATCGAGGCGTGTGTCTTCACGCGCCTTCCATGGAATGATATGGCTCGCCGTGAGCAGCTCGGGCGAGACTTTACCGATAACCGCGCACTGATTGTCATAGGACGGCAGCACGATCTCCCGGAAGACACGCTGGTTCTGGCGCACCTTCACGATGCGCTCGACTTCCTTGCCTTCGGCCACTTCGAGCACCGCTGACGGCTCGGCCTCCGCGTAGAATATCTCGCCCACGATCCGCCGGGCCCGCTCAATGAATTGCGTCGGATGCGCCGTGAAGTCCGCCCACACCTCTCGATCCAGCGAGGAAGCGTTCCCAAGACCCTTGCGGTCCAGATCCTCGTCCAGCGACGCCAGATTGACCAGCTTCATCGCCAGCGCACTTGGCGTACGCCCAATCTGCTCAGCCAGGGCAATGATTTCCGGGTTACGGCTATGTAGCCGCCCAAAGGGCAGCCGCGTATACAGCTCAATCGCGAGCGTGACCTGCCTGCGATCCCAATTCTTGCGCGCCATTCCGCTCCCGACCACTGTCACCTCGAACAGCCGAGACTATCGCATGGGCGCGATTACGAAAGTCTTGCGGCAAGTCGTCGGAACTCGCCGCCTCCAGCAAAGCCAGCATGTCCGGTGCCGCCAACATCAGACGCGCCACTCGGTCCTCATCCGGCCCGAGGCATGGATTGATCACGGCAGCGAGATAGCCGTCGCTAAGCTCAATCGCCCGGCAACTCTCGCCTGCCTCCTCCATAAGAAGGTCTACGACCTCAGCGGTATCTCGCGAACTGTCTTCTAATTTCAGCATTAGCAATAATGCTATCCCAGTCTAATTTTCTACTCAAGCGTGTCTTTCTATTAATTTCCACTTCGTGCATTTGGCACCACTCCTGACACACCCCTGTCAGCAGTGCCCCCTTTACGGCACACCACCCCTGCCCCATCTTCCGTTCATGGCTCGTTCCCCTTCCGGCGTTCAGGACGCCTCTGCGACATTTGACTGGTCCGGCGCGGCATCCGATGCCGCCGGCCGCCTGCCGTCCGACAACTGGACGCCGCACCGGCCCGACCGGCAGTGGGAGAAGATCGAGGGCGGCAAGCGCTTCCAGGTCGCCTCCGACTATGAGCCCGCCGGCGACCAGAAGACCGCCATCCCGGAGCTCGTCGAGGGCATCGAGGCCGGCGAGCGCGACCAAGTCCTCCTCGGCGCGACCGGCACCGGCAAGACCTTCACCATGGCCAAGGTGATCGAGGCGGTGCAGCGCCCGGCCCTCATCCTCGCGCCCAACAAGACGCTCGCCGCGCAGCTCTATGGCGAGATGAAATCCTTCTTCCCGGACAATGCGGTGGAGTATTTCGTCTCCTACTATGACTACTACCAGCCGGAAGCCTATGTGCCCCGCTCGGACCTCTATATCGAGAAGGAATCCTCCATCAATGAGGCCATCGACCGGATGCGCCACTCCGCCACCCGCGCCATCCTGGAGCGCGACGACGTGATCATCGTTGCCTCGGTGTCGTGCATCTACGGCATCGGCTCGGTGGAGACCTACACCTCGATGACGTTCAAGCTGGAGGAAGGCCAGCAGATCGAGCCCAAACAGGTCGCCGAGAAACTCGTCTCCCTGCACTACACCCGCAACGACGCCGCCTTCCAGCGCGGCACCTTCCGCATGAAGGGCGACGTGCTCGACATCTTCCCGGCGCACTATGACGACTGCGCGTGGAAGCTCTCCTTCTTCGGCGACGAGCTTGAATCCATTGTGGAATTCGACCCGCTCACCGGCAAGAAGATCCAGGACCTGCCGGCCATCAAGCTCTACGCCAACAGCCACTACGTCACGCCGCGCCCGACGCTCAACAACGCCATCAACTCCATCAAGGCCGAGCTGCGCGACACGATCGCCCACTTCGAGAAGCACAACAAGCTGCTCGAGGCCCAGCGCATCGAACAGCGCTGCACCTACGACCTCGAAATGATGGCCGCGACCGGCTCGTGCAACGGCATCGAGAACTATTCGCGCTACCTCACCGGCCGCAAGCCGGGCGAGCCGCCGCCGACCATGTTCGAATACCTGCCCGATAACGCCCTCGTCTTCGTCGATGAGAGCCACCAGACCGTGCCCCAGATCGGCGGCATGTTCCGCGGCGACTTCAACCGCAAGTCCACGCTCGCCGAATACGGCTTCCGCCTGCCGTCCTGCATCGACAACCGCCCGCTCAAATTCCCCGAATGGGAGGCGATGCGCCCGCAGACCGTCCACGTCTCGGCGACGCCCGGCCCCTGGGAGCTGGAGCAGACCGGCGGCGTGTTCACCGAGCAGGTCATCCGCCCCACCGGGCTGGTCGATCCGCCGGTCGAGGTCCGCCCCGTCACCGGCACGAAGGAGAACAACAATATCAACCAGGTCGACGACCTGCTGGCCGAGGTGAAGGAGGTCGCCGCCAGGGGCATGCGCTCGCTGGTGACCACGCTCACCAAGAAGATGGCCGAGGACCTCACCGAATATCTCCACGAGAACGGCGTGCGCGTGCGCTACATGCACTCCGATATCGACACGGTCGAGCGCATCGAGATCATCCGCGACCTGCGGCTGGGCGAGTTCGACGTGCTGGTCGGCATCAACCTGCTGCGCGAGGGCCTCGACATCCCGGAATGCGGCTTTGTCGGCATTCTCGACGCCGACAAGGAAGGCTTCCTGCGCTCGGAAACCTCGCTCGTCCAGACCATCGGCCGCGCGGCGCGCAATGCCGATGCCCGCGTCGTCCTCTATGCCGACAAGATCACCGGTTCGATGTCGCGCGCCATGGAGGAGACCGAGCGCCGGCGCGAGAAGCAGATCGCCCACAATGAGGAACACGGCATCACGCCAACCACGATCAAGCGCGCCGTCGCCGACATCCTCGCCGATCTCGGCGAAGCCCGCCCCGGCAAGTCGGAACAGCTCAAGGGCGGCAAGTCCCGCCGCGTCCCGGCGCGCGGCCTGGCCGAGGAAGCCGTCGCCAAACTCGAGCCCGGCTCCGGCCACAACGTCCAGGCCGTCATCTCCGACCTGGAAAAACAGATGCGCGAAGCGGCGGCGAATCTGGAGTTTGAAGAGGCGGCGCGGCTTAGGGATGAAGTGAAGAAGCTGCGGGAGAGCGAGCTGGGGCTTTAGGGGCTATTTCAAACCAGGACAATTCGGCCAATAAATGTCTTCTACACGTTTGAACCGCGCCGGGTTTGCCGGAGGCCATTTTCATTGAGAGAGTGGTTTTATGACAGACAGGAAGCAGAGACATCCTTACTCGCCAGAGGTGCGTGAGCGAGCCATTCGGATGGTGATGGAGCATGGCGGGGAGTACCCGTCGCAATGGGCAGCGATCGTCTCGATTGCCGGCAAGATCGGGTGCGTGCCGCAGACGCTGCATGGCTGGGTGGCGCAGGCCGAGCGGGATGCCGGCAAGCGGGCGGGACCAAGCACCGAAGAGCGCGAGCGGATCAAGATGCTTGAGCGCGAAGTGAAGGAGCTTCGCCAGGCGAACGAGATT
>NZ_NCST01000083.1 GCF_002088975.1 Henriciella aquimarina
ATCGAGCTCCTTGACCAGCGCCTCGAGGCCGATCTCTTCAGGCTGGTCCACCGCCGCACCGGTGCGGAAGCGCTGCGCCCACCAGCTGATTTCCGGCGGGCGGCGTTTGGCGGGCAGCAGCACGATGGCAGAGCCCTGCTGGCCCTCTTCGAGGGCGGCTTCCAGCGCGGTGATGCCGACACACGGGATTTTCAGAGCCAAGGCCAGGCCGCGGGCAAAGGAGACACCGACGCGAACGCCGGTAAAGCTGCCCGGCCCGGTGACGACCGCGATCCGGTCAAGCGATTGCAGGGTTTCGCCGGCATCGGCCACCACGTCGCGGACAAGGCCCGGCAGGCGCGCATCCTGCCCGCGTGTGAGCGCCTCGAAGCCATGCGCCACCATCTCGCCGTCGCGGACAAGCGCGACGTCACAGGCGGGCCCGGACGTATTGATCCCCAATGTCAGCATGGGCCGGCTTGCCTAGAGCACCTGGCAGGCTTCTTCGAAGGCCAGGCGCGGATTGCGCTCGAAGATGGTGCTGTCATCGCCATAGCCGATCGCGCAGAGGAAATTGGAACGCCAGTGATGGGTGCCTTCCTTCTCGGCGAAGAACTCATAATCCACGCCATCCTGGTTGAAGCCCGACATCGGCCCGCAATCGAGGCCCAGCGCGCGGGCGGCCATCATTAGATAGGCGCCCTGCAGCGTGCCATTGCGTTCGGCATGTTCCTGGCGGGCATGCGGCTCGGAGAACCACTCCTTCGCGCCCGGATTGTGCGGGAAGAGCTGCGGGATCTTCTCGTGGAACATCAGGTCGTTGGCGATGATGCACACCCACGGTGCCGTCATCACCTTTTCGCGGTTGCCTTCCATGACGTGCGGCTCAAGGCGCTTCTTGGCCTCGTCGGTATGGATGAAGACAAACCGTGCCGGCGAGCAGTTCGCGCTGGTCGGGCCCATCTTGGCGAGGTCGTAGACCGCCCGGATCAGCGTCTCGGGGACGGCTTTGTCGAGCCAGCCATTATAGCTTCTCGCTGTCCGCCATATGGTGTCGAGCGCATAATCATTGACCGGATCGGACATTCGCACAGTCTCCCGTTTGTCGAGGCGCTACAGCGCGGCCTCTACTGCGTTCACTTCCGGCACATATGCTTTGAGCATGTTCTCGATGCCCTGCTTGAGGGTCATGGTCGAGGACGGACAGCCCGCACATGCGCCACGCATTGACAGGTGCACGATGCCGCTATCGGCGTCAAATCTCTGGAAGGTGATGTCGCCGCCATCCTGGGCGACGGCCGGGCGCACGCGCGTCTCGATCAGGTCGAGGATTTCCTCGACGATCTCGGCGGTCTCGCCTTCATAGTCAGCCGCCGTCGTGGCGCCATCATCGGCCTGCATGGCCTGCGTGCCGTCATCGATGACGGGCAGGCCGGCGACATAGTGGTCCATGATGGCGGCGAGCACCATCGGGCGGACATGTTTCCAGTCGAGCTTCTCTTCCTTCGAAACGGAGAGAAAGTCGCTGCCCAGAAAGACGCGGGTCACGCCATCGACCTGGAAGACGGCCTGGGCGAGCGGGCTTGAGCCGGCCTCGGCTTCGCTTGCAAAGTCGAACGGACCGGCCTCTCCGGCCACGGTCTCGCCGGGCAGGAACTTCACCGTATCGGGATTGGGGGTCGGTTCGGTCTGGATAAACATGGGGGCTGGCTCACTGTCATTTACCTGGCAGTGAAATGGACAGTTTTGTCCGGGCTTTCAAGAACAGCGCCCGATCAGGACTCAGATGCGTCCGCGCCGTCACTGATCTGCTTTGCCGCCTCGACCGCCGTGTTCATGGCGGTTTCCTCAGCCAGAAGGGCCGATCCGAGCGCCTTGGTCGCGTCGCCGGCCTGGCCGATATAGAAGGCCATCATGGCGAGGTGGTCGGCCATCAGGCGGGCATTGCCGGCCTGGCTGGAGACAAAGAGCGGGTCGAGCTCGGCCGCGCGGCGCCAGTTTGCCTCGATCTGGTCGAGACGTTCCTGCACGGCCGGGCGCATGGCGATGTCCGGATCGCCGATCATGCTGGCGGCCAGCAGCTGGCTGGCGACATGGGCGCGGGCGCGCGCCTCGAAAAAGGCCTGGATGTCTTCTTCCGCAGCCGGCCAGCCGTCACGCGTGCCGATGCGAGAGACAAGCCGGTCATGCGAGGCATCGGCCCAACTGGCAAACAGGGCCAGCTCGTCGACGAAATCCTGGGCGCCCGCCGGCGATGTGGCGAGGTCGCGCTCCAGCCGGCCCTCATAACGGGCCAGCGCTTCGGCGGCGGCCGAGAGGCGCGGGGTCTGGTCGAGGCCGGCTTCCGGCGCCAGCAGGCGCGCGGCGGCCGACAGGTCCGGATCGGGATTGCCGTCATTGGTGCGCGCCTTTCCGGCGGCGAGGCGTTCATACTGGCTGAGGGCCGTAACGACTGCATCCTGCCAGGCGGGCAGGGCGGTCAGGCGTGCCTGCGGGTGCCAGCCCGGCTTGTCTTCGGCCCAGCCCGGGCCTTCCAGCTCGCGCCCGATCAAGGTTACGGCCATGCCGGTCTCGGGCGAGGCCCAGGGCGTGTCCGCGGCCAGGATCACCGGGTCGTCATTGATGGAATGGGAGGCGACGATCATCGCCGGATAGAAACCGACCAGCAGGATCACCGCCAGCACCTGCAGCGCGCGGACAAGGCGTCGCCACCAGAGCGAGGCGGAATGCATCAGTGGAGACGGCTCGGCTTCCTCGAGATAGGGGGCCGGCAGATCTGTGCCGATCAGGGTGACGGCACGGCCTTCCCGGCGCGGCTGGACGGGAAGTTTCTCCACATTGCTCATCGTGTCTGGTCTCGTCTCTACACTACTCACCCGCCCGGATCGGAGTTTGCCAGCCGCCCGGACGTTATCAAGCTGTTAACGCATTAAAGTTCGTCAACAGCCCTCACGGCCTGCAATTTATGCACCAGACGTTCGCGCGGGCGCCCGGCTATTCCTCGGGCGTCTCCTCGGCCATGGATTCGTCAATGACGACAAAGCTTTCGGAGATGTCCGGCGCATCCGGCCCGGAGAGGATATCCGGCATGGCCGAGGCCACGGCGACATTCTGCTCGACCGTCTCGCCAACGCCGTTCTCGCGGCGTTCATAGGCGGCCACGAGCGAGGTATAGGGCGGCACGTGCACCCAGCCGCTTTCGGCGGTGTTCTGCAGCATCTCGAAATGCAGGTGGAAGGTCGTCGGCGTGCCCCCGAAATCGTTGGAGACATAGCCGAGCTTCTGGCCCTTGGTGACCGTGTCGCCGGATGAAACCTGCAGCGCCCGCATGTTCATGTGCATGTATTTGTAGATGCGCGGGCCCGCCCGCAGCGTAACGGTATAGGTGCCGACCGACTGGATCACGCCATCCTCGACGGCGACCACCTCATAAAGCGCCCGGTCCTTGGCCGGGGTACGGCGCATCTCGTTACAGCCCTGTGCGGTGCCGACGCGGATGTCCTGGCCCTGGTGGATGCGGGCGACCGGGCAATAGGGCGAATTGCGGTTCGATGAACGCGTCTCGCAGAAATTGTCGTGCCAGGGATATTCGTAATTGCGGGTATCGCACTGGTCGCCGCCCCGAACGCCGCCGCCAAAGCCCCAGACCTGCGATTGCAGATAGGCCGGCGCCGCCTTGATCGGGAAGCGCATCTCCGGGGAGAAGACCGTTTCGCGCTCCTGGGTGCCGGTGCCCGAGCCGGCCACGAGCTGGCCGGTAGTCGTATAGGAGAAGACGACGACCGGTTCGGGCACGGTGTCGGTGTCGCTGATATCGGTGCCGTCTGCCGGGGTGTCAGTCTCCTCCGGCGAAGTATCGGTCTCTTCCGGCGTGGTGTCGCCGGTCTCCGGGCTGTCTTCGCCCTCGGGCGGCGTGTCGGTTTCCGAGGGGGCCTCGGTTTCGTCCGGGCTTTCGGGATCGGGCTGCGTCTCGCTCTCGCCTTCAGGCGTCGTGCCCTCGTCCGGGGCCGGGGTCTCTTCAGCCGTGTCAGCCTCATCCGGCGTCCCGGTGTCGGCTGGATCCTCGCTCGCGGGCGTCTCCGTGTCTGCGTCCGGATCTGTCTCCGTGTCGCCGGTCTCGGCGGGGCCTTCGGGCGACTCTCCCGCATCCGGGCCGGTCTCTGTCGTCTCTTCCGTCTCGTCGAGCGCGGGCGTTTCAAGATCGGGCGCGTCGTCAGGGCCGGTGTCCGGCGTTTCGTCCGGTTCGGGATCGCTCTCATCCGCGCTCTCGGGCGGGCGCAGATCACCCGGCATGCCCGGACTTTCGGTATCGCCCTCCAGCCCGGCCGGGCCGTCATCGCTTTCGGCGGGCGGTGCCTCGGTCTCGCCATTGCCATAAGGGTCGGTCACCGGTTCGCTTGGCGGGGCCGGACCGGGTGCGCCGGGCGGTGTCTCCGGCTTGTATTCGCCATCGTCACGGCCGTCGCCCGGATACCGGATGGCGTCGCAGGCCGGCACCAGGAGCAGGGCCCCCGCGAGCAGGCCCCATCTGATCTTCATCATTATTGCGTCCCCGAGATCACGATGTCCTCAGCGACTGTCAGCGCCTCCTCTTCGGAGATGCAGTCGCCGCCTTCTTGCCCCGAGCCCTTGCACTCGAATTCCACCATATAGCTCGCCCCGTAGCGCACGAAGGTGACGATCGCGCCGGTGCTCGTGGGCGTATATTTGATTTCGCCCGGATCGGCGCTCGCGTCGCCCGGCGCATCGGTCACTTCGTTCGTGCCGTTGACGATCAGGGTGTAATCCTCGCCCGGATACATCGCATAATAGCCGTCATCGAGCGGGCGGAACTGGGGCGGCTCGCCGCCTGCGCTGGCGGTGCGCACCGGCCCGGTGGGCAGGAGGACAGGCACCGGCGGGGCGGATGAGCCGCTCTGGATGCTGAACGTGGTGTCGCGCTCGCCGGACGCGGCGAGGTCGTTGCGCGCGGCTTCCCAGTCGATCTCGGCCTTCCGGGTGGCCGAGGCCGGACGGACGGTGTCATTGTCGGGTTGGGGCGCGGTATCGGGCTCAGCGGTTTCCGGGGCGGCGGTATCCGCCATGTCGCTGGAGGCGGGCGGTTTGGAGGCGGCCTCCTCATCCTCGTCTCCCCAGCGCAGATCGCAGGCCGTCAGAGACAGACAGGCACCTGCAACAAGCACGATCCCCACACCCTTCAACATCGCTTCCTAGCCTTTCTCGCTCGGTCTCGCGGAATAATCTGGCTCAACATAGGCGACATTGTCCATCGCCTGGATGGCCCGGATCGCCTCATCCATGCTGCGCGATCCGGCCGAGACCAGGATCAGTTCGCCGGAATAGCTCGCCCGTTCCAGGCGCAGGCCCGCCAGCGCCGGCTTGCCGGACGCCCATTGCTGGAAGCGCGCCTTCGCACCCTCCGGGTCCTTGCGGAAGGTCTTGCCTATCTCGTCGAGGACGGGTTCGCCATTGAATTTGACGATCAGCGTAAAACGGGTCTGCTCCGCCCCGGCGATTTGCGTGCGAACGGTCTCGCTGCCGCCCGTGCTGGCAACCTTGGGCGCAGTCGAATTGGCCGGTGCCTGTGCCGGGGTGAGCGATAGGGTGGTCGCGGTTTCCGGCCCCGTGCTCAGCCAGGCGACGCCACAGGCCGCGCACAGCGATACGCCCAGCACCGCGATGCCGATCTGTCCGCGGTTCAGGCCGCTAAAGGAGGAGGTTTCGTCCTTGTTCAAATGCTCGTCTCAGTCATCCAGTTTGATATCCGACAGGTTCAGAAGCCCGCTGCCGCAGGGTCGTTTGCACATATCATCCGACCCCGGAACGAGCTCTGCTCCCGGATATTGAACGCATGGGCCCGAACATTGTTCTTGGGTGCGCGGTGTCAGCGCCCCCAGCAGCACGTCTGTGAGCGACTGGCCGCTCAGCTCCGGACGCTTGCTTTTCACCAGCGCAAGGGCGGCCGAAACGTGCGGGGCGGCCATGCTGGTGCCCTGCTCATAGGCATAGAAACAGTCGCCGATGGCCTCATTGGTGACCGGGTCGATACAGTCATGTGCGGTCTTGGTCGACAGGATGCCATCGGGCCGCCCGTCGCCATTGTCGTCCCGGCTGAGATCGCCGCCCGGGGCCATCAGGTCGACCTCGGCGCCGTAATTGGAATAGGGCGCCATCATCCCGCGCGCATCGCCGGCCGCCACCGCGACCACATTGTTGCAGCCGCCCGGCGCATAATACTGGGTCGAGACCTTGTCATTGCCAGCCGCCGCCACGACCACCACGCCGCGCTCGACGACCGCGTCGATGGCGTCCTGCATGGAGGCCGGGCAGAAGCGGAAAAGCCCGATGGACAGGTTGATGACGTCGGCCGGATTGTCGTTCCAGATCTCGTTGCCCAGCTCGTCATATTCCGGGATCAGGCCGCCGGCCCAGCGGATGGCATCATTGATGTCCGACAGCCGCCCGCCGCATTTGCCGAGCGCGCGCACGGGCACGATTTTCACATTCCATGCCCCGCCGGCCACACCGGCGGCATTGTTGGTGACGCTGGCGCCGATCGTGCCGGCGACATGAGTGCCGTGGAAGGTGTCCTCATAGACGAATTCGTCCGGGCACTTGTCGCCCGGATCGTTCGCGTCCGGGTCGCGGCTGTCGCCGTCATTGGCCATGTCGACATCGGTGACCATGTCCCAGCCGGGCGCGACATTGGGCGAGTCCTTGATGTCGGGATGGGCCATTTCCAGGCCGGTATCGACGACGGCCACGACGACCTCCTCGGAGCCCTGCGTGTGCTGGGCGGTCCAGAAGTCGATAAAGCCCGCGCCGCCGGGCGCCTTGCCTTCGCCGCTGCCCTGGCCGAGGAAGTTCCATTGCAGCGCCCAGAGCGGATCGTTCGGCGTGAGGCTCGCGCCGGCCACCGGGCCGTCGCCCTTCGGACGGCGGATCATCTGGTGCTGATAGACCCAGTCCTTCTCGACATATTCGAACTCCCCGCTCGCCTTCAGGTCCTGGATCACGCAGACCGTGGCGAGCTGCGGATCGTTCTGAAGCTGCTCCTCCGTCGGATTGTCGGGGCAGGTGAGATTCTCGTCTTCCTCCGCGATCCAGGCGCCATAGGGCTCCTCGCCGTCGAAGCGCGTCGGCTTCATGGCACGCGAGCCGATCTCGATGACCATCTGGCCGGAGCGCGAGCGCTGGATATTGGCCGCCAGGCCATAGCGCTGCGCGGTGTCGATCATGCGCGACTCGGCTGTCATCTGCGCGGCCATGGCATCCTGGCGCATGACAAGCCGGCGTTCGGCCGATTTCAGCGGCAGCGGTTCCGGGGCCACGACCATCTGCTCCGGCGCCGGGGCGACCGGTTCGGGCGCGGCCTCTTCGCCATCCCGGGTAGCCCCGGACCTTGATGGGGCCGACGGGGCCGCACGCGGCGCGGTGTCGAGCTTTTTCGATTGCAGCGTCCGGGTGTCCTGCAGGGCTTCGCGCGGCACGGTGGACTCACGCGTGGACAGTTCGCGCGATTTCGGGTCGATGGCGATGGTGCGCCGGCCCTTCAGGCTCTGCTGCAGGCGCGGGGCCGCCCGTGCGATCCGGTCGCTGCCGAGCTCGCTCTCAAGCGCCTGCAATTCGTCCTCGCTGGGCACCACCAGCACGGCATCGGACTCGTCGCTGGCGACATAATTCTCATAGTCGGAAATGGTCGGGGAATAGAAGGCTTCCGCCTGTGTTGTCGGCGGCGGCAGGTTGCGCGGCTTGGCGACGATGGAGCCGACGACGAATTTCTGCGGCGAGCTTGAGGCGGCCCGCACAGGGGATGGGTCCTGCATCTCGCCGGCAAAGGCGCGCGCCTCGACCGGGGCGGCTTCCAGCGGCGTCGGGCCGGCCGCACCCCCGCCCGACCCGGTCAGCTGGTCGACGACGCCACGGCCGAGATCGCCGAGCCGGTCAAGCCGCTCATCGGTGCGGTCGCAGGCCGAGAGGCCGGCGCACAGGCCAAGCGCCACAACGGTTGATGCCAGTCGTTTCCGGAGTGTCATCTAAAGCTATCCCCTCGCTTTGGGCCTCCCCGCAGCCCCGGCATGATAATCATATGTTAACCAGAAAGACGAGGCTAGCCCGGTACATTCCTGACGGGCCGTTGTCTGCGCGTCACAGCGCGCCGAGCGCCTGGCCGACAACCTCGCCGGCCTCGCGGATGGCTTCGCGCGCGGGCATCGATACCGCCGTCAGGTTCATGAAGCCGTGCACCATGCCGGGATGTTCGCGGATCGTGACCGGGACGCCATGCGCGGCGAGCTTCGCGGCATAGGCGCGGCCCTCATCCTTGAGCGGGTCCCAGCCGCAGAGCACCATATGCGTCGGCGGCAGCCCGCGGAAATCCGCCTCGGGTGCAAAGAGGGGCGAGACCCTGGCATCCATCCGGTCGGTTTTCTCGTGGATATAGGCGTCGCGGAAATAGTCGAACAGGTTCGGCGAGATGAAGAAGCCTTCCTGGAAAGTCAGCTTCTTGGTGCGGATATCGGCGAACTGGACCAGCGGATAGAGCAGCAGCTGGAAGGCCGGCAGCGGCCCGTTCTGGCGGTTCATCTCCTGGGCCAGAAAGGCCGAGAGATTGCCGCCCGCACTGTCACCGGCCACGCAGAGACGGTCCGGATCCATGGTGAGAAGGTCGGTGCGCTGATGGGCCCATTCCCAGGCGGCCACCGCATCGTTATGCGCGGCCGGGAAGGGGTGTTCCGGGGCCAGCCGGTAATCGACGGACAGCACCCGGCAGCGCGAGGCCGCCGCCAGCCGGCGGCAGATCATGTCATGGCTGTCGAGATCGCCGAGCACAAACCCGCCGCCATGGAAGAAGATGATGCCCGGCCCGGGGGCGATTCCGGCCCCGAGCGGGGTATAGAGCCGGCCCTTGAGCGAGGTCTCCGCCCCGTCCACCGGCAGGGTCGACATCTCCGCCAGCTCCGGCGCGTCGCGCTCGACGGCGCGGCTGGCGCGGTAGAAGCTCTGGCGCAGGCGATCGGTCGACTGTTTCCAGTCGAGACCGGAAAAGTCCGGGAGCTTGAAGCGCTCCATGAATGTCTTGATCGTTTCGTCGATGGCCATGGCCCCACTCTACAACTGGTTGTGCTGCGGTGTAAGCCTCATCATCGGCGAAATTGCGGCGTTTAAAGGCCGGTATAGCGATAGAGTGTGTAACGCCAGTTGCCGCTCTCGACCTGGCGCATCGCTTCGCCCCAGAGCCGGGCCTTCGTCTCCTGCGGCAGGGCCTCGACTTCTGTCAGGATGTCGCCGCCGAGCGTGCAGAAATTGGTGTTGGCCATGACGGCGTCCATCTCGCTGCGGCTCTTGCCTTCCGTGGTCAGCAGCGCGGTGATCTCGGGCTTGGTGATAAGCGACAGGCCGAGCGTCTGCAGCGCCTGCTGGTCGGAGACGTCGAGCACGCCATGATAGACAGGGTCCGTGCGCGCGTCGCGGATGGCGTCGAGCAGGATGCCGTTGAAGGTGAGGCCGAATTCATAAAGCCCGGCGCCATGGCCGACCCGGTCGAAGACGGCCCGGTAAAGGTCCTGCTTGGAAAGGCTGGCAAACATCATCAGGTCCGAGCCCTCGCAATAGGGCGCGGCCGAGCGCACCAGCTCCTGAAGCGCGGTCTGCGAGAGGGTTAGCAGCGCGTCGACATGCTCGACATCGGCCAATGCCAGGCGCCCGACGCTGCCCGCGATATCGTCGGCGCCGGCCTGCAGGACGAGCAGGCCGATCTCGACCTCATCGGCGCCCCGGCCTTTCGCGCGGCGGATCTGGTCTTCCAGATCCCGGGCGGCGGCCGGAAATGTGGCCTGCAGCTTCTCGACATAGGCGCGGGTGGCCTCGTCTTCGAAGGCCCTCTCAAGCGTCTCGCTGGAAGCGGGGCTGGCCGTGCCCGGCACCGGATAGACGCCGGAACCGGTCACGCCCGGAAATTTGAGCACACCGAAGAAAAGGGCGGCCACCATACCGGTGACGGCCAGCCCGAAACCGAGACTGCCAGCCGTCTTCTGGCTGCTGCCACGCGCATCGAACATGATCAAACCGCTCCGGTTGCCCCTCCTGATCTATGTTATTCAACGCGAATTTCACTGAAATTTCGTTATCAGACGACAACAACCCCTTCGCCGGGCGGTTCGGCATAGAGCGCCTGGACCAGTTCCTGGCGCCGGTCGCTGACCGCACGCTGGTTCACATAGCCCTTGTCGGTGATCTCGCCGGCATCGATGGATGGCGGTTCGGTCATCACCAGGAAGCGCTTGATCTTGCGGGACGAGCCCTTCTCGCCTTCGTTGAAGGCCCGCACCTTCGCCGCCAGATCCTCGGTGAACTGCGCCAGCGCCTTCGCCATGTCGCCGCCGGCCTGTTTCGCATAGTTTTCGAACGTCGCCTGCGAGGGCCAGAACATCGCCGTGGCGAAATTCTTGTCCTGTCCGGCCAGCACCGCATCGAAAACCAGCGGCGAACAGGCCGCGACCAGGTCGGGCCGCAGCGTGCCGACCGAGACCCAGGTCCCGGTGGAGAGCTTGAAGTCCTCGCCGACGCGCCCGTCGAAGACGATGCCCTTGTTCGGCTCGTCCTCATCGACGAAACGGGCCGCATCGCCGAGCTTGTAATAGCCTTCCTCGTCGAAGGCCTCGGCATTCTTCTCGGGCATTTCGTGATAGCCGGGCATGACGCTCGGGCCTTTCACGCGCACTTCCAGCTTGGCGCCATTCGGCACCAGCTTCAGCGTCATGCCGGGCAGCGGCAGGCCGATCAGGCCGACGCGCTCAACCTCCCAGTGCACCACGGTGATGCCCTGCGTCTCGGTCGCGCCATACATGGTGACGATCGGGATGCGCTTGCCGGTGGCCTTGATGGCAAGGTCCTGCAGGCGGCCATAAAGGTCGTCCGACAGGGTCGCGCCGCCATAGCCGACCGACTTCATGTTTTTGAAGAAAGCCTTCAGAAGCTCGTCATCCTGCTCCATCGCATCGGCCAGCATCGACAGCGCAATCGGCGCGGTGCCGAAGGTCGTCGGGCTGACTTCGCGGATATTGCGGATCGTCTCGCCGAAAAGCTGCGGCGTCGGTTTGCCGCCATCGATCCAGAAGGTCGCGCCATTCCAGAGCGCGCCATTGAAGTTCACATTCGAGCCGGAGATGTGGTTCCAGGGCAGCCAGTCGAGCACCTGGGCGACCTCGTCGGGGTCATGCTCAGGGTCGCGGGCATCGTCGCGCAGGCCTTCCTGGCCGGCGATCATCGAGCACATTGCGCCCTGCGTCGTTGGCACCGGCTTCGGCATGCCGGTCGAGCCGGACGTGAAAAGGTATTTCGCGACGCTGTCATCGCCGAGGCGCGCCTTTGCGGCCTCGACAGCCTCGGTGGGCTTTGTCTGGGCCAGCGTGTCGAAGGCCTGCACCTCATTGGTCGCGCCATTCTTGGCGAACACCGTGCAGCCATGCGCGCCCAGCGCCTCGAGCGCGGGTTTGAACGGCTCGAGATCCTGCACGAAGATCGCTTTCGGCTGCACGCTCTCGAAGCAATGCTTCAGCTTGCCGAAATCCGTCGACATGGTGGAATAGGGCACCGAGATCGGCGCGGCCGGGGCGCCGATCTTCTGGGCGGCCACGATAACCAGCGCACTCTCGATCGTGTTGCCCGACAGGATCATGACCGGGGAGTCCGGCCCGGCGCCCATATCGAGGAAGGCCTGGGCGAGCGCATCGGTTTGCGCCTTGCCTTCTCCATAGGTCAGCACGCGCCACTCATCGGTCTCCGGATCGCGCTGTTTCAGCCACGGCCGGTCCGGGTGTTCGGCGGCGCGCTCATCCAGACAATGCGGGATGGTTTTCGGGCGGTCGCCGGGTTCGTGACGCTGGGTGAGATACACCGTGCCGTCCGGCTTGCGGACCGCCTCGATGTCGGGTTGTTTCTGCGGCAAAGGCCGGAAGGGCGGTAGCGCCTGTCCGTCAGCCATAATGGCCTCCCTGGAATGTCGTTTTCTGTAGTTGGCTACAATTATTATACGCAGGCTGCGGCCTGCCAAGTGAAAGCCGATGATGACCTCGCGTCACTTGGCCCAGCAACCTATTGGAACTGACAGGTCAGCGCGCGGGAGAGAGCCGGTGGGCAGCAATACGGGCGTGCGAATCCGCAGCCTTTTCCGCCAGCATCCTGAGGTCATCCGGCAGGTCCGGTGCCGCCGGGCGGGGCTGGCCAAAGCCTGTCGAGGCCCACACCGCATCATACCAGTGCGGCGCCCACACTCCATCCTCGGGCTTCGGCCCGGCTGGCCATGACAGCATCGCCTCGGTGTAGGTGAGGCCCACGGCGTCACACAGCGCGCGCAGCATGCCCGGCGGGTCGGCGAGGATATCGTCGGAATCCACCACCGGCGGGGCCTCCCCCATCCTCTGGCACACCCGGTCGAACAGCTCCGCCTGCTGCGGCACGCCGATGGCCTCGAGGCTCACCGCGTCCATCTTGCGGGCATAAGAGGCGAGGACTCGGGCCGGGTCGCGGATCAGGAAGACATTGGTGACCGCATCCATCCAGCCGCGCGGCAGGGCCGGCGCCATATGGTGGGTCATGTGCTTCTGGTAGAAGACCGGCTTGCCGCCCAGCACGGGGCCGAGCAGCTGGCGGGCGACCGCATCGCCATCGGTGGGCTGGGCAGCGAGGATGTCGGCCTGCATCGGATGCACAAGGCCGGTAGCCGTGAGATAGGCGGCATAGAAAGGCTCGTCCACGCAGACCGTGTCGGGCCGCGCGCCGAAGCTGCGCATCATCGTGGTCGAGAGGTTGCGCGGGCCGGACCACATGGCAAGGCGCAAGGGCATGTCCGTCATGCGATCGGCGTCAGGCTGCGCGCGACAAGGTCCTGGTAGAGCCCGGTGATGCGCGTCGCTATCGGCCCGCCGACCTGCTCGATGGCCCGCCCGTCAACTTCGCGCACGGGCGTCACCCCGGCAAACGTCCCCGTCACGAAGGCCTCGTCGGCGGAATAGACGTCGAACAGCGAGAAGCGCTTTTCGCGCACCGGGATGCCGGCTTCCCGGCAGACGCGGAGAATGTTGCCGCGTGTGATCCCACCCAGGCAATAATCCGGCGGTGAGGTCCAGACCTCGCCATCGCGCACGATGAAGAAGTGGGTCGAATTGCACGTCGCCACGAACCCGTCGGCATCCAGCATCAGCCCCTCATCGGCGCCCGCCTTGTCGGCCTGGATGCAGGCGAGGATGCAGTTCAGCTTGGAATGCGAGTTGAGCTTCTGGTCCTGCTCGGCCGGTCCGGTGCGGCGCACATGTACGGTAAAAAGCGACAGCCCCTTTTCGACCACCTCCGGCACCGGTGCCTTGTATTCGGGGATAATCACGATGGTGGGCTTGGTGATGGTAAAGCGTGGGCCCTGATAGGGCGTCTTCTTGATGCCGCGCGTCACCATCAGGCGGATATGCACCCCGTCCGTCATGTCCTGCGCCTTCAGGCAGTCGAAAAGCCGCTCCGTCAGCTCGGCCTTGGTGAGGCCGATATCCATGTCGATGGTCTTCGCCCCGGCATAGAGGCGTTTCAGATGCTCATCGAGGAAAGCCACCCCGCCATCCTTGACGCGCAAGCCCTCCCAGACGCCATCGCCCAGCAGGTAGCCGGAGTCGAAGACCGAGACGGTCGCCTCCTCGCGGCGCTTCAGCTCGCCATTGACCGAGATCAGTACATCCGCATTGCGCGGATCATAGACAAAATCATGAACGCCGTGGGGCTCGTCTTCCATGGGGCCTTGGTCCTTCTGCCTGGTGCGTTCGCCCGCGCTCGTCCTTCGACTTCGCTCAGCAACTGTATTGGATGTCATGTTTTCTGAGTTTTGCGTTGAGGATTGTGAGGAGTTTTCTGGCGATAGCGATGAGGGCGAGCTTTGGAGGTTTTCCAGCGGTTCGCATGGCGCAGTAGGTCTGCTTGAGCCTTGGGTGATGGCGCGAGGCTGAGAGGGCGGCGAGGTAGAGTGCTTCGCGCACCCTTGCGCGCCCGCCCCAGACCCGGCGTTTTCCCCTGAAGCTTCCGCTTTCATGGGCATGGGGAGCAAGGCCTGCAAGGGCTGCGATGGGTCTTCGGGCCAGGTGTCCGAGCTCTGGCAGGAAGGCGAGCAGGGCTGCGGTTGTGACCGGTCCGACGCCCGGTTCGCTGGCGATGAGGCGGGCCCGGCCAGCCAGGGTGTCATCGGCCTCGATATGGACCGCGATCTCCTTGTCCATGGTGACGATCTGTCGGGTCAGGCCTGCGATCCTGGCTTTCAGCCGCCGCACCAGCGGGCCGCAGCGATAGCGTTCGAGCTGGTTGAGACAGGCTTTTCGGGCTTCAACAAGATCATGCCGGTAGGCGTGAAGCTCGCGCAGGACCTGCACGCCGGGTGCGGGTGGGACGTGCACCGGCAGGCTGATCTGGCCGGCCATGGCCGACAGGAGCCGGGCATCGACACGGTCTGTCTTGGCCAGCACGCCAGAGGCGCGGGCAAACTCGCGCGCCTGGCGCGGGTTGACCCGGTACATCCGCACGCCAGCCTGGCTCATCGCCCGTTCGAGCGCTTCGCCATAAGGGCCTGTGGCCTCGAAGACGATGGATGGGGGAGCCAGCAGACAGAGGGTATCGAGCCCTGCCGCATCATTGGACAGCCGGTGAAAGCAGCCGTCACGCGGATCGAAGACATCGAGATGCGTCTTGGAAATATCGACGCCGAGAGCAGGGTGTGACATGAAGAAAATCCTGTCCTTGTCATACGGGGTCGGCTGTCACCGCCCCTGGCAACTGTTCAGGCGACACAACTGTCGTACCCGGCAGGCGAGCCCCTGGCTGAGCCACGATCCGTCAAATCAAGGATGAGAACGGGGTCTCGCCTGCCACCCCTCTATCGCACACTTCAAACAGACAAGGATGAG
>NZ_NCST01000084.1 GCF_002088975.1 Henriciella aquimarina
CGCGACGTGATGATTTCATGGCCACAAGCAGAGAAGGGTGTTGACCGCAGCAGCATCCGAGACCATTTACTACAGCGAGGTAACACGCGCGCTGCTGATTTGCTCAATACTTATCCCGAAATTCCTGCAATTACGCCCGAGGGGCCCGAGGAACGGGAATGGCTGATCGCCCTGGAGCAATATGTGGCCAGAGAGGACACCGGGTCTTATGACGCGGGCGGTGCAGGCGATGATGTGACAGCATCACCGGAAAACTGGCGCCGTCTTCATCATGAGGTTTCGGAACGCAAGGCCCGCGCAGCGCGTCTCAATGAGGCGGCAGAACAAACGGATCGTGAGTGATCCATTGGTATTTCAGGATTGAGTGTCGCAGAAGAGGCGGCTGCGACAGGCGGGAGAACTAGATGGCGAAAGCTCAGAAGAGTGATCACGAGGATGGCGAACTGGAGACAGAAGACCGTCCGGTCCTCGATCTGAACGATTCCAAGGTCAAGAAATTCATCAAGCAGGCCAAGTCCAAGGGCTATGTCACGCATGACGAGCTCAACAATGTCCTGCCGTCCGATGAACTGACGTCTGACCAGATCGAAGACACCATGTCGGCTCTGTCCGAGATGGGCATCCAGGTCGTCGAGAATGAGGATGAGGTCGACAATAACGCGTCCAAGGGCACGGCCGTCACCAAGACGGGCAGCGCCGGGGCGGTCACCAAGAAGGGCAATGCCCGCGGCGCCGACCGCACCGATGACCCGGTGCGCATGTATCTGCGCGAAATGGGCGCCGTCGAGCTGCTGTCGCGCGAAGGCGAGATTGCCATCGCCAAGCGCATCGAGGCCGGCCGCGACGCGATGATCCGGGGGCTCTGCGAGAGCCCGCTCACCTTCGAGGCCATGATGGTGTGGCGCGATGAGCTCATGAATGAGCGCATCCTGCTGCGTGACCTGATCGACCTCGAGACGACCTATGGCGCGGAAAACCCCACGCCGGAGCCGGAAGAGAAGACCGACGAGCAGAAAGAGGCCGAGGCCAAGGAACGCGAGAACGAGACGACCGAAGAACGTCTCGCCCGCGAGGAGCGCGAGGACGAGGAAGAAGGCGCAGCCATGTCCATGTCGGCCATGGAGGCCGAACTGCGTGACGGCGTGCTCGGCAAGCTCGACGAGATCGCGCTGGCCTTCGGCCAGTACCGCAAGCTGCAGGAAAAGCTCGTCGACAAGCGCCTCGAAGGCAAGGCGCTGACGGCCAAGCAGCGCGAAGAGTACGAGACGCTGTCGCAGTCCATCGTCGACAATCTCAAGACGATGCACATCAACAATGCGCGGATCGAGGCACTGGTCGAACAGCTCTACGCCATCAACAAGAAGCTGATGGGCCTTGAAGGCAAGCTGATGCGGCTGGCCGATGCGCATGGCGTGCCGCGCAAGGAATTCCTCGACACCTATTTCGGCAACGAGCTCAATCCGAACTGGAAGGATGAGGTGCTCGAAAAGTCGAAATCCACCAAGAAGTGGGAAAAGCTGTTCGAGCGCGAGGGCGAGCAGGTCTTCGAGATCCGTGAGGAAATCTCGGCCGTCTCCCAGGAGATCGGCGTGCCGATCGACGATTTCCGCCAGATCGTCCACCGTGTCCAGAAGGGGGAGCGCGAAGCCCGCGTCGCCAAGAAGGAGATGGTCGAGGCGAACCTGCGGCTCGTCATCTCCATCGCGAAGAAGTACACCAATCGCGGCCTGCAATTCCTGGATCTCATCCAGGAGGGCAATATCGGCCTGATGAAGGCGGTCGACAAATTCGAATACCGCCGCGGCTACAAGTTCTCGACCTATGCGACCTGGTGGATCCGTCAGGCCATAACGCGGTCGATTGCCGACCAGGCCCGCACCATCCGTATCCCGGTGCACATGATAGAGACGATCAACAAGATCGTCCGCTCCCAGCGCCAGATGCTGCACGAGATCGGCCGCGAGCCGACCCCGGAAGAGCTCGCCGAAAAACTCGGCCTGCCGCTGGAGAAGATCCGCAAGGTGCTGAAGATCGCCAAGGAGCCGATCTCGCTCGAAACGCCGATTGGCGACGACGAGGACTCCAATCTCGGTGACTTCATCGAGGACAAGATGGCGCTGCTGCCCGTCGACAGCGCGATCCAGTCCAATCTGCGCGAAACGACGACCCGCGTGCTCGCCTCGCTCACCCCGCGTGAGGAACGCGTGCTGCGCATGCGTTTCGGTATCGGCATGAACACCGACCACACGCTGGAAGAGGTCGGCCAGCAATTCTCGGTGACGCGCGAACGTATCCGCCAGATCGAGGCGAAGGCGCTGCGCAAGCTCAAGCACCCGAGCCGGTCACGGAAGCTCAGAAGCTTCCTGGATACGTAAGACAGAATTCGAAAAGGGCGGCCTGCGGGCCGCCTTTTTTATGCCGCCTGGGTTGCGCGGTCTGACCAGTGGCGGGCTTCATTCATGCATTCGCGTCGAAACCGCTTGATGAGTTCGGCTTGGGGGTTGGCCCAGCCAGTCAGGTTGAGTGGTGGCGTGAAGGCTCGTATCAAACGGGCTTCGGCAAGGTCGACGTTTTCTCCAAAGGGAACGCGGGCGAGATAAAGCGCGCCTTGCATCCATTCGGAAAGTGTCTGCTCTCCGCGGGGGTCGAACCGGTAATGGGTGTAGGCTGTTTGACTGGCTCCAGCGGAGCGACGCCGCGCCGAGAGATTGAGGCGGTATTTCAAGATCGCGCCCAGAGAGCGTCGGAGGGTGCAGCCGCCACTGTGCCCACGCTTCGGTTCAAAATGGTCCCGCTCGGAAAACCCACTCTGCGTCATGCCTATATAAAGTAGCCTGTCTTCCGGCAGCCCGATGAAAGGCAAGTCTGCATTCGCCTTGAGGTAAATGGCGTAAAAGCCACTGCCTGTATGGTCCTTGGCGAACCACGGCCCTCGCGCCGCGTGCAATGTTTTACGAATGTCGCTGATCACTGACATGTCGACCTCCAGGAACCTTCAGCATCATGCGAAATATGACATTACGAACGAATTAGCGGATAAGTTGAAATTTCTGCCATGCCCATAAATTTGTGCTCGTCTTGGCGCATCGCTCGCGACATCAAGGCTTGAGCGGCGTTTCCGCGACCAGGTACCAACCGCTCCTCTAACTGCCTCGAAGCACCGATCTTCGCATGCGCGCGACGACTAGGCCCCCTGTCAGGCCTTGCTCCCGTCATGGCGGGCGAGCACCGCGACAAGGGCCTGGACTGCATCGCGCAGTTGCTCGACTTCGGCCGGGTCGCCTTCGAAGCCGGCGGTGAGCGTTTCGGGCACTTTCAGCGCCTCGGTCCGCAGCGCCCGGCCAGCCTCTGTCAGCGAGACCTGCACGCGCCGCTCATCCTCCGGGTCTCTCTCGCGGGTGACGAGACCGGCGGTTTCCATACGTTTGAGCAGTGGCGTCAGCGTTCCACTATCGAGGTGGAGCGCCTCGCCGAGCGCACCGACCGTCCGCGGCGAGGTCTCCCACAGGGCCAGCATCACCAGGTATTGCGGATAGGTGAGGCCGAGCTCCGACAGCACCGGACGATACAGCCTGTTGATCAGGTTCGAGGCCGCATAGAGCGGGAAGCAAACCTGTCTGTCGAGGCGGAGGGGATCGTCCGGATGCTGCGGGTCTGTCATGATCTGGTGAGTATCACCGCGTCTTGACGCTCAGGGCAACGTCGATATTGCCGCGCACCGCATTGGAATAGGGGCAGACCTGGTGAGCGGCGTTGACCAGCGTCTCGGCGGCGTCCTGATCGAGGCCGGCAATTGTGGTCTCCAGCGCGACCGACAGGTCGAACCCGCCGGAGCCGTTCGGCGAGAGGCCGACCTTTGCGACGACGTCCACATCCTTGTCCTTTACCGGCAGGTTTTGCGCGCGGGCAGTGTGGATCACCGCATTGCCGAAGCAGGCCGCATAGCCGCCGGCAAACATCTGCTCCGGATTGGTCTTGCCGCCCGGACCGCCAAGGCTTTCCGGCGGGGCGAGATCCAGCTCAAGGATGCCGTCCTCGGATTTCACATGGCCCTGGCGGCCGCCTGTGGCGGTGACGCGGGCGGAATAAAGTTCACTCATTCTTGTCTCCTTTTCTTCTGCACAATTAAATTGTGCACAATACAAATGCTTCAAGAGGCGGCTGCGTTTTTTTCGGCAAAGCGATCACCTCCCCGGAAACCGGCGGGGTTGAATGGCGTTTTCATGGTATGTACCAGCCAATTGGCTGCCACCCTTGAAACCGGACCTTTCCCATGCGCGTGAAGATCGACGCCCAACTCTGCTATCATCTGCCCGAGCCCGCCGATGTGCTGCTGGCCGTCGAGGCCATTCCGATGGCCGACCAGGCGATTGTGAACGACCGGCTTGAGGTCTCCGGGCCGAGTGAGATCCGCCCCGTGGAGGGCGGCGACGAGCTTGGCCGGCGCAAGTGGATGGAGGCGGCCGGCGACATTACCATCGCCTATGATGCGACCGTCGATGTCGAGCGCCCGCCGCTGCAGCTGGCCGGGCTGAAAGTGCCGCCGCGCCGGGAGTTGCCGGCCGATGTGATCCCGTATCTTTTCCCGAGCCGCTATTGTGAATCCGACCGGCTGGAGACCTTTGTCACCCGCCGTTTCGGAACACAGAGCGGGGGCGATGAAGTGCTGCTGATGGCCGACTGGATCCACACCCATTTCGACTATGTGCCGGGCGTCAGCAATGAGGCGACGACAGCGACCGACAGCTTCCTGCGTACCCAGGGTGTCTGCCGCGATTATTCACATGTCCTGATCAGTTTCGCCCGGGCCGCGGGCATTCCGGCACGCATGGTCTCGGTCTATGCGCCGGGCCTCGAGCCGCCGGATTTCCATGCGGTGGTCGAAGTCTGGCTGGACGGGGCGTGGCGGCTGATCGATCCGGCGCAGCTCTCTTCGGAACAGGCCATGGTGCGCATCGCCATGGGCCGGGATGCGACCGATATCAGCTTCATGACCATTTTCGGCACCGCCGATCTGCACAGCCAGACGGTCTCGGCCGTCCTGATGGATACCGTGCAGGCGGGATAGGCGCGCTCAGGCGGCTCTCGCTTCGCTGACCCTGTAGACACAGCGGCGGGCGCCGGCGAGGAGATGGTCTTCGCGGACAACGCTCGCCTGTGGCCCGAGCGCCTGGCGGAAGACGTCGAGTTCGTTCGCGCAAAGCCGGGTGCAGGCCCTGGCGGCCGAGCAGATCGGGCAGTGGTTCTCGATCAGCAGCCAGTCTTTCCCATCCTCGGCGGCGACAGCCATATAGCCTTCCACCGAGCGTAGCTCCGTGAGGCGTTTTACGCGCGCGCCGATATTGTCGAGGCCGGCGAGCTTTTCCCGGTAAAGCGCGAGCTGGCTGTCGCTGTGGCGGTCGATGACCTTTTCCAGGCCTTCCTCGCCGAACATCTCGCGGATCGACTCGATCATTTCCAGCGCGAGGCCCTGATGGGCATCGGGAAAGGCGCGCGCGGCGGCCTCGGTGAGCGACCAGATCTTGGTGGGCCGGCCCCGGCCAGTGGCTTTCGAACTCTCCTCGATGAGGCCTTCGCCGGCCAGCTCGTAGAGATGCAGACGCACAGCCATGGGCGTAACACCGAGCTCTTCGGCGAGATCGCCCGCCGATTGCGGGCCGCCACGCTTGAGAAGATCGAGGACGGTATTGCGGGTCGCGCTCAGCGCGGGAGGAGGAGAAGCCTTGGCCATGTTTCTTTTTTAAAAGGGATTGCTTTCAAAAACAACCACATTTAAAAAAGAAAAAACTTTTAAAAAGATTCGCTCATGAACCGCCTCGATCACAGGAATCTCGCCGTCTCCGACATGACCCCGTCCCTCGATCTCCTTCAGGCTGCCCTCCCGCTTAAGCGCGTCCGGGATTGCGGCGAAGGGAGCTGGTCGGGCCAGCCGCTTCGGCGGCCGCCCGTCGGGGGCGGCGAGACCCGTCCCGTTTTTCGTCCGCAGCTAGAGAGGATCCTGTCATGACCGGGGCTGACCCTTGCAATCCGTGCCGCGACTGGGCTGACACGCTGCGTACGCCGTCGTATCAATGGACCCGCATGATCGACACACTGACCGTCTCAACCACCGGGCCGGGGCTCTATGAGTTTACCCGCGAGGCCCGCCGTTTCGTCTCCGAAGCAGGCGTCTCGGAGGGGCTGCTGACCGTTTTCGTGCGCCACACCTCCGCTTCGCTGCTCATCCAGGAGAACGCCGATCCGGATGTGCTGGCCGACCTGAAAAATTTCTTCCGCCGGCTGGTGCCCCCTGCCGACGATCCGTCGATGCGCTGGGTCGTCCATGACACCGAAGGGCCGGACGACATGCCGGCCCATATCAAGGCGGCGCTGACACAGACCTCGATCGGCATTCCGGTCAGCCAGGGCGAGATGATGCTCGGCACCTGGCAGGGGCTTTATCTGTTCGAACACCGCGACCGGCCCCACCGCCGGCAGATCGTGCTTCACCTCGGCGGCTGAGGGCTGGCTGCACGGAGAACCTCGTAATGGGGATTATGGCCGTCTGAGCAGAAGGAGAAACGGATGCGCCTCAACCAGGTGACCGTGCCGTGCGTCGACTATGCGGCCAGCGTGGATTTCTACAAGCAGCTTGGCCTTGTCCAGATCGTCGACAGCCCGCCGCGCTATGCGCGGTTCGAATGTCCCTCCGGGGATGGCGGGGAGCCGGCGACCTTTTCGCTGCACCATGTCGAAGGATGGGCTGGCTGTGACCATCCGGCTGTCTATTTCGAGGTCGATGATCTGGACGCCGACTATGCCCGTCTCACAGAGGCTGGCGTCACCTTCCTGTCTGCTCCGCAGGACCAGCGCTGGGCCTGGAAGGAAGCTTGGCTGCGGGACCCGGCGGGCAACCGGATCTGTCTCTATCAGTCCGGCGAGATGCGACGCTTCCCGCCTTGGCGGATCGAGCCGCGTGAAACAGGCTGAGCCGTCCTCAAGGCCGAACCGACCGCCCATGCGAGACGGCTTGGTTCACGATTGCTGAAGCAAAGGCCTGTTGAGCGCCTCTGCTTTCGCCGCAGACGGACTGGAAGGGGCTGGCCGTGCGGCCGAGCGCGGCGCAGTCGCCGGCAAGGGCCTGCAAGGCCTCCGCTTCGTTGCCGTGTCCGAAAACGCCGGTGATGCCGACCCTGTAGAGCGAGGTTTCGATGGCGCTGACATTGTTTTCTGCGCGATAGAGCGCACTGGCGGCCTCGAATGCGTCGTCAGCCTCTGCCGGTCTTTCCTCGAACAAGGCGATCATGCCGCGCCAGTAGGGGATTTCCGCATTGTCGGGAAAGACAAGCGCATTTTCTTCGAGTTGGTCGCGCGCATCATCGAACTGACCGCCCATGACCTGGGCGACCACGATGTTCTTGGCGGCGATGGCGTTGCCCGGATTGATGGCGAGGGACTTGCGATAATAGCCGATGGCTGCATCCGTGTTGCCGGCGCGCCGTTCGGCTGTCGCCAGATGGTCATAGGCCTGGATGTGGGCAGGGCAGGTCTTGATGGCCGACAGAAATGACTTCCGGGCAAGCTCGGTGTTGCCGACCCGTAGCGCCTCATTGCCGGCATTGAAGTCGGCGGCCTCCGGTGCGTCCGGCGACATGTGAAACTGGACGAGGTGTGTCAGCTCGTGGTGGAAGATGAATGCCAGCGACATTTCGATGGGCATATTCTTGATTTCGTCGGAAAAATGATCGGCCGGGATGGCGCTCATCCGTTCGGCGACATCGGCAAAACTTCGGTCCCCGATTGACCCGTCCACGACCAGGAACTGATAGCAGACAAATGCCATGCCGCTATTGTGAAGGTAGGCCTTGGCGTACTCCTTGAACGATTGGGGCGTACGGTTGCTGTCCAGCATGGCCTGGACATCGACAAACAGCGCGACCAGCGACAGGTCCTCGCCGGAAAAATCTGGCAGGGTATTGAACCGGACAGGCGCGCGCCCGGGAGGCGGCTCATCGGAGCGGATACTCTCGGGCGGTTCAGTATAGAACTGGTTGTCGTCAACATATTTCACGAAGGCTTCGAGCGTGAAGGGCCGGTCCTGAGCGGCGCGCCCTTGCAGCAACCAGCCGGCACCGATCACCAGGACAAGCGCGGCAACCGCGATGATGCGCGCGCTCATGCTGCAGGATCCTGAGGCCTCGGGGCCTCTGCCGCAGCGGATGCTTCAGTGTCTTCTCGGGCAGCCGGCGCGGTATGCCCGAAGATCGCCTGCCAGAAAAACCCGTTCTGGAAGGCCATGAGCGCCGCCACGAAGCCGTCCGGATGGGCCGCGGCGATTGTGTGGGTGGCGTGAATGACAATCGGGCTGATCAGGAAAGGCGCGAAAGTGTTCATGGTCAGGCGCATGCCGGGCTGCTGCGCGCGGGTCATCAGGATCTGGGCAAGTATGCCGAGGAGCGTGCAGATCGAGACGACGATTGCGGGAAACATGTTGGCTGCGGCAGGGCCGAACAGGTCACCGACTTTGTCGGGGGCTGCAAAGCCGCTGCCGCCCGGGTCGACCCCACCTGCCGGCTTGGTGAAAAGTTCCCATCCTGCAATGTGAAGCGCAATGCTGAGCCCAGCCAGGACGAGAAATACAATGATGGCCTTTTGCATGATGCTCCCCCGCCAGTTGCACCGTGTGCAGCCAGCCGCCGGAGCGAACATATGCTGCATGGGAGACATTACGGGGAGGCTTTGCTGCTGTCGACTGTCAGTTTGGGAAGGGCCGGTCGAAGTGGCGCCGCAAGCTGTTGCCCCGAGCCCTGGTGCGCCCCATCTGATGCGGAAGCAGCAGGAGAAGACCGATGAAAGCCGTAAAGATCGCCGCACCGGGCGGGTTCGACAAACTGAACCTTGTGGATGTCGAGGATCCGGGCCAGCCGGGCAAAGGCGAGATCCGCGTCAAACTGCACGCCACCTCGCTCAATTTCCACGACCTGCTCGTCACATCCGGCCAGAGCAAGCCGGAGGATGGCCGGATCCCGATGTCCGATGGGGCCGGTATCGTTGAAGCGGTCGGCGAGGGCGTCAGCGATTTTGCCGAGGGCGACCATGTCGTCTCCACCTTCTTCCCGCAATGGCTGGCCGGTCCGCCGCGCGTCTCGGACTTTTCGGGCACACCGGGCGACGGCATTGACGGCTATGCCCGCGAAGCGGTCGTGGCCTCGCAAACGTCGTTTACGAAAAGCCCGAAGGGCTGGAGCCATGCCGAAGCCGCGACGATCACGACTGCCGGGCTGACGGCCTGGCGCGCGCTTGTTGTCGATGGCGGTCTGAAGGCCGGCGACACGGTGCTCGCGCTCGGGACCGGCGGCGTCTCGGTCTATGCCGTGCAGATCGCGAAGATGATGGGCGCCGAAGTGATCGTGACCTCCTCATCGGATGAAAAGCTGGCACAGATGAAGGCGCTCGGCGCCGATCATCTCATCAATTACAAGGCCGATGAGAATTGGGGCCGGACGGTTACGAAGCTTACCGGCGGGCGTGGCGCCGATCACGTTATCGAAGTGGGCGGTGCGGGCACGCTGGCCCAGTCCATTCGTGCGGTGCGCACCGGCGGGCATATTGCCCTGATCGGCGTGCTGACGGGCGTGAGTGGCGATGTGCCGACCGCGCTGCTCATGCAGAAGCAGGCGAGAGTCGAGGGCCTGATCGTCGGTTCCCGCGCCAACCAGGAAGACTTCGTCCGGGCGCTGGGAAAGGGCGGTCTCAGCCCGGTGATCGACGAGCGCCGTTTCAGGCTCGACTCGCTGGGCGATGCTTTCGCCTATCAGCAGAGCGGCGGGCATGTCGGCAAGATCGTTGCGACCTGGTGAGCGGCCTGCTGAACGAGCGGATCAGCTATTGTAGCGGGTAAAGCCGATCAGCTTCAGAACGCGCTCGCGATAGCCGCGCAGGCGTTTGCGGTGCTGGGTCACACCCGGCACCCAGCGGCGTACGGCCCGTTCGGCGCTCGTCAGAACCATGAAGGGCCGTGAGCGCCGGGCGGCTGCCTCGATCGCCTCTGCGATATCCGGGCGGCCATGCTCGCGGGCATAGGCTTCGACCTCGCCCAGTAGCTTGCGGTCGCCCCGGCTGCGGATGAAATGCTTGCGTACCATTTCCGGCGTATAGCCCGACCAGTCGAAAGAAGGCGCGTCTTCCGGTTTCACACCTAGTGCGTCGAGCGCCAGCATGGTCCGCATGCACTTGTTGCAGTGCGAGCAGTTGGGCGGCCCTGACGCGGCCAGGCCATGCTCGCAGACGGCGAGATAGGACAGGGCGGTGGTCGACCGGGCGACCCGTTCGACCTTTTCCTGCCGCGACCAGGCCGAGCCGACATGCGACACGGCGAGCCGGCTGGACGACCAGAGCGGGTCGACCAGCGGGTGCGAGCCCCAGGGCACGGTCTGGCCATAGGTGAAGGAGGCCGATATGCCGAGCTGTGAAATCGTATCGCTGACAAGGTGGCCGAGTGCCGCCATGAAAGGCCCGTGAAGCCGGAAAGCCCAGGCGTCGCGCAGGCGTTCGTCGGCGATCATCATGTTCGTCACCACCTCGATGGCGCCGGGCGCACCGGCTTCGGCGGCGACCGCGCTCAACCGGGACAATTGCCGGAAGCCTTCCGCGATCGTGTCCGGCCGGTCTTGCTGATAGGAAATGGAGAGTGTGAGGCTGTTGGCGAACCGCTCGTCGAGGCGCGTGTGCCAGGAATCGACGCCGCCGGAAAACAGGGTCGCGGGCGGCCTCTCGCTCGCCGTGGTGGGGTCCGGGCGGGGCGTGATGTCGAGCCGGGCGGGCGGGGTGCCCTTGCGCCAGGAGGCCCATTCCCGGAAAGCGTTGCGCAGGTTGCGCGGCAGCATCGGGTCGACGGGGAGATCCTGCTGATAAGGCTCCTTCAGCATGAAGGCCGCGCTCGCGCCGAGGATGCAGGCGGCGTCGGCAATGGCGCCCTGGCTGACCGGCTGGGCGCCCTTCACTTCGAAATACATGCGGATCGTACGGTTGGCCCGGGTCGTGAAGATCAGGTCGATGCGCTGATTGGAGGGATCGAGCGGGGATTCATGGGAAATTGAGGAGAGATGCATGTGTCCCTGTGGCTCCACCCTGGCAGGCGCCCTGTTCAAGCTGTTTCAATTCGTGTGTCTCGGCTGCACAGGTGCAAGCGCTATGCCGCAAACCGGTGTTGAAACCGCTCTTTCGAAGGTCTCCGCTCTGCCGCCGCGGCAACGGTGCGGAACCCTTCACCTGCCATTACATTTATGCTTTAAGATGCCTCGTATTGCGCCGCATCATCAACCTTTACGCAAGGCTGTGCTGGCACCATATAAAGCCTGAGCGGCGCTCGGGTCCGTTCGTAACAGACTGGAGGAGTGGTGAATGCTGCTCAACATGCTGAAAGCCAAGCTTCATTCAGGGTCGGTGACCCAGTGTGACCTTCATTATGAAGGGTCGGTCTCGATCGACCAGGAACTGCTTGATGCTTCCGGCATCCTGCCGAATGAGCGTGTCGACATCTGGAACGTTACCAATGGCGCGCGCATCCAGACCTATGCCATCGAAGCCCCGCGCGGCTCGAAGACGATTGGCGTGAATGGCGCGGCCGCCCGGCACTTCTCGGTCGGCGACAAGGTCATCATTGCCGCTTTCGCTTCGATTGAAGCCGACAAGGCCCGCCAGCATGCGCCGACAGTTGTCCTGCTGGACGACCATAATGAGATGAAGGCGCCGAGCGCGGCCTACTAGGCAGCTCAGAACGTCTCTTCTTCCATTCCCGTTTCATCGCTGCCGGTTTCGCCGTCATAGGGCGTATCGGCTCCATTTAGCGCGTCTTCGATATCGACGCCGTTGAGTTCTGCCCAGCGCTGCATGGCCGTGCAGGTGCCTGGCTGGAGCAGCAGCGCGCTGGCGGCGGCGTTGAACTGGTCGCTGGTTGCTGCCGCCCAGACAGTCGCGCTTGAGTCGGCTGCATTGAAGCCGATTTCCGACATGCCGCGCTCGATGCGCGTGCAAATGAGCCGGGCAAGGTCCGGCTCCGGCGCCTCGTTCAGGCTCGCGATCCGGTCGAACAGGTCGAGCCGCGAGAAAACATAGTCATAGACTGTCAGCTCTTCGCCGACCTTGAAGGCGAGAATGTCGGCGCCGACCGTGCCGCGATAGTCAGGCCAGTCCTCATAGCCGTTTTCGTCGGCCTGCGTCGCGCTGGTGAAGACCGAGACGATGGGAGCATCGAGATAGACCGCCCAGCCGCCCAGCATCTCGCGGTTCTTCGTGTCGCGAATGTCCTTCGGGTCGGGCAGGGCCGCATAGACGACGAGGATCGGGTCTTCGGTCCAGGTCTTCAGCGCCATGGTGCTGACCGTCTGTTCGGTAATGGAGCGCCCGAACAGGGTCGAGACCGAGGTGTCGAGGAAGTTCGAGGCCTCAAGCATGCTCGGCGCGGAGAAATAGGTTACCAGCGTCGAGGCTGGCGCGAGCAGATTGGCGGCATTGGTGAGCGAGGCCATGACATTGGCGCTCGCGCCCGAGCTTTCCCGTTCATCGGAGAGCTGCATGCGCAGTTTCGCCGTCAGGGTCGTGTTGGACGAAATCTTGAAATAGGGCGTCGCATAAAGCGCAAGGCTCTGGTCGGTCGACCAAGTTTCGCCCTGTTCGCGGTTGGATGAAAAAGAGGCCGAGAAGAGCGCCTCGGTGGCCTTCACGTCGGGCCGGGTGATGTCGAATTCCGCCAGGAGGGCGCGCGACACCTCTTTCGAGCCCATCATGCGGGCCAGCCAGCCGCGGCTTTCTTCCTTGTAGTTCCGCTGGGCCGGCGCCTTGGTGTATTTGCCGGAGGCAGTGCCCTCGATGTCGCGCGCCTGCGGATCGAGCGTCACTATGCGGATGCGGGTGTAGAGGTCTTCCAGCGCAATACCATAAGGCGAGCTGGCGGCGCTCTCGTCGATGGCGATATCGATGAAGGGCAGGAAGTCCTTGGTGATGGTCGAGCCCGTGGCACCGTATCCCGCGCCGGGGGGCGGCAGGTCTTCCGGGTTGTAGTCGTCCGGCGTGTCGCGCGGGCGTGACGGGATCGGGGACGGCTCAGCGTCCGGGGCCGGCATCCCGGGCGGCGGCGGTGGCGGTGGTGGCGCAGGCGGATAGGCCTGCTCGTCCGAAGATGTGGCACACGCCGCCAGTGCCGCGCATGCAGCCAGAATCGTCCAGAATCTCAAAAGCCCCTCCCCAGAGTGCGTCCACCGGGGAAAAGCCTAGCGAAAGCGATCCCGGCTGGCGAGGCTTAAATCGCCCCACCAGCCGGATTTCGCCATGTTTTCAGGGGCTACTTGCGGAGTTCGAACGTGATGTCGACGCTGACCGAATAGCCGACCTCGCCGCCGGAAACCTTCGTGCTGGCGCCAGAGGCGTCTTCGCGCATGGCCATCATCGGCATCGGCGTCGGCCGGTCATAGGACGTCTCGTTGATGGTCACGATGCGGGCCACCTGATAGCCGGTCGCCTGGGCATAGAGGTTGGCACGCTCCATCGCCTTCTCGACGGCCTTGCGGCGGGCTTCGTCCTGGGCAGCGGACGGATCGTCGAGGCCGAAGGAGAGACCGGAAATCGTGTTGCCGCCCTCGGCCACGATGGCGTCCATCGTCTTGCCGAGATTGTCGAGATCGCGCACCGTCACGGTGAGCTGGTTGCTGGCGGTATAGCCGACCAGGTCCGGCGGGCTGCCGTCGCGGTTGGAATAGTCGTAACGCGGCTGCAGCGACAGGTTGGAGGTCTGCATGTCGCGCTCGGCGACACCGGCCGACTGGAGCGCGGAATAGACGCCGTCCATGCTGGCGGCATTCTGCGACATGGCTTCGGACGCCGTCTTGGCTTCGGTCTGAACGCCGGCTGTGATCGTCGCCATGTCCGGCGCGCGCGAAACCTCGCCGCTGGCCGACACCGACAGTGTCGTCTCCGGCTGGATCGAATTATGGCTCATCGCCGGCATCTGGCCATTGCCTGACATATTAGCCGGGCCGCTCGTGGACGGCTCCTGGGCGAGGCTTGTGCCGCAGGCGACCAGCAGGGTCGAGGCCGCGATGGCGACGAGGGGACGGGGGGATATGGGTTTCATCTGGCTTTCCTCTCTTTGGGACTTGCAGTCGCGATTCAATTGCGCCATTGCGGCGGGATCGTGACAGCGACATGATGAGATTGCACGATTTTTTATCGGGCCTGTAGCTCAGTTGGTTAGAGCGGACCGCTCATAACGGTCTGGTCGGGGGTTCAAGTCCCTCCGGGCCCACCAATCCGTTCTTTGGGAGGCGCAAAGTCTCCAGAAGCCTGAATGGCGCTGCGATTCCGGCGGTTCGATAACCTCCTTCTCGCGCATAATGAATTTTGCCCGGAAAACAGAGCCTCAGAAGCATTCTACGCTCTTCAAAATCACCCTTTTTCCAGATATTCCAAGGGCTTGAGAGGAATGAGCAGGCGGTTCGATAAACTTCCTCGAAGGTCTTTCTCGGCTTGGCTTTCTTTTGGGCGTCTTCCTGCAATTTGACCTTCTGGGTCTCGAAAGATTTGAGCTTGCCTTCATAAGCGGAAATCAGGGCGGGACTGTCGGTCTCCATGATGCGTTCGACGAGCTGGCCGATCTTGCGTTCGATCTGAGCGACTTCAGCACGATAATCCCGCACGAGCTTTTGGTTCACATCAGCCTGGCTCTGCCAAAGGTCTGACAGCATTGCGCGCGCCATTTTCAACAGCGCTGCGCTTGGCTGAAGTCTTTTCAGGAACGCCTCGAATTCGCTTTCCATTTTCTCCGCGCGGATCGATTTCCGATAGTCAGCGCAATCGCGTTGCTGGCAGAAATAATAGGGATAGGTTCTGGAACTGGTCTGCCCCCACGAAAGTGGTCCATTATTTGAGTTAGTTCCGGCTTCAGATATGGAGCTGAGACATGGGCAAGAGATCAACGCCTGAAGAGATCATAGCGAAGCTGCGGGAGGTGGAGGTCCGCCTCGCGCGGGGTGAGACGACGGGTCAGGCCGTGCGTTCGATCGGGGTGACGGAACAGACATACTATCGGTGGCGCAAGGAGTATGGCGGGCTGCAGGTTGGCCAGGCCAAACGGCTGAAGGAGATCGAGAAGGAGAATGCGCGGCTGCGTCGCGCCATTTCTGATCTGACCCTCGACAACCAGATCCTGCAGGAAGTCATCAAGGGAAAGTTCTGAGCCCTTCACGCAAGCGCGAGGCGGTCGATCATGTGGTGGAGACACTCGGCGCAACCGAGCGCCGGGCCTGCCGCGTGATCGGCCAGCACCGTTCCACCCAGCGCAAGCCGCGTGTGCCACGCCAGGACGAGGATGTGCTGACAGCGGCCATCATCGCCCTGGCTGAACGGTTCGGCCGGTATGGCTACCGCCGGATCACGGCCCTGCTGAGACGGGATGGCTGGCATGTGAACGAGAAGCGGGTGTATCGCATCTGGCGGCGTGAAGGGCTGAAAGTGCCAATGAAACAACCAAAGAGAGGCCGTCTCTGGCTGAATGACGGCTCCTGCATCCGGCTGAGGCCGATGCACAAGGGCCATGTCTGGTCCTATGACTTCGTTCAGGACCGCACGCATGACGGCAAGGTGTTCCGCATGCTGTGTGTGATTGATGAGTTCACTCGCGAATGCCTCGCCATTCGTGTCGAACGCAAGCTCAACTCCCGCGATGTCCTAGACACGCTGGGCGAACTGTTCGTGCATCATGGCCCGCCGGAGCATATCCGTTCCGACAATGGCCCCGAGTTCATCGCCACGGCCCTGCGCGAGTGGCTTGGCCGGATCGGCGTGAAGACGCTCTATATCGAACCCGGTTCGCCTTGGGAGAACGGCTACTGCGAGAGCTTCAACTCCAAGCTCAGAGACGAGTTGTTGGCGAGGGAAATCTTCTATGATCTCAGGGAGGCGAAAGTCCTGATCGAGACCTGGCGGTGGCATTACAACACCGCGCGTCCGCACTCTTCTCTGGGCTACCGACCGCCCGCGCCACAAGCCATCTTGCCCGCGGCGTTCATACCGCCTTACTGTGGGGAGGTAGCGGCATGAACGCCGCTA
>NZ_NCST01000085.1 GCF_002088975.1 Henriciella aquimarina
AGTATTGTTCTCCGCTCTGCTGTAGGAGTTCTCCTCCTCGCGATTTGGCAGACGCCTGTTGTGGCGGCTGCGCAAACAAACGAACTCATGTCGACCGATGCCGGCCTTTTTGAACTGCCGGCAACCGCAGAAGGCATCACGTGCCGCGATGTAGAGTTCTTGCTGGAGCCAGACGTCACATTGGTCAGACAGTGCGGCATCGCCTACTCGCCGATGCTGCTGGCGGTGGCTATCGAAGCAAAGTGTGTCGTTCGGGGTGATATCCCGCCAAACGGGATACCTGTTCCGCAAGCGTCAGCCTGCAACATAGCCTTCGATGATGATCCTGAACTCGAGGGACTAGATCTGCCTGAAGAGAGCAAAGAGAATACTACGCGGTGGTTTCGCAGTGCTGCGGAACTCTCCTTTGCTGGACATCGCTTCCACTTCACTGGGACACGTGCAGAAATTGGTCGGGCCAACACTCTGCTGCCCATCGAATTTCAAATTGGTGACGATGCGTCACAGATCGGGCAACCAGAGCTTGGATACACAAGAGACCTAGTCGGAGATCATTTCCAATGACCGCCCCCCTCTCCGATCTCGAACGCCTGCGCGCCAGCATCGACAATATGGATGCGATCCTGCTGCACACGCTGGCCGAACGCTTCAAGCTGACCCAGCAGGTCGGCCACCTGAAAGCGAAGCATGACATGCCGCCGGCCGACAAGGCGCGCGAGGCCCGCCAGATCGAACGGCTGAAACGCCTCTCCGAAGAAAGCGGGCTGGACCCGGCTTTCGCGGAGAAATTCCTCAATTTCATCGTGGCCGAAGTCATTCGCCACCACGAGAAAATCCGGGAGGGCCAGGAATGACCGTCCCGAAGAAGACGTGCCCGCATCTTGCCCCTCACAAGCAAGGCGCAGGCGCAGCAGCTGCCGGCTTCAGCCGGCAAACAGCTGCGAGCAAACGCTAAACGAAGACGCCATAAGACACTTAAGGAGATACACCATGGCTCTCAAAATCCGGCTCGCCCGCGGCGGGTCCAAGAAGCGGCCCTTCTACCGGGTCGTCGTCGCCGACGCCCGCGCCCCGCGTGACGGCCGTTACATCGAGAAGATCGGCACCTATGATCCGCGCCTGCCCAAGGACCGCGAAGACCGCGTGAAGATCGATGGCGCCAAGGCCGCCGACTGGATCGCCAAGGGCGCCATCCCGACCGATCGCGTCGCCCGCTTCCTGAGCAAGATCACGCTCGAAGGCGCTTCCGCTCCGGTCTATGCCTGGGAGCACGGCAACAACCCGCAAAAGGGTGAGCCGGGCACGAAGGCGAAAGAGCGCGTGCAGGAACGCGCCGACAAGGAAGCCGCCCGCAAGGAAGCCGAGGAAGAAGCCAAACAGGCTGCCGAAGAGGCCAAGAACGCTCCGGCTGAGGAAGAGGCTCCGGCCGAAGAGGCCGCTGCCGAGGAAGCTCCGGCTGAAGAGGCCGGCGAAGAGGAAAAGACCAGCTAAGGCGGTCTTTCAACGCGTTAGACTTAAGGCCGGACAGGACACTGTCCGGCTTTTTTTTGCGCCTGTTACGGGACTTGCGGAAATCCATCCGCCCCCTTCGCGCGCCAGCTATAACCCCAGTCCTCCCATCGCTCTGACAGGGCGGTCCGGACCGGCCGGATGGCGGTGGGGGTGCGGAGGTGACTTGGCTGCGGGCAGGGCGTAACGCCCCTGCCGTGCGGTGAGCATCGTGTGGGACGAAGGCGGACGCCAGCAGCCTGGCGTTGCAGACCGTTACCGAGATGGGCCGGGAAGGGACACCCGAACGGCCGACACCCTTCGCAGGGCGCGTCCTCAATGGGCGCTCATAGCCGTCTCGAAAGAGCGGCAGTCCATCAGCGTCCCTTCAGGACGCGCCCGGCCCTGTCTTTGCGGGGCGAGAGAGAGCGCCAGCGGGAGACCGCGTGGCGGATCTGGTGCTGCTTTCACGCCGCTCATCCCGGCGCAGGCCGGGATCCCGTGCCGCAGGCGGACCGCTTCAATCGCCTGAGACCCCGGCCTTCGCCGGGGTGATCGGGCAGCAGCCCTGAGCGCGATCCATCGCGCAGGCGAAGCCGGAGCGGGGATCAAAGCCAAGAAGGCTTACATCTGCATCGTCCAGCCTTCGACGCCCATGGCGGCCTGGCGGATGGCTTCCGACAGGGTCGGGTGGGCGTGGCAGGTGCGGGCGACATCTTCGGAGGCTGCGCCGAACTCCATGGCGACGCAGATCTCGTGGATCATCTCGCCGACCCCGACGCCGACCATGTGGGCGCCGAGAATGCGGTCGGTCTTGGCGTCGGCCAGCACCTTCACGAAGCCGAGCGTCTCGTGATTGGTGCGCGCGCGCGAATTGGCCTGGAAGGGGAACTTGCCCTTCTTGTACTCGATGCCGGCCTCTTTGAGTTGCTCTTCGGTCTTGCCGACCCAGGCGATCTCCGGATTGGTGTAGACGACCGACGGGACGAGATCATAGTCGACATGGCCCGCCTTGCCGGCGATCAGTTCGGCCACAGCCGCCCCGTCATCCTCGGCCTTGTGGGCCAGCATCGGGCCGGCAATGCAATCGCCGATCGCCCAGACACCGTCGGCAACCTTGAAGTGGTCCTGGGTCTCGATGACGCCGCGCTTGTCGGTCTTGCCGCCGACATTTTCCAGGCCGAGGCCTTCGGTATAGGGCCGGCGGCCAACGGCCACGATCACGGCATCGGCTTCGAGCACTTCCTCGTCGCCGCCCTTGGCCGGCTCCATGAAGAGCTTCAGCTTGGATTTGAGCTTTTCCACGCCGGTGACCTTCTGGCCGAGACGGAAGTCCAGCCCCTGCTTCTTGAAGATGCGCTGGGATTCCTTGGCGACCTCATTGTCGGCGCCCGGCATGATGCGGTCGAGATACTCGACCACGGTGACCTCTGCGCCGAGCCGCGACCAGACCGAGCCGAGCTCCAGGCCGATCACGCCGGCCCCGATCAGGATCAGCTTCTTCGGCACATCCTTCAGCGCGATGGCGCCGGTATTGGTGACGATACGCTCTTCGTCGATCTCGATGTTCGGCAGGGTGGACGGCTCGGAGCCCGTCGCGATCACGATGTTCCTGGCCTCGAGCGTCTGCGACTTGCCGTCGGCGCCATCGACCTCGACCTTGCCTTTTCCGGCAATCTTGCCGAAGCCCTTGATGTAGTCGACCTTGTTCTTCTTCATCAGGAATTCGACGCCCTGGGTGAGGCCTTTCACCGCCTCATCCTTCTGCTTCATCATCTGCTTGAGATCGAGGTCGACCTTTCCGGTCTTGATGCCGAGGTCTGCGAAATTGGTCTGCGCGGCCTCGAAGAGTTCGGAGGCATGCAGCAGCGCCTTGGACGGAATGCAGCCGACATTGAGGCAGGTGCCGCCGAGCGTGCCGCGCTTCTCGATGATGGCCGTCTTCAGGCCAAGCTGGCCGGCCCGGATTGCACAGTTATAGCCGCCGGGTCCGCCCCCGATAATGACGACGTCATAGGTGTCTGCCATGGAAATTCCGCCTCAGAAGGTCAGTGGTGTTTGATCGACCGCGAACCTAAGCATTGACGCTACGAAATCAATGCGCCTTGCGCCTCATTTCCTGTGGCAAAATACCAGCACGCCGGCGATCACGAGCAGGAAGGGCGCGAGGATCGCCTCGTCCGACCAGAGCGACGGGTCGGCCTGGGTGACCATCAGCGCCGTCATCGCCGCGAACAGGACAGCCCCGGCCGAGAACACCCAGGCATCGAGGCGCGCGGTCAGCACGGCCAGCAGCCCGCCCAGGATCATCAGCGAGGTCGCAATCAGCCGCAGGAAGGAGACCGGCGGATAGAACAGCTCCGTCATCAGGTCGCTGCCGAAAGAGATCTGGCGCATGATCGGATGGACCGTCTTCCAGAACATCCACCCGGAAACGGCAATCCCGACGAGCCCTGCCAGCCGCCTGATCAGCATGAGGTTGTCCTCCCGATACACCCCGGTCGTGCGGCTGTATCCAAGGCTGAATTGCAGGGCTTTTCAAGTGGGGCGCACCGGTCAGGCTGTGCGCGGCGGGCGCCCGCTACCAGGCGCCGGCCGTATCGGAGTGGACTTCATCGGAGAGGGCGTCTGTCATCCCCTCTTCCCTCTCGGCCTCTTCGCGGCGGAAGACGACGAGCGTCAGGAAGAGCACGGTCAAGATGGAAAGATAGATATAATCATCGCGCCAGACATCGATGTTATAGTTGCCGTGGAAAATCTCGAGCGTGACACAGGCAAACAGGAAGGTCGAAATCCCGGCGAGCCAGGCCCCGCCCTTGCGTTCCGTCAGGGCGGCGAGACCGGCCAGGAAGGCCGCCACGGCCGAGGTCGTGCGCATGACGATGGTCGGTTCGACCATGATGGACGGGATGGAGATATCGACGGTGGCGTGGATGAAGTGCGCCAGCCCGACACCCAGTTGCCACATGCACCAGGTCCCCAGGAGACCAAGGCAAAATCCGCAGAACTGCCGGAATCGCATGGGTCCTCCCTTTCCGGTTCTGGCCGTTTTCAAAACGCTTCAGGAGATAAGCTTACGCCCTCGGCCTCAACAGTTTGTGAAGAAGACCTGTCGGATTGCCACAATCTGGCCGAAACAGGCTCAACCTCAGCGTCCGCGACGGGCCCGCATGCGCCGGCCTTCGGCGGCGAAATGCGCGCGCTGGCGCGCGATAGCGGCCGGCATGGGCTGGCGCCGGCGGGGCTTGGCGGGAATGGGCTCAGCCCCGGATTTCGTCTCGCCCCGCGCCATGAGCGCTTCGAACTGCTCCTGGCTGAGAGTCACACTGCCCTCTCCGGTCTCGACTGCCTCCTCGACCGTCCGCGGCTTGCGATGGCGCAGAAGGACCACGGCGAGGCCCAGCATCAGGACGATCACACCGCCACCGGCGACCATGCCTTCCGGCCCGCTCGGATCGCGCCACCAGCCGGCTTCGAAATCGACGAGGTAGAAAACCGGGATCGAAGCGGCCATGCCCATGGCATACCAGAGGATCGATCCCTTCCCGCGCCGGGCAACGCAAACCGAAGCGGCATAGTAACAGAGCGAGGCGAGGAAATAGGGCGCGCCATAGGCAAAGCCGAGCTCGCGCCAGTTGATATTGTTGAAGCCAAGCGCCGGATCCGGATGGAAGAACAGGCTCAGAAACATCATGATGCTCGGCCAGCGGATAGCCGTCAGCGCGCCAAACGCGAACACGATGGCGACACCCGAAATAAGGAGAGCGATGAGACGGCGCTGCATACCATCCTACCTACGGCATTTACCATTTATGCCACATGAATGGTTGCGCCGGATTTTCAGATCATCGGAAAGGTTGTGTTCACGAATTCGCCATCCCGGCTTGGACAGGCGCGCGCCGTGACATATTTGCGGAAAGATGAGTGCTGCATCGACCTCCCTCCGGCGCACGGCGACCGGGCTCACCCTCGCGGGCGCCCTGCCCTTTATCGGCCTCGCCATCGCGATGGCCTTTCTGGAAGCACCCACCAATGCAACGGCTGGTTTCTGGCTGCAGGTCTACGCGGCCGTCATCCTGAGTTTTCTCGGCGGCATTCGCTGGGGCATGGCGCTGGCGCAATCGCAGACCCATCCGAGCGTGCTCGTCCTGTCGGTCCTGCCGGCGCTGGCGGGCTGGGTCATCGTCCCGGCCGCCACCCTGCTTTCGGCGAGCCAGCACGCGGAATGGTATCTGGCCTTTGCCGCCCTCTTCGCCCTGCAGCTTGTCTGGGACTGGTCCTCGCAGGCCGTGCCGGGCTGGTTCAAGCCGGTCCGTCTCACCGTCAGCCTGATCGTCATCGGAAGCCTTGCAGGCGCCTGGCTGATCCAGGTCTATCTTTTCTAGGCTGCGCCTCAGACGGCTTCCCTGGGCAGGGCAAAGGTCGCCGCCCGGAAGCTCAACAGCGCCAGGCCGAGCGAGACCAGCGCGTTCCAGCCGGCCATGGACAGGCCGAACAGGCTCCAGGGTGCATCCGTGCAGGAAGAGGTCGCCGTGCGCTCGTCAATGCTGCCGAGATCGAGGTTCATGACATCGACCGTCTCGACCGCGCACCCTGCCGGCGCCGGCCACCAGCCCCACTCGACCCCGGCATGAAAGGCCGCCACCACCGTCCCGGTCAGGAAGACAAGCGCCAGCATCACATTGAAGGCGACCAGAAAGCGCCGGTTCTGGCGGATATTCCAGAGCACCAGCCCGGTCGCCGCCATGGCGATCGCCGCCCAGTAGACCTCACGCTGGCGCAAACAGAGCGGACAAGGCAGGAGATAGGCGAAATGCTCAAAGGCATGCGCCGTCGCCAGCATTGCGCCAGATGCAAGCAGTGCAAGCAGCGGCCAGCGCCACGTCTCCAGAACCGGCGAAAGTGCGGCGGTCATTCGTCCCTCACCTTAATTACGAAGTGCCCTGCAGTGGACAATGACCGTGGCGCCAATATGGCGCAATGCGGCGATGGAGCGCGGAGGCGCTCAAACCCCCGTCAGGGTGCGGACCCCGAGGCTTACCAGAGCCAGGAGCGTAAGGATCCAGGCGGTTCCGATAATCGAACCGAGGATGACGAGCACACCGTCGCGCGCCATCAGGCCGAAGGCGACAATCGCGACCCCGACGCCCGGCACCGTATTGGTCGATGGCAGGGGCACGAGGATGGAGGCACAGAAGAAGACCAGGAAGAAGCCGATAATCCGCTCGCCGCGCGCGCCCATCAGGAAGGTGAAACGCGGGCGGGCAATCGCCTCCAGCCAGCCGAACCATTTGCGCCCGCCCTGCGCGGTGCGGGTCAGCCCCTTCTTGTTGATCATGCGCTCGCCGAACTTGTGCGGCAGCCAGGGCTCCTCGCGGCCTGCCACCATCTGCCCGGCCAGTACCATCATGGGCAGCGAGACGACCTGCGGCACGCCATAGAGGAACGGGATGCAGCACGGCAGCGCCAGGATGAAAAGCGCGGCCCCGAAGGCGCGCTCATCCAGCCGGTCGAAGATCTGGCGCAGCGAAAAGCCCTCCTCCGGCGCTTCGGCCGCCATCGCTTCGATCGACTGAAGAAAGGTCCGCGGGGCCGGGTCATGGGTCATGGGAAAGACGCCTATCCCGCTTTGAGCGACTGGTCGAGGTGATTGACGCACGAAGTGAGGTAAGGCACAGGCAATTGCCCGCAGATTGGCCCCGGTGGTGGAATTGGTAGACGCGACGGATTCAAAATCCGTTTCTGGCAACAGAGTGCCGGTTCGAGTCCGGCCCGGGGCACCATTTTTATCCGGTTTGCTTCGCAAAATTTTCGATCCAGTGAATCGAAAATAGGATAAAAATGCCCCGGCAGGGGCTCCGGATCCTCGGCGTTTTCTTTTCTCCTCTCCGCCCTAGCTCACCCGTCACAGCCATCACGGGAGACCACCATGTCCGCGGTCATCATCGGCGCCACAGGCGGGATCGGCCGGGCCCTCACGCTCGGCCTGAAGGAGAGAGGCTATGGCAAGCCCATCCACGCTTTGTCCCGCTCCGGCGGCGGGGACTGGCCGGCCGGCATAGCGCCCGGCCGCATCGACATTCTCGACGAAGAGAGCATCGCCGCGGCAGCCGGAACTGTCGGCGACCCGGACCTTGTCATTGTCGCAAGCGGCATTCTCTCCGATGGGGACCGGCTGCAGCCGGAGAAATCCTGGCGCCACCAGTCGATGCCCGCCTATGAGGAGGTTTTCCGGCTGAACACGTTCGGCCCCGGCCTGGTCGCGAAACACTTTCTGCCGAAGATGCCGCGCGAGGGCCGGGCCGTCTTCGCTGCCCTCTCGGCCCGGGTCGGCTCGATCGGCGACAACGGCTTTGGCGGCTGGCACGCCTACCGCGCCTCCAAGGCCGCGCTCAACATGCTGATCCGAAATTTCGCGATTGAATGGGGCCGCAAGAATGCAGACGCCATCTGCGTCGGCCTGCATCCGGGCACGGTCGATACCGCGCTCTCGGCGCCCTTCCAGGCGAATGTGCCGGACAAGCAGCTCTTCACCCCTGACCAGTCAGCGGGCTATCTGCTCGACGTACTGGACGGCCTGACGCCGGAAAGCTCCGGCCGGGTGTTTGACTGGAAAGGCGAGGAAATCCTGCCCTAGGCCGGCCCGGCCGTGTTCATCATGACGGCATTGGCGTCATAGACTTCCGCATCGTCGGGCTTAATCCCGGTGCCGGTAATGATTTCGAGGCTTTCGGTCGTCTTCTCCGAGCCACCGCCGAGCGGCAGGCCGATGCCGACACCGACGCCGACCCCGGAATAGCCGCTCCCGCTGGAGCCACCGACGGAGACAGACGAGCCGCCGCCACGCGAGCCTTCCATTTCAGTATAGCCATGCACGACGCGGAACCACTCGCCGCCATTGTCCAGCGTCACTTCAGCCGCCCGGCGCAGCGCATAGCGCCGCGCGGTCTGCGGGTCGAGCGCGGTATAGCTGACGCGGTAGCGGTTCGATTCGATCGGCTGGACGAGATAGCCCTGCGCCGAGGAAGAGGTGGCCGGACCGTAGGGCTTGGTGGTCGTGCAAGCAGCGACACCGAGCGTGAGCGCACCTGCGAGAAAGATGGATCTGATCATGTGGTCAATCCTGCCATGGAAGTCTGAAAGGGGCCAGCCTGTTGTGGACTCTACGAGATGAACGCACGGCAACGCCGGGGTTCCGGCGAGGTTCAGCTTCGGTGTCCTAGGATGAATCATACAGCGCGCCGGGCTTCCCCGATCCCGGCAAGAGGCGCTGTGCGGGTTCGCGCCGGCTTGCCACCCTGTCTACATCTGGCAGGCCCCGAGCGCATCCATACGGCAGAAAGCCTGTGGCGGAACGGTGACGCGAAGGGGACAGCGCCCGTTCCGCCCGCTTTCTCCCGCGCCTAGTCTTTCTTTCCGTTCCGGTTGCGCCCGAAATTGGTTTCAGCGGTGTCCTGACCGGCTTCGATGATCGCCTTGCGAATGCCGCGCGCGCGCGCGAATTCCTGCATCAGCGTATCGCCATCGCCCCAGCGGATCGCACGCTGCAGGGCAGCAAGGTCCTCGCTGAACCGGCCCAGCGTCTCCAGCACGGCCTCCTTGTTATGGAGGAAGACATCGCGCCACATGGTCGGGTCGGAGGCGGCGATGCGGGTGAAGTCCCGGAAGCCGCCGGCGGAATATTTCACCACCTCGCCCTCGCCGACGCTCTCCATGTCATAGGCCGTCGACACGATGTTGTAGGCGATCAGGTGCGGCAGGTGGGACGTAATCGCCAGCACCCGGTCGTGCCGGGCGGCATCCATGATCTCGACCCTCGAGCCGAGCGCTTCCCAGAAGCTAGCGAGCCGGTCGACCGCGCCTCTGTACGCCTCGTTTTCATCCGGCAGCGGGGTCAGGATATGCCAGGTATTCTGGAAGAGCGTGGCAAAGCCGGCGGCCGGGCCGGACTTTTCTGTCCCGGCAATCGGGTGACCCGGAATAAGGTGCACGCTCGCCGGGCAATGCGCCTTCATGGCATTGAGCGGGCTCTCCTTCACCGAGCCCACATCGGTCAGGATAGCGCCGGGCTTCAGATATGGCGCGATCGCAGCCGCCGTCTCCTCCACAGCGCCAACCGGCACGCAGAGGATCACGCAATCGGCATCGCGGCAGACGGCTTCGAGTGTGCCGGCGACCTCGCCGAGACCGAGACGGGACGCTTCCTCGCGCACATCCTCGCTCCGGTCATAGAGCACCAGCGATCGCGCGGCCCCCGTCTCGCGGGCGGCCCGCGCGATGGACGAGCCGATCAGGCCGGCGCCGATAATGGCGACCCGGTCGAAGAGGGGCGCCTCCACCATTCAGTCTGCCTTCGCGAATGCCTCGAAGGCCTCAAGCACTTCGTCATTCCCTTCCTTTGTGCCGATGGTCAGGCGCATGCATTTCGGCAGGCCGTAGGCGACCATATCGCGGATCACGATCCCGCGGGAGCGCAGGAAGGCGTCGGCATCCGCCGCACGCTTGCCGTCCTTGTCCTCGAACTCGATCAGCAGGAAGTTGCAGACGCTCGGATAGACCTTGTAGCCCATCGTCTCGAGCGCCGGCTTCATCCGGTCGAGTTCGGAATTGTTGTGATCGGCTGACCTGGTGACGAAGCTGTCGTCGCCAAGCGCGGCAATCGCGGCGGCCTGGGCCAGCGAATTGACGTTGAACGGTCCGCGCACGCGGTGGATCGCATCGATCACGCTTTCCGGCCCATAGGCCCAACCGACCCGAAGGCCGGCCAGCCCGTGAATCTTGGAGAAGGTGCGCGTGACGAGCACGTTCGGCTCCTCGCCCGCCATCTCCATGCCGGCGGCATAATCGTTCTGGCGGACATATTCGGCATAGGCCCCGTCCAGCACCAGCAGGATGTCGTCGCGCAGCCCCTTGTGCAGCCGCTTGACCTCATCGTACGGCACATAACTGCCCGTCGGATTGTTCGGATTGGCGAGGAAGACGATCTTCGTCTTGTCGGTCACGCACCCCAGGATGGCATCGACATCGGCGGTGAGGTTGGTCTCCGGCGCGCTGATGCATTTGGCGCCGGCCTGCTGGGCGACCAGCTTGTAGACCAGGAAGCCGTGCTGCGACTGGATGATCTCGTCGCCCGGCTGCAGATAGGCGCGGCCAAGCAGCTGGAAAATCTCGTCGGAGCCCGCGCCGCAGACGATCCGGTCCGGATCGATGCCATATTTCTTGCCGAGCGCCTGACGCAGCGCGAAGGCCGATCCGTCCGGATAGATCTCGACATGCTCGGCCGCCTTCAGCAGCGCCTCATGGGCTTCAGGGCTGGCCCCGAGCGGGTTCTCGTTCGAGGACAGCTTCCAGCCATGGTCGAGTTTTTGCCCGCCCTTGTAAGGCGTGATCTCAAGAATATTCGAAAGCGGCTTTGGCCCGGTCATACGCATTGGCTCCCTTCTTCGCCATCCTCGTGGTCAAAACGGATGGGAAAATCAAGCCGCCGGGTGCGGATGACCGGGGCAAATCTATGCTTTCAGGAATTCCGTTAGATCGGTGACGAGCTGTCCGGAATGCGTTGCCGTCAGGCCGTGCGGGGCGCCATCATACTCCTTGAGCGTCGCATTCTTCGCGCGCTTGACGGCCTGGCGCGCGGTCGCATCGATCGGCACCGTCTGGTCGCCTGTCCCGTGGATCACCAGAAGCGGAACGTCGATCCCGTCCACATCGGGCCTGAGGTCGGTCTTGCCGAAAGCATCGACACAGTCGAGCGTCGCCTTGGGAGACGCCATCATCGCCATCTGCCACGACCAGTCGATCACCTCGGGCGAAACACCGCCGCCCTCGGTGCCGACGCCATAGAAATCCTTGAAGAAACCGGCCAGGAATTGCTGGCGGTTCTGGCGCAGCTCCGCCTTGATGCCTTCGAAAACATCAATCGGCGCGCCGTCCGGATTGTCATCTGTCTGCAGCATGTAAGGCGCAATCGAGGCGATCAGCGCGGCCTGCTTCACGCCTTTGCCATTGTGCCGGGACATGTAGCGGCAGACCTCGCCGCCGGCCATGGAGAAACCGGCCAGCATCGCATCCTTCAGGCCGAGCTGGTCGATCACTGCGGCCAGGTCATCCGACATGGTGTCATAGTCATAACCGCTCCAGGGCTGTTCGGAACGGCCAAAGCCGCGCCGGTCATAGGAGATGACCCGGTAGCCGGCCTCTGCCAGCTTGACGGCCTGGTATTCCCAGCTGTCGGCATTGAGCGGCCAGCCATGGATAAGAATGACCGGGCGGCCTTCGCCCCAGTCCTTCACATAGATGTCGGTGTCGTTGGCGCCTTTGATATAGGGCATGTCCAGATCCTTCCTGCCTGATGGGTGTTCGATATGAAGGCAATGAAAATCAGGCAGTGACGTTCCTGACCGGGCGTCATACAAGCGTGACTTCTTGACTTCCGGGCTCAGTCCGGACACCTCAGGCGCTCTATGCCAGACACAGGCCGTATTCCTCTGAGCGAGGTACAATACCTGACGCTGCCGGACCCGCTGCCGCTCGACTGCGGCGAGCGGCTCGAAACCGTGCGCGTCGCCTATGAGACCTGGGGCGAACTCAATGCCGACAAGTCGAACGCCATCCTTGTCTGCCACGCCCTGACGGGCGACCAGTTTGCAGGTTCGGAAAACGTCGTGACGGGCCGACCGGCCTGGTGGCCGCGCATGATCGGGCCCGGCAAGCCAATCGACACCGACCGGTTCTACGTCATCGCCACCAATGTGCTCGGCGGCTGCATGGGCACAACGGGCCCGGCCTCGATCGGCCCGGACGGCAAGCCATGGGGCACGCACTTTCCGGTCATCACCATTTCCGATATGGTCCGCGCGCAGCGCGCCTTCATCGACGCGCTCGGCATCGACACGCTTTTCTCGGTGATGGGTGGCTCGATGGGCGGCATGCAGGCGCTCGAATGGGCGGTGCAAAGCCCGGAACGGGTCTTTACCGCCGTGCCGATTGCGACAGCGGCGCGCCATTCAGCCCAGAACATCGCCTTTTACGAGGTCGGCCGCCAGGCCATCATGGCGGATCCGGACTGGTGCGACGGGCATTATCTCGCCGAAGGCCGCCGGCCCGGCCGCGGACTCGCGATTGCCCGCATGGCCGCGCACATCACCTATGTCTCGGAATCGGCCCTGAAACGGAAATTCGACCGTGGCCTGCAGGACCGAGACCAGGCAAGCTTCAGCTTCGATGCCGACTTCCAGGTCGAATCCTATCTGCGCTATCAGGGCCATTCTTTCGTCGACCGCTTCGACGGCAATTCCTATCTCTATGTCACGCGCGCCATGGATTATTTCGACCTCGCCGGACGCTATGACGGCCGGCTGGCCGAAGCCTTCCGGGGCACGCCGGTGCGCTTCTGCCTCTTCTCCTTCTCATCGGACTGGCACTATCCACCGCAAGCCAGCCGCGAGATCACCCGCGCCCTGGCCGCGGCCGGTGCCGAGGTCAGCTATCTCGAGATCGAGTCCGACAAGGGCCACGACGCCTTCCTGCTGGAAGAGCCCATCTATGAAAAAGCCCTGGCCGGCTTCCTGTCCGCCAGCGCCGACAGGCGGGGCATCTGATGGCTGAGACCCAATCGATCCGGGCCGACCACCTGGCCATCGCGACCCGCGTGCCCGAAGGCGCGCGCGTCCTCGATGTCGGCTGCGGCAATGGCGACCTGCTCGCCCTGCTTCAGAGTGAGAAGCATGTGAATGCCCGTGGCCTCGAACTCTCGGCGGCCGATGCCGGCGTGGCGCTGGCGCGTGGCCTCTCCGTCATTCAGGGCGATGCTGACAGCGATCTCGGCGTCTTTCCGGACAATGGGTTCGATGTCGCCATCCTGTCCAAGGCGATCCAGCAGATGCGCCGGCCGGTTTTCGTGCTGCAGGAGCTGGCGCGCATCGCGCCGGAAATGATCGTGTCGTTCCGGAATTTCGGCCTGTGGCAGCGCCGCATCTCGCTGATGACCTCCGGGCGCATGCCCGGTCATCGCGCCTGGCATGACGAAGGCGCGCTTCACCCCTCAACGGCGCGCGACATGATCGAGCTGTCGACGGAGCTCGGGCTTGAGGTCGTGGCCATGGCGCCAATGCACCGCAACCGTGTGGGCGGCTTTCGTGACGCCGGCCTGTCGCGCCTGAACTGGGGCGCCGACGAAGTGATCCTGCATCTGCGCCGGACATAGAAAAGCCGGCTGGCCCCTGACCTCCAGCCGGCTTTATGCACTCTCAGAGAATAGAGAGACGTGCCTAGTTTGCGAGCGCTTGCTCGTCTTTTTCGCCCGTGCGGATACGGGTCACCGAATCCAGCCCGGACACAAAAATCTTGCCGTCACCGATGGTGCCGGTGTTTGCCGCGCCGATGATCGCTTCGGCGAGACGGTCCACGTCCCCACCAGCGCAAGCCACCTCGACTTTGACCTTGGGAAGCAGCCGGACTTCATACTCGGCGCCGCGATAGACCTCCGTCTTGCCTTGCTGGCGGCCGTAACCGCGCACTTCCGAGACGGTCAGGCCGGCAACGCCAGCCTCGCTCAGCGCGTCGATAACGGCATCAAGCCGGCTCGGCTTGAAGATGGCGGTAATAAGTTTCATGGCCCCTAAGCCTCCCAATCTGCAACAGTCTGATGAAAGCGCGCGGTTACTGAAGCGTCAACGCGTGATTTCCGGTGTTTTTCAACGCTTTTTACCTCTGCCTCTTTTCTAGGCAGTTGTGCCGCTCCTTTGCGCCCGCCGGCCAATTCCGTCACAGGCGCCGCGGCACCGCCGCCCGGACGAGCATATAGCCTTTTGACGGCTTCGACCATCACGACACCGCCGAACCCCGGAACGAAAAGCTCGCCGACCCGTTCCCAGCCTTCCGCACCACCGGCCAGCGGCCCCCATTGGATCGGCGGCACATGAACCGCCGTCGTGCTGGCGGTGACCTGAAAGAGATGGTCGTTGAGATAGGCGATAAGCTGGCGGCGGGTCCAGGGGCGACCATGGCCGAATGGCGTGTTCTCGAACAGCGACCAGAGCCCCTTTCGGTTCGCCACCGCAATCAGGACCCGCCCTTCCGGCGCCAGCACCCGCCACGCCTCGCGCAGCACCGCGCGCGGGCTGTCGGCCTCCTCGATGGCATGCAGCAGGATGATCCGCTCGAACGTGCCGTCGCCAAACGGCAGGCGGTCCTCATCGACCAAGCAGGTCGAGACCCCGCGATCGGTGGCCGCCCAGGCTGTCTCCGCGCCCAGATGCGGCGTTGTCGAGATGCAGGCTTTCGCCGTACCGGCATAGCCACTGAGCAGCGGGCGCGCATGGCCCATGCCGAGCACATTGAGGCCGGTACAGTCTCCCCAGAGATCGCCCATACGCTTCATCATGAGGAAGACGGCCGCCTCGCCGAGGCGGCTGGCATAGAAGGCATCGAGATCGCTTGCGGCCAGTCTCATCAAAAACCCTTGTTTCGTGCCACCCTGATAGCGTTAAATGGGGGCATGATCGACGTACACCAATTCCCATGTCTCAATGACAATTACGGATTCCTTGCGCATGACCGTGAGAGCGGCATGACGGTGGCCATCGATACCCCCGACGGGGACAAGTATCTCGAAGAGGCCGCGGCGCTTGGCTGGACGATCGATGCCATCTGGAACACTCACTGGCATCCCGACCATGCCGGGGGCAACCTCAAGATCAAGGATGAGACCGGCTGCCGGATCATCGGCCCGGCCGGCGAGGCGCAGAAAATCCCTGGCATCGACGAGCAACTGCGCGGCGGCGACACGGTCAAGCTGGGCCACTATACCGTCCATGTCATCGACGTGCCGGGCCATACGCTCGGCCATATCGCCTATCACATTCCCGAGGCGAAGCTGGCCTTTGTCGGCGACGCGCTGTTTGCGCTCGGCTGCGGCAAGGTGTTCGAGGGCGATCCGAAGATGATGTGGTCGAGCCTGGCGCGCCTGAAGCAGCTGCCGCCGGAGACGACCATCTACTGCGCGCATGAGTACACCGCCGCGAACGCAAAGTTCGCCCTCTCGGTCGATCCGGAGAATGCGGCGCTGACGGCCTATGCCGAGGAAGTAAAGCACAAGCGCCAGCAGGGCGACTGGACGGTGCCGACGCAGCTCTCGCGAGAGCTGGAGGCCAACCCCTTCCTGCGCGCCGATGATCCGGCCATGCAGGCAGCCATGGGCCATCCCGGCGACCCGGTCTCGACCTTTGCGGAGATCCGCCAGCGCAAGGACAATTTCTGACGATGCCGGCGCTTTCCGGCGATCTGGGCGCAAACGAGATTATCCGCCTGCTCGGGCTGCAGCCGCACCCGGAAGGTGGCCACTTCGCCGAAATGTACCGCAGCGCGAATGACGGCCGTGCCGCCTGCACGACGATCTATTACCTGCTGCAAGCCGATGAGCTCTCAGCCTGGCACCGCGTCGATGCCGACGAGGTCTGGGCCTGGCACGCCGGCGGGCCGCTTTCGCTGACCCTTTCGCCGCCCGACGGCAAGGGCGCGACCGCCAACACGCTCGGGCCCGACCTGCGTGCCGGCCAGCGCCCGCATCTCGTCGTGCCGAAAGACCACTGGCAGACCGCCGAAAGCCTCGGCGCCTGGACGCTGGTCAGCTGCTTCGTCGCCCCCGGCTTCGACTTTGCCGGCTTCGAACTGGCCCCCGACGGCTGGCGCCCAGAGGTCTAGCCAATTCACCCCGCCGTCAGGCCCCCATCGAGGACCAGTTCGGCGCCGGTCATGTAACTGCTTTCGTCAGACGCCAGGAACAGCATGCCGTTGACGATTTCCTGGATCGTGCCCGTGCGGCCGAACGGGACGCCTTCTGCCGTCATGCCGGCCAGCGTCGCGTCTCTCGGCATATTGTCCTGTTCGTTCTCGCTGGTGCCGATGAGCGTGTCCCAGATCGCCGTCGAGATAATGCCGGGATGGATGGAATTGACGCGAATGCCGTCCTGCGCCGCCGCGCATTCGAGCGCGGCAGACTTGGTAAAGCTGCGCACCGCGGCCTTGGTCGCGCAATAGCAGGAGAAGTTGGCCGTCGACCGGATGCCCGCCACCGACGAGACGTTGATGATATTACCTGTCCCCGCCGCCCGCATAAGCGGCAGGGCATGCTTCACGCCCAGGAAGACGCCGTCGACATTGACCGACATCATCTTGCGCCAGAGCGACAGCTCCATCTCATGGACAAGGCCGGTCATGCCGATCCCGGCATTATTGATGAGAACATCGAGCCTGCCATGCCGCTCGCGGATATCGGCCATGACGCCAATCCAGGCCTCTTCGGAGCTGACGTCATGCGCGATGAAATGGGCCTGGCCGCCCTTGCCCTCGATCTCGGACACGAGCGCCTGACCGGGCTCGGTTTCGATATCGGTCGCGACAAGGATGGCGCCTTCTTCCGCGAAACTCAGCGCGGCCTGCCGGCCGATCCCCTTGGCTGCGCCCGTGATGCAGACCACCCGGCCTTCAAACCGCTTCGCCATTGGCGTCCTCCTCTCTCCTCCCGCCCCTCACGGCGGATAGTCTGAGACGAGAAGAGCGAGGCGTTTCACCTCATGCAAGTCTGACGTGGGGGCATGGACACCCTCAGGCCGGGAACGGCCCCGCCTTGCTGAGACTGGAGCTCACTTCGTGGCCGAGCACGGTCTCCAGCCATTTCGCGGTCTCGATCAGTTTCGAGAGATCGAGGCCCGTGTCGAAGCCGGAGCGTTCCAGCATGTAGACCACGTCTTCGGTCGCGACATTCCCCGTGGCGGCCGGGGCGAACGGGCAACCGCCAATCCCGCCGCAGCTGGCATCGATGACGTCGATGCCTTCCTCGATGGCGGCGGTGACATTGGCCAGCGCCGCCCCGCGCGTGTCGTGGAAGTGCATGCGCAGATAAACGTCCGGCGCCTCGATCAGGACACGCTCGATAAGCGCACGCACCTGCCAGGGCGAGGCCACCCCGATCGTGTCGCCAAGCGCCAGTTCACCGACGCCGGCGCGCTGGGCGCGAGCCGCCAGATTGGCGACGACCGCCGGGTCCACCTCGCCGTCATACGGGTCCCCGAAGGCAACCGAGATGGTGGCCGACAGCGGAATGCCGGCCTCATGGATCAGCGGCGCACACTGGGCGAGCATGTCGGCGCTTTCCGACGGGCTCATACCCTGGTTGCGGCGCCCGAAGCCTTCGCCCGCGACAAGGACAAAATTGATCTCGTCGGCCTTCGCATCGATGGCCCGGCGCACGCCCTTTTCGTTCAGCGCCAGCGCGATGTGGCGCGTCGGGGTCGTGCGGTCGAGGCCCATGAACACCTCGGCACTGTCGGCCATTTTCGGCACAGCCTTGGGCGAGACGAAGCTGCCGGATTCCATGCGCTTCACGCCGCACGCTTCCAGCCGCGCGATGAATTCGAGCTTCTGCTCCGTCGTCAGATTGCCCGGATCGTTCTGCAGCCCGTCGCGCGGGCCGACCTCAACAATATCAATGCGTCTTGTCATGAGGTGTTTCTAATGCTGTTGGGTGTGAGATGACAGACCCAAAGCCACCCTTGGACGGGATTCGCGTGATCGAACTCGGCCAGCTCATCGCCGGGCCCTTTTGCGGCCAGCTGCTTGGAGACTTCGGCGCCGAAGTCATCAAGGTCGAGGCCCCCGACGCGCCTGACCCTGCCCGCGGCTGGGGCGCGGCCAAGGTCAACGGCCAGAGCCTGTTCTGGCCAATCATCGCGCGCAACAAGAAATCGGTGACGCTGAACCTGCGCACACCCGAAGGCCAAGCCCTGTTGAAAGAACTGGCTGCTACCGCGGATGTCCTGATCGAGAACTTCCGCCCCGGCACGCTGGAGCGCTGGAATATAGGCCCGGATGTGCTGCACGCGATCAATCCGCGCCTCGTCATCACCCGGATCTCCGGCTACGGCCAGACCGGCCCGGAAAGCCACAAGGCGGGCTATGCCAGCGTCGGCGAAGCGAAAGGCGGCCTGCGCCACCTGATCGGCGAGCCGGACCGGATGCCCGCCCGCGCCGGGGTGTCGCTGGGCGACACGATGACCGGCACCTTTGCCGCCCTCGGTACGATGATGGCGCTGTTTGCCCGCGAACGCTCCGGCAAGGGGCAGGTCGTCGATGCCGCGATCTACGAGACCGTCATGGCCTTCATGGAGAGCCTGATCCCCGAATATGCGCTGGCCGGCCATACGCGCGAGCGCAGCGGGCCGATCCTGCCCAAGGTCGCACCCTCCGGCGTCTATCCCTGCTCGGACGGCCTCGTCATCATCGGCGCCAATCAGGACACGCTGTTCCGGCGGCTGGCCAAAATGTGCGGGGCCGACTGGGCAGACGATCCGCGCTATGCCACCCATGATGCGCGCGGCGAGAACCAGCTGGAGCTGGACGAGAAGATCGCCGGCTGGACACGCCAGCACACTGTCGCTGATGTTCTCGCCCGGTGCGAAGAGAACGGCGTGCCCTGCGGGCCGGTGAACACCGCCAAGGACATGCTGGCCGATGCCCATATCGCCGCGCGGGAGGCGATCATCCGGGTCGCCCAGCCGCTGCTGGGGGACGTGCCGATGCAGGGCGTCTTCCCGAAACTGTCCGACACCCCCGGCCGGGTCTCTTCCGGCGGTCCGGCGCTGGGCGAGAACACAGGCGAAATCCTCGCCGCGATCGGCTATGACGAGGCCGCGCAAACGGACTTCAGACAGAAAGGCATCATCTGATGGCCCTTTACGAAACACCGCTTGGCGGCAAGCAGCAGGACGAAACGCTTCAGCTGCGGCCGAAATTCGATGCCAACGGCCTGATCGCCGCCATCGCCCAGGACGCGGTCACCGGCGAAGTGCTGATGCTGGCCTGGATGAATGCCGAGGCGCTGCAGCAGACCATCGAAACCGGCCGGGCGACCTACTGGTCACGCTCGCGCGGGGCGCTCTGGGTGAAGGGTGAAAGCTCCGGCCACACCCAGGAGGTCGCCGAGATTCTTGTCGATTGCGACCAGGATGCCATCCTCCTGAAAGTGCATCAGGAAGGCGCCGCCTGCCACACCAATCGCAAGAGCTGTTTCTACCGGCGTATCGACGCAGACGGGCAGACGCTTTCCTTCACCGCCGTGGCGGATTAGGAAGAAGTCTGGGAATCATGGGGTTGAATTGATGAAACGCACCGTACTTGCCACCGCCACCGCCAGCGCCGCACTTCTGGCCATCGCCGCCTGTTCCGGCCCGGCCGATGAGCCCGAAACGCCGGACACCGAGACCACGACCGAAACACCCGCGCCCGCCGATGAGGGCGCAGCCGCAGACGACACCGCCAGCACCGAGGCCGATACGGTCGATGCGGTGGAGCTGATCAAGCTCGATTGCGGCTCGATCTATGTCTCCGATCTCGATGTCTTTTCGTCTGCCGGTGACTATGCCGGCCAGACCGACACCTTCACCGACACGTGCTGGCTGGTGCGCCATCCGGACGGCAACCTCCTCTGGGATCTCGGCCTGCCGGGCAGCCTCGTCTCGCAGGGCGAGCAGACCACCAACATCTACACTGTCTCGCTCGAACAGACGATCAGCGACCAGCTCGCCGCCCGGGACATGGAGATAAGCGATCTCGACTATGTCGCGATCTCTCACAGCCATTTCGACCATACCGGCCAGGCCGACCAGCTTGATCCGGCCGCCACCACCTGGCTCGTGAACCAGAAGGAATATGACGTGATGTTCCCCGAGCCGGAGGCCGACGCCGAAACGCCGGATACCGAGGCCGAGGCGGGTACGGATTCCGGCACCCAGTTTCCCGGCTTCGAAGCGCTCGACCACCAGATCATCGGGGACGATTACGATGTCTTCGGCGATGGCAGCGTCGTCATCTTCATGACGCCGGGCCACACGCCCGGCCACTCCTCGCTGCTGGTCAACCTGCCGGAGACCGGCCCGGTCCTGCTGACCGGCGACTTGTGGCACCGCGACGAGAGCCGCGAGCTTGGACGCGTGCCGCAATTCAACTCGAGCGAGGAAGAAACCCGCGCCTCCATGGAGGCCTTCGAAGCCAAGGCCGACGCGCTTGGCGCCAAGGTCATCATCCAGCACGAGCCGGAAGACACCGAGGATCTTCCCGCGGTGATGCGCTAGCCTGTATAGGACGGGGTGAGCCGGAAGGCCCGGCATGGCGTCCCCGACAGGATTCGAACCTGTGACCTACAGATTAGGAATCTGTTGCTCTATCCTGCTGAGCTACGGGGACGTTTGGCCGGAAGGTGTGCGATACCCTTTTTTGAACGGACATTGAAGGGGCAAGTATGCGCATAACGGTCGGGATGATGGCCATGGCGCTTTTTCTGCTCGCCGCCTGCGCGCCCAGATCACCGCTCGACGCCATGCAGCCCGGCGAACGCGGGCGGGTCGTCAGGGTCATCGACGGCGACGCCCTTGTCCTAGATACGGGCCAGAGCGTTCGGCTGGTCGGGGTTGAGGCGCCCTCGCCAGGCGGGCGCTATGGTGACGCCGAGCCCCATGCCGAAGCCTCCGCGCGCATGCTGGAAGACCTTGTCATGGGCCGGGAGGTCCGCCTCTTCTATCCCGGCCTCACACGCGACCGCTATGATCGCGCCCTGGCGCATGTGAAGACGGCTGACGGGGCGGGACCGGCCTATTGGGTCAATCTCGAACTCGTCCGCCGCGGCGGTGTGCGCGTGCGGCTCTATCCCGATACAGATGCGGGCGGCGAGATCCTGATGAAAGCCGAGCGCGAGGCCCGCGCAAAGCGTCTCGGCTTGTGGCAGGAGCGCGCCTATGCCATCGGCCCCGCTACTGATGTCGGGGCGGCGTTTCGTGGCTTCACGATTGTCGAGGGCGTGTTTGGCGCCACAGCCTCGCCCCCACCGGCGGACGAGGCAGACGACATCCGCTGCACCCGGCAGATGCAGGGGGCCAGCCTGCTGATCGACATCGCCTTTTCCGCCCGCTCAGCCTGCGACATGCCCTCCGGCACGCCGGTCCGGCTGCGCGGCTGGACGAGTGACGGGCGGATGGAGCTTGTCCATCCGCTGCACGTCGAAACCCCAGAGCCTGGTTGATCAGCCGGTGATGTACTGCGCGCCGTTCACTGTCATCGTCGCGCCGTTGATGAAGGCGGCTTCCTCTGAGGCCAGATAGGCGCACATGGACGCGATCTCCTCGGCCTTGCCCAGCCGGCCGGTCGGGATGGTCGCGATGATCGTCTCCAGCACCTTTTCCGGCACCGCCCGCACCATGTCGGTGTCGATATAGCCGGGGGCGACGACATTCACCGTGATCCCCTTCTTGGCGCCTTCCTGGGCCAGCGCCTTGGTGAAACCGATCAGGCCCGCCTTTGCCGCCGAATAGTTGGCCTGGCCGAACTGGCCCTTCTGGCCGTTGATGGACGAGATATTGATGACCCGGCCGAAGCCACGCTCGCGCATGCCGGTCCAGACCGGATGCGTCACGTTGAATGCAGAGCTGAGGTCGGTATCGATAACCTGGGTCCACTGGTCCGGCGTCATCTTGTGGAACGGCGCGTCCCGCGTGATGCCGGCATTGTTCACGACCACATCGATCGGGCCGAGATCGGCCTCGATCTGTTTCAGGCCGGCGGCGGTCTCTTCATAATTCGAGACATCGAACTTGTAGGTCTTGATGCCCAGCTCTTCCTCACAGGCCTTAGCGGCCTCGGCATTGCCGCCATAATTGGCTGCGACCGCATAACCGTCCTTCTTGAACCGCTCGCTTATCGCCTTGCCGATTCCTCGAGTTCCCCCCGTCACGAGTACCACGCGTGCCATTTCTTCCTCCGTAATTACTACACTGCCGTAATTTTGCTGCGACTGCTCAACCCGATGTAATCATGATATGTGTATGAGAGAAAGGCGATTTTGAAAGTCGGCCTCCGGCGTGCCAATATTGGCTCAAAATCACAACAACCCCTCCATGAGAGGCGAAGGCAAGGGCACGAAATGACCAAGGCAAGCGGCACGGACGGACCGGTAATCATCAAGAAGTACGCCAACCGGCGGCTTTATGACACGTCCACTTCATCCTACGTCACACTCGATCACCTGGCAGATCTTGTGCGGCGCGAAGTCGATTTCGAAGTGCGTGACGCAAAGTCCGGCGAGGATCTGACGCGCGCCGTGCTGACCCAGATCATCTTCGAGCGCGAGACCAAGGGCGACGGGGCCCTGCCCTTGTCCTTCCTGCGCCAGCTGATCGGGTTTTATGGCGGCGGCGCCCAGAACATGCTGCCGGCCTGGCTCGATATGAGCATGAACAGCTTCGCCGAAAGCCAGGACCGCCTGAAGAAAGCGATGGGCGGGGCTCATCCGATGGCGCTGTTCGAGAAGCAGGCCCGCCGGAATATGGAGATGTTCGAACAGGCGATGAAAATGTTCACGCCGCCGACCATGTCTGGCGCAGCTGCCGGCGCTACCAGTTCCGCGGACGTCCATTCCAAGTCCGAAAAACCGCAGCGTCAGGACCCTGAGCCTGAAGCCGGCGGCGAGGCCGATGAACGCGACGCCGCGGTCGCTGCGCTCAAGACGCAGATGAAGATGATGCAGGAACAGCTCGAAAGCCTGTCCCAGAAAAAATAGACACCCCTGTGCCGGGCCGCCTCAGGGCGGCCTCATGCTTCAGGGCAGGAGCTCGGCGGCATAGACTTCGCCATGCCCGCGCCCCTGCACGACGACGGCGCAGCTCTGGCGGCATTCATAGGCAAAGCTGACACGCCCGCCCGTCCAGGTGCCGAGCTTGCGTGTTCGCGTCACCGGATTGACCATGTCAGTGACATTGTCCGCCCCGGCGAGATATTCGACGAGGTGCACCTCGGCTGGCGCCGGCGTATAGCCATCCAGGCTGAAATGCGTAGCGTCGCCGGGAACGATCTTCACCTGGCCTTCCGGCTTGGCGGCCACGCGATGCTTGATGTTGGATTCGACGGCCTTCTTCCGCGTCGCGGGACATTGCATCGCCCCGTCATAGACCGATTGCGGCGTATAGGGCGCGCGGATGCCGAAACGGTCCGCATAGGCGGCCTGGCGCTCGGTGGCCGCGGGGATCGCCATTGGATCGGGCGCGCCAAGATAGTCCCAATAGTCGACCGACCAGGTCAGCACGAGAACCTCGCTCTCATGCTCGGCCTCGACGGCCTTGAGCGTCTTGTGCGCCTTCGGGCAGGCATTGCAATTCTGCGAGGCGAACAGCTCGATCAGTACGGGCGGTTCGGCAACCGCCTGCAGGCCCGTGGCGGCAAGACTCGCGAGGAACACCAGGATGTATCTCATGGCGGGCTCAAATAGCGTCTGCGCTGTCCCAGTCAAAATCACTGTGCTGTGAGGAGCCCCGCCACAGCGCTCAGGCTGCGGCGGGGCGATGGATGTGCCGGCCTAGGCCGCAGCTTCCTTGGCGAGGTTGCGCAGCACATAATGCAGGATGCCGCCATTGCGGAAGTAATCGAGCTCGTTCTCGGTATCGATCCGCACCAGCGTCTTGGCGGTCACGGTAGAGCCATCCTTCTTCTTGATGACCACGTCGAGATCCTGACGCGGGCTGATCGAGCCGATGCCTTCGATCGTCACCTGCTCGGAGCCGTCGAGACCGAGCGCGCTCCAGGTCTGGCCGTCCTTGAACTGCAGGGGCAGCACGCCCATGCCGATCAGGTTGGAGCGGTGAATACGCTCGAAGCTCTCGGCGACCACGGCCTTGACGCCCAGCAGGATCGTGCCCTTGGCCGCCCAGTCACGCGAGGAGCCAGTGCCGTATTCCTTGCCGGCGAAGACGACCAGCGGAACACCGTCATCCTTGTACTTCATCGCCGCGTCATAGATCGCCATCTGATCGCCCGACGGGTGATGGATGGTCACGCCGCCTTCGACGCCTGGCACCATCTGGTTCTTGATGCGGATATTGGCGAAGGTGCCGCGCATCATGACTTCGTGGTTGCCACGGCGCGAGCCGTAGGAGTTGAAGTCGACAATATCGACGCCATGGTCCTGCAGGTACTTGCCTGCCGGGCTGGACGGCTTGATCGAACCGGCCGGCGAAATGTGGTCAGTCGTGATCGAGTCTGCGAAGAGACCCAGGATGCGGGCATCGTGGACATCCTCGGCCGGCTCCAGATCGACGCCCATGCCCTCGAAATAGGGCGGGTTCTGCACATAGGTGGACTCCGGCGGCCAGGAATAGGTCTTGGACCCGGTGACCGAGATGTTCTGCCAGTGCTCGTCACCCTTGAAGACGTCGCCATAGCGCGCATTGAACATCTCCGGGGTCACGGCTTCGCGCATCACGGCCGCTATTTCCTGCGAGCTCGGCCAGATGTCCTTGAGATAGACATCATTGCCGTCCTTGTCCTTGCCGAGCGGGTCGGTGGTCAGGTTGATGTGCAGCGAGCCGGCCAGCGCATAGGCGACGACCAGCGGCGGGGAAGCGAGATAGTTGGCGCGAACGTCCTGGCTGATCCGGCCTTCGAAGTTGCGGTTACCCGACAGCACCGAGCCGACGACAAGGTCGTTCTCGTTGACAGCCTTGGAAATGGCCGGCGGCAGCGGGCCGGAGTTACCGATACAGGTCGTGCAGCCATAGCCGACCAGGTTGAAGCCGAGGCCGTCCAGATCGTCCTGCAGGCCGGCGCGCTCGAGATAGTCGGTCACGACCTTCGAGCCCGGAGCGAGCGACGTCTTCACCCACGGCTTGCGGGTCAGGCCCTTTTCCAGCGCATTGCGCGCCAGCAGGCCAGCCGCCAGCATGACCGACGGGTTGGAGGTGTTCGTACACGAGGTGATCGCCGCGATGACAACCGAGCCATCGTGGATGTGGTAGTCGGTGCCTTCGACGGCATGCATCGAGACGCCATAGGATTCCGGATGGGTGTAGACGCTGGTTGCGCCTTCATCGACGAAACGGGCTTCGCCATTCGTGCTCGGCGTCGTGGCCGGATCCTTGGGGCCGCCGCGGATTTCAGCGAGCGCATCGCGGAAGGCATTGTCGGCTTCCGACAGAAGCACGCGGTCCTGCGGGCGCTTCGGGCCGGCCAGCGACGGGACGACGCTGGCGAGATCGAGCTCCAGGCTGGAGCTGTAGACCGGGTCCTTCTGCTCGGGACGCCAGTAGCCCTGCGCCTTGGCATAGGCTTCGACCAGCTTCACGCGGTCGGCGTCGCGGCCGGTGTCGTTGAGGTACTGGATCGTTTCCTCGTCGACCGGGAAGAAGCCGCAGGTCGCGCCATATTCCGGCGCCATGTTGGAGATCGTGGCCTGATCTTCCAGCGTCAGATTGGCGAGCCCTTCGCCATAGAATTCGACGAACTTGCCGACCACGCCATGCTTGCGCAGCATCTGGGTCACGGTCAGCACGAGGTCGGTCGCGGTGGCGCCTTCGGCGAGCTTGCCGGTCAGCTTGAAGCCGACGACTTCCGGGATCAGCATGGAGACCGGCTGGCCGAGCATGGCCGCTTCGGCCTCGATGCCGCCAACGCCCCAGCCGAGAACCGACAGGCCGTTGATCATGGTGGTGTGGGAGTCGGTGCCGACGCAGGTGTCGAAATAGGCGATCGTCTCGCCGTCTTCTTCCTTCGTCCAGACCGTCTGGCCGAGATATTCCAGGTTCACCTGGTGGCAGATGCCGGTGCCGGGCGGCACAACGCGGAAATTCTGGAAGGCCTTGGAGCCCCAGCGCAGGAACTCGTAACGCTCCTTGTTACGCTTGTACTCGATCTCGACATTCTTCTCGAAGCTGTCCTCGCCGGCGAAGAAATCGACCATCACGGAGTGGTCGATGACGAGGTCGACCGGGACAAGCGGGTTGATGGCCTCGGCCTCGGCGCCGAGCTTTTCGGATGCATCCCGCATGGCGGCCAGGTCAACCACCGCCGGAACGCCGGTAAAGTCCTGCATCAGGACGCGGGCCGGACGGTAGGCGATTTCGTGGCTGGTCGAGCCCTTGTTTTCGAGCCATTCCTTGAAGGCGATGATATCGTCCTTCGTAACGGTTTTGCCGTCCTCGTTGCGCAGCATGTTCTCCAGCAGCACCTTGAGTGAAGCCGGAAGCCGTGAGACATCGCCAAGACCGTTTTCCGCAGCAGCCGGAAGCGAGTAGTAGGTGTATGATTTGCCGTCCACTTCGAGAGTGCGGCGGGACTTGAAACTATCGAGGGATGGCATCGTTGGAATGACCTCTTCTTGTACTAGCAGGTTTCGCACGCGCCCGGGCGCGCCGCTTCGTTGCCCGCGTCATACAGGCCTAGCCCAAAGTGTGCAATCGCAGCATCCTGCGTCATTTCTCCTAGGGGCAACGCTTTGACGGATGGGTTGCTGATCGAGGCTGACGGTCTTGGGGCCGTGCGCGGCGAACGCATCCTCTTTTCAGGGCTGCATCTGAGCTTGCGTCCGGGCGAAGCGATTGTGCTGCGTGGCCCGAACGGCTCGGGCAAATCCACGCTGCTGCGCCTGCTCGCCGGGCTGACGGCCCCGGCTGTCGGCGAGGTGCAGCCGTCGGGCCCCCATCACTGGCTCGGCCACCGGGACGGCCTCAAGCCCTACGAAACCCCGCGCCAGCATCTGAGGCACTGGGCCCGCGCCTGGGGCAGCGAGGCCGACCCGGAAGCGGTTGCCACTGAGATGGGCCTCTCTCGGCCGATCGATGTGCCGGCCCGGCTGCTCTCTGCCGGCCAGCGGCGGCGCACGGCGCTCGCCCGCCTGCTTCTGGACGAGCGGCCGATCTGGCTGCTGGACGAACCGTTCACCGCGCTGGACACAAACGGGCGGGACCTGCTCACCAGCCTGTTCGTCGAGCATCGCCGGAAAGGCGGCGGCATCATTGCCGCGCTGCATGGCGACGCCCTCTCCGAGACAAGCCGGGAGGTGGTGCTGTGAGCTCTCCCGCCCCCATCCGCGCGGCCTTCCGTCAAGCCATCGCCGAAGCCTGGGCCGGCGGCGCCGGGGCCCTGCTCCCCATCGGTTTCTTTGCAGGCGCCGCGATGCTTGTGCCCTTCACCGTGGGCAGCGAAGCCGACCAGCTCGCTGCCATCGGCACCGGCGTGCTCTGGGTCGCGCTGGCGCTCGCCTCGCTCGTCTCCATGGAGCGGCTCTTCCAGGCCGACCTTGAGGACGGCACGCTGGAGCTCTGGGCGCAGGAGGATTGCCCGCTCTTCCTCGTCGCCGCCGCGAAAATCCTCGCCCACTGGACAGTGTCGGGCCTGCCGCTCGTCCTGCTGACCCCGCTGATCGGACTTACCCTCCAGCTGCCGGCCGAGCAGCTCCTGCCGGCCATGCTCGCCTACGGCCTGGGCGGGCTCGCCTTCTTCCTCTGGGGCGGTGTCGCCGGGGCACTGGCTGCAAGCGTGCCCCGCGGCGGCCTGCTGATCGCCCTTCTCGCCCTGCCCCTCTTCATTCCGACCGCCATTTTCGGCGCGCTGGCCGCCGAGCCGGGCACGGTCGGCCCCAACCTTCTCTTCCTGGCAGCCACCACGCTGTTTGCCTTGGCGATAGCACCTTTCGCCGCATCTGCGGCACTACGCTTGGCGGTAGACTAGCGCACGGCTATTGAGAGGCCCCATGATATCGATCTTCGCCAACCCTCACCGCTTCATGAAGCTGTCGCGCTGGCTCGCCCCCGCCTGCCTGGCGGTTGGCGTCGCCCTGATCGCGTGGAGCGTATGGCAAGCCCTCTGGATCGTCCCGCAGGACGACTATCAGGGCGGGGACATCATGCGCGCCCTGTTCATCCATGTCCCGTCGGCCTGGCTCGCCATGGGCAGCTATATGGGCCTCGCCCTGGCCAGCTTCGTCTGGTTCATCTGGCGCCATGAACTGGCCGACATGGCCGCGAAATCCGTCGCGCCGATCGGGGCGGGCTATACCGCGATGTGCCTCGCCACCGGCTCGATCTGGGGCAAGCCGACCTGGGGAACCTGGTGGCTCTGGGACGATGCGCGGATGATGTCGGTGCTGCTGATGTTCTTCCTCTTCCTGGGCTATATGGCGCTCCGTGCGGCCATGGACACGCGCCAGAAAGCCGCCCGCGCCGGCGCGATCCTCGCCATGGTGGGCGCGGTGAACGTTCCGCTGATCAAGTTCTCGGTCGACATCTGGGCCTCGATCCACCAGGGCCCGAGCGTTATGCGCATGGACGGGCCGTCCATGCCGGCGGTTTATCTCACCCCGCTTCTCATCGGCGCGCTCGGCCATCTGATCTTCTTTGCAAGCCTGACCATGACGCTGATGCGTGCCGAAGTCTGGCGCCGGCGCGGCGATGTCATCATGGCCCGCAAACTGGCAGGAGGCTGACCGGCGATGCTGCCCCAATTCGACGACAATGCCGCTTTCATCTGGGCGATCTTCGCGATCGGCCTGACCGTTCCGGCCCTGCTCGGGCTCTATGCCGGACTGAAAGCCCGCTTCGCCAAACGCCGGCTGGAGCGGTTGCAGGCGAGTGAGAAGCGATGAAACGCTGGCAGGCTCTTGCTCCGCTCGCCGCGCTTGTCGGGCTCTCCATTCTCGGCGGCATCCAGCTCTTCCGCCCGAGCGAAGAGAGCTTCGTGGCGAAGGCCGACCGCTCCGCGCCGGACCGCCAGTTTCCGCTGCTGGGCGATGACAGCCAGACGATCTCATTCGCTCCGCCGCCGGGCGAAGGCCCTGTCATGGTGAACCTGTTCGCCAGCTGGTGCGCGCCTTGCCGGGCCGAGCATGGCGACATTACCGCCCTTGCCGAGGCCCATCCCGGACAGGTCTACGGCCTTGCCTACAAGGACAACCCCGCCGCGACGCGGGGCTTCCTCCAGGAACTGGGCAACCCCTTCACCGCCATCGGCGTCGACCGCGACGGACAGGGCGGGCTCGACTTCGGCCTGACCGGCGTGCCCGAGACCTTCGTCATCAGCCCTGAAGGCAAGATCATCCTGCATGTGCGCGGCCCCCTGGACGAGGACCGGCGCAAAGAGGTCAGCAAGGCGCTGGAGGGCTAGAAAGCCCTACTTCTTCTTTTTCTTCTTTTTCTTTTTCTTGTCGGATTTCGACTTCGAGGCCTTGGCGTTCTTGTCCGTCTTGTCGGCCTTCGCCTTGGACTTTTTCGGCTTGTCCTTGGCCTTGGTGTCCTCGTCCGCGGTCTCTTCGACCTTTTCCTCGATGACCGGCTCGGCCTCTTCCGGGCCACCGATCGAGGCCAGCGAGGCGAGGAAGCCGACGCGACGATTGGCGCGGATCAGGCTCAGCACTTCCTTGTCGGCCGCTTCTACCCCCGGCAGGGCGGCTTCATAGGCCTTGCGGCCCTTGGCCATGAGGGAGACCGCCTTGGCGCGGCGGTCCTCTTTCGACTCGACGCGCTTGATATAGCCGGCCCGTTCCATGCGCCCGACCATGTCGGCCAGCGTGGAGCGGTCGATACCGGTCTTGTCGACGAGGCTCGCCTGGCTCTGACCTTCTTCCTTTGCGAGCGCCGCCAGGACGGCGAACTGGCGAAGGGTCAGCCCCTGCTCGGACAAGGCACTGGCGGACAGGTTGACGGCAGACTGCTGGGCCCTGTGCAGCAGGTGGCTGGGGGAGGCCGCAAGCTCAAATCCTGCGTTTTCTTGTTCGGCAGACATGGCGTCCTTATCCTCGCTTGTATTCGACATAGTCTCTCCAATTCCTTCCTATGTGGAAACAAACCGTGTGCGGATCAATGCAATTCCCCAATAAAGCGAGACGATAACAGCATCATGACACAGAGCTTCGAAGAAGATTTCGAGTATCGCATCCCGGCCGGAGACGACCGCGAAAGACTGGTCTGTAACACATGCGGGTTCATCGATTATGAAAACCCGCGAATTGTTGCCGGCTCCGTCGTTCTCCGTGACCGGAAGATCCTGCTTTGCCGCCGGGCCATCGAACCGCGCAAGGGGTTCTGGACCCTGCCGGCCGGATTCATGGAACACGGGGAATCCATCGAGGAAGCCGCCATGCGCGAAGCGCGCGAGGAAGCCTGCGCGACCATCGCCATCGAGCGCGTGCTTGCGATGTATACGGTCCACCGGATCGGTCAGGTCCAGATCATGTTCCGCGCGAGCCTGGAGTCGGATTTCCGTCCGGGCCCGGAAAGCGAGGAAACCCGCCTGTTTGACTGGAAGGACATTCCCTGGTCAGATCTCGCCTTCCCGACCGTGGTCTGGGCGCTGACCCAGTATGCCGAAAGCCGTCACCTTGAGGCCTTCCCGCCCTTCGGCAATCCGCCGGGGACGGAAAAGATCACCCGTCAGCCGCCGGTTCCTCCTCAAGGTGTTTGAGGGTGTAGGGCACATTTGCCGCCCCGAAGATGAAGGTGATGACCATGTTGCCAAGCTTCCAGTTCGCCCAGACATCCTCGGCATCCTTGGAGCCGAAGGTCATGCCGAGAAACTCATAGCTTCCTGCCGGCGCGATGGTCAGTCCGGCAAAGCGCAGCGGCGCCTCGAAGCCCGGTGCATAGGTGCGCCAGAGATATTCGTTCCAGAGCGCCATGGCGACGAAGAACAGCCCCCAGCGGATGGCAAGCTGCTTCCAGGCATGGTCCGGCAGAGAAAAGACCTGTTTGAACATCACCCGCCAGACATTCTGGCCGACCGCCATGCTGCCGAAGATAATCGAGGCGAGGAAGAGGTTCTGGATGGTCGGCTTGATGTAGATGAAGGACTTCTCCTGAAGCAGGATTCCCATCAGCCCGAACCCGCCGACAATCGTGGAGCTGATGATCAGGAAAGGCGGGATCGCCAGCCCCTTTACGAGCTTCTGCACGATGACGCCCACTGTCAGCACGATCAGCACACCGGTGGCCCAGTAGAGCGCGGTCTCCTTGTTGAGCCATTCGGTGTCGATGTTCACGAAGCGCAGCAGATTATAGATCAGGACGAAGCCGATCACCGGGACAAGGTCGCCCCAGATCTGGTTCGCCTTGTCGGCAGCGGTATCGAGGCCGGGTTTTTCGTCTGTCATGTGGTCCATTACGAAGCTTGTGCGGGACTGGATGTGCCGCGTCTGTCTTGCATGAATGACCGCGCGCCGCCAGCGTCGAGCAGCAATGCCACGGCCATATAGGTCACTCCGCCAGCGCAGGCCTTGGCGATGAGTTCCGGCCAGCTGCCGAAATCGGGGACCAGCGCGATCACTGGCCACATGGACAGGCTAGCGAGGATCACCCTGGCGAGATCGCCGACCGGCAGAGGCAGCGCCACATAACGCCGTCCTCTCAGCGCCAGGATGATAAGGCCGAGGCCATAGCTCACCACGGTCGCGATGACGGCGCCTGTCAGCCCGAAGCGCGGGATCAGGACAAGATTGGCGGCAATGTTCACCCCGGCCGGGATGAGCATCAGCAGGGCCCGTTCGCCGGTCTTCCGCGCGAGCTGGAAGGCTTCGGAATAATAGTGGATCAGCAGGCCGTTCATCAGCCCGGCAAAAGCGATCCACGGAATGATGCGGATAGCCCCGGCGCGAACCTCTTCGCCGATCAGGGCCTCGGCCAGCGGGCGCGCAACCAGCGCCAGCCCGGCGGCTGCCGGCAGCCCGATCAGGAGCATGGTCTTCACCAGCCCCCTCGCCTGCTCGCGCGCGGCATCCGGGCCTGCCGCCTCATAGGCTGCCATCACCAGCGGCGAGCCGGCCATCGCTGCCCAAGCACAGAGTAGCAGCACGGTCTTGTCGGCAACGCCATAACCGGCGGCATAGGCGCCGACCGACGCCTCGCCGAGGAACAGCGCAATCAGGAAGCGGTCGGCGGCCGACAGCAGAAGGTCAAGCCCGAGCGCGGCGGCAATCGGCAGGCCATAGGCCATATATTGCTTCCGGCGCCCGGCATCCGGCACACCGCCCTTCGCGCTTTTCATCAGCCAGGCCGCTTCCGGCAAGGCAAGAAGGGCCGCGGCAATGACAAGGCCGATAAAGGGCGCTGCTGCGCTGGCTTCGCCCAGCCAGGCAATCAGCGCCCCGAGAAGGAACCCGCCAAGCAGGCGTCCGGAAAAAACGGCTACATAGCGGCCCACCTGCTGGCGCGCCCGATGGGCTTCGAGCGTGGTCTGGAGCAGGGTGTTGAGCGGCAGCAGCAAGGCGATCCAGGGTAGCAGCGCGAGATAGTCCGGCAGGTGCGCCACCGCGAGTGACAGCGCGATCATGACGAGCGCGGCAATCCCAAGAGAGCGCAGCATCAGGGCCCGCACGGTGTGGAAATGATCCGCCATCTTCCCGGCCGCCTGCGCGCTCGCGGTAAAACGGTAGGCGGCGGCTTCGGCCGGGGCCAGCGTCACCGTATGGATCAGCGCCATGACCGCGAACATCAGCGCATACCGGCCATAGTCTTCCGCGCCCAGCAGGCGCGTGAAGACATACACCCCACCAAAAGACGCAATCGCGCTGGCAAGGTTGGCGGGCAGATAGCCGGCGAGATGACGCGTGAGCTTCATGGCCGCAGACCGTAGCAGCGATATCCGAAGGGAGGATTAAATGTCGGTTTCCAGCAGAAGGAGACCGGCGGCCAGAACGCTCGCCGCCACGATCCGGCGCTTGCCGAAGCCTTCCTTCAGGAAAACCGCGCCCAGGATCGCGCCAAAAACGACCGATGTCTCCCTTATCGCCGTCACGGTCGCGGCATGGGTGAGCGAGAAGGCCACGAGCGCGGAGCCATAGGAGAGGACGTTTGCCACCCCGCCAACCATGCCGCCGAGAAGCTGGGGCCGCAGCCGCACACTGAGCTGGCCGCGCCGGGTCCAGAGGCTCACGGCGGTAATCCCGATCCAGTCGAGCAGGAACAGCCAGACAATGAAGCTGAAACGCTGGTCTGCGATGCGCACGCCATAGGCGTCTGTCACAGAGTAGAGCCCGATCCCGGCGGATGTCATGACCGCCCAGAAAAGGGCTGCGCTATTGATCGTCCTCTGCCCGGTCTCGCTTCTCTCGGGCAGGGCGAAAACGATGAGCGCCAGGGTCGCCAGCGACAGCCCGATCCAGCCGAACAGGCCGGGAAACTCGTTCAGTGCCATCACGGCCACCAGCGCGGTCATCATCGGCGCGAGCCCGCGCATCACCGGAAAGACGAGCGAAAGGTCGCCCCGGTGCAGCGCGCGGATCATACAGAACTGGTAGACCCAGTGGGCCGCCGTCGCCACGCCCAGCGCCACCCAGAGCTCCCGGTCCGGCAGGGGCACGACGAAGGCGAAGGGCAACACGCAGAGCGATGAGGTGATCGAGAGCACCATGCGCGCGCTCAGCACGTCGCCGCCGCGTTTCACGGCAAAGTTCGCCGTCGCAACGGTGACGGCCGAGAACAGGCATAGCAGGACGGGCACAAGACTGTCGGACATGAGCGGATCTCCGCGTCCGCCAGCCGGGGCTCAAAGTCAAGCGATTGGGAGAAGGTGCGCACAAGGACCGCAGACGCCGTCTTGGCTCTCGTGTCCCGTCGACCTAGCAACTAGGTGGGTACCGGTTAGGATAGGCCACGGCCAGTCCCAGAGCCAGTTCCCTTGACGGAACGTAAGGTCGGCGGACAGCTGGCTTCCTCGAACGCCGCAGCCCTTGTGCAGCCCTTACAGATAGTGTGCGCACCGGCCTTTGGATAGAGGCGATTCAGCGCCCGCCCCGTCATGCCGGTCCATTACGATGCAGTCATAACCGGAACGCGATTGCAGATAGGGGGTTTCGCCAAAGCTGCAGGCCTGTTTGGCTGGCAGTGAGGTGACAACCGAAAGGAGACCCCTATGGCTCTTACCACTCTTCGTGCCCGCACCACGGCCCTTCTGGCTGCAGCGGCCCTCTCCACAGCTGGCGCAGCTGTTGCCCAGCAGGCAACTCAGTCGACCCAGGGCGATGCGAATGCGCAGGCCCAGGTTCAGATCGAGCCAGTGACAGAGGCCGAGATCAACAAGTTCGTCGCAGCGAACAATCAGGTGTCCACGATCGCGACCGAAGCCAATGCCGAACTGCAGGCGGCTGAGGACAAGGCGGCCGCCCAGGAAATCCAGGCGAGCGCCCAGGAGAAGATGATCGCCGCGATTCAGGAAGAAGGCCTGACCGCACAGCGCTTCACCGAAATCGTGCAGCTGGCGCAGGCCGACGAGGAACTGGCCAACAAGCTCCGCGCCAAGATGGAAGGCTAAGGGACTCCGTCCAGGCTCTTTTGTTTCTATCTCATCATGGCCCCGCCGGCACGCGCTGGCGGGGCCATTTTTATGCGCCGCTCCGGGCCCGCACCAGCCGACAGCCCCGCCCCTGCACCGAAAGCGGCTTGCCTTCGACACGGTCCGGTGAAAGCTTGGCGGTCCGATAGTCCGGCTTGCGAGAGACATGATGATGAACAGACTGATCCTTCCCCTGATGGCTGCAGCCCTCGCCCTGGCTGGATGTGGTAACACGGAAGACGCCGACCGGGGACAAATGCCGGACACCCCGCAAGATGCGCCGGCCGCTGAAAGCGCGGACGCTGGCACGCCGGACGCCGCGGCCAGCGATGCCCCGCGGGTTGAGACGCTCACCCCCGGCAATTACTGCTACTTCCGCGACGATGCGGACGTGACCGAAGCCCTCGAACTGACCGTGGCCGAGGATGGGCAGATGACCGGCGACAATTATGGCGTCATCCACCAGGAAGACGCCTCCTATTATGCAAGCTTCACCGTCGAGATGACGGGCGGCCAGCCCGGCGAGGATGGCCTGGTCGCGTTCGACACAGTGACCGAAGTCGACGGCGATACGCAGACCGGTGAGATGCGCTGGCATCTCTCTCCCGATCAGGCCGCCCCGGACGGACTGGAAACCCATCTTGAAAGCGCTGCGTGCGAGGGCCTCGACGCCCGCGTGCAGAGTGCGGCCGACACCAAATAGGCCGGCCAGAAAAAGGGCCCGGACAAGTCATCCGGGCCCAATCTCCACATCTTTCTTCCGGCGCTCTAATAGCGCCCGTTCGACATGAGCTGCGTGACGAGCTGGGTCGCCAGCTCCACCATCATGACGTCGCCGTCGACTTCGGCATAATAGTGGCCGCTCGGCGGAGCCTGCAGGCCATAGCGGTCATAGTCGCGAATGACGCGGTAATCGTCATAATAGCGCCCGTCATAACGGATCGCATCGCGCTGTCCGTCTTTATAGCCTTGCTCATAGGCGCGCTGCTCGCCACCGCGGTCGCGCCACTGGTCATAGCCGTCAGCTTTCCAGCCCGGCCCGCACCAGCCCTTCTTGGCATGGCCCGGCGGGCAGTGTGGCGGCTTGGCAAGGGCCGGGGCAGCACTTGCGGCAAAGGCGGCGGCCACCACGCCGAAAGCTGTGGTTCGGATGAGATGTTTCATGGGCATTCTGTCCTTTCTCATGCCTTCTGCATGCGGAGAAAACGGGCGCATGGGAGCGCCGGTTCCCACAACATGGCGTTATCTCGCATTCATGCGCCTGCCCCCGGGCCAACTACGTATTTGCCGCAATAGGCAGCGCCCTTCCTCTCCCCGACTATGCGCCGGTTACCGCAAGAGGAGCACAGCGCATGTCGCACACCCCGCATGAACTCGCCGAGGAATTCCCGGACGCCGTCGAACGGATGCAGGCGCTCAAGGAAGCCGATCCGCATTTTGCCCGACTGGCCGATCAGTATCATGAGGTGAACCGCGAGATTCACCGTATCGAGACCGATATCGAACCGGCGAGCGACGAGCATCAGACCGAGCTTCGCAAGAAGCGGCTCTACCTCAAGGACCAGATCGGCGCGATGCTGACCACCGAGGCCTGAGGCGCGCGCGCCGTTACTTCGCGAACAACCGGCCCATATCGGCAAAGGCCTTGATCTCGATGGCGTTGCCGGACGGGTCGGTGAAGAACATCGTCGCCTGCTCGCCGGGTTCGCCCTGGAAGCGGATATAGGGCTCGATCAGGAAATCGACCTGCCCGCCCAGGCGCTCGGCGAGCATCTGCCACTCGCCCATTTCGAGCACGATGCCGAAATGGCGGACCGGCACGCCTTTACCGTCCACCTGATTTGTCTGGTCCCCCCCACTGGCGCTCGGGCAGAGATCCGGCGCCAGATGCGCGACGATCTGGTGGCCGTAAAAGTCGAAATCCACCCATTCCTCGCTGGAGCGCCCCTCCGGACAGCCGAGCAGGCCGCCATAGAATTTGCGCGCCTCGCTGAGGTCGCGAACGGGAAAGGCAAGATGGAAGGGAACGGTCGGCATGGGGCTCTCGTCATGTTGCGGCTGACGCCCCTCCTACACCATCCGCCCGCCCCGGCGAAGGGCGAGGCTCCGGTTCGACCTCGCTGGCATTTTGACTTTGATCCCCGCTTCGCGATGGATCGGGCTCAGGGCTGCAGCCCTCTCCCTTCTCCCGATTGCGGGAGAAGGGCCGGGGATGAGGGCTGCACCGGTTCAGTCGAATCCTGACCTCTGAACAAGAACCAGCGTCGGTGCCCTCACCCCTAACCCCTCTCCCGAAGCCGGGAGAGGGGAATAGAACAGCTCCAGCACCAAAACCGCCACGCGGTCTCCCGCTGGCGTGATGCATCGCCCCGATGACAGGGCCGGGCGCGTCCTGAAGGGACGCTGGTGGAACTGCCAGCCTTTCGGCGTGGCTCTAAGCGCCCATTGAGGACGCGCCCTGCGAGAGGTCTTGGCCGTTCGGGTGTCCCGCTCCCGGCCCGCCTCGGAAAACATTTTCGTACGCCGAGCTGTCGGCGCAGCACTGATGAACCCACATGGCGCCCGCCGCCTGGCAGGGCCGTTAGCCCCTGCCCGCAGCCGCGGTCACTCCCGCACCTTCCCCGCATCCGGCCGGTCCGGACCGCCCTGTCACGCGATGGAAGACCGGAGAGTATGGCGCACGGCAGGCGGGGTGGGACAGGATTTTCGCGTCCCGGCCTTGCAGCCCGCCCCGGCCCGGTTATGAAAGATCGCTCCAAGGGGGAGACGCATCATGATCAGGACACTCATCGCCATGGCCGCCATGGTCCTCCTGGCGGCAGGCCTGTCCGGCCCATCCGCCGCACAGGGCGGGGCCTATGGAGACATCATCGCGGAGATGCAGGCCAAGGCCGATGCGTGCGCGGCCATCCAGCCCGCCAGCAAGCCGGCCTTGCGCTGCACCATGGCCTGCAAGGCGAGCATCCGGACGCTGGAAACCTCGGCCTCGCTGACAAGCGACCAGGTCGCTTCCATCCGCGACAAGTGCGACCGCTTCCATGCCAATTCGGGCCGCCGCCCGGTAAGCCAGCCGGCCCCCGCGACCGGCCCAAGCGTTGCGGCGCGCGCGGCAACGATGCCGGAGAAGGCCGCCTGGTGCCAGAGCGCCGAGGCGCGGATGGGCTGCCCGGTCGACCCGTCAGAGCCGAACTGGCGGAAGCGCGAGCAGATGTGCAACACCGCCAAAGCCTGCGGGCGCTGCGGCGATGACAGGCTGATCGCACGGCTGTCGTCCAATCCGGTCTCCCGGGATGTCATGACGCTCAATCGTTGCGAAGAAAACCATGGCGCGGTGAAAGCCTGGCTGGACGGGTAGGTGCGGCGAACCATCGACGTCTGATCTGCCCCCCATGGCCCTCGCCCTTCCCCTGCCTACGCAGGGGCAGGCTGCCACAAAGAGCAACCCCATCCTGAGCCTGTCGAAGGATGAAGCCGCCCATGGAATGCGCTCGTGCTACCGCGCATCGCAGGGCGATGCGTCTTCCTCCGCACCCTCAATAATGCGGCGGGGGACGGTCGACGGGGGTGGCCTGGCCGGCGGACTGTTCGGCGTCGGCGACGCGCTCGGCGAGGCGCTCGACCTGCCGCTCCAGCCGCTCGATCAGTTTCCACTGCGCCGTGATCGCCGCGTTGAGATCCTCAATCGTCTGGTCCTGATGGACCACACGCACTTCAAGCTCGTCGAGGCGGGAGGCGGTGCTGGATGTGTCTGACATGGCGGCAATGTAGGGCGGCGCTGAGCGCAGCGATACCCGCCATTTCCATGACGCTTTTGGCGGGATTGCATCCCGCCCTACGGTTCGGTGAGGAGGACAGGCGTTTCCGGTTTCCATTCCCGGTTCCAATTATCCTTGTAACGATGCCAGGACGAGTGCGGCCACGCCTCCGGCGATGTCACAAGCCCATGTTTTACCGGGTTCCAGTGGATATAATCCATGTGCGCGGCGAGATCCTTCTCGCCCCGGATAACATGTTCCCAATAGCGCGATTGCCAGATGAGCCGCTCACCTTTGCGGCCGGCGGATTTCAGGTGCGGTGGCAAGCGCCGCGTGAAACCGGCCTTGATCAGCCGCAACCGGTTTACAAAATCGCAGTCGCCGTCCGGTAAGGCCCAGAGCAGATGCATGTGATCGGGCAGGACGCAGATCGCGATTGTCCGGGCCGGATGCCGGGCCGTTACGTCACGATATGAGGCGCGCAAATTATCAATAAACCGGACGAGCGTATCGGCCCGCCGGTCATGAAGGCACAGCGTAAAGGCGTAAGTCCCACCCGGCACATAGAGACGACGATAGGTCGGCATGACCGGAACATATCACGAACATATACAATCGTGAAGGCCCGTAGGGCGGCGTTGAGGCCAAAGGCCGATACCCGCCAGAAGGTTTGGCGCGGTAGGGCGGTGATGGAGGCGTAGCCGCAATCCCGCCATTTATCATTTGCGGCACCGGATCATAGAAGCGGGATTTCATCCCGCCCTACGGCGAAACGGAGTTTCGCTTACTCGATTGATCTATTCGAATGCTTTGACAGCGTTCCTCTTGTCTCGGTCGGATAACGCGGAGCCCAAGTGCTCGATCTGACGTCGCATTCGGCCTTTCGATTTGAAGAAAAAGTAGAACGCGAGATTATGCACCACGAGTACTATAAGGGATTCTGCTGCGGCATAGCCTGCAAGTGTTGGATCATTTAATTCGTCTCGCCCCAGAACCACTGCACTAGCCAAGACAACGCCAACCAAACCCAAGCCCCACAGATATGGCATCACTAAGTAGAGCCTTAGCTGGGAAAACATTGAGTATACGATCAAAGACGCGGCAATATTTAGCGTTAAGCCGAACAAAAACAGCGCCAGCAGTTCTGACGGATAGTAGTATCGCGTGTCTACAGTACCGATCGCCGCATACGCTACACCGGCCAAAAAACCGCTGATCAGCCACGCTCCCACATAGCTAACTTGGGTCGGTCTCGGACGATCTGGCAGATAAACGGGTTCTGATCGCCAGCGCATCGCGATCAACCAATACGCCGACGAAACCAACATGCTTCCAACCCAGTACAATGGATAACCCCCATCTTCAGTCAGGAAGTTGAGGCTCCCAACCGCGAACAGAGAAAGAAATACCCATCTTCCAAGCCTGAAGTGACCAGAAACGAAAGCCGCCAAAAAGTATAGTACTGTCGGCAGAATGCAGATCATTGCCAACAGAGGAACCAGTTCCTCATCGTACATATGGTCAGTCGCTTGGCCTAACAGAGCACTGGCAAACAGAACATTCAGAACGGCGACTACGAGTAGCAACCGACCTTCAGGCTTTTTGAGAAAGTTCTGTAAGTTGTCTTCAGGTGTGAATCTGAAAACGTGTTCCTTTCGGACCAAACTATCCCCTCCAGCATACCGAACGCATCGTAACTTAGCTTAGGCGTTGGAAGATTTGACGCAATCTATGATTGCTCCGTCTCCACATAAAGCTTCCGCCCCATCGCTTCGTATTCTGCGCTCTTGGCGGCCATGCCCTCTTCCGCCTCTCTCGCCTGGCGTTCCAGATCCGCCTTTTCATTATCCGTCATGCCTGCCGCGTAATCCCGCACTTCCGCGGTGATCTTCATGGAGCAGAATTTCGGGCCGCACATGGAGCAGAAATGGGCGACCTTGTGGGCCTCTTTCGGCAGGGTCTGGTCGTGATAGTCGCGGGCCGTTTCGGGGTCGAGGGAGAGGTTGAACTGGTCCTCCCAGCGGAACTCGAAACGGGCGCGTGACAGCGCATCGTCGCGCACCTGCGCGGCAGGGTGGCCCTTGGCGAGGTCTGCGGCGTGGGCGGCGAGCTTGTAGGTGATGACGCCGACTTTGACATCGTCGCGGTCCGGCAGGCCGAGATGCTCCTTCGGCGTGACGTAGCAGAGCATGGCTGTGCCGTACCAGCCGATCATCGCCGCGCCGATGCCCGAGGTGATGTGGTCATAGCCGGGCGCGATGTCGGTGGTGAGCGGGCCCAGCGTGTAGAAGGGCGCCTCGCCGCATTCGCGCAGCTGCTTGTCCATATTCACCTTGATCTTGTGCATCGGGACGTGGCCCGGCCCCTCGATCATCACCTGGCAGCCCTTGGCGTGGGCGATCTTGGTGAGCTCGCCGAGCGTCTCCAGCTCCGCGAACTGGGCCGCGTCGTTTGCATCCGCGATGGAGCCGGGGCGCAGGCCGTCGCCGAGCGAGAAGGAGACGTCATAGGCGCGCATGATCTCGCAGATGTCCTCGAAATGGGTGTAGAGGAAACTCTCTGTGTGGTGGGCGAGCATCCATTTCGCCATGATCGAGCCGCCGCGCGAGACGATGCCGGTGACGCGCTTGGCGGTGAGGTGGATATAGGCGAGCCGCACGCCGGCATGGATGGTGAAATAGTCGACGCCCTGCTCGCACTGCTCGATCAGGGTGTCGCGATAGACCTCCCATGTCAGGTCCTCGGCGACGCCGTTCACCTTCTCCAGCGCCTGGTAGATCGGCACGGTGCCGATCGGGACGGGGCTGTTGCGGATGATCCATTCGCGCGTGTTGTGGATGTTGCGGCCGGTCGACAGGTCCATGACATTGTCGGCGCCCCAGCGCGTCGCCCAGACCATCTTGTCGACTTCCTCTTCCACCGACGAGGTGACGGCCGAGTTGCCGATATTGGCGTTGATCTTGACCAGGAAATTGCGCCCGATGATCTGCGGCTCAAGCTCCGGATGGTTGATATTGGCCGGGATGATGGCGCGGCCCTTGGCGATCTCGTCGCGCACGAATTCCGGCGTGATGAAGGCCGGGATCTCCGCGCCGAAGCTTTCGCCCTCGGCGATCTTCTCCTCGGCGTTTTCCAGCATTTCCTGACGGCCCAGATTCTCGCGCTCGGCGACGTAGATCATCTCCTTGGTGATGATGCCCGCGCGGGCGAACTCGTACTGGGTGACGGGCTTGCCGCCGGTCCCGCGCAGCGGCTGGTGGCGCGTCGGGAATTCGCGGGCGAGATGGTCGCCGCTGACGCCGCCATTGTCTTCGGGCCTGACGTCGCGGCCATCATATTGCTCGACGCCGCCGCGCTCCAGCACCCACTCGGTGCGGTGGCGCTCAAGGCCCTTTTCGACATCAATGGTAACCGACGGGTCGGAGTACGGCCCGGACGTGTCGTAGACCGGCACCGGCGCTTCATTGGCGGACGGGTGAAGATCGATCAGGCGGCGCGGGACGCTGAGGGTCGGGTCGGCCTTCGGATGGGTGTAGACCTTGCGGCTCGCCGGCAGCGGGCCGGTCGTGACGGTCGGGGTCGCGAAATCGGATTGAGGGGTCGGCTTGTTCATGAGGGGGCCTCCTGGCCTGAGGGGGTTGTCTTGAGCTCGATCCAGAGCTGGTCCGTCTGGGCGAGCAGACGGCCCGTTTCGGTATAGAGGGCGGTGGCGGCGCCGTGCTTGCGTCCGTCATGGAAGCGCGCCCAGCCGGCGACGATCAGGCGCTCGCCGGCCCTGGGGCGGTCATGGATGACGCCGCGGATACGCCCGAGCACCATCGGGTTCTCCTGAAAGCCGACGGCAAAGGCGCCGGGGCAGTCGAGCGCAGCCCAGAGGATTTCGGGGCGGACATAGCCGTCCTCTCCGGCAAATTCCGGGGCGGGCGTCCAGATATCGGCGACACCCTCGAAGCTGTCGGCGGCGCCGGTGAAGATACGCAGGCCATCGCCCTCGGCGCGTTCCGGGCCGCAGACGAAACAGTGCGGAAAGGCATGCTCCTCGACCGGCGGAAAACGCCCGCGCGCCGCGCTGGCCTCTTCCAGCGTGGGCGCCGGCATCGCCGCCTCCAGCGGGTCGGCCGGGACGGCCGCCGCGATGAGCGTGTCGCCCTCATAGGCCTCGAGACCGGTGGCGGTCTCCTCGATGCGGATCGGCCGGTCGAGCGGCGGCGGCACCCGCAGGCTGACCTCGACAGGGCCATCCAGCAGGCTGGCGAGCCGGCCGGCCACATAGCCGCCATTCGCCGTGCCCGGCGGGCCGTTAAATCGGGAGGGGAGTGTAATGTGGGCGGGATACGCCAAATCAAAACCTTTCCGTTCCTACGCCGGTCCGAGCCGGATCAGGTTCTAAGGGTGCCCGGGCGGCTTCAGCCCGGTCTCAGCGCTTGGCACAACGCGCCCCTCGGATGGAAAGTATCCTAACGAATCCAATAGGCGCTGCATAGGGCTATTGGCCGCGCGATCCCGTTTCGAGGGCAAAAGCGGCGCATAACCGGCCGTCTCAGCCGCCGCCCGTGGGGATGAGCCATTTGTGCTGCATGCTTTCGAGATTTTCGGCGATGTCGCTGTCGTCGAGCCTGACCATGTCGGTATGGCCGAAGCCCTTGCTGTAATCGAGCACGGACATGACGGTCGGGATAACGCGGAAAAACACCGCCTCGCCACGTTCGGCCAGCTCCATGCCGGAAACCTGCGGGAAGCGCTGGATCATCAGACGGGCGATCTCGCTGATCTCTCCCGGCGCCGTCATCTCGGCGGCATGGCCGGCGAGCGACAGGCCGCGAATGCCGGACCAATCCTCATAAGGCGGCGTCATCGTGATGGAGACACGATTGTCGCGCCGCATATTGCGGGCTTTCTGGCTGGTCGCCCCGACGCCGAAGAAGATTTCGAGCCCGTCATGAACGAAGGAGACGGTCGTCGCCTGCGGAAAGCCATCCTCGCGCAGTGTGGCGATGGCCATGTCCTTGCAGGCGGTCATGATCTCCACGGCCTTGGTTTCAAGAACGTCTTTCATTGGCGGGCTCCCGGCACGATCCTGAGATGACGGGGAGTCTGGACCGGGCCGGCCTGCCCGCCTTGATCGCTATCAAAATCCTGGCGGCGGCTATCCACAAGCGGCTCCGGTTGCAAGTGGACGCCGGTGCGGAGCTGTGCAAGGCGGGTCTGGGGCGCTGGTCCTGTTTGCTGTGGAGTTGCCCATGAACCCGTTTTCCCGGTCTGCCGCCATTATGGCCTGCCTGTCTGCCCTGGTGATCCTGCCAGCCTGCCAGTCCACACCCGGGACACTGGCGGGCGAGAGCCAGAGCGCCATCGCCGCGACACCGGATGAGATCATCGAGCTGCGGGAGCCGGACCTGATCGCGGATTATTATCCGGCGGCGACAGCGGCCGCGCCCGGCCCGGCCATCCTGATGGTTGGCGGTTCCGAAGGCGGGCTGAGCGACGGCGTGGCCCGCGACGCCGAGGCCCTGCGCCAAGAGGGCTTCAGCGTGCTGCAGATCTCGTTCTACCGGTTCGAGGGACAGGAGCAGAACCTCGAAATGGTGCCGCTGGAACGGTTCGACCGGGCGCTGGACTGGCTGCTGGCCCGCGGTGAGGTCGATGCAGACCGGGTCGGCATTTTCGGCACCTCGAAAGGCGCAGAAGCCGCCCTCATCACCGCGACCCGTCGCCCCGAAATCGACGCCGTGGTGGCGATTGTGCCGTCCAGCGTGTCGTGGACGGGGATCAACTGGGACTTTGACGGGCGCGTGCCGGAAGCCTCCTGGTCCCTGCGGGGGAAGCCCTATCCGGCCCTGCCCTATGGGGCCTTCGCCCCCAGGACCGGGCTCTATTCGCTCTATGCCAATGGGCTGGAGGCTGTCGGCGACCATGAAGCGGCCGTGATTGCGATCGAGAAGACGGATGCGCCGGTCCTGCTGATCTGCGGCGGCGCCGATGGCCTGTGGCCGAGCTGTCCGATGGCCGATGCGATTGAGGCGCGCGCCGAGGCTGAAGGCGGGCCGGAGGTGACAGTCCTCACCTATCCGGAGGCCGGGCATGGGGCCGGCGGCGTGCCGTCAGGGACGCTGGACCCGGAAACCGCCGAGGACCCGCTGGACTGGGGCGGCACACGCGCGGCAAACCGGGCGGCCCAGCAGGACAACTGGCCAAAGACGGTCGCCTTCCTGAAGACCACGCTTTAGGGGCGTTGGCGGCGCGTTGGCGGGGCTTGCGTGATCAGCCCGCGCCGTTCATCCAGGCGTCGATGGCGGCGGCATGGATATGCGTCGTCGAGAAGACGGGGATGTCGCAGTCGCCCTCGGCGAGGATCATGCAGAGCTCGGTGCAGCCGAGGATGACGCCATCGGCCTCATAGCCCGCGACGAGCGCCTTCATCTCTTCCCGCGAACTGTCCTTCACCTCGCCATTGACGAGCTCATCAAAGATGATGCGCCCGATTGTGTCGCGGTCGGCCTGGCCGGGCACGATGGGGTCGCCATCATAGCGCTTCAGCAGGGCCGGGCGGAAAAAGTCCCCGCTCATCACCCAGGGCGTCCCGAGCAGCAGCGGGCGCGTGACGCCCTTGGCCCGCAGCGCGGCGCTGAGGCTGGCGAGCATGTGGATCACCGGCAGGCCGGTCGCTTCTGCGACGGCGTCTGCCGCGACATGGGTGGTGCCGGAGGTGATGGCGATGGCCTCGGCTCCGCCGGCTTTCAGCGCTTCGGCCCCTTTGACGACTTCGGCCTTGAAGGCGTCCCAGGCCTCGTCATGGTAGTGACCGATCATCACGCCATAATCGAGCATGAAGAAAAGCGCGCGGACGGAATGCTGACCGCCCTGACGGGCACGGGCATGGCCGTTCAGCAGCTCGTAATAGATTTTCGTGGCTTCGGGGCTCACCCCGCCTATGAGACCGACAAGAGACATGCCTCGCGCTTTAGCGGCTGACGGCATGGATGGGAAGCGATTCGCGGGAACACCGGGGCCGTCCACCCATTTGCCATGCAGCACACAAGCTTCAGGCGACCGGGAAGGACACCCTCATGGCAAACCCCAAAACCGTCATCATCACTGGCGCCGGCTCCGGCATCGGCGCGGCAACGGCGAAGCGCTTTTCCGCCGATGGCTGGAATGTCGTCCTGAACGGGCGCACGCGCGACAAGCTGGAGAAGGTCGCCGCCGAACTGCCCGGTGAGCGCACGCTGGTGGTCGATGGCGACGTTTCCGAGCCCGGCGATGTCGCCCAGCTTGTCGACAAGACCGTGGACCGGTTCGGCGCGCTCGACTGCTTGGTCAACAATGCCGGCGTCGCGCAGGTCGGCCGGCCGGGCGAGCTGTCGCGCACGAATTGGGAGACGCTGATGGCGGTCAATGTCACCGGCATCTACAACACCACCACCGAAGCCCTGCCACACCTCAGGGCCTCGAAGGGCTCGATCGTGAACACGTCCTCGGTGTCCGGCCTCGGCGGCGATTGGAAGATGTTCGGCTACAATACCGCCAAGGGCGCGGTCTCCAACATGACGCGGGCCATGGCGCTCGACCTCGGGGCCGACGGGGTGCGCGTGAATGCGGTCGCGCCGAGCGTGACGCTGACCGGCATGGCCGAAGGCATCCACTCCGATCCGGAGAAGCTCGCCATGGTGAAGAACCGCATCCCGATGAAACGCCCGGCCGAACCGGAAGAAGTCGCGAATGTCATCGCCTTCCTGGCCGGGCCGGATGCCGGTTTCGTCAATGGTGTGATCCTGCCGGTCGATGGCGGGCTGACCGCATCCAACGGCCAGCCCAATTTCGACGGCTAGGCGTCTGCCGGATCAGGACGCCTCGCTATCGAGATACCGGTCGAGGAAGCCGAGAAAGGCGTCCCAGGACTTCTCGTCGGCAAGCGCCTGATAGCGCTCCGAGCCGAACACCGTCCAGGCGTGGGGGGCGCCGGAATAGACCTGCAGTTCATAGGTTGCGCCGACATCTTCCAGCCGGGTGACGAGGTCTGAGGCGACCGACATCGGGATGCCGCTATCGGCGCCGCCATGCATGATCAGGAAGGGCGCACCGGCGGCCTCATAGGTCTGGCCCTCGGGCGTATCGAGGCTGCCATGGAAAGTCGCATAGCCGGCAATGTCCTCACCTTCGCCGGAGCGGGCAAGCTCAAGTGTCGCGCCGCCGCCGAAGCAATAGCCCATCACCACCGCCTCGGTCTCGCCGGAAACCTCGCGCGCCTTGGCGATCCCGCCCAGGATGCGCGCACGCATCGCCTCGCGGTCATTGTAGAGCTTGCCGACCTCGGCCTTCTTCGCTTCGGTCGTGTCCGGGCGGTTGTCCTTGCCATAGAGGTCGACGGCGAAGGTGTCATAGCCCTCATCGGCGAGCATTTCGGCGCGCGTCGTCTCATAGCTGTCGAGGCCGTCCCAGTCATGGATGAGGATGACGAGGCCCTTGGAGTCGCGCGTCGCTTCGGCGAGATAGCCTTCATAGGTCTTGCCATCGACGTCATAGGTGACGGCCTCGCCGGCCTGGGCCGAAAGCGTCAGGGCGGCCGCTGCGGTGAGCGAGGTGATGAGGGGCAGGCGCATGGGAAAACTCCTTTGGTGCTGTGGGAACAGGCTTTCAAAAGGTTAACCTAGCGCGTGGGGCCTGCGTTCCAAATCACGATCCCGAAACCGGGACCTCGCGCCATTCCCCCGGGGCCAGGCCGGTGAGCGTCCAGTCGCCGATGGCAGCCCGGATCAGCCGGAGCGTCGGATGGCCGATGGCCGCCGTCATGCGCCGGACCTGGCGGTTCTTGCCTTCGCGAAGCCCGATCTCGAGCCAGCAATCGGGCACCGACTTGCGGTAGCGGATCGGCGGGTCGCGCTCCCAGAGGCCGGGCGGGGCCTCCATGCGCGCGATCCGGGCCGGGCGCGTGGGCCCGTCCTTGAGCGTGAGCCCGGTGCGGAAAGCCTCCAGCGCGGCCTCATCCGGTTCGCCTTCGACCTGTGCCCAATAGGTCTTTTCCAGCCTGTGCTTCGGGTCGGCGATGCGCGCCTGCAGCCGGCCGTCATCGGTCAGCAGCAGGAGCCCTTCGCTATCCTTGTCGAGGCGCCCGGCCGGATAGACGCCGGGCACGTCGATATAGTCCGACAGGGTCGGGCGTTTCGAGCCGGCCGTGCCCTTGTCGGTAAATTGCGAGAGGACGCCAAAGGGCTTGTTGAACGCGATGAGCATGGGCCCTTTCAGGCATGGCGAGGCCCGGAGAGCAAGAGCCGCGAGCCGCGTTGCCGGACAAAAAGAAACCCGCCGGAATGGCGGGCTTCCTCTATGCTTCGGACAGGTCCGATGCTTATGAGATATCGAAATTCTTCAGATATTCACTGAGCTCGATGTCGCCATCGGAGTCCATGTCATAGTCCGAAAACTGCTTGGTGGTGTTGCCTGACCGGTTCTGCCAGTTGGCCCATTCGGACTTGGTGATCAGGCCGTCATTTTCCTCGTCCATGGCGAGGAAGACCTGGCTGGCCTTCAGTGCCGAAACTTCGGAGTCCATTTCGGCCTTGGTCCAGTCCTTCTTGTCCATCATGTCCTTGTCTCCGGACATCATGTGCTTCTTGTCGGCCATCATGTCCTTGTGATCGGCCTTCATCTCCTTGTCGGCAGACATCATGTCCTTGTCGCCGGACATCATTTCCTTCTCAGCGGACTTCATGTCCTTTTCGCCGTCGCCGGACTTTTCCATGTGATGGTCGGCAAGCGCCGGGCTCACGGAAAAAGCAGCCGTTGCGGCAAGGGCAGTCATCATGCGTTTCATGGGATTTCCTCCATTTGTCAGCTATTGACCAACCAACGGAAAGCCGCGCCGCCATGTTCCAAAGTCGTGCTCAGGCCCCGGCGCGGAAGCCTGCGCAGAGCGGCGCCCGAGAGGCGATTGCCATCGCGCGGAAACTGTAACACTGTCTGCCCGAGACCAAGCAGGAGCCTGACATGACCGCCCTTGAAGCCGCCATCCTCTACACCGCGCTCTGCCTGATCCTGATGCTGGTGCTGAAGGTGAATGTCGGGCGCGTGCGCCAGGCCGAAGGCGTGATGTTCGGCGATGGCAGCAAGGAGCCGCTGCAGCGCGCCCAGCGCGTCCAGGGCAATGCCGCCGAAGACATTCCGATCACGCTGCTCGGCCTGATCGGGCTCGCCCTGCTCGGCGCACCGGTCTGGCTGGTTCACGCGCTGGGGGCGGCATTCTTCCTGGGCCGGGTGCTGCACGCCATCGGGCTCAGCGGCTCGAGCGGCGGCAGCTTCGGACGGATGTGGGGCACAGTGCTGAGCCTGCTCGTCATGCTGGTGACGCCGCTCGCCTGCCTCTGGTTCGTGATCTTCTAGGCCGCGACGGCGTCAGACGCTTCAGAAAACCGCCTGCACATCCTTCGTCCAGCCGGCATAAACGTCGGCGCCGGTCTCGATCACCGGGCGCTTGATCAGCGTCGGATTGGCGATCAGCAGCGCTTCGGCCTCGCCCTGCTCGACCTGCGACTTCTCATGCGTCGTGAGGTTGCGCCAGGTGGTCGAGCGCTTGTTGACCAGCGTGTCGGGGCCAAGCGCCTTCAGCCACATCGGAACTTTCGTCTCCAGGTCGGCCTCGGCGCGGATGTCGACCAGGGTGACGCAATGGCCATCCTTGTCGAGCGCATTCATCGCCTTCTTGCAGGTGTCGCAATTCTTCAGCCCGTAAAGGGTCAGGGTCGCCATGGCCTCGTCTCCGCTTTGATATCCAGGGTTTCGCCCGCCGATATTGGGCCATTCGCCCGCCCCGCCAAGACGCCATTTCGGAACCCCGCATAAAGTCGGGGGTTAACCAAGACACTGTGTCCGGCCGAACCCGGCTGGCTGGCAATCAAAGGGGATGAACCTCATGGGCAGATTCATACAAGGGCTGGTGGTCCTGTTCGCGGCCGTTTTCCTGATCCTGCTTCTCTTCTTCCGCATCACCGAAGGCTCGTTTGCCGAAGCCGGTGCGCGCATGGACCGTCTGATGGGCGTGGCTGCCGAAGAGACCGGCGAAGCCGCCAATGAGATGGCGCGCGAAACCGACGAAGCGATCCGCGACCTCAATGATGGCGACTAGGCTTTAGCCCAGCGGGGCATCAGGTCCGGTCCGGATCGACATAGACCTCGCCGCCCAGATCATCGAGCTTTGCCTGCAAATGGGCCCGCACGTCCTCGACCGCCTGGTTGTAGACGGTGGGCCCGAGCGTTTTCAGCATCAGGTCCAGCACCTCGCCCGCGCGGAAGTCGCTCAGATGCTCGTCGAATTCGTTCGAGAAAAGCTGCTGCAGATAGGCGATCAGCGCGTCGCGGCGCTCATCGCTGAGCTCGATTGATGTCATTCCACCACGCCGACGATCGGCCCCATGTCGAGGCCGGGCTCATCCCGGCCCATGGCCGGAGCATAGAGCCGCGAGACCTGACCGTCGAGGAAGAGCGCGTTCGGCATGTTGAGCTTGTCGCGGTAGAGGCTCGCAAAATCGTGGAACGTCACCGGCACATCGGAAATCGCGAACGCCACCGTCTCGCCATTGCGCGACACGCCGACGCCATTGCGGCGCTTGCGCGAGGTGCCCGACGGATTGATGGCGGGATGGATCTCGCCATCGATGACCAGCATCGGGCCTGACTGGGTCGCAAAGGCAGGGTCCAGCCCCTCATCGAGATAGGCCTGCGACTCGGTCACCCCGGCATGGTCTTCGTCCAGCCAGAAGACGCCGTTCGGCTTCATATGGAAATTGCCGGGCCCCTCATTCGTGTTGACGCTGGCCTGCTCGCCCGTCTCGTGACGTAGATAGCCGACCGGCCGGCGATCGTCGTGATACATCCCGCCATTCATGGCGAAGACGAGCGTCTTGCCCTCATCGGCCATGGCTTCGGCCAGCGTATCGAACTGCAGGTAGGGCTCGCCATCCTCGGCCGTGTAGAAAAGCCGGATATCGTCGCGCGCGGCATTGAACGTGCACACCGTGTACGGATTGGATTTGTGGGTCACCGGGCGGCAATGGTCGCCGGCCGTCGGGCCGCCGGCCACATTGCAGGCGCCCAGCAGGCTTGCTGCCAGACCGGCCACGACCCCTGCCAGTCCCCGCTTTTGTCCGTACCGCAAATCTGCCGCCTTTCGACGGGGCATCAGGCCCGTCCGATTGGTTAATCTAAGCCCCTGCCAGAATGGATGGAAGGGTTTGCACTGCCAATCAACTGCGCGAAAAACTGTCGCGTTCCCGGCGGTTAGGCGGACGCCTCGGCTTCATAGGCCTCCGTCGCCTCGAGCCAGGCCTGTTCGGCGGCCTCGAGCGCGCCTTTCAGCGTGTCGCGGCGCGCGCCGAGCGACTGGGCCTCGCCGGGATCGCGCTCATAGAGCGTCGGGTCGGCGAGCTTCTCGTCGAGCGTGGCAAGGTCGGTCTCGATCTTTGCCATCTCGCGTTCGGCGGCTGAAATGCGCTTGCGGATATCGGCGGTGGCGCGGCGGATCTCGGTGTCGGAGCGCTTCGGCTGGGCCGGAGGCGGCGGGGACGCTATGGGCGCACCGCCCCCCTCGCGGGACTTGTCGGCCGCCAGCACCAGCGCGCGATAGTCCGACAGGTCGCCGTCATAAGGCGCCGCGCGGCCTTCATTCACCAGCCAGAGACGTTCGGCGGTCGCTTCGGCGAGATAGACATCGTGGGTAATCAGCAGCACCGCGCCCTGATAGGCGTTCAGCGCATGGATCAGCGCCTCGCGCGAGTCGATGTCGAGGTGGCTCGTCGGTTCGTCGAGGATCAGGACATGGGGCTCGCGCAGCGCCATCAGGCCGAGCAGCAGGCGCACTTTTTCCCCGCCCGACAGCTTCTCGACATTCGTTTCCGCCTTGTCGCGGTTGAAGCCGATATTGGCGACGATGGAGCGCAGCTGGCCTTCATTGGAATTGGGGCGCATCTTGCGGACATGGTCGATGGCGTTCTGGCCGGCCGACAGCTCGTCGAGCTGGTCCTGGCTGAAATAGCCGATCTCGACCTTGGGCGCGGCGACACGGTTGCCTTCGAGCAGTTTCAGCCGCCCGGCAATGGCCTTCACCAGGGTCGACTTGCCCTGCCCGTTCGCGCCGACAATGGCGATGCGGTCATCATTGTCGACGCGCAGATTGACATCGCGCAACACGGGATGGCCCGGCTCATAACCGAGATCGGCGCCGTCCAGCACGAAGAGCGGCGAGGCAAGCTCCTCCGGGTCCGGGAAGTCGAAGGGATGGGTGCGCTCTTCCAGCGGAATGACAATCTCGCCCATCTTCTCGATCATCTTGATGCGCGACTGGGCCTGGCGGGCCTTGGTGGCCTTGGCGCGGAAGCGGTCGACGAAGCTCTGCAGGTGGGCGCGCTGCTTGTCCTGCTTGGTCTTCTGCGCCTGGGCGAGCGCCAGCTGTTCGGCGCGTTTCTTCTGCCAGGTGTCATAATCGCCCGGATTCACGCTCAGCTTCTGATGCTCCAGTGCGAGGATGTGCGTCACCGCATTGTTGAGCAGTTCCCGGTCGTGGCTGACGAGCAGCACCGTGTTCGGATAGCGCCGGAGATAGCTTTCCAGCCAGGCGGCGCCTTCGAGGTCGAGATAATTGGTCGGCTCGTCCAGCAGGAGCAGGTCCGGCTCGGCAAACAGCACACCGGCGAGCGCGGCGCGCATCCGCCAGCCGCCGGAAAATTCCTTGCAGGCCCGCCCGAGATCGGCCTGCGAAAAGCCGAGCCCCGTCAGGATGGAAGCCGCGCGCGCCTCGCCCGACCAGGCATCGGTCGCCGTCAGGCGTTCATGCACATCGGCAAGCTTCATCGGATCGGTTTCGGTCTCGGCCGCCTGCATCAGGGCCGCGCGCTCGGTGTCGGCGCTCAGCGTCTCGTCCAGCAGGGTGCGGTCGCTCGCCTCGACCTCCTGGGCGACCCAGCCCATCTTCGCGGCCTTGCCGATGCGGATGGCGCCGTCTGCATCTTCCTCGGCCTCGCGGATGAGGCGCAGCAGCGTCGACTTGCCGGTGCCGTTGCGCCCGATCAGGCCCACCTTCCAGCCAGCCGCCAGCGTCGCCGAGGCGCCGTCGAGCAGCAGCCGGCCCTGAATCCGGTAGGTGAGATTGTCGATCGTGAGCATGATGAGGCCTGCTAAGGGGTGAAGGGGGCGACTTCAAGTCCAGCCGTCATGGCGCGGAGACGGGAAAAGGAGAGGCCTCCCCACGGGTCATCCGTGGGACCCACCTCCCAACACTTCGCCACGCGCCCCTGTCGGGGGGATGGATCCCACGGACAAGCCGTGGGAGAGCATCGCAACCGGTCAGTCTTTCTTGCGCGGCCGCATCTTCCGCATCAGGCCTTCCTGGGCGACGGAGGCGACCAGCTTGCCTTCACGGGTGAAGATCGCGCCGCGATTGAAGCTGCGCCCGCTGCCGGCCTTCGGACTGTCCATGGAATAGAGCAGCCATTCGTCGGCATGGATCGGCTCATGGAACCAGATCGCATGGTCGAGGCTCGCCGTCATCAGCTCCGGATTGGTCCAGTGGAGCCCGTGCGGGCGCAGGCTGGAGCCGAGCAGGTTCATGTCGCTGACATAGGCGATCAGGCAGTGATGCATCGCCGGCGGCACATCCACCTCGCGCGTCGTCTTGAACCAGACCTGGTTCACGTCCGATTTCGGCTTCGGGTCGAACGGGTTCATCCCGCTGATTTCCTTGAGGATGAAGGGCTGCGGGCGGGTCCACTGCTCGCGCTGTTCTTCCGGCAGCTTGTCCTTGAAGGCCTCGATCAGTTCGGCGCGCGACTTCAATTCTTCCGGCTGCTTCACCTCCGGCATGTCGTGCTGGTGATCCCAGCTTTCCTCATGAATATGGAAGGAGGCCGACATGTTGAGGATCTGCTGGCCGTGCTGGATGGCGACGACCCGGCGGGTGGTGAAGCTGCCACCATCGCGCGAGCGGTCGACCTCGAAGACGATCGGAATCTTGGGGTCACCCGGACGGATGAAATAGGCATGCAGGGAATGGCAGAGCCGGCCCTCCTCGACGGTGCGGTAGGCAGCTGCCAGCGCCTGAGCGATGACCTGGCCCCCGAAGACGCGCGGGCGCCCGACTTCATGCTCGGGGGTAAAGCCCCGGAACAGGTCCACCTCGAGTCGCTCAAGCTCCAGGAGGTTTAACAGTTCACTAACAGCGTCGGTCATATTGGCTTTGCTTTCCCATCGGATCTTAACCACGCGCGCTTAGCATCATGGTCTGCAAGTGGAAACCGGCATGCGGTGACAGGGCTGTTCAAGAGGCCCGCCCGTCTGCCGCCGTCAAAAGGCGATGGTGATGGAATTGATCGATGCTGTGAAGCGGGAATGGACAGCCGTGAAGACGCTGTCGCGGGTCAAGCGCTGGGTGGACCCGGTTTCAGAGGAGCCGGATGTGCTGCTGCCGGACGATCTGGAGACCTGTATCGACCAGTATGGCGAGCGCACCGCCATCCGGTTCGAGGGCCGCAGCTGGACCTATGGCGACATCGACAAGCTGGCCAACCGGATCGCCTACTGGGCGCTAATGAAGGGCCTGCACCGCGGCGACACGGTCGCGCTGCTGATGGAAAACCGCCCGGAATATATCGCCGTCTGGTACGGCCTCTCCAAGGTCGGCGTCATCACGGCGCTGGTGAATACCAGCCTGACCGGCAAGAGCCTCGCCCACAGTGTCGAGATAGTGAACGCCCGCATGATCATCACCGGCAAGGAGCATGACGGCGCCGTCGCCTCGCTGCCGCCCAGGCTGCGCAAGGCACTGCCGGTGTGGAGCTTCGGGGGCAAGCGGGGCCGCGATTTCTCCCACACGCTCGCCTCGCATTCCGACACACGGCCGGCGCCCTCCTGCCGCTCGCGGATGAGCGCGCAGGCGACCTGTCTCTACATCTACACCTCCGGCACGACCGGCCTGCCCAAGGCCGCGCGCATGTCGCACGCCAAGGTGCGCACCATGCTTCGCACCTTCATCGCCCCCTGCAAGGCGAGCGCGAAGGACCGCACCTATATCACCCTGCCGCTCTATCACACGACCGGCGGGCTTTGCGCTGCGGGCGTCGCCCTGATGACGGGCGGCGAGATCATCCTGCGGCGGCGCTTTTCCGCCTCGGCCTTCTGGCAGGACTGCATCGAGCATCAGGCCACCATCATCGCCTATGTCGGCGAACTCTGCCGCTATCTGATGAACCAGCCCGAACAGGCCGCCGACCGCCAGCACAGCGTGCGTGTCGCCCTCGGCAACGGGCTCGGCCAGGATATCTGGAAGGGCTTCAAGACCCGCTTCGGCATCCGCCACATCGTTGAGTTTTACGGCTCGACCGAAGGCAATGTGAAATTCATGAATTATGACGGCACGCCCGGCGCCTGCGGACGGGTGCCGCCGGTCGCCCGCAAGCATTACCGCCATGTCGCTTTCGTCAGATACGATGTCGACACGCAGATGCCGGTGCGCGACGACAAGGGCCACTGCATCCGCGTCGCCACGAATGAAGTAGGCGAGGCGATCGGCCGGCTCGGCGATGACGAGATGAGCCGGTTTGAAGGCTATCAGGACCCGGCCGCCTCCGAACAGAAGATCCTGCGCGACGTGTTCGAACCGGGCGATGCCTGGTACCGCACCGGCGACCTGATGCGCATGGACAAGCATGGCTATGTCTATTTCGTCGACCGCATCGGCGACACCTTCCGCTGGAAGGGCGAGAATGTCTCGACCAGCGAGGTCGCAGAGGCCCTGTCGAAAGTGCCCGGCGTGGAGACCGCAAACGTCTATGGTGTGGCCGTGCCCGGCGCCGACGGAAAGGCCGGCATGGCCTCGGTCACCGTCAATGGCTATCTCGACTACAAGGACATGCTGGACCGGCTGGCCGCGCATCTGCCGAAACACGCCATCCCGGTCTTCATCCGCGAACAGCAGGAAGCCGCCACGACCGGCACCTTCAAATACCGCAAGACCGACCTCGCCAAGGAAGGCTTCACGCCGAAATCCGCCGAGGACCGCGTCTGGTATGCCGATCCGGAGACCGGCGAGTACAAGCTGCTGACGGAAGAGACGCTGAAGAAGATCGGAAACGGCGGCTTCCGCTTCTAGGCAGGCCAGTCTTTGCGCCTCCTGTCGAAGGATAAAGCTTTTGCCCCCTTCGACCGCTTCGCGGCCACTTCCCCCGCAGGCGGGGGAAGAAAACGCCAGGCCACAAGCTTTCCTCCCCCGTTCACGGGGGAGGTGCCGGCAGGCGGAGGGGGCCTGCCTAACGCCCCATCGCCTCCCGGACGATGTCGGATTCCGCTTCGCGGATGATCGCCTCTTCCGCGCTTTCGGAATTGACCGGCTCGCGGCCGACTTCCAGCATGACCGGCACGGCGAACGGGCTGATCTTCGCCAGCGCGCGATGGTCGATCTTGCCACGGATGCGCACCAGCATGTCGGATAGACGGCGAATGTCGAGCAGGCCGGTGGCCGCGTCCTGACGGGCGGCCTGCAGCAGGATATGGTCCGGCTCGTGGGAGCGCAGCACGTCATAGATGAGATCCGTTGAAAACGTGACCTGCCGGCCCGTCTTCTCCTTGCCGGGCAGGCGCCGGGCAATCATGCCGGAAATCTGCGCGCACTGGGCAAAGGTGCGCTTCATCAGCGGGCTCTCGTCGAGCCAGGCTTCGAGGTCGTCGCCCAGCATGTCCGGGTGGAAAAGCGCGTCCATGTCGATGCCGGACATGTCATCCATCGCCCAGACCGCCATGGCATATTCCGAGGCGACGAAGCCGAGCGGCTTGGCGCCAACGCGTTCCAGCCGCCGGGTCAGCAGCATGCCGAGCGTCTGGTGGGCGAGCCGCCCCTCGAAGGGATAGGTGACGAGATAATGCCGGTTGGCGCGCGGGAAGGTCTCGACCAGCAGATGGTCCGGCGGCGGGATCTCTGACTTCTCGCGCTGGATCTCGAACCATTCGCGCACCTGATCGGGCAGCCCGCTCCACTGGTCCGGATCGTGGATCATGTGGCGCACCCGGTCGGCGAGGAAGGTGGTCAGCGGGAACTTACCACCATTGTATGACGGGATAGCCGGCTTGTCGGCTTTCGCGCGGGTCACGAGGACGTCGAGTTCGGACACACCCAGAAAGCGAAGAATTTCGCCCGCAAAGAGAAATGTGTCGCCGGGCGTGAGCGTCGAGATGAAGTATTCCTCGATCTCGCCGAGCTTGCGGCCCGCGCGCATGGTGCGCTGCTCGCCGCGAACCTTGGAGACCGCCTGCCCGCCGGTCGGCTCGCCCGTCTTGCCAACAAAACTCGCCAGCCGGACATTCATCAGCTGCGCCTCGACGATGGCGCCGACATTCATGCGGTGCTGCTGGGCGTCGCGGGCGGTGCGCACGTGCCAGACACCGTCCCGGCCCCGTACGATGCGTTTGAAGCGGTCATAGGTCTTCAGCGCATAACCGCCCGTCGCCACAAGGTCGACGACGCGCTCATAGGTTTCCCAGTCGAGCGCCTCATAGGGCGCGGCGCGGCGGATCTCGTTGAAGAGCGGCTCAAGCTCGAAGCCCTCGCCGCAGGCCCGGCCCATGATGTGCTGGGCGAGCACGTCGAGCGCGCCCTCCCGCATTGGTTCGCCGTCGATCTCGCCGGCCTCGACGGCGGCCTCGGCGGCGCGGCACTCCAGCACCTCGAAGCGGTTGGTCGGCACGAGCAGCGCGCGGCTCGCCTCGTCCATGCGGTGATTGGCCCGGCCGATGCGCTGGATAAGACGCGCAGCCCCCTTCGGCGCGCCCATCTGGATGACGAGGTCGACCCCGCCCCAGTCGATGCCAAGGTCGAGCGTGGAGGTGCAGACCACGCCTTTCAGCACGCCCTTCGCCATGGCCGCCTCGACCTTGCGGCGCTGTTCGCGCGCGAGCGAGCCGTGGTGCAGTGCAATCGGCAGGGCGTCTTCGTTCACCCGCCACAGCTCCTGGAACAGCATTTCCGCCTGGCTGCGCGTATTGACGAAGACCAGCGCCATCTCGGCTGCCTTGATCGCCTCATAGACCTCCGGCACGGCAAAGCGCCCGGAATGGCCCGACCAGGGGATGCGTTCGCGCGAGACCATGATGCCGATGTCGGCACTGATGCCCCCCTCTGCGCGGATGAGCTTCGTCTCACGGCCCGCCCGCTTCGGCAGCCAGTCGGCGAGCTGGGCCGGGTCGCGCACGGTGGCCGACAGGCCGATGAAGCGGCAGGCCGGCGCCCATTCGGCAAGCGTCGCCAGGCCAAGTGACAAGAGGTCCCCGCGCTTGGAGGCGGCGATGGCGTGGATCTCGTCGATGATGACGCATTTCAGGTCGGAGAAGAAATCGGCGGCATGCTGCGAGGCAATGAAAAGGGCGAGCTGCTCCGGCGTCGTCAGCAATATGTCCGGCGGATTGGCGCGCTGGCGCTGGCGTTTCGAGGCGGGCGTGTCGCCGGTACGCGTCTCGATGCGGATGTCGAGCCCCATCTCAGCGACCGGCGTGTTGAGATTGCGCTCCACATCGGTCGCCAGCGCCTTCAGCGGCGAGATGTAGAGGGTGTGAAGCGCCGGTCGCCCGGAATTGGATTTCGGCTTCTGCTCAAGCTCGATCAGGCTGGCGAGAAAGCCGGCCAGTGTCTTGCCGCCGCCAGTGGGCGCGATGAGCAGCGCGCTGTCGCCGGCAAGCGCGGTTTCGGTGAGCGCCAGCTGGTGGGCGCGCGGCGTCCAGCCGCGTCCGGCGAACCAGTCGGCAAAGCGCTGCGACAGCAGGCTGGGGTGAGGCGCATCCGGCATGGCCCAAGAACATAGCGCGAATACGCCTCGCCTTCGATGGGCTTTTCAGCAGGCCTAGTCGTTATATTCCGCTTCGGCCTCGGAGGCGCGCATCTGCGCTTCCAGGCGGTCGGAATCGCCCTGGGCGACGGCGGCCAGCACATCGCGCGTGAAGGACACGATATCGAAACGCTCGCCCTCGGCCAGGTCATAGCCGCGGCGCACGATGACCAGCTTCATCGACGGGATGATCACCATGTACTGGCCGCGATTGCCGATGCCGGCAAACGTGTCCGACGGGATGCCCTGAAAGCGGTCGAGCAACCAGAAGGAGGCGCCATAGCCGAACGAACCCGGATCGCTGCGGTCCGGCTGGGCCGGGCCGGGCGTGGAGACGAAATCGACCCAGCCCTGTGGCAGGATGCGCTCACCGGCCCAATAGCCGTTCTGGACATAGAGCTGGCCGAGGCGGGCCATGTCGCGCGCCGTCATCCAGACCTGGCTTGAGGAGATGAAGTCGCCGCCCCAGTCGGTTTCCAGCGTGGTGTTGAGCGCGCCGATCTTGTGCAGCAGGCTCTCATACGGGAAGCGCCAGAAGCGCTGGTCGTCATCCATGGTCTCGCGCAGGCCGCGCATCGCCGCCAGCGTGTCGTAATTGGCATATTTGAAGCGCTCGCCGGGGCTGACTTCCAGCGGATTGACGATGGCGGTGTCGGTGACGCGCGCGCCGCCGAAATAGGTCCGGTCGGTACGGCTGCCGGTGACGCCGGAATCGAGCCCGCTCGCCATTTGCAGCGCGTTGCGCAGCGTGATCTCGCGGCGCGGATCGCCGCCGGCGGTCCAGTTCTCGACGAGGGCGGGATAGTCGAGATCCATCATGCCCTGTTCAAGCGCCGCGCCGATGATCGTCGCGGTGAGCGATTTCGCGACCGACCAGGTCCGCTGCGGCGTCGTCGCATCGAGGCCACGGGCATAGCGTTCGGCGACCAGCTGGCCGTCGCGCAGGATGACCACCGCGCTGGTGCGCGTGCCATTGCCATAGGTGCTGCCGTCAAAGGCATAGCTGACCGGCGTCTGCAGGCGCATCGTATAGGGCTGGGCATCGATCAGCTTCACATCCGAACCGAGGGCAGTGGAGACGTCGCTGGTCTGTTTGGGGAAGGTCCCGCCGAAGCGCGGCAGCCAGTCGGCCGCGCCCGGCTCGGCGCCGATCGGCAGGAGCGAGCAACCGAAGCCCTCGCGCCAGGCCGCAATCCGGGGCGGCTCACCGCGCTCATAGCGCACCGCGACGGTGCGGTTGCGGTCATTGATGCTCGGCTCGGAGGTATAGCGCATCGGCTCGCGATAGTCGGTATAGATGCCGTCCAGCTCGTTGAACTCGATCTCGTTGAGCGACTTGTTGGCCGTATAGGTGCCCGAGCAGGTGAAGAGCGCCTTGTAGCCGGCCGCCAGCGCCTTCTGCATGATTTCGGTGTCGCCGCCCTCCTGGGCTGAGGCCGCGGCAGGGGCGAGAAGGACAGTGGCAAGGGCGGAAAGCAAAAGGCGTCGCATGATGTGAGGCTCCATTCATATCGAGGACGTAATCTGAGTGTGGCGAGACTATGTCACATGCGGAAAAGGCAGAAACATGGCAGTTTGTCCTACAGGGCCAGGACCTGTCTTGCGCGCCCCCGGACTTGGGCCGTGACACCGAAATACAATCAGTGTACTCCTTTCCAAAACCAGAGGTGGAAAGGATCGCCGAATGAGACGTCTTGTTGGATCAGCCGTGATGTCTGTCCTGTTTTTCTGTGGCGCGGGCGCGGCCGCCCCTCAGCCCCCCGAGACCGAACCGGCCCCCGGCGCGGAAGAGGAGTCCGCATCTGATGGTCAAAGCCTGAAAAGCCTTCTTGAGGAGGGTTACGACCTGGTCGAAGTGGAGGAAAATTTTCTCTACTTGAAAAAGGACGCGTCCCTGTACCGGTGCCTGATCATGGATCTTCCGGTTATGTGCAGCAAACTCGCCTGAGCTGAAGCCAAGGCGACGTCAGGTCCGAAAGCACGGGCGTCTTGCAGGCAGGCCGGTCAGGCGGCTGTCAGAGCCTCACGCCAGTAGTCTTCCCAGCCGAGCCCGGCGAAACAGGGCCCCTGGGAGACTTCGTGCATTCTGAGCCCGTTATAGAAGCCGTTCCACTCGATCAGGCGCACGCGCGCCTCGCGGTCCACGCTGACATCCCAGCCGATGCAGCGGGCATTGTTGATGCGGGCGTGCAGGGTGCGCACCGCATCGCAGGCGTCCGCGAAGCCGGGATAGGTGTGCCCGGCAAAGGCAAAGTCATAATCGGGGTGCGCCGTCATCGGCAAGAAGCCGCTTGAATAGCCCGTCTCGCCGAAGGCGCCGGTGGCGATGTCCAGCGGGACGAGAATGTGGGTGGCCGACTGCACATGGTCTTCCGCCGCGCGCCCAAGCCGGAGCGTGGCGCCGCGAAGCGAGACCGCGCCATCATCCTGCTTGACGGTGGTCAGCCGCAGGGTCGCCACGCTGTTCGGGGTCAGGACTTCCAGCTCCGCATGCTGTTCGATGAAGGCCTGGACCACGCCATTGGGGAAGCCGGCGGCGAGCGCCTGCCGGAACCCGTCGCGGTCAAGCATCATCACATCGCGGCCCTGGATGGAGCTGTCGGCCTTGAAGACGATGCGGTCGGCCTGCGCGAAGGCGGTGTCCATGGCGCTTTCAGGCGGGACATAAGCCCCGCTCCGGTCGAAAAAGAGGCCGTTCACATGGGTCAGGATATCCGGCAGGAGGTCGGTCTGCAGCGACGCACACGAGGCTGATTTCAGCTCCGAGATCTTGCCATTCGCCCCGTTCAGGCGCGGGATCACCCAGTCGAAATAATAATCATCCGGCATCCAGCCTTCGCGGAAACCGCCATTCGCCGCCGAATAGGCCATCAGCCAGGACGCATAGCGCTCATGGCCCAGCACGTCGCGCGCATAGTCGCGGCACTGGCGGGCCGTCGCGCTGTCGAGCCCGTGGCCGGCCTGCGCCAGCGCGGCGAGAATGCCATTCGCCTGGTTGCGGTGGCCGAGCCGCCGGCGGCGCTCTTGCAGCGAGCGGATGGACCCGTCGAGTAGCTGTCTGATCTGTCCCGCCATGCGCGTCTCCTGATAGCGCGCGGGATCTCGCAAGATCCTTGCCAGTGAGAGGGGCGGCAGAGCGGCCCGCGCGCCCTATATGAAACCCCATGATCCGACCGGACCTGCTTCTCAAACCCACCCCCAAGGGCCTCTACTGCCCGCCCGGCGACTTCTATATCGATCCGGTGCGCGGGGCCGTCGACCGCGCTGTCGTCACCCACGGCCATGCCGACCATGCCCGCGCCGGCCACGAACACGTCCTCGCCACACCGGAAACGCTCGCCATCATGGCCGCGCGCTATGGCGAAGGCTTTGCCGGGTCGACGCAGGCGCTGGAATATGGCGAGGCGGTCGAGATAAACGGGGTCACGGTCTGGTTTTCCCCGGCCGGCCATGTGCTGGGCTCGGCCCAGGCAGTGGTCGAGTGGAAGGGGCTGCGCATGGTGTGTACCGGCGATTACAAGCGCCGCCGCGACCCGACCTGCCGCGCCTTCGAGCCGGTCGCCGACACGCATGTCTTCATCTCGGAGGCGACGTTCGGGCTTCCTGTCTTCAAGCATCCGGACACCGATGGCGAGATCGCCAAGCTGCTGGATAGTGTGCGCATGTTCCCCGAGCGCACCCACCTTGTCGGCGTCTATGCGCTCGGCAAGGCGCAGCGCGTCATCAAACTCTTACGCGAGGCGGGCTATCATGAGACGCTCTACATCCATGGCGCGCTGGAAAAGCTTTGCCAGCTTTACGAGGACCATGGCGTCGCGCTCGGCCCGCTGGAATCGGCCACGCTGGAGACGAGCGAACGCGGCGCGCAGGAGCGGTTTCGCGGCAAGATCATTCTCGGCCCGCCCTCGGCCTTTCACGACAAATGGGGCCGGCGCTTCCCCGACCCGCTGCCCTGCTTTGCCAGCGGCTGGATGGGCGTGCGCCAGCGGGCGAAACAGTCGGGCGTCGAGCTGCCGTTGATCATCTCCGACCATGCCGACTGGGACGAACTGACAGACACCGTGCGCGAGGTCGACCCGGAAGAGCTATGGATCACGCATGGCCGCGAGGATGCGCTGGTGCGCTGGGCAGAGCTGGAAGGCCGCAAGGCGCGCCCGCTCAGACTGGTCGGCTATGAGGAAGACAATTTCGAATAATGCAGGCCTTTTCCGACCTCCTCGAACGGCTGATCCTGACCCCGTCGCGCAATGGCAAGATTGCGCTTCTGGCCGGCTATTTCCGCAGCCAGCCGAGCCCCGCACGCGGCTGGGGCCTGGCGGTGCTGACCGGCGAGCTCGACATTCCCGGCGTGAAGGCCGGCACGATCCGCAAGCTCGCCGAGGACCGGGTCGACCCGGAACTGTTTCGCCTGTCCTATGACTATGTCGGCGACCTGGCAGAAACCGTCAGCCTGATCTGGCCCGGCCAGCGCGGCGCCAATCGTGTGCCGCCGATCGAGGATGTCGTCGAGACGCTGCTCGGCGCGACGCGGGCGCAAGGCGAGCGGCTGGTCGCCGGCTGGCTCGACATGCTGGAGCCGAAAGGCCGCTGGGCGCTGATCAAGATGGTGACCGGCGGGCTGCGCATCGGGGTGTCGGCACGGCTGACCAAGCTGGCACTGGCGGAAATGGGCGGGGTGGAGCCCGGCGAGATCGAGGAGATCTGGCATGGCCTGGAGCCTCCCTATGAAAGCCTGTTCGACTGGCTCGACGGCACCGCCGACAAGCCCGCGCCCGACATTGCCGCGCCCTTCCGGCCGGTCATGCTGGCGCATCCGCTTGTGACCAAGGACAAGCGCGACACACCGGACGCCATCGACCCGGCCATGATCGATCCCGACGTGTTCGCCGCGGAATGGAAGTATGACGGCATCCGCGTGCAGGCGGTCAGTGAAAACGGAACGCGGCGGATCTATACGCGCACCGGCGACGACATCTCCCACACCTTTCCCGATGTGCTGGCCGGCATGGATTTCGAGGCCGCGATTGACGGCGAGCTGCTGATCGGCGCGCCGAATGGCGAGGTCGCGCCCTTCAACGAGCTGCAGCAGCGCCTGAACCGCAAGACGGTGACGAAGAAGCAGATGGAAACCCGGCCCGCCTTCATCCGCGCCTATGACATCCTGGTCGAGGGCGAGGAAGACCTGCGCCCCCTGCCCTTCCGAGAGCGGCGCCAGCGGCTGGAAGCCTTTGTTGACCGGGTTGGCAGCGACCGGGTCGACCTTTCCCCGCTTGTGCCGGTGACGACGCTGGAGGCGCTGGAGGACCACCGCAACGCCCCGCCCGCGCCGGAGATTGAGGGGCTGATGCTGAAGCGCTGGGACAGCGTGTACGAGGCCGGGCGCCCGACGGGACCGTGGTGGAAATGGAAGCGCGACCCATTCCTGGTCGATGCCGTCCTGCTCTATGCCCAGCGCGGGCATGGCCGCCGCTCGAGCTTCTATTCCGACTTCACCTTCGGCGTCTGGCGCGACGGCGAGGAGGGCCTCGAGCTGACGCCTGTCGGCAAGGCCTATTTCGGCTTTACCGATGAGGAGCTGAAACTGCTCGACAAGTTCGTGCGCGAAAACACGATCGACCGCTTCGGCCCGGTGCGCGCAGTGACCGCGACCGAGGATCACGGCCTTGTGCTGGAGGTCGCCTTCGAGGGCCTCAACCGCAGCCCGCGCCACAAGTCGGGCCTCGCCATGCGCTTTCCGCGCATCAACCGCATCCGCTGGGACAAGCCCGCCGCCGAGGCCGACCGCATCGAGACGCTGCAGACACTGCTGCCGCCTGATCCGATCGCCAACCCTTGAGCGTATGTCTCTGGTAAACCAGCGATCGCCTTGGCAGAGAGGACTCCGATGAAAGCCCCCACCGCTCTCCCGCTTCTCCTGGTCGCGCTCCTGCAGGTGCTGGTGCCGCTGCTGCCGGTCATGGGGATCGGAAACTTTGTCGGCACGCAGTTTACGCGAGGCGATATTCCGCCGGAGCTGCCGCTTGGGCCCTTCTTCTCGATCTGGAGTGTGATCTTCGCGCTCTATTTCACCTTCGCCCTGTTTGCCCTCCTGAAGCCCAGCTATCTGGAAGCGCATCTCGGCGCGCCGCTGCTGGCGGCGGGCGCCGGCAATGTGGTCTGGATGCTGAGCGCGCAATTCCTCGCCAATGACTGGCTGAACTTTCTCCTGCTGATCCCCATCCTCGTCTTTTCATGGCAGGCCGCCCGGCGCCTGCACCGCATGGGCGGCTGGGACGGTACAGGCCGGCGGCTGGTCGCCGTGACGCTGACGGGGCTGCTCTCCGGCTGGCTGACGGCGGCGTTCTCGGTCTCGGTCCCCGAGGTCGTGCGAACGCTCTTTGGCCTCGCGCCGACGGATCAGGTCTGGCTCTCGTTGTGGTGCGCGCTCATCCCGGCGGGGCTGCTCGCCTGGGCCTTTGCCAGCCGGATCAGCCGCAGTCTCTGGTTTTTCGTGGCGCTGGGCTGGGGCCTCACAGGCGTGGCGCTGAACAACTGGCTGCGCACGGAGACGCACGGGCTCGCCATCATGACGGTCGTGTTCGGGCTTTACGTGATCTGGCGGCGGCTGCGCTATGGAGCGCGGCCAGCCTTCGAATAAGCCTTAGCCGGTCCGGGTGCGGGCCTCGACGGTCTCGTTCAGGCTGCGCACCAGCGCCGGGCTGATCGCCCCGGTCGGTTCAAGGCCCGTCTTGGCCTGATAGGCGCGGATCGCTTCCTGTGTGCCATTGCCCATGACGCCGTCGGCCGGACCCGGCTCATAGCCGAGCGCACCGAGAACCGTCTGAATGGCGGAGACCTGCGCCTGCGGATTGCGCTGCCAGGACGCGTCGTCGAAATCGCCATTGGCGCGCGGGTCGGCGGCGGCCTCCGTCCAGGCGGCGGCGCGGCGCTGGGCCTGCTGGGCCTCTTCCAGCGACAGGCTTTCGCGCAGCTCCTCGACCTTGTCGAGCGCGCCGTCATCGCCCTGTGCATGGGCGACTTCATACCAGTAGAGCGCTTCGGTCTGGCTCGGCGAGATGCCGAGGCCGAGCTGGTAGAGCACGGCGAGATTGTACTGGCTGTCGGTCAGGCCGTAATCGGCGGCCTTGCGGAACCAGTCGACAGCGGCGGCATAATTCTGCGAGCCGCCTTCGCCCTCGGCATAATAGACGGCAAGATCGTGCATCGCCTTGACGTTGCCGCCCTGTGCGGCGCGTTCGGTCCATTGGCGCGCCATGCTGAGGTCCTTCGGCACGCCAAGGCCCTTTTCGTGCAGCTTGGCGAGGCGGTATTGCGCGGCCGGTTCGCCGGCTTCGGCGGCCTTGCGGACAAGGCTCGGCCCGCTTGTATAATCGCCGGCATCGAGACGCTGCTCGCCCAACAGGAACTGGGCTGCCGGATTGCCGTCTGCGGCTGCGGAATCAAGCGTCGGCGTATCGGGAACGGTCGGCAGGCTGGCGAAATCCGTAGCGGCAGGCGCCGGGGCAGCCTCTGCTTCGGCCTCAGCCATGGTCTCCGGCGCGGCGGGCGGAGCCGCTTCTGTCGTTTCCGGCGCTTCGAAGAGGTCGGCTTCCATGGCGGCCTCGTCGGCGTCGCTCATCCCGGCCAGCTCGTCGGCCTGCAGCGGCGCGATCAGCGGGGCCTCAGCCTCCGGGGTCTCGACCGCTGCTGTCTCGACCGGCATGTCTTCAGGCGCTTCGACAGCGGCACTGGTCTGTTCGGCGCGGGCTGGCGTTTCCGATGAGCCGACGACAGGCTTGCCGGCATCGTCCTGCAGACCGCGCAGGGTGAAATAGGTCCCGGCTGCAGCCGTGGCGAGCGCGACGACGGAGACCGCGGCAACCAGCGGCAGCTTGCTCGAGCGCTTCTGCGGGTTCGCCCCGCCCAGGCTGCGCCCGTTCTGGGCCGACGTCGCGGCCATGGCGGCCTGGCGGGCACGCGAAAGATAGTCGGTCGCGTCTTCGTCTTCCTCGGGTTTGAGGGTGTCCTCGTCTTCGGCCTCGTCACTGGCTTCAGCGGCGTTGGTCTCTTCCTCATCGTCGGAGAACAGGGCGTCGGCTTCGCTGTCAGCCTCCTCGGGGCCGGTCTCGTCGGCCGCGGTGAAAGCGCCGGCCTCATCCTCGCCGAAGATGTCGCTGTCGCGGGCTTCGTCGCTACCATCGTCCCAGCCGGCGAGTTCCGATAGCGGATCCTCCTCCGGCTCGTCCATCAGGGCGAACTCATCATCAGCCGTGTCGGCGGCCTGTTCGGGCGCCTCTTCCGGGGTGTCGGTGTCGAGTTCGGAAATGTCCGGCAGGCCGGCTTCGAAATCGTCTTCCTCGAACGGGTCGTCGATCTCGGCGGTTTCGATGTCCTCGGGCTCTTCGATGTCGAGCTCGAATTCCTGCGCAAAGGCGTCCGCCTCGGCCTCGGGCTCATCGTCGCTCTGGGACGAGCTTGCTTCGGACTCGAGCGCATCGCCGAAATGGTCATAGGCCGGGGTCGCAAAGTCCTGCTCGAAATCCCGGTCGGTGTCGGCGTGCGGCGGGCTGGTGAAATCCTCCAGCGCTTCGAGCCGGGTGGCGAGCGAGGTGATCGCCTTCTGCACCGGCGACATGGCGCTGACCTGCTGGCGCTGCATCTCGTCGATCCGGTCGGACACGCCCGACAGCGCATCGGAGAGCTTCACGGCCTGCTGCTTGCGCGAGGCCTCCATGGAGTCCTTGAACTCGTTGAACGCCTTGTCCTGACGCGACTGCAGGCGCTGGGCGACGCTGGCGACCTGTTCGCCGACCTGCTCGATGGCGGCGGCACTGCGCTGTTCGCTTTCCTCGACACGGCTGTCGAACTGGTCGGCGAGCGATTTCATCTGATCGGTGATCTTGTCGATCACCTCGTCATTCTGGGCGCTGAACTGTTCGAGCCGGTCGCTGACCTCGCCAGAGAGCCGGGTCATGTCCTCGCGCACGGCGCTGACGGCGTCTTCGGGGTCGCGGGCCTCGACGTCGCGCAGGCGTTTGTCGAAGGCGGTGGAGATGCGCCCGACCTGGTCGGTCATGCTTTCCAGCGCGCGCGACGAGCGTTCCTCGCCGGCCGCCATGCGCTTCTGCAGCCCCTCGATGGAGGATTCCAGGGCCGCGACCTTTTCATCCGACGCCCCGCCGGTGGCAGCCTGCTCGATCTCGCGGGCCATGTCCTCGCGCGTGGTCTCGATGGAAGCGCGCAGCTCGGAGGCAAGCCCCTCGAAGCGTTTCTCGAACTGTTCGCGCAGCTCGGCGGCGGCTTCCGGAGAGGCCTGTTCGGCAATCGCGTCGATGCGCTTGTCGAGGCTCTCGAAGGTCTTTTCCAGCCCCGACAGCGCGGAATTGGTCGTCGCCTCGGCACGCTGCAGGCGCTCCTGCATGCGCGTCATGACGGATTCGATGGAGGTCAGCGCGCCGGCGACATCGCCTTCGACGGCGTCGATGCGCTCATTATAGCGGTCGAGCCGGCCGAGCCGGGCGGAGACGGTGTCCTCGATGCCGGAGAAGCGCTCGGCCATCTGGCGGTCGGTCTCGTCGGTGCGCGACTCGACATCCTTGATGCGCTCATGGAAACGGCGATTGGTCTCTTCCAGCCGGGCCTGGACATCCTCGCGCAGCGCGCCGGACTCCGCCTTCTGGCGGGCGCTTTCCTCGGTGATCTGCGAGGAGAGCCGGCCAAGCGCCTGTTCGAGCGATTTCAGCGTTTCGAGATTGCGCGCGCCGGTCTCGTCTTCCTCGAGCGCGCGGACCTTGTCCTGCAGCTGCTCATAAGTGCTGGTGAGATCGTCGATCAGCCCGTCGACATCCTGCGCGACCGTATCGGTTTTCTCATCGGTCTTGTTGAGCCGGGCGACGAGGCCGACAATGGACTGGTCGATCCCGGTCAGCGCCAGGGTGGAACGGGCCTCGACGGCTTCCAGCCGGGCGACCAGCTGGTCGAAACTGCCACGGCCGCCGCGGCGCGGTTCCTCCGGCTCTGTCTCGACGGCGCGGGGATAGCGCGGCGTGCGCATGTCGCGGGCCGCCATCATCTCGTCCTGGGTTTCTTCCAGCAGCATACGGTTAATATACTCGCCGATGGTGAGGCCTTCCTCACGGGCGGCTTCGCGCGCAGCTTCACGGGCTCTCTGGTCGATGCCCTTGACGCTCCATGGACCGTAATTTGTCATCCGCGCACTCCATCACTTCACGGCAGCCGCGACCGGGGATGGCGAGCCCCACGCCACTGAATCTTTTCATGAATGGTAAGCTTCGTCTTAAAGCCCGGTTAAAAAGGTAAACACGGGGCGCGGAATTCTTCAGTCTCTGGCAGGCTTCCATTTGCTGCCGGCTTTTTTTGCCTTCCTTTGACGCAAAGGGAAAGATGACGTTGACGTTCGCGTAAGGTTGAGTAATATCAAAATCATGCCAGATACAGCTTCCCTTTCCATCGCCGAGTCTCGCACCTACACGATCTCGGAACTCGCCCGCGAATTCGGTATCACGCCGCGCGCCCTCCGCTTTTATGAAGACAAGGACATGCTTCACCCGGCCCGGGACGGCATGACCCGCGTCTACTCGCATCGCGACCGCGCGCGAGTGACGATCATCGTCCGCATGAAGCGCCTCGGCCTGCCGCTCGCCGACATCCGCGAAATCCTCGACCTTTACGGCCTGGGCGACAATGAACGCGCCCAGAAGCGCAAGGCGCTCGAAAAATTCCGCAAGCAGGTGGAAGAGTTCGAGAACCAGCGCGAGGATATCGAAGTTGCCCTGACCGAACTGAAAAAGGGCATCGCATGGCTGGAAGAAGACCTCTCCAAGGTCGGCCCCTCCTCTGACCATGCAGAGAACGTGGCTGCCTATGAAGCGGTCGCCCGCAAGCAGCTCGACGACGCTTAACAGCGCACCTTGCGCCTGCAGGGCTGACAGTGTGGCGCTTCGCCTGCTAAGGCAGGCGCCGCAATATTTCATCCGAGGGGATTTCCATGCCGCGTTATGATGCGCCCGTGCGGGACATGCAGTTCATTTTTCACGATGTGCTGTCGCTGCAAAACTATTCGAATCTTGAAGGCTTCTCCGAAGCCACGCCCGACATTATCGACCAGATCCTCGAAGAGGGCGGCAAGTTCGCGAGCCAGGCGCTGTTCCCGCTCAACAAGGTGGGCGACGAACAGGGCTGCGTGCGCCATGACGATGCCTCGGTAAAAACGCCGGACGGCTTCCCCGACGCCTACAGGCAATTCTCCGAGAATGGCTGGTCGCTTCTGGCCAAGGACCCGGAAATGGGTGGCCAGGGCCTGCCCCAGATCCTGTCGACGGCGATCAGCGAGATGATGTCGTCGGCCAATATGGCCTTCGCCATGTATCCGGGCCTGACGTCTGGCGCCTATGAAGCGCTGATGGCCGGCGGCTCCGACGCGCAGAAGCAGAAATACGGGCCGAAAATGGCGTCCGGCGAATGGGCCGGCACCATGAACCTGACCGAGCCGCAATGCGGCACCGATCTCGGCCTGATCAAGACCAAGGCCGTCCCGCAGGAGGACGGCTCCTACAAGCTCACCGGCCAGAAGATCTGGATCTCCGGCGGCGAGCAGGACCTGACCGACAATATCATCCACCTTGTCCTGGCCCGCATCGAGGGCGCGCCGGAAGGCATCAAGGGCATCTCGCTCTTCGTCGTGCCGAAATACATGGTGGGCGAGGACGGCGCGCTGGGCGAACGCAATGCGGTCTCCTGTGGCGGCCTGGAAGAAAAGATGGGCATTCACGGCAACGCGACCTGCGTCATGAATTATGACGGCGCGACCGGCTGGCTCGTCGGCGAAGAGCACAAGGGCATGCGCACCATGTTCGTGATGATGAACGAGGCGCGTCTGGGTGTCGGCCTGCAGGGCCTCTCGCAAGCCGAGGTCGCCTATCAGAACGCCGCCGACTTTGCCCGCGAACGCCTGCAGAGCCGTTCGCTGACCGGCCCGAAAGCCCAGGACAAGCCGGCCGACCCGATCATCGTGCACCCGGATGTCCGGCGCATGCTGATGGACTGCAAGGCCTTCATCGAGGGCGCGCGCATGTTCACCTACTGGACCGCGCTGCATGGCGACCTGTTGCACAGATCGCCCGACGAGAAACTGAAGGAAAAGGCCGGCGACTATATGGCGCTGCTCACCCCCGTGGTGAAAGCCTATCTCACCGATCGCGGCCTGAAGGCCTGCAACGACGCCCTGCAGCTGCATGGCGGCACCGGCTTCACCAGCGAACAGGGCATCGAGCAATATGTCCGCGATGTGCGCATCACACTGATCTATGAGGGCACGAACGGCATCCAGGCGCTCGACCTGGTCGGACGCAAGCTGGCGGCGAATGGCGGGCGCGCAGTCTTCACTTTCTTTGCCGAGATCGACGATTTCATCGGCGCGAACGAGGACAATGAAGACCTCGCCGTCTTCATCGAAGGGCTGAAGGACGCCAAGGCGAAGCTGCAGGACGGCACGACCTGGCTGATGCAGAACGGCATGAGCGACTTCAACAATGCCGGCGCCGCCTCGACCGACTATCTCCACCTCTTCGGCCTGACGGCCCTCGCCTATATGTGGGCGCAGATGGCGAAGGTCGCGCTGGAGAAACGCGGCAGCGACCCCTTCTATGACGACAAACTCGTCACGGGACGCTATTATGTCAGCCGTATCCTGCCGGAAGCGGGCGCGCATCTCGCCAAGCTCAAGACCGGCGCCGAGCCGCTCATGGCGCTCGAGGCAGACCACTTCTAGGCGGGCTACCGCCGGCCTCCGGGCCGGCGGCCGCAAGGCGCTTAAAATGCTGCAACATGACGTTGCGTGAGGACTCGCGCCACAAGACGCCGAGCCTTATACATTGACGTGAACGTAAACGACAACCTGTCGAACACTCACGCCAAGGGAGATGGACCCGATGCAAAACGTCCTCGACGTACCACCGGCCAAATGGCGCCAGGATGAAGAAATTTCGATCTTTTCCGATGCCGTCGGCCAATTCTTCGAACGCGAATGCAAGCCGCATGTCGAGGACTGGCGCAAGCAGGGCTATGTGCCGCGCGAGATGTGGAAGAAGGCCGGGGAAGCCGGCCTCCTCTGCGCCTCCATGCCGGAAGAATATGGCGGCGCCGGCGGGGATTTCCGCCATGAGGCGGTGATCATCGAGCAGCAGCAATGGAAGGGCATCGACGGCTTCGGCATCACGCTGCACAACGGTATCATCGCGCCTTATATCGAGGCCTATGGCTCCGAAGAGCAGAAGAAGAAATGGCTGCCCAAGCTCGCCTCCGGCGACATGGTCGCCGCCATCGCCATGACCGAGCCGGGCACCGGCTCCGACCTGCAAGCGGTCAAGACGACCGCCAAGAAGGATGGCAATCACTATGTCATCAATGGCCAGAAGACCTTCATCTCCAACGGCCAGACCGCAAACCTGATCGTCGTCGTCACCAAGACCGATCCGAGCCAGGGCTCGAAAGGCATCTCGCTCATCGTGGTCGAGACCGACGAGGTCGAGGGTTTCGAGCGCGGCCGCAACCTGGAAAAGATCGGCCAGAAAGCCTCCGACACGTCCGAGCTTTTCTTCAACGATGTCCGCGTGCCCACCTCCAACCTGCTCGGGGCGGAAGAAGGCAAGGGCTTCGTCCAGCTGATGCAGAAACTGCCGCAGGAGCGTCACATCATCGGGCTACAAGGTGTGGCGATGATCGAGCGCGCCATCCATGAAACCGTCGAGTATGTGAAACAGCGCAAGGCGTTCGGCGGCACGATCTGGGACTTCCAGAACACGCAGTTCAAGCTCGCCGAGTGCAAGACCGAGGCGACGGTGGCGAAGGTCTTCGCCGACCACTGCACCGAGCTGCTCGTCCAGGGCAAGCTCGACGCGGCGACCGCTTCGATGTCGAAATACTGGATCTCCGATCTTCAGTGCAAGATCATCGACGAGTGCCTGCAGCTGCATGGCGGCTACGGCTATATGGACGAGTACCCGATCGGCCAGATGTATGCCGACGCCCGCGTCCAGCGCATCTATGGCGGCGCGAACGAAGTCATGAAGATGCTCATCGCCCGGACCATGTGAATTCGAATATCCCCCGAAAGGAGCCCCCGAAAATGACTGAAGCTTATGTTTATGACGCCGTGCGCACGCCGCGCGGCAAGGGCAAGGCGAGCGGCTCGCTGCACGAGATCACCTCGCTCTCGCTCGCCACACAGGCCCTGCAGGCCGTGCGCGAGCGCAACGAGCTGGACACCAACCATGTCGACGATGTCGTGCTCGGCTGCGTCTCGCCGGTGGGCGAACAGGGCGCCGACATTGCCCGCATCGCGGTGCTGAACGCCGAGTATGCCGAGACCACGGCCGGCGTGCAGGTCGACCGCTTCTGCGCCTCCGGCCTGGAAGCCTGCAACATGGCCGCGGCCAAGGTGATGACCGGCGAGGCTGACATGGCCATCGGCGGCGGCGTCGAGAGCATGTCGCGCGTGCCCATGGGCGCCTCGGGCGGGGCCTGGTCGGCCGACCCGCAGGTCGCGCTGAAGACCTATTTCGCCCCGCAGGGCATCGGGGCCGACACGATCGCCACCAAGTGGGGCTTCTCGCGCGACGATGTCGACGCTTTTGCCGTGGAATCCCAGAAGCGCGCCGCCACCGCCTGGAAGGAAGGCCGCTTCAAGAAGTCCATCGTTCCGGTGAAGGACCAGATGGGCGCGACCATTCTCGACCATGACGAACACATGCGCCCGGATGCCGACATGCAGTCGCTCGCGGGCCTCAACCCCTCCTTTGCGGGCATGGGCGGCATGGGCTTCGACGAGGTCATCAAGCAGCGCTATCCCGAGCTTGAGACCATCGACCACGTCCACCATGCCGGCAATTCGTCGGGCATCGTGGACGGCGCCTCGGCGGTCCTGTTCGGCTCGAAGGAAATGGGCGAGCGCATGGGCCTCAAGCCGCGTGCCCGCATCAAGTCCATGGCCTCCATCGGCTCCGAGCCCGGCATCATGCTGACCGGCCCGACGGCGGTGACGCGCAAGGCGCTGATGAAGGCCGGCATGGAAGTCGGCGATATCGACCTTTACGAGCTGAACGAGGCGTTCGCCTCGGTGCCGATGCTGATGATGCATCTGCTCGACATCCCGCACGACAAGATGAACGTGAATGGCGGCGCCATCGCCATGGGCCACCCGCTTGGCGCCACCGGCGGCATGCTGCTTGGCACCATGCTCGACGAGCTCGAGCGCTCCGACAAGGAGACCGCGCTGATCACACTCTGCGTCGGGGCCGGCATGGGCACCGCGACAATCATTGAACGGGTGTAAGAGAGTGCGAAAGTCCCGTGGATCCTTTCTGGCCCTCGGCCTTGGCTTCGGTCTCGCGATCGGCGCCGCCCTGGGGCAGGCCACAGGAAACTTTGCGACCGGGACATCCATGGGCGTGGCCCTTGGCATCGTTTTCGGTCTCGCACTCGGCGCGCGTAGCGCCCCCAGGAATTAACAGGATAGAAGCAAGATGAACCTCGAAACCTTCAAATTCGACATCGACGGCGATGGCATTGCGCACGCCGTCTTCGACGTGCCCGGCCGCAGCATGAACACGCTGACGGGCAAGGCTGTCGCCGATATCGTCGCCATCGCCAAGGAAGTGGCCGAGAACGACAAGATCAAGGGGCTGGTCGTCTCCTCCGGCAAGCCGAGCGGCTTCTGCGCCGGCGCCGACCTCGGCGAGATGGGCAACCGGGCCGGCTCGGCCGACGACAGCGCCAAGAGCGAGGACGAAAAGCTGAAGGAGCGCTTCGAAGGCGGCTTCACGCTGAACAAGACGCTCCGCGAGCTTGAGACCTGCGGCAAGCCGGTCGCCTGCGCGCTGAACGGCCTGGCCCTGGGCGGCGGCCTCGAAGTGGCGCTCGCCTGCCACTATCGCGTGGCCGCGAGCGACAATCCGAAACAGCAATTCGGCCTGCCGGAAGCCAAGATCGGCCTCCTGCCGGGTGCTGGCGGTACGCAGCGCCTGCCGCGCCTCGTTGGCGTTCAGGCCGCCCTGCCGCTGATCCTCCAGGGCAAGAGCTTCTCTGCCAAGGAAGGCAAGGAGATGGGCGTCATCAACGAGCTCGCGCCGGGCGCAGAGGTCGTCGACAAGGCCAAGGCCTGGGTGAAAGCCAATCCCGAAGCCAAGGCCCCGTGGGACGAGAAAGGCTTCAAGGTGCCCGGCGGTGTCGTGCACAAGAGCCCGGGCGCCGGCCAGGTCGCGACCATGTCCAACATGATGCTGGCGGCCAAGACCTATGGCAATTATCCCGCCCAGAAGAACATCCTCTCCTGCGTCTATGAAGGCCTCCAGGTGCCGATCGATGCGGGCCTTCGCATCGAGACGCGCTACTTCCTGAACACCCAGGCGCGGCCGGAAGCGAAAGCGATGATCCGCTCGCTCTTCCTGTCGACGCAGGCGCTTTCCAAGGGCGGCAACCGCCCCGAGGGCCATCCGAAGACGGAGTTCAAGAAGATCGCCGTCGTGGGCGCCGGCCTGATGGGCGCGGGCATTGCCTATGTCCAGGCCAAGGCCGGCATCCCGACCGTCCTTGTCGACGTGTCCAAGGAAAACGCCGAGAAGGGCAAGGACTATTCCCGCCGGATCGTCGAGAAGGACGTCTCGCGCGGCAAGTCCACCCAGGAGAAGGGCGACAAGCTGCTCGACCTGATCACGACGACCGACAATTATGACGACGTCAAAGGCGCCGACCTGGTGATCGAGGCCGTGTTCGAGAATGAAGAACTGAAGGCCAAGATCACCGAGCAGGCCGAAGCCGTTCTCGGCGAAGACGCCGTCTTCGGCACCAACACCTCCACCCTGCCGATCACCGGGCTGGCCAAGGCCTCGAAGCGTCCGGCGAACTTCATCGGCATCCACTTCTTCTCGCCGGTGGAGCGCATGGGCCTGGTCGAGATCATCTCCGGCAAGGAGACCTCGGAAGCCACGCTGGCCAAGGCGATCGACTATGTCCTCGCCATCCGCAAGACGCCGATCTCGGTCAATGACTCGCGCGGCTTCTACACCTCGCGCTGCTTCGGCACCTATACACGCGAAGGCATGGAAATGCTGGCCGAAGGCATCAAGCCGGCCATCATCGAGAATGTCGGGCGCCAGTCCGGCATGCCGATGGGCCCGCTGGAAGTGTCCGACTCCGTCGGGCTCGACACCGCGCTGAAGGTGACGCGGGCGACCGCCGAAGCCATGGGCGTCGACCTCCAGAAAGACGACCGCACGCAATTCCTGGCCTGGCTGGTCGACGATCAGGGCCGTGTCGGGCGCAAGGCCGGCAAGGGCTTCTACGACTATAACGAGAAGGGCAAGCCGGAACGCCTCTGGCCGGACCTCAACTCCCGCCTTGAAGTGAAGGTCGACGAGTGCCCGCCGGAGCTGAAGCAGCACCTGAAGAACCGCTTCCTGATCCGTCAGGCGATCGAGGTGGCCCGCTGCTTCGAGGAAGGCGTCATCACCGATGCGCGCGACGCCGATATCGGCTCGATCCTCGCCTGGGGCTTTGCGCCCTATACGGGCGGCTGCTGCTCCTATGTCGACCTGATCTGGGGCATCAAACCCTTCGTGGAAGAGGCCGAGAAACTCGCCGCGAAATATGGCGAGCGCTTTGAAGTGCCGCAGCTCCTCAAGGACATGGCGGCGAAGGGCGAAGGGTTCTATGACCGCTTCCCGCCCGCAGATGCCAAGCAGCCTGTCGCTGCCTAAAATCTGCAATATCCATTACAGAGCCGGGGATTTTCGTCCCCGGCTTTTTTGTATTTCATGTATAAACCGAAAATTGAAATAATATGTGATCGGACCTTGCCTTGGCCGGGGTCGGGTTTGGCATCACGGTGCCGTTGCAAATACAATAACCGGCTGGGCGCGGTGCATTTCATCACACTTTTTTGGCGACCAGCCCAACCGGAGGGCAAGACGCATGGCCAGACCTGCTGGCGTAAGAAATACCGATTATGAAGAAAAGCGGGCCGCCCTGGTCAATCGCCTGACAGACTATCTCCTGAGTGACGACATCCAGCTGCCCTCCTTCAGGCAGCTCGCCATCGCCGCGGAGACATCCCAACCCACGCTCAACCACTATTTCGGCGGCCGGACAGGGGCGATCATCGCCGTCATCGAGGAGCTTGCCAACCGCTCGACCGCCACACGCGACCGCCTCCGGCTGCCGGCCGAGACCGTCTCCGAAGCCGTCGACCAGTACACCACCATCGCCATCCAGCTCGGCAAGGACAATGCCTATCTCAACAGCCATGTCCTCTCGATCCGCGAAGGCATGACCGACCCGCGCATTTTCGAGGCGTACAATACCCTGCTGGTCGAGCCGGGTGTGGCGGCCATTGCCGAACGGCTCGTGCACTCCAAGGGCGGGCCGGCCAATTATGGCTCCGCCCTGACGGCCGCGCATATGCTGATGTCATCGTCGATGTTCATGGCCCTGCGCAAGAAGCTGCTCGGCACGGTGACGGTGGATATCCAGCGCGAGATCACCCTGATCGGCAACTGGCTGAAGCATGGCATGCTGAACGATCCGGATGGCGCGAATCTGGCCTGACGGGCGCGGGCGGCAAAGGCCTTCCGGCATTCTAGGTAGTCTCCCGTATCGCTCCCGGCGCGGCCATATTTCATATGGGCATCAGGACAGTAGACCGGAGTTTATCGAATGGCTTTCAAACGGATCGTGTTGAGACTGGCGCGCAACCCTGACTTTCCGAACGGGGATGCCGAGCGCGGTTACATACTGAAAGCGCCACTGACGGCCGGCGGGGAGCTGGACCTGGACGAATGGCGCGAGCACCGTCAGGAAGCCGTCGTCATCCGCTTCGATCCGGACCCGGACGAACGCGCCGATGGCTGGCTCACCCATCGCGGCAGCCACTGGTTTTTCCATTATGACGAAGACCATGAAGGCCCCGATGAGCCGACCTACCGGCTGGGCGATCACAAATTTGCCGTCGGCGAATACATCACCGTCTCGCATCATGACGGGGACGCTCTAACCTACAAGGTCACGGATGTCGTGGACGCCTGAACCGTAGGACCCGACAGCAAAAAGGCCGCAGCAATTTGCTGCGGCCTTTCTTCATGAGGGTTATGTCGGCCGGCCTTAGCTTTGCGTGACCGGCGACAGCAGGATCTCCACGCGGCGGTTGGCTGCGCGTCCGGCCTCTGTCTCGTTTGAGGCAACCGGCTGGGTCTCACCCATGCCAGTGGCACGGATCCGCATCGGCTGGACGCCTTGGCCTTGCAGGTAGTTCGCAACCGAATTCGCACGGCGCTCCGACAGGCGCATATTGTAGTCGTCCGGGCCATCCGAGGACGCGTGGCCGACAACGTCAACCGTCGTGCGCGGATACTCGACCAGGGTCGACGCGACATCATTCAGCGCCGGATAGAATTCCGGCTTCAGCTGCGCACTGTCGACCGAGAAGGTCACGCTTGACGGCATGGTCAGCGCGATCTGGTCGCCCTGGCGCTGCACCTGGATATCGGTGCCCTGCGTGCGGCGGCGAAGCTCGGCTTCCTGACGGTCCATATAGGTGCCGACGGCACCGCCAGCGAGCGCACCGAGGGCTGCGCCGATTGCGGCGTTCCGGCCATCGTCGCCACCGGCCAGCGTGCCGAGAGCGGCACCGGCCAGCGCGCCGCCGCCTGCGCCATAGGCCTGACGTTCGCTGAGGCCGCTCTGGCAGGCGGTCGTAAACATCATCGCTGCGGCAGCAACGCCGATCATCGTCTTTTTCATCTCGGGATCTCCTCGTTTTGTCTGTCCCGGGATTAGCGGGAACAGTGTTTGAACGTCGGCTGAACGGCTTCGTTCCAGACCATCCGGAGCCAACGGCCCTGACATATCACGTTTTATTTTGGGGTGCGCGGGCCCCAATTCTGACAATTGGGTCATGTTTCCGTCGCCCCGGGCCCCATGCGGCCGCTTGCCAGTTGACGCCCGCCTCCGGGCCGACTAGCTCCGGCGCCTGATCCCTTGGAACCGATTTCCAGCCCCTGCCCGGCGTTCGACCCGCCGGCCATGGCGAAACGGAGGAAGACGTGGCACGCAATCGCAAGAAAAAGGGCCTGCCGGTGCATGGTTGGCTGAATGTCGACAAGCCGGTGGACATCACCTCGACGCAGGTCGTCGGCATGCTGAAACGCCTGTTCAATGCCCAGAAGGTCGGCCATGGCGGCACGCTCGACCCACTGGCCGACGGCATCCTGCCCATCGCCTTCGGGGAAGCCACCAAGACCGTGCAGTGGGCGATGGATGCCGACAAGGAATATGTCTTCACCGTCGAATGGGGCCGCACCACCGATACTCTCGACGGCGAAGGCGAGGTCATCCGCACCTCCGAGACCCGGCCCGACCGGGCCGATATCGAAGCCGCCCTGGAGGGCTTCGAGGGCGAGATCGACCAGGTGCCGCCGAAATATTCCGCCATCAAGGTGGACGGCGAGCGCGCCTATGACCTTGCCCGCGACGGCGAGGAGTTCGAGATCCCGTCGCGCCGTGTCTTCGTCCATGAAGCGCGCCTGATCGAGATGCCCGACGAAGACCATGCGACCTTCCATGTCCGCTCGGGCAAGGGCTTCTATGTCCGCGCGCTGGCCCGCGACCTCGCCGGGACACTCGGCTGCGACGGGCATGTCTCGAAGCTGCGCCGCATCCGTGTCGGCGTCATGCATGAGGACGATGCGGTAAAACTCGCCGACCTTGAGGCCATGGAAGACCGCGAGGCCCGGCTCGCCACGCTGCTGCCGGTCGAGGAAGTGCTCGACGATGTGCCCGACGTGGAGATTTCCGACGAGGATGCCGCCGCGATCCGTCAGGGCCGCGAGGTCATGCTGATGCCGCATGTGGTCGAGCGCTGGCGCACCGAGAAAAATCCGGACCCGGACGACCGGCTCGCGCTTGCCATGGCCGGAGACACTGCCGTCGCCATGGGCGAGGTCCGCGCCGGACGCTTCCAGCCGGTGCGCGTTTTTCAGATGTAAGCGCGCGAAACTGCGCGGTCTGTATCCAACTGTCGCAAATCGTTATCGCTGCAGCGGCTGCACGGCTTGATCGCACCGGCGGCAGGGGCCATGTGCCCAAGCCTGCATGGAGGCGATAAATGCATAGCGGCCAGATCGCACACCCGGCCCCAGAGACCGAAGACCGGCTCGTCCACCAGCTCGAGAGAGATGGCTATGCCGTCCTGCCGGCGGCCGACTGCATCGCCCTGCTCGGCGGGCGTGAGCGTCTCGCCGACGCCATCCCGGCCTTCCGGCAAAGCTGGGACGACCTGCCGCTCGACCCCTATATGGCCGATGGCGGCCGCTACCGCCGGCGCCGCCATGCGGTGATGAGCGCCGCTGCGAATGGCGGGCCTGTCCGGCTAGAGCCCTATCGCCCACACTTTCAGACCCGGCACTACAATCCGGTGAATGGCGGCATCGAGCGCCATTTCGAGGAAATCCGCCGCGAGACGCTGGAGAACAGGGCTGGCGCCGGCCTGCTCGATCTCGGCGCGCGCGTCTTCAGCGCTGCGGCCCCGCAGACCGGCTGGGAGATCGAAGTCCACCAGTTCCGCATCGAGGCGGGCGCGGAGGGCGGCCAGCCGACGCCGGAAGGCATGCACCGCGACGGCGTCGACTTCGTCCTGATGAGCCTGATCGCGCGCGAGGGCGTCAGCGGCGGGGAAAGCCTGATCGAGGACAATGCCGGCCACCCGCTGACGCGCTTTACGCTGACCGCGCCGTTCGACACCGCGCTGGTCGACGACCGGCGGCTGCGCCACGGGGTCAGCTGCATCCTGCCGGCCGTCCCGCTGACGCGCGGCCACCGCGACATGCTGGTCGTCACCTTCCGGCGCACCGACTGAGACACCCCGCTGACGGCGATCCCGGCCATTCATGCGAGGCCCGGAGATCTGTTATGCATAACCTTTCTGATTGCGCGGCGTTTTGACCGGGCGGGCCCTCTCCCATCTCTGCCCTGCGAACAGACAGACAGAAGGACAAAAGGCTATGACCGAGAAACTCTTCACCCCCGTCGCCCTGGGCGACCTTACCCTTCCCAACCGCGTGGTCATGTCCCCGCTGACCCGTAACCGGGCCAGGCCGGACGGCGACGTGCCGCAGGAAATGAATGCCGAATACTACGCCCAGCGCGCTGGCGCCGGCCTCATCATCACAGAGGCGACGCAGATCTCGCCGGAGGGCAAGGGCTATGCCTGGACGCCGGGCATCTATAGCGAGGAACAGGTCGAGGGCTGGAAGCTTGTCACCGATGCCGTTCACCGCAAGGGCGGGCGCATCGCCGCCCAGATCTGGCATGTCGGGCGCATCTCCCACACCTCCCTGCAGCCGGACGGCCAGGCGCCCGTCGCCCCGTCGGCCATCGCGGCCAAATCCCGGACCTTTGACGGCGAGAGCTTCGTGGAGACCTCCACGCCGCGTGCGCTGGAGACCGACGAGATCCCGCGCCTGGTCGAGGATTTCCGAAAGGCCGCCGAGAACGCCAAGAAGGCCGGCTTCGACGCTGTCGAGATCCACGGCGCGAATGGCTATCTGATCGACCAGTTCCTGCGCGACAGCTCCAACAAGCGCACCGACCAGTATGGCGGCTCGGTGGAAAACCGCACGCGCCTGCTGAAAGAGGTGGTCGAGGCCGTGACCAGCGTCTGGGACCCGAAAAAGGTCGGCATCCGCTTCGGCCCGTACTCCAACGCCAATGACGTCTCCGACAGCGATCCGCTGGCGCTCTTCTCGCGCGCCTATGACATCGCCGAAGAGGCCGGACTCGGCTTTCTCGACATCATCGAGGGCCAGACCGGCGGGGAACGCGACGCGCCGGAAGACGGGCTTGCCGAACTGCGCAAGCATTTCAGCGGGCTTTATATCGCCAATAATGGCTATACCCGCGAGCTTGCCATCGAACGCGTCGAGGCGGGCAAGGCCGATGCCGTGGCTTTCGGCCGCCCCTACATTTCCAATCCGGATCTGGTCGAACGCCTGAAGCAGGATGCCCCGCTCAATGAGCTGGACAAGGAAAACCTCTATGGCGGCCGCGAAAAGGGCTATACCGACTATCCCACGCTGGAAGAGCAGAAGACCGGCGCCTGAGGCCTATTTCCGGGCGAGATAGACCGTCTGGGTAAACGGCTTGTCCTGGAGCGGGTTGTGGAAGGTGACCGGCTCGCTCCAGGCCTCTGAGAAGACGCTGGCGAGGCGCGCGATGAAGGCCGCGTCGGCGCCGGCGTCCGACCAGAGGCCCATCACGCCGCCGGGCTTCAAATGGCGGGCGAGCTTTTCCAGCCCCTCTTCAGAATAGAAACTGCCGCTGCGCTGATCGAGCAGCCAGTCCGGCGTGTGGTCGATATCGATGAGGATGGCATCCTTCGGCGCGCCGAAGCCTTCTTCCGATGCCGCCATGGCGAAGAAATCGCCCTCGCGCACGGTGCAGCGGCTGTCAGCGGCAAGCGGCGGATCGAGCGGGATGAGGCCCTTCTCGTGCCACTCGATGACGGGACCGAGCAACTCGACCACCTCCAGCGTGCCGACGCGCTTGTCGGCCAGCACGGCAGCAGCGGTATAGCCAAGGCCAAGCCCGCCGACGACCACGTCCCAGCCACGCTCGGTGGCCTCGCCCAGGGCCGCCAGCCCGCGCTCGGCGAGTGCGACTTCGGAGGCGGTGAACAGGCTCGACATCAGATGCTCGTCGCCGAGCATCACCTCCCACACATCGGTGTCGAGCGACAGGATGCGGCGGCGGCGCAAACTGATGGCCCCGATATCGGTGACCTGATAGTCCAGTTCCTCGAACAAGCGGCTCATGGCCCCTCCTGGTGTCTCGTCTGCGCAGGATGCGCGGAGCATGGCCTAAGCGCTCGGCTGGCCATGCGAAAGCCCTGCAGCCAAGATCGCACTGCGCCCCTTTCCTTTCGGGCCCAAATGTGCGATGTGCGCGCCCTTGAGGCGAGCGTCTTGGGCTCATCCGGCTGGACGACATCCCGGTCGATTGTCCCCATCGCCCTCCCCAAGGAACCACCCTTTAAAACAGGGTACAATCGAAACGGCCCGCAAAGGGCCAGAACCAAGAGAGTATTCACGATGTCGATCACGGCAGAAAAGAAGTCCGAACTGATCAAGAAATTCGCCCAGACAGACGGCGATACCGGGTCCCCGGAAGTCCAGGTTGCGATCCTTACGGAGCGCATCAACAACCTGACCGAGCACTTCCAGACCAACAAGAAAGACCACCATTCGCGCCGCGGCCTGCTCAACCTGGTCGCCACGCGCCGGAAACTCCTCGATTATCTGAGGGGCAAGAACGAGGGCCGCTACAAGGCTCTCATCGAAGAGCTGGGGATCCGCCGCTAGGGTCCTGGCCACCACCAAGCCCGCCGGACATAGGGTCCTGGCGGGCTTTACGTATGTACAGAGAAAGAACCGCTTATGTTTGACAAGCAAACCGTGTCGCTGGAATGGGCCGGCCGCACGTTGACGATCGAGACGGGCCGTGTCGCTCGTCAGGCTGACGGGGCCGTCCTCGTCACTTACGGGGACACCACCGTCCTCGCCACGGCGACCTATCGCAAGGAAGCCAAGCCTGGGCAGGACTTCTTCCCGCTCACGGTCAACTATCAGGAAAAATACTACGCATCGGGCCGTATCCCGGGTGGCTTCTTCAAGCGTGAAGGCCGTCCGACGGAAAAAGAGACGCTGACCTCGCGCCTTATCGACCGCCCGATCCGCCCGCTTTTCGTCGATGGCTTCAAGAATGAAGTCCAGGTCGTCCTGACGGCGATCTCCTATGACCTCGAAAACGATCCCGATATCATCGGCATGATCGGCGCCTCTGCTGCGCTCGTGCTGTCCGGCGCCCCCTTCATGGGGCCGATCGGCGCCGCCCGCGTCGGCTACAAGGATGGCGACTATCTCATCAACCCGACCGCCGACGACATGGAAGAGTCCGATCTTGACCTCGTTGTCGCCGGGACCGCTGACGCCGTCATGATGGTCGAGTCGGAAGCAAATGAGCTCGCCGAAGACGTCATGCTGGGCGCGGTCATGGCCGGCCACGAAGCCATGCAGCCGGTGATCGACGCGATCATCAAGCTGGCCGAGAAGGCCGCCAAGGAACCGTTCGAGTTCGAAGCCGAAGACCTTTCGGGCGAACTCAAGTCCATTCAGGACCTCGTCGGCTCCGACCTCTCGGCTGCCTATCAGATCACCGAGAAGCTCGCCCGCCAGGAAGCTGTCGGCGCGGCCCGCGAAAAGGCGGCCGAAGCCCTCGTCGCGACCGAGGAAAAGCCCGAAGGCATGGACGAGTCGGTCTTCAAGGCCGCCTTCAAGAAAGCCGAAGCCAAGGTTGTTCGCGGCGACATCATCAAGACCGGCAAGCGTATCGATGGCCGGTCGCTCGATCAGGTTCGCCCGATCGTCGCCGAAGCCGGCTTCCTGCCGCGCACGCATGGTTCCGCGCTCTTCACCCGCGGTGAAACGCAGGCCATCTGTGTGGCCACGCTCGGCACCTCCGACGATGAGCAGTTCATCGACGGGCTGGGCGGCACGCACAAAGAAAAGTTCATGCTGCACTACAACTTCCCGCCCTACTCGGTCGGTGAGACGGGCCGTATGGGCGGCGCCGGCCGCCGCGAGATCGGTCACGGCAAGCTGGCATGGCGTGCGCTGCGCGCGGTTCTGCCGAAAGCTGAGGACTTCCCGTACACGATCCGCCTCGTCTCCGAGATCACCGAGTCCAACGGCTCGTCCTCGATGGCGACGGTCTGTGGCTGTGCGCTGGCCATGATGGATGCCGGCGTGCCGATCTCGCGTCCGGTGTCCGGCATCGCGATGGGCCTCATCAAGGATGAAGACGGTGTTGCCGTTCTTTCCGATATCCTGGGTGACGAAGACCATCTCGGCGACATGGACTTCAAGGTCGCCGGCACCGAAACCGGTGTCACCTCGCTCCAGATGGACATCAAGATCGCAGGCATCACCAAAGACATCATGCAAACGGCTCTCGACCAGGCCAAGGGCGGCCGCGCCCACATCCTGGGCGAGATGAACAAGGCCCTTGCAGAGTCTCGCGGTGAGCTGTCGGCCAACGCGCCGCAGATGGAAATCGTCAACATCCCGGTCGACAAGATCCGCGACGTGATCGGCTCGGGCGGCAAGGTCATCCGTGACATCGTCGACACGACGGGCGCCAAGCTCAATGTGGAAGACGACGGCACGATCCAGATCTCGGCGCTCGACCGGGAATCCATCGACGCCGCCAAGAAGCGTATCCGCGAACTGACCGCCGAGCCGGAAGCCGGCGAGATCTATGAAGGCACGGTCGTGTCGATCAAGGATTTCGGCGCCTTCGTGAACTTCTTCGGCCCGAAGGACGGCCTGGTCCACGTGTCGCAAATGGCAGACGAGCGCATCGGCCACCCGAAAGACCTCGTCAAGGAAGGCGACAAGGTCTGGGTCAAGCTGATGGGCTTCGACGACCGCGGCAAGGTCCGCCTGTCGATGAAAGCCGTCGACCAGGAGACCGGCAAGGACAAGGAAGCCGAAGCGGCCGAATAGGCCTGCTCACTTCCATTGAAGACCACGGAAAGGGCCGCACGCGTTGCGGCCCTTTTTCTTTGCCCTGCGCCGGCTTCAAACCCGTCATTTCCGGCCCTGAAACTGTAATAAACCCGCCATCCGCATGCTGATCCGGCCCTTATTTTCATTACGCATCCGTAATGGAAAACGGCTGAAGCTGTAATTGTGACGGACTCATTCCGTATACGCACAAAATATTTGTTGCGCTGCAGCGCAAGAATTTCGTTGACACATAACTGTCATATTTCAAATGATGACAACCATGTTACACTTTTATGACAAAAAACGTGCCGCCTCCCTGCTGGCCCTTGCGGCAGCTGGTGGCGCTCTCGCCGCCCTTCCCGCCGCCGCTGGCGGCGCTTGCGACCTCTCCGATGGCTATGGCGAAACCCTGGTTTCTTATGTCGATGAGGTGGATGCCTGCCTCAGCCAGACCGACGCCTTTGCAAGCGACACCGAAGACGCCGTCTACGCGCTGACCAATGCCGCGCGCGAACAAGCCGGCGTCGCCCCGCTGCAGCGCCGCGACACGCTCGACAAGGCCGCCCGCGCCCACGCCCTCGACATGGCCGAACGCAACTATGCCGGCCATACCGACCTGGAAGGCCGCGGCCACACCTATCGCATGCGCGCCATCGACCGGCAGGTGCTGGCGAGTTCGACCGGCGCCAATGTCGTCATCCTCGACGCGGATGCCAACGCCGAAGCGGTCTATGACACGATCCGCTCGGATGCCGCCAACCGGGAAAACCTGACGCGCAGCGGCTTCACCGATACCGGCCTCGGCATCGCGCGCAGCGGCGACCGGCTTTACGTCGTGCAGATGCTCGCCACCGTGGACGGGGAGCTCGAAACTCCGCTCCCTTTGCAGATCTCGGACGCGACCAGCTTCAGCCCGCGGATTAATCAGGAGATGTTCCGTCCCGCCGGGTGGAATCTGACGGACGCTTCCGGCAACCGGCTCGCCGGTGGCAAGATGATGCGCATGCCGGCCAGCAGCCTGGAGAGCACCGATAGCGGCTATCTCGACGTGCTCGTCGAACTCGACACCGACACCTATGTGCTGAGGGGCCCGATCGTCAGCCCGCGCTGACCCGCAATTCTCCATCGTCCCACGCATGACAGGCGGGCGCTCCCGGACGGGGCGCCCGCCTGATCGTTGGGCTTTGACCATGAAGCGCAGTAAATGCCGCGCCGGGCGGGTTTCCTGCTCGCGCGGAAGCGTCTAGATCAGCCGGCATGGCCAGCGCAGCTTCTTCCTACCTCATCGCCATGTCCGGCGGCTCGGGCTCCGGCAAGTCGACCCTTGCCGAGGCCCTCATCGACTCCCTCGGGCCGGAAAAGGCCGTGATCTTCCATGAAGACGGCTACTACCATCCGATGCGCCATTACGGGCCCTGCGACACGCAGGAACAGCGCGACGCCATCATCGCCCAGGTCAATTATGACGACCCGGCCTCGAAGGACACCAACCATCTCGTCAATGACATCGCCGCGCTGAAGGCCGGCCACGCCATCGACCAGCCGGTCTATGACTATGACCGCCACGACCGCGCCGAGCGGACCCACCGCATCGAGCCGACGCCGGTCATCATCCTGGAAGGCATCCATGCCCTGTCCATCCCGGCCCTGCGCCCGCTGATCGATCTGTCCATCTATGTCGATACCCCCGACGATCTGCGGCTCGCCCGCCGGATCCGGCGCGATGTGGTCGAGCGCGGGCGCCATGTCGAAAGCGTCCTCAGCCAGTATCTCGATACGGTGCGCGCCTCGCATTACCGCCACACCCACCCGGCCAAGTTCGAGGCCGACCTCGTCATCGCCGATGAGGGGCTGCCAGCCTATGGCAATGTCACGCCCAGCGGCGCGGCCATCGAGCGGATGCTGGCGCCGGTGATGTCGCGCCTGCAGGCGGCGGGCGTGGTCTAGCCCCGCTTCAGTGCGGCGACCGCGTCTGAAACCGACGTCTCGCCATCGGTCAGCTCGAAAATCTCCTGGCGGATGTCCGGCGCGTCGATCAGGGCGGCGATGAAGGCAGCGACATTACCGCGTGCGACATTGCCATAAGGCAGGGCGCGACCGGCGCTGACTTTGCCGTCGCCATCCGCATGCTGCAGCGTGCCGGGGCGGATGATGACATAGTCGAGCCCGCTTGCCGCGAGCGCGGCATCGGCGCGCTTCTTCTCCTGCATATAATGCTCGAAGCCCTCGCTTGTCTCGCGCGTGCGCCCGGCTTCGGGGAAAGCCGAGACGAGATAGATGCGCTTCAGGCCCGTGCGCCGTGCCGCCTCGATCAGCTTCAGCGGACCGTCGCCATCGATGGCCGTCGTGCGGTCCCAGCCGCTGCCGGCCGCACCCGCGGAGAAGACCGCAACGTCTGAGCCTTTCAGCATCTGTTCCAGCTCGTCGACGCCGAGCTCCATGATGTCGCCCAGCGCCGGCAGGACGCCCGCCTCGCGCAGCGTGTCGGCCTGCTCCGGCTTGCGGTGCAGCCCGGTCACCGAATGGCCGCGTGCGATCAGCATGGGCACAAGCCGATGGCCGATGCCGCCGGTCGCGCCGATCAGGAAGATGTCGGACATGGGAAAGCTCCTTTAAGCCAGTCTACCCAGCCAAGATGGGAGCCCGTACCGTCCTCTGCCAGAGCCCCGGCCCCGTCTTTCACGAGGCCGGGGTGGCATGGCTAGCGGTTGTCATATTCCGCCCGCACCAGCTCCAGCCCTCGGCGCGTGATGCGGTATGGCCCGCCGCCCTTCGAGGCGATGGTCCGGCGGCGTTTGAGCTTGCGGAAGAGATATTCGTCGAGGCCCGGATAGCGCCAGCCGTCGCGGCTGAAGCAGTAAAGCTCGGCGAGTTTCTTTCCACGGCGAACGGTTTCGATATGCCCGCCCTGGGCGAGCAGGTGGAGGATGCGCTGTTCGGCGCGTGAGATATCCATTGTTGTCTGGTCCGGAGATAGACGCCGGATGAACCTGTCATCCCGGCGCACAAAAACGGTCTCGGCCACAAGGTGTGGCCGGGCGTCGCTTTTGTCGGCCTGCCTCGCCGGATCGGCGCTTGCGGCAGGCCCCCTACCGGGACTCTGACAGATGAAAAGTCATAAACACTCCGTTGGAGCGGTTATATTGGGAAGGTTCGGCCCAGCGTCAATACAGGGCCCGGAGACGGCCTAGTCCGCCCGCGTCTCGAAAAGGGCAGCGGTATGGCCTGGCAGCTCCGGCCCGCCGGGCGCGCCATGACTGGGCACGACCATGACCGCATCGGGATAGGCCGTCAGGAGGTTGGTCGCCGCCTGCGGCCAGTAAGCCATGTCGGCATCATTGGTGTTGCCGAGCGTGTCGCTTTCGGCCGGGCGCACCAGGCAGCCGCCGAAGAGGATGCGGCTTTGCGGGTCATAGACGGTGATGTTGTCGCGCGTGTGCCCACCGCCCGGATAAAGGACTTCCAGACCGTCCAGATCGGCCGTGTCGCCGGGGTCGGACAGCTCCAGCGAATGCTCGGCCGGGGTGAGGCCCACAGAGGGCGCCAGCCGGTTGGAGAGTGCATTGGCATAGGTCTCGATGCCGCGATCCCGCACGGCCTGCACCCCGCCCATCTTGTCGGAATGGGCATGGGTGAACACCGCCGCCTCGACCGGCTTGCCAAGCGTGGTTTGCACCCAGTCGAGGATCTCGGCGGTCTGGTCATCATTCCAGCCGGTATCGACCAGCACGCTATGGTCGCCGCGCACGACAATCAGGCCATGCGAGAGCACCGGGCCATAGCCCTCGACGGTCTCGTAGCTGGTATGCATCCAGACGCCGGGGGCGAGCTGTTCGAATTCGACGGCGCCCGGCGCGTCCGCGGCGGCCTCATGGCTGGCACAAGCTGAAAGCAGGAGAAAAGCCAGGCCCGCTGCAAGCCGCCACGGCATGGCGCGTCAGTCCTCCGGCAGGTCGGGTACGCCGACCACGTGGAAGCCGGCATCGACGTGCATGACTTCCCCGGCGATGGACTGGCCGAGATCGGACAGCAGGTAGAGCGCAGCGCCGGCGACGCCTTCCATCTTGGTGTCTTCCTTGAGCAGCGACCAGTCGCGCCCGGTGCCCATCAGCGACTTGCCGCCCCGGATGCCAGCGAGGGAGAGCGTGCGCATGGCGCCCGCCGAGATGGCGTTGACGCGGATGCCCTGCTGGCCGAGGTCGCGCGCGGCATAGCGCGTCGAGGCTTCGAGCGCGGCCTTGGCGACGCCCATGACGTTATAGGACGGAACGGTGCGTTCGGCACCGAGATAGGTCATGCAGATGATCGACCCGCCATCCGGCATCAGTTCGGCGCCGCGGCGGGCGGCGTCGATGAAGGAAAAAACCGAGATATCCATCGCGCGGCGGAAGCCTTCGCGCGTCGTGTTCTCGACCATGGAGCCCTGCAGCTCGTCCTTGCCGGCAAAGGCGATGGAGTGGACGAGGAAGTCGATCTTGCCCCACTTCTCCTTCACCGCGGCGAAGGCGGCATCCATGCTGGCATCGTCGGTGACGTCGGCGGGGACCATGAAGTCCATGCCGATGGACTCGACCAGCGGGCGCACCCGGCGTTCCAAGCTTTCGCCCTGATAGGTGAAGGCGATTTCCGCGCCCTGCGCGGCCAGCTGTTTCGAGATGCCCCAGGCAATCGAATTCTGGTTGGCAACGCCCATGACGATGCCGCGCTTGCCCTTCATCAGCTCGCCTGCCGGCATGTTCCAGTCGTCGGCCATGATCGCTCACTCCCTGATGGTGAATATGGTTTCTCAGCCTTTCGGGCTAGGCGTGCCCGCGCGCGCCGTCAACCACGCTTGGCGCCTGCAGCGACGGAAACGGCGGCGTTGATCTGTTGGCGGCGGAGCCTGCCTCAGCGGCCCGGAATGCCGGTCTCGCCTTCCAGCACGTTCTTCAGACCGACCTTCATGTCGAGCGCGGTGTAGACATGCTCGTCATCGACATAGACGCGGCCGTCCGCGATGCCGAGATTGAGCTTGCCGCGGCGCACGCGCTTCATGTCGATGACATAACGCACGAGCTTGTTGTCAGGCGTGATCTCGCCGGTGAACTTCACCTCGCCGACGCCGAGCGCGCGGCCCTTGCCGGGCGAGCCGGACCAGCCGAGCCAGTAGCCGACCGCCTGCCACATCGCATCGAGGCCGAGGCAACCGGGCATGACCGGGTCGCCGGGGAAGTGGCACTGGAAGAACCAGAGGTCGGGGGTGATGTCGAGTTCGCCGATGACGCTGCCCTTGCCGAATTCGCCGCCGTCCAGCGTGATCTCGGTGATCCGGTCCATCATCAGCATGGGCGGAACCGGCAACTGCGCATTGCCCGGGCCGAACAGCTGGCCGTGGCCTGAAACGAGGAGGTCTTCCTTGCTGTAGGAGGACTTTGGCGTGTGGTAATCGTGCGGTGAACTCATATCCAACCCTGACGTTAGATTCGTCGGAAAACTGGGCATGAGCCTGCCCGAAGCCGGATTGTCAAGCAAACAGGGCGGGCAGCTGCCTTGCAGGGACGACGGCTAAAGCCCGTCGGTGCGCGTTTCAACACCCCAGAGATCGGCCTGCTCGACCCAGCCCTTGAAGCGGTCAGCCTTGATGCGGCACCAGGCCTCCTCGCATTCGGTCAGCTCGGCGACGACGCCGGCCTGGACCGAGGCGATGCCGCGCGACAGCTCGTTCGGGCGCTTGCGCAGGACGGCTTTGGTGAGCAGCAGCGCATGGCGCGAATCACTCAGCATGCGGGTCTGTACCCAGGTCTCGTCGCCATCGGCATCGCGGATCTGCGACCAGCCGCGCGTCTCCTTGACGACCAGGACCGGCATGCCCTGACGCTCATAGCGCCAGACGATCTCATGATCCTTGGACGGACCGCGCCGGCCATGCACCGCCGAATAGCGCAGCGACTCGAAACGCGGCACCGGTTTGCCGGAGAACTGGCTGATGCGCACAGGCTCGGGATCGGCCTCTGCGGTTGCAAAGGCAGAGCCAGTCAGGATAAGGCAAGCCCATAAAAGCGAGCAGACAAGAAACTTCATGACGCCATGATGGCGCGAGCGGGTGAATCGCCGGTAAAGCGCACCTGCATCGTCTCGCGGATTGGCGATCCGGGAATGCTCTGCTATGCGAAATGGCAGGAAAGGAAACGTCAATGACCGCAGAGCGGCTGAAGGTGATCGTGACCCGGCGTCTGCCGGACCCTGTCGAAATCCGTCTGAAGGAACTGTTCGACACGGAACTGAATGAAACCGATGTCCCCTTCTCGGACGCACAGATGATCGACGCGGTGAAGCGCGCTGACGTCCTCGTGCCGACCGTGACGGACAGCATCGATGCGCGCCTGCTGGCCCAGGCCGGCCCGCAACTGCGCCACATCGCCCAGTTCGGGGCCGGGGTCGACAATCTCGATATCGAGAGCGCCGTCCAGCGCGGCATTACCGTCACCAACACGCCGGGCGTGCTGACCGACGACACCGCCGATGTGACCATGGCGCTGATCCTGGCTGTACCGCGCCGCCTGCATGAAGGCATCAAGCTGATGGAAGCCGGCAAGTTCGATGGCTGGGCACCGACCTGGATGCTCGGCCGGCGCCTCTCGGGCAAGCGCCTCGGCATTATCGGCATGGGCCGCATCGGCCAGGCCGTCGCCCGCCGCGCGCGCGCCTTCGGGCTGCAGATCCATTATCACAACCGCAAGCCGGTAAACCGCCAGATCAGCGACGAGCTGCAGGCGACCTACTGGGAAAGCCTCGACCAGATGCTGGCGCGCATGGACATCATCTCGGTCAACTGCCCGCACACCCCCGCAACCTTCCACCTGCTCAATGCCCGGCGCATCGAGCTGATCAAGCCCGAAGCCTTCATTGTGAACACCGCCCGCGGCGAGGTGATCGACGAAGCCGCGCTCGCCCGCGCGCTGAAGGCCGGCAAGATTGCCGGCGCCGGCCTCGACGTCTTCGAACGCGAGCCGATGGTGAACCCGGAGCTGGTCGGCCTGTCGAACGTCCTGCTGCTGCCGCATATGGGCTCGGCCACGATCGAGGGCCGTATCGAGATGGGCGAAAAGGTCATCATCAACATCAAGACCTTCGCCGACGGCCACAAGCCGCCGGACCGGGTCATCCCGGCCATTCTGTAGGCAAAGAAAAAGCCCGGCATCTCTGCCGGGCTTTTCGTTTCGAAAGCAGCGCTTCGCGTCGCAGTGTCTAGTGCACGCTGACGGGCTTCATTTCGTGAGCGCGGGCGGCTGCAAAGGCAGCGTCGCGGCCCTCGACAATCGCCAGCTGCTGACCTTCGCCGTTCGAGAGCACGAAGAGCGAGTCACGGTCTTCGACCGTCTGCAGCGCTTCATCGGGCAGGTCGGCGAGCTCGTTTTCCGCGATCCGGCGGATGTACACCAGATCCTTTGCCGAAAACAGCTTCACAGCTTGGGTTTCAAGGTCTGTCGTCATGGCATGCTCCTTCCTTTCAAAGACAGGACCACGACATCGTACCCGGCAGAAGCCCCAACTTGGCGGCAGCTCCTCTTTTGCCGCCGGGCATCGTGTCATGACTATATTTGGTGTCTGAACAGGCCCGGTTCAAGCCAGATCCATGGCAAGACCAAGGCATTTGGGGCCCTGGAAGAGCGGGGATGAATAGCTGTTCAGACTGGTGCCTGTCAGTCGAACTCCTCGGTAATGATATCGGATTCCGGCACGCCGATATCCAGAAGCGCCCCGGAAATATCGTCCAGCATCGCATCCGGCCCGCAGACATAGCACTTGCCCTTGCCGGGCGTGATGCGGGCGGCGAGCAGGTCGCGGTCGATCTGGCCGGTGTGCACGCTGGCATCCTTCTGGTCGGTCACCGTGAAGTATGTGCTGAGGCCCGGCATCTTCTCGAAGGCGTCACGCAGGATGATGTCATCCTCGGTCTTGTTGGAGAAGATCAGCTCGGACCCTTCCAGCGTGCCTTCGCGGGCGAGCCGCTGGCGCAGGATGGCGATGAAGGGCGTCACCCCGGCGCCGCCGGCGATGAACCAGCCCGGCCCCTGGTCGTGAATGGCGCCCCACGGCTCGTCGGCCAGCACCGTGTCGCCGGGCTTGAGATCGGCCAGGCGCTTGGTGAGCCCGTCATGCTCGACATAGGTCTTGATGGTGAATTCCAGAAAGCCTTCGTCAGGCAGGCTGGTCGGCGTGAAGGGGTGCTTGTCATCGCGCCAGCCATCGCGGTCGAGCCCGATATCGAAAGCCTGCCCCGGCGTGTAGGCAAGGCCCGACGGCTTGTCGAACCTGTAGCGGTTCACGTCATGGGTCACAGTCTCGATCGACTGAAGCGTCAGCGTATGGGGCATTTGTCTCTCCATTGATTACGGAGGGAGAAACGCGGGCTGCCGAATGGCTGTTCCGGCCGGCCGGGCCCGAACAGGCCTGATTTATTCTATGGCGGGTATTGAGAGGAGCAGCCCTGAGCCCGTTTCAGGTGAGCGGCAAACCCGCGAAACGGAAACAAAACCCAAAACAGCCCTGAGCGCGATCCATCGCGAAACGCGAGGAAGCGGGGATCTGAACAAAAAAAGTCCCCTGGCGGGGCATTTCATCCTGATTTTCGGGAAGCCCCTGCCGGGGCATTCATTTCCTGTTTTTGATTCACTGGATCAAAAATTTTGCGAAGCAAACCGGAAAACCGGAAATGAATGGTGGAGCCTAGCGGGATCGAACCGCTGACCTCCTGCATGCCATGCAGGCGCTCTCCCAGCTGAGCTAAGGCCCCAATTCACCGGAGACGCGTGAGTTATAGTCTCACGGCCTCCTGATCAAGTCCATTTATCAGGACTTCTTGTCGTCGTCCTCACCGTCGTCTTCTTCGCCGGTGTCATCGTCGTCATCATCGTCCTCGTCGTCGAGGTCGAGATCATCCTCGCCGAGGTCGATATCGTCTTCCTCGAGATCGAAATCCTCTTCCTCGTCATCGAGGTCGATGTCGTCTTCATCATCGTCGTCGTCATCGTCGAGGCCGTCCTCGTTGAAGCCCGCCGGCACCTTGCCCGGAGCGGCTTCTTCATCGTCCTCGTCGTCGCCGCCTTCAAGGACGACTTCATCGGCGTCGGAGCCGAGTTCGCGGGAGGTTTCGTCCTCCTCCTCGTCATCGTCCTCGGTATCGTCGCTGTCGTCCTCCTCATCGGAGTCATCGGCGTCAGCGGCGGCCGCCTTCTTCTTCTTGCGCTTGGTCTGCTCTTCCTCGAGGTCGTCTTCCTCGTCGTCCTTGGGAACCGAACTTTTCGCGCGCTTCGCCTTGAGCTTCGCGCTTGCCGAGCGGATTTCGTCGTCTTCCGGATCGAATTCCGTCTTGCATTTCGGGCAAACGGCTGGGCGCTTGTTCAGGTCGTAGAACTTGGCTTCGCAGCTTGGGCAAATCTGTTTTGTACCAAGATCGGGATCGGCCATCGGTGAAGGTCTCCGCACCTCGAATGAAATGATGGGGGGGCGCTTGCCAGAAAGGCGCGTCCCTGTCAAAGCGCTTTTCGCCCGCTTGTGCAGAGGAGATGTAATTGGTCTGGACCTCCCACCCTGTTGCCCGCTTTCAGGGCGCCATACGGGCGCCCGGCGACAAATCGTGTTCGCACCGTGCCCTGATGTTTGCCGGCATTGCCGAAGGCACCTCGGATATTTCCGGCCTGCTCGAAGGCGAGGATGTTCTCAACACCGCGAAAGCCATGGGCGCCATGGGCGCGACGCTGCAATCGAAAGGCGGCGGACGCTGGACCATCGAAGGTACCGGCAGGGCCGGACTGGCCTCGCCATCCGGCGATCTCGACTTCGGCAATTCCGGCACCGGCTCGCGGCTTATGATGGGTCTGATGGCCGGCTATCCGATCACGGCGCACCTTGTCGGCGATGAGAGCCTGTCGAAACGCCCGATGAACCGCGTGATCAAACCGCTGGAGCGGATGGGCGCGCGCTTCGAACATGACGGGCGGGGCATGCTGCCGCTGACCCTGCATGGCTCCGAGGCGCTGCAGGCCATCGACTTCGCGCCCGAACAGGCCTCCGCCCAGGTCAAATCCTGCGTGCTGCTCGCCGGGCTCAATGCCGAAGGCACCACGCAGGTGACGGAATCGCGCCCGACGCGCGACCATACCGAAAAGATGCTGCGCGGCTTCGGGGTCACCGTCTCCTCGCGGCCCGGACCGGGCACGCAGCAGGTCATCCGTATCGAGGGCGGCCAGCATCTGAGCGCCGTCGACACCGTCATTCCGGGCGACCCGTCCTCGGCGGCCTTCATGATTGCCGGGGCGCTGATCTCGCCTTCGGGCGGGGTCGTGGTCGAGGGCATCATGTCGAACGAGACGCGCGACGGCTTCTTCCAGGCCGCGAGCCTGATGGGCGCCGGGCTTGGCGCGGAAGAGATCAGGGACGCCGCCGGCGAGCGCCTCATCGACCTGCAGGCTGCCACCACCGGGCTGAAAGGCTGCGCCATTCCGGAAACGCTGGTCGCCTCCATGATCGACGAATTCCCTATCCTGGCCGTGCTCGCCGCCTTTGCCGAAGGCGAAACGGTCGTCTCCGGCGCCGAGGAGCTGCGCGTGAAGGAAAGCGACCGCATCGCCGCAGTCGTCGCCATGCTGCGGGTCAACGGCGTCGAGGTGGAAGAGCGCGCGGACGGTTTCGTCGTGCAGGGCTGTGGCGGCCCGCCGCCGGGCGGCGGCCTGGTCGAGACCCATCACGACCACCGCATCGCGATGAGCGCGCTCGTCATGGGCACGGCCAGCCAGAAGCCGGTGTCCATCGACGATCCGGGCATGATCGCCACCTCGTACCCAGACTTCATGGCCCATATGGCCGAGCTGGGCGCGGATATCCGCGAAGGCTGAGGCACTGTTCGCGGCCCCGCGCGTTGGCTGATGAACCAGACAAAGGGAGGCCCGCGCAATGAAAGGCACGATCCAGCTTTATGAAGGCGACCTGCTCGACGTGGCATGCGACGCCGTGGTCAACGCCGCCAACAGCTCTCTGATGGGCGGCGGCGGTGTCGATGGCGCGATCCACAGCGCGGCCGGGCCGGAGCTGAAGGAGGCCTGCCGCCCGCTCGCGCCCTGCCCGACCGGCGAGGTGCGCGTGACCGACGGGTTCGGCATCCGCGACCGGCTGATCTTCCATACGGTCGGCCCGGTCTGGCGCGGCGGCGACCAGGGCGAGGCCGAACTACTGAAGGCCTGCTATACGCACTGCCTCGATGAGCTCCTGCGCCGGGAGCTCTCCTCCATCGTCTTCCCGGCCATCTCGACGGGCGCTTATGGCTACCCGCTGAACGAAGCCGCCGGCGTGGCGGTGACCACCTGCCGGGACTATGCCGCCCGCGCCGACATCGAGATCACGCTGGCGGCCTTCGACGCGCAGAATGCGACCGCCATCAAGGGCGCGCTCCACCAGCCCTAGCCGGCAAGCTCTTCCAGCGTCTTGAGATAGGGCGCAAGGTCGAGCCCCTCGCGCGCCAGCCAGTCGGGGTTGTAATAGGTGTCGAGATAACGCTCCCCGCCGTCGCAGAGCAGGGTCGCGACACTGCCCGCCTCGCCCGCGTCGCGCATCTCGGCCATCAGCTGTAGCGCCGCCCAGACATTTGTGCCGGTCGAGCCGCCGCACTTGCGGCCCAGCACGCCTTCCAGCCAGTGGATCGTCGCCAGCGAGGCGGCATCGGGCACCTGCATCATGTGGTCGATCACGCGCGGCTGGAAAGAGGCCTCGACACGCGGGCGGCCAATCCCCTCGATGCGGGACTTTGTCTTGATGCGCAGGTCCGGGTCGCCGGTGCGATAGTGGTCATAGAAGACCGAGTTTTCCGGGTCGGCGACACAGAGCCGGGTCCTGGCCGCCAGGTCCCCGCGATAGCGGATATAGCGCCCGATGGTGGCCGACGTGCCGCCGGTGCCGGCGCTCATCACCACCCAGTCGGGCAGCGCATGCTCCTCCAGGGCAAGCTGGGCGAACAGGCTCTCGGCGATATTGTTGTTGCCGCGCCAGTCGGTCGCGCGTTCGGCATAGGTGAACTGGTCCATATAATGCCCGCCAAGCTCATCGGCGATGCGTTCGGCCTCGGCATAGATGTCCGGGGCTGGCACGGCGCGCGTCTCGGCGCCATAGAAACTGATCTGGTCGAGCTTCTTCTGCGCGGTCCCCTCCGGCACGACGGCGATGAAGCGCAGACCGAGCAGCTTGGCGAAATAGGCTTCCGAGACCGCCGTGGAGCCCGACGAGCTTTCGACGATGACCGTATCGGCCCCGATCCGCCCATTGCAGAGGCCATAGAGATAGAGCGAGCGGGCCAGCCGGTGCTTCAGGCTGCCGGACGGGTGGATCGACTCGTCCTTGAGATAGAGCGTCTGCTCGGGAAAGCCTTCGAGGTCGACGCGGATCAGGTGGGTGTCGGCCGAGCGGTTGAAATCCGCATTGATACGGCGCACCGCCTCGCAGCCCCATTGGCGATCTGCACAGAGGTCCTGCATGCCGGTCTCCCTTCGTCTTTTCTGCCCGTACCGAGGCGTTTGATGGCAGCGACTGTCATGGCTTGGCAAGGCGTAGTTGACGCTTTCAGACGGTTCGCGCATGTCTCCCCGCCATGATTATTGCCATCGATGGAACGCTTGCCTCGGGCAAGGGCACGATTGCCCGGCGTCTGGCCGCTCATTTCGGGCTGCCATACATGGATACGGGCCGGCTCTACCGCGCCACGGGTGTTGCCGCGCTCAACAAGGGCGTGGCGCTGGATGATGCCGCCGGCCTCGCAGACGTCGCCGCCCATCTCGATGTGAACGCCTTTGAAGAGTCCCGGCTGCGCACCGCCGAAGCCGGATCGGCCGCCTCGAAGGTGGCCGCGATCCCCGAGGTGCGCGCTGCCCTGCTGGAGCTGCAGCGCGCCTTTGCCCACCAGGCGACAGGCGCCCTGCTCGATGGCCGCGACATCGGCACCGTGGTCTGCCCCGACGCCGATGTGAAGCTCTGGATCGATGCCGATGTCGAGGTCCGCGCCGCGCGCCGCCACCGCGAGCTTCAGGCCGCCGGCGAGACCATCACGCTGGACGAACTGACGACCCAGCTGCGCGAGCGCGACCAGCGCGACAGCACCCGCAAGGATGCGCCGATGAAGATGGCGGCAGACGCGGTCTTGATCGACACCACTGATCTGACTATAGACGCGGCTGTGGAAAAGGCGCGGGCCGCTGTCGAGACAGTGCTGGCCCGTCAGGAGTAGCAGGTCCTGAAGCCCCGGCGGCTTCAAATCCAAAGACCTCGCCTCCGCCCATTTCCGAGAAAAGACTGACTGCGTGTACGCGCCGGCAATTCCGCTTGGGCGCCCTGAACCGCGTTGATCAGACCTTTGGAGAAAACATGTCTGCAACTGAAACCATGAATCCGAGCACCGACGATTTTGCCGCGATGTTCGAAGAAAGCACCGCGGCATCGACGCTGCAGGAGGGCCGTGTGGTCCCCGCGACCGTCATTGCCATCCACGGTGACCAACTCATCCTCGATGTCGGCCTGAAGGTCGAGGGCCGCGTGCCCACGAAGGAATTCCTCCTCGAGGACGAACAGCCCAAGGTCGGCGATATTGTCGAGGTCTTCCTCGACCGCATCGAGAACCTGATGGGCGAAGCCGTTCTCTCGCGCGACAAGGCGCGCCGCGAAGAGAGCTGGATCAAGCTGGAAGACAGCTACAATAAGGGCGAACCGGTCAAGGGCGCCATTTCCGGCCGCGTGAAGGGTGGCTTCACCGTCGATCTCGGCGGCGTCAACGCCTTCCTGCCGGGCTCGCAAGTCGACATCCGCCCGGTCCGCGACGTCGGCCCGCTCATGGGCGAAGTTCAGCCGTTCGCGATCCTGAAGCTCGACCGTGCCCGCGGCAACATCGTTGTCTCGCGCCGTGCGATCCTTGAAGAGAGCCGCGCCGAACAGCGTGCCGAAATCGTCGAAGCGATGAACGAAGGCGATGTCCGCGAGGGCGTCGTGAAGAACATCACCGATTACGGGGCCTTTGTGGACCTCGGCGGCATCGACGGCCTTCTGCACGTCACCGACATGAGCTGGAAGCGGATCAACCATCCGAGCCAGGTCGTCAACGTCGGCGACACGGTGAAAGTCCAGATCATCAAGATCAACACCGACACCCAGCGCATCTCGCTCGGCATGAAGCAACTCGAAGCCGATCCGTGGGAAGGCGTCGAGAGCAAGTACATGGTCGGCACGCGCCTTCCGGGCACCGTCACGAACATCACCGATTATGGTGCTTTCGTGGAGCTGGAAGATGGCGTCGAAGGCCTGATCCACGTCTCCGAAATGAGCTGGACGAAGAAGAATGTCCATCCGGGCAAGATCGTCTCCACGTCTCAGGAAGTCATGGTCGAGGTTCTCGATGTCGACGCCGAGAAGCGCCGCATCTCGCTCGGCCTGAAGCAGACCCAGGACAATCCGTGGTCGGCCTTCATGGCAGAGCACCCGCCCGGTACCGAAGTCGAAGGCGAAGTTCGTGGCATCACGGAATTCGGCCTGTTCATCGGTCTCGGCCCGGAACTCGACGGCATGGTCCACATCAACGACATTTCGTGGGATGTGCCGGGCGAGCAAGCGATCGCCAACTTCAACAAGGGTGACGTCGTCCGTGCCAAGGTGCTGGATGTGGATGTCGAGAAAGAGCGTATTTCGCTCGGCATCAAGCAACTGTCCGGCGACCCGATGTCCGACATGGATGTCCGCCGCGGCTCCACGGTGACCTGTACGGTCAGCGAAGTCACCTCCGGTGGCATCGAGGTCCAGTTCGGCGAACCGCCGATGACGGCCTTCATCCGCCGTTCGGATCTCTCGCGCGACCGCTCGGAGCAGCGTCCGGAACGCTTCTCCGTCGGCGACAAGCTCGACGCCAAGGTGACGCAGATCGACAAGGCGGCCCGCCGCGTGTCTGTCTCGATCAAGGCGCTCGAGATCTCCGAAGAGCAGGAAGCCGTGAAGCAGTACGGTTCGGCCGACAGCGGCGCCTCGCTGGGTGACATTCTCGGCGCAGCGCTCGCCAAGGGCGACGATGCCGGCGAAGCTGCAGAGGATGACGCTCCGACCGCGAAGGCCAAGAAGGCCTCCAGCAAGACGACGGAAACGGCTGACGAAGCCGAGACCAAGTCTGACGAGGTCGAGGCCGGCGAAGCCGATGAAGCCGAAGCCGAGGCGGATGCCGCCGACGCTGAAGAGAAGCCGAAGAAGGCTCCGGCCAAGAAGGCCACGGCCAAGAAATCGACCTCCAAGGCGAAGGCCAAGAAGGACGACGACGCCGAGTAAATCCTGTCTGAGCAGTGCTTCCACTGCAACATGACAAAAAAGCAAGACAGTGTTTGGGGCGGAACCACTGGTTTCCGCCCCAAATTTCGTTTACAAACAAAGTCATGCTCAGGTCAGAACTCATCGCAAAGCTCGCGGCCGAATACAGCCATCTCAAGCACGAGGATCTTGAGAAGATTGTGGCTGTTATTCTGGACGAAATTGCCGACGCCCTCGCGGAGGGAAACAGGGTCGAGCTTCGCGGCTTCGGCGCCTTCTCCGTACGCGAACGAAAACCGCGCGTCGGACGCAATCCTCGCACCGGCGAGAAGGTGCATGTGGAGGCGAAGACCGTGCCCTTCTTCCGGCCGGGCAAGGAGTTGCGCGCCCGCGTCAATGGCGGCACCGACCCGGAAGCCCGCTAGGCGCGACCCTCCCCTTCCATATTGACGATCTCGCGGAACACGCGAATGCTTCCCCTTGCGGTCAAATCCTGACCGGGCCCCTTTCAGGGAGGGAAGAAATGTTCAAGGAATTCAAAGAATTCGCGATGAAGGGAAACCTGGTCGACCTGGCCGTCGGTTTCATCCTCGGCGGGGCGTTTTCAACCATCGTCAAATCGCTCGTCAACGACATCATGATGCCCCCGCTCGGCCTGCTGCTCGGCGGCGTCGACTTTGCGGACCTGATCCTGCCGCTCGACGGCAACACCTATGGCTCGCTCGCCGCGGCCAATGAGGCCGGCGCCCCGGTGATCGCCTACGGCCTGTTCATCAACAATGTGATTTCCTTCGTCATCATGGCGCTCGCGCTCTTCTTCGTGGTGAAGGGCGTCAACAGCCTGAAGCGCAAACAGGACGAAGCCCCCGCCGAAGCGCCGGCGCCGCCGCGCCAGGAAGTTCTGCTGGAAGAGATCCGCAACCTGCTCGCCAAGCAGTCGTAATCTCTTAACCAATCTGCGCGACAAGCTCGCTCAGTAGAGTTAGTGGCGTTCTGAAGGGCGGTGCCTGACTGGCGGCGCCCTTCTTTATGCCGGGCGCCCGGCCCCGCCAAACCCTTAATATTCGTAGATTTCCCAGCCCGTCATCTCGATCGTATAGGCCGCATCGGCGAGATCGGAAGTCTGTTTCTGGACGCGCAGCGTGCCCTCGATCCAGACAGCCTGCGAAAGGTCCTTCAGCTGGATCGCGTCTTCGGTCTTCACAAAAACGGTCTGGTTCGGCGGCGGCGGCGGGGCGTGCAGGCAGGCGCCATAATAAGGCACGAGCAGGAATTCGTTGATCTCGGCATTCTTGCCGTATTCGAACGGCACGGTGTAGCCCGGCAGGCGGATCTTCATGCCATCGGCCGCCTGGCCCATGATCTCGTCGACGGTATTGAAGGTGCCAATCTGGACGGCCGTGTCGGCGCTTGAGCCTTCGCTGATACCCTTGGAATAAGCCCTGGCCATCTGCTGCTGATAAAGCTCGGCAAAGCGCTCTTCCTCGCCTTCCGGCATCAGCTCTTCCCAGCCGATCTCGGTGACGCCGCGCGCGGCCAGTTCCTCGGACTTCGCTTTTTCGGCGGCCGCCTGTTCGGCGACAGAGCGGTCATCGCCGCTTGTATCCGGCTCCGGCACGCGGTCACCGACCTGCGGGCCATCCGTATTTTCGGCCGGCGCCGGGGCCTTGGTCGGCTGGGCGCTGTTGTCCGTTTCGGCGGCCGCATCGCTGGCCGGGGGCGTCTCGCCCTGGCTGCAGGCGGACAGGGCAAGCCCGGCAAGGGCGCTGGCGGCAAGAAGACGTAGGATCATGGCACTCTTTCTAGAACTGTCCTGGCAAGGGTTCCACACTCAACAACATATCCGGGCCCTCAGAGCTTCACTGTCAGCCCGTCGGCGAGCGAGCGGCGCAAAGCCGTCACCGCCGGGATAAGGCCGATGAGGAGGGCCGCCGCCGTCACGCCCAGCACAGTCCACAGGTCGACCGGCGACAAGCCAAGCCCCTGCAACTGCACGCCATAGCGCTCGGCCAGCACAGGGCCGAGACCGAGCAGCCCTGCCTGCACGACGAGCACACCGAGCACCGCCCCGGCGAGCCCGAGCAGGCCGGCCTCGGCCACCATCAGGAACAGGATATGGCCGGGCCGCGCCCCGGTCGCGCGCAGGATCGACATTTCGCGGCGGCGTTCGTTCAGGCTTGTGAGGATGCTGGTCAGAACCGAGACGAGGCCGACCGCGATCACGAAGACCGAGACAGCGATCAGGGCGCGCTCGACCACGCCGGTCACCTGCCAGAGCTCGGCCAGCGCCTGGCCGGGAATGATCGCCATAAGTGGCTCGCCGGCGCGGGTGTTCAGCGCGCGCTGGGTCGACAGGATGGTGCCGCGCCGCTCCAGCCCGACAAAGATCGCCGTGATCGATTTCGGCGTCAGGTCGAAATCGCGGATCATCTCTTCGGTGATCGTGTCGGCATAGGGGTTCTTCGTGCCGGTTTCCCAGCCGACATGGATCGCCGTCATGCCTTCAAGCGGGATATGGATGGTCTGGTCCACCGGCGTGCCGGTCGGCGCGAGCACGCCGGAGATGATGAAGGGCCGGTTCTCATGATCGCTGAGCCCGCCCGCGCCGAGCCCATGGGTCAGCACCAGTTCCGTACCGACACCATAGCCGAGCTTGCGGGCGACCTCCGATCCGATCACCGCATCGAAGACATCGTCGAACCGCTCGCCTTCGGCCAGTTTCAGCGCCTTGCCATCGCCATAGCGGTAACGCTCGAAATAGGTCTCGTCGGTGCCCATGACGCGGTAGCCGCGATGATTGTCGCCGAGCGAGACCGGGATGGTCCAGGCGATATCATCGCGATTGACGACCTCCTGATAGGTCTCCCAGCTGATCTCGGCGGTCGCATTGCCGAGCCGGAAGACCGAATAGAGCAGCAGGTTGATCTGCCCGGTCGGCGCGCCGACGATGAGATCGGTGCCGGAAATCGTGTTGTCGAACCCGGCGCGCGCCCCGTGACGGGCCTTGTCGACGCCGAGGAAGAGCGCGACCGACAGCGCGACGGCGAGCACGGTCAGGAGCGCCGAGCCCTTGCGGTTCATCAGGCTGCGCCAGGCGAGACCGAGAATACCCGTCATGCCACCGCCCTCGTCCGGTTGATCTCGGAGAGGTCGACACTGCGGTCGAAATGCGAAGCGAGCGAGGCGTCATGGCTCACAAAGAGCAGCGCTGCGCCGGAGCGGGCGGCCTCTTCATTCAAGAGTTCGATGAACCGGTCGCGCGCATCGGCATCGAGTGCGGAGGTCGGCTCGTCGGCAATCACAATCTTCGGCCCCCCGATCAGGGCGCGGGCGACGGCCACACGCTGCTGCTGGCCAACCGAAAGCTCGGTGACGGGCCGGGCGAGCAGTTTTTCATCCGTCAGCCCCAGCCTGGCGAGCAGGCGCCTGGCCTCCGCCACTGGTCCGCCCTCGACGGCCTCGCGGCGCGCTTTCGAAAAGCGGCAGGGCAGCGTCACATTCTGCACCACGGAGAGATAGGGCACGAGGTTGAACATCTGGAAGATCACGCCCAGCCGGTCGGCGCGCAGCGCGTCGCGCTTCGAGCCCGAGAGCCCCGACATGTCCTCGCCCAGCACTTCGACACGACCGGCCTGCGGCTCGAGCACGCCGGCGATCAGCCCAAGCAGGGTCGACTTGCCCGACCCGCTCGGCCCGCGCAGGAAGAGGCGTTCGCGCACGGCCAGATCGAAGGCCGGAATCTCGAGCAGGGGCGGACCCTCGCCCCAGGCAAAGCGAAGGTCCCTGATCCGGATGGCCGGTTCGGTGCTCACGGGGCTCAGCGAACCTCCAGCATCGGCTTGGCGGCGGTCAGTTCGCCGGCGGCCTGCGTCGTATCGGAGAGGAAGACCGCCTCGATCACCTTCAGATCGGGATAGGTGTCCAGCATCAGGAACTCGATCTGCTCGATCCGGGCGGGCTTTTCGCAGGTAAAGACATGTTCGGCTTCCAGTCCTCCATGGCCGTGCGCGAAGTGCGTGCCCGATGTCGTCATCAGCGGCAGGCATTCGGCCGCGGCGTTCACGCTGACCATGTCGCCAGGGATGAAGAAGGCATCCTTGAGCGCGTCGATGGCGGCCTGTTGCTCGTCATTCTCGGGGGCGTGCTCGAAGCCGACCAGCGAGACGAGCGGCGCCTCGAAGGTGATGGTCAGCGTATCGTCATCGACGGCGGCGGCGAGGCTTGCGCGGCCATGTTCATGGGCTTCCAGCCTCTGCGTCCCGGCCGTCTCACCAGTGTCTGCCGCCGGGCTCTCTGCGGCCTCTTCCGGCGCTTCGGCCTGTGGCGACACCGCCCCGGAGGGCCCGGTCACATCCTTGGTCACGGCCTCCTCGCCACGGTCGCACCCGGCCAGGACCGGCATCAGGCCGAGGGCCGCTACAGCGATGAAGGCTCGGGACAGTCGCATGATCACCTCTTACCCTTCCTGAAAGGGGGTTGCAGCCAGACCGGAAAAAGCAGTCGCAAAACGCGTTTTGAGATACTATAACATTCAGCGCGGAGCAATTGCACGTTCCAATCCCTCACAGCTGCATAACAGGCGGCATTCGACTGACAAGGTGCACCAGACAATGTGGGACTCTGTACAGGCACCGCTCTTCTTCGGCCTGATCGCGGCCTTCATGACGACGGTCGGCCTGATCATCGTGGCGCAGAAGGCGTTGTGGAGCGAGCGCAATGCCACCCTGTTCGGCCTGGTCGCCGCGGGCATGCTGGCGACGCTGACCTTCCTGCACATCCTGCCGGAAGCCTTTTCCATGTCGCACATGGCGCCGGCCTGGCTCGCCATGGGCTTTTTCGGCGGGCTGTTGATGAACAATCTCATCCGGGCGCTCAACCCGTCCCGCCAGGGCGACCTCAAGCCCACCGAGGCGCTCACGCCGGTACTGGCGATTGCCGTGCACTCCTTCATGGACGGGGTGATCTATGCGGTGACCTTTGCAGCCAGCTTCGTCTCCGGCGTCTATGCCGCCTTCGGCCTGATCCTGCACGAGATCCCCGAGGGCGTTATCGCTTTCGCAATCCTGCGCCGTTATGGCGTCAGCAATGCCAATGCCTTCTGGTTCGCCTTCCTGGCCGCAGCCGCGACAACGCCACTCGGTGTGCTCGTCTCCGGACCGTTCATGTACGGGCTGGACGTGGAAACGACCGGCGCGCTTTTCGCCATGTCGGCCGGCCTTCTCATCTTTGTCGCCACAGGCCCGCTCATGGCTCCGCTCAGCGAGATGAAGCCGGCCCGCGGTCTCGTCGCAATCGGCGCAGGCGCCTGTATCGCGCTCGCGCTGATCTTCGCGCCCGGGCATGGGCACGCGCCCGGCAGCGGCCAACACGATCATGCACATGATGAGGAGGACGCGCAGGAATCAGATACACTGCCTATGATCGGTCCGGATCATTCAGGTGGGGGATCACATGATGAAACAGTTCATACCTGACACGCCGGGGCCCTGGCTCCGCTTCTGTCTGGGCGCGCTTCTGGCCGCAGCCCTGTTCGTGCCGTCGGCGCTGGCTGCCCCGGATGTGACGATCGAGCTCGCCGGCCCGCAGAGCTTTGGCGGCTTTCTGTCTGCCGGTGTGGGCTACATCATGCCGGGCGGGCACCCGCAGATCCTGTTCCTGCTCGCCATCTTCCTAACCTCGCCGCGCACCGGCCCGCTGGCAACCCAGGTCATCGCCTTCATTCTCGGCCACTCTCTGACGCTGTGGCTGACCGGGCTCGGCGTGATCGCCCCGCCCGCCAGCATCGTCGCATGGCTGGTGCCGGCCACCATCATGCTGGCCGCGCTTGAGAACCTGCTCTTCGGGCGGGTGACAAAGATGAAGCCGGGCCTGGTCTTCGCCTATGGCCTGATCCACGGCCTCTCCTTCGGCCTCGTCTTCCTGGGCCTGGCCTCTGCACAGCCCGGGAATGCCTCGGCCCTGTTCGGCTTCAATCTCGGCCTGGAAATCGCCCACCTTGCCATTATCGGCCTGGCGCTCGCGGCCTCGCTCTATTTCCGCGGCGTGCTGAAACAGGCCTCGCGGATGGACCTCTACCGCCCGATGATTGTGGTGCCCGTCTCGCTCGCCATCTTCGTGACGGGACTCATCTGGACGGTGCAGGCCTTCAACGCTTAGGCTAGCCCGCGCGCCAACCGGCATCGCACTTGCACGCTGGCGTGGTTATCAAAAGGTAACCAGCTGGAGTGATCCATGCGAAAGCGGCTTCTTCGCTATCTCGGCGCCCTGATCGTCTCGACGGTCGCGACCTATTCCGGCCTGGCCCGTCAGGCCGTCGCCGAGACCGCACCCGCCTGCGGCCTGAGCGATGTCTCCGCCTGGCAGGTCGCCATGGAAGACCCGCAAGAAGAAGCCACCCCGGCCTATGTGCTAAGGACCACCGAAGACTTCATCGCCCGCTGCCCGCAGCGCCCGGAAATCCCGGAGGCTCACCGCATTGCCGGCCTCGCCGCCGCCTGGGCGGAAGAGACAGGGACGGCCGCCAGCCATTTCGAGGCGGCCGGCGACATGCGCGACACCGAAGCCCTGCTGATGCATGCCGCGGTGCGCTTCGCGCTTGGCGAACCGGAGCGGGCCACGGCCCTGCGCGACGACGCCATCACGCTCTGGACGGCCCGCATCGCACGCCGTGGCCTGGCCGATATCGAGACAGAGCGCCTGCCCCATGGCGAGATCATCAAGGTCAGCTTCGACCGGACCGACCCGGAAACGCAGCTTTCCCATCTCTGGATTGCACGGCCCGACGGCCCCGGCTGGCCGGCCGCGCTGGCCGTCAGCTCAAGGCGACAGCTCAACGCCTTCCACCAGCTGCGCGCGGGCGAAGACGCCCCGGCGCTGCGCCATGTCCGGCTCTATCGCTGCGAGACCCGCCGCCTTCTGGCCCGCAGCACGGAACGCCTGAGCGACCGCGAAATCGATGCCGCCGCCCGGCTTGGCCTGTCGGCCTATCTCGCCGATCCGGATATTCCCGGCACCGGCGCCCTGCGGCCCTGCGTGTTCGACGGCGATATCCTGCCGGCCATCCACCCGGCGCGGGCCGTGCCGACGCAATAGACCGGCCCCATCTCCACAGGAAAACCTGCCGGACCCGCTGGAGCCTCGCCGCCCTCCATGCGTATTGTCAGGCATCATGACTGCTGTGCGTCACTGGCTCATCATTGTCGGCGCGGGCCTGCTTTGCGCCCCGCTCATCATCTATGTGCTGGACTCGCTGATCGGGCTCGGCCGGCTCGATCCGTTGACGCTGTCGACGACGATTGGCGGGGTCGGCGCCGGGATCTTCGCGCTCGGCCAGGGCCATCACTGGGGCCGCTTCTTCCTTGCGCTCGCCGCCGGGCTCGCCCTGATCGCGCTGCAGGTCTACGGCATCGCCTTCCTCGTCCTGCAGACAAGCGGGCTTTAGCCTGTGCGGAAAGCAAACTTTCCATAGCCGAGAAAGGACGCCCCCGTGCAGAGGAGCGTCGACATCGCCGTCGCGAGCACCGGCGGACAGGCCGGCACCGCCAGCAGAAGCCCGGCATAAAGCGCATAGTTCAGGGCCGCGACGCTGCCGGCCACAAGGGCATAGCGCCCGGCTTCGCGAAGCTGGCCGTCATGGCTGCTGCCGAAGGTGAGCGCCCGGTTCAGCCGCCAGGCCACGAGCATGGCCACTGCGATGGAAACGACGCGCGCAGCAAACGGCCCGGCGCCAAGCTTCATCATCAGGACGAGCAGGCCCGCATCGACGAGAAAGCTCAGCCCGCCAATCATGACGAAGCGCAGGAAGCGCGCCGCAAAAAGCTGTCTGACTATTTCTGCCATTGTCCGAGCGGATAGCTCAGGAAGACCGAGCGTTTCGCCTCGACCCGGGCACGGGCGAGGCTGTCGAGGATGAGCCCGCAAACGGCCGACACGGTGCCGATCATGACGAGCCCCATGGAGAGCATGGCCGTGGGAAAGCGCGGCACGAGGCCCGTCTCGAAATAGGTCAGCAGCAGCGGCGCCGACAGGCCGAGCGCGGCCAGTGCCAGCAGCATGCCGATAGCACCGAAGAAGGCGGCCGGCCGGGTTTCCTTGGCCAGCATGACAAACATGCCGAGGATGCGTGCCCCGTCACGGAAGGTCCGCAGCTTGGAGGCGGAATCCTCCGGGCGGATGCCATAGGGCGTCGGGCGCTCCATGGTGGGCACGCCGATCTGGCAGGCATGCACAGACATTTCCGTCTCGATCTCGAAGCCGCCGGAAACCGCCGGGAAGGATTTCGCGAACCGGCGCGAGAAGACGCGGTAGCCGGAAAAGATATCGGTAAACTGGCGCCCGAACATGGCATTGAAAAGCATGTTGAACATGCGGTTGCCGAAGGCGTGGCCATTGCGCCCGGCATCCTGGGTCACATTGGCCCGCGTGCCGACGACCATGTCGACATGGTTCTTCTTCATCAGCTCGATCAGTGTCGGCGACAGCGAGGCATCATAGGTGCCGTCGCCATCGGCCATGACATAGATGTCGGCCTCGACGTCTGCGAAGATACGCTGGACGACATAGCCCTTGCCCTGACGAATCTCGTTGCGGACGATCGCGCCGGCGCGGCGGGCGACCTCGGCGGTGCCATCGGTGGAATTGTTGTCGAAGACATAGATCTCGGCGTCCGGCAGCGCCTCACGGAAGGCGGCGATCACCGATGCGATGGTCGAGGCTTCGTTGTAGCACGGGATCGTCACGGCCACGCGCGGAACCGCCGCTTCCTGTTGCTGGACCGGGTTAAATGCGCCAGCTGTGACTCGACTCATCCGGTCAGCCTTTCAGTAACCACATTCAGCGCATAACAAGCGCTGGTGAACACCCGGTTACGAGAAAGATTGTAAACATCGCCCCATGACGGAGCTTCCGACCACGTCGAAAACCCCTATCTGGCCGCTCGCGCTGACCGGCCTGCTGGCCATGGCCGCGCTTCTGTTCCGGGCAGGGCCCGCGCTGGGCGGCGATCTGATCGGCAGTGACGACATGATGCGCATGCAGCAGGTCCGCGATCTGATTGCCGGACAGCGCTGGTACGATGTCGACCAGGCCCGCCTGCTGACGCCCGAGGGCGGGGCGATGCACTGGTCGCGCCTGCCGGACCTCGTCCTGGCCGGGATCGTCCTGCTGCTGCAGCCCATGACGGGCCGGGAAATGGCGGAGGGCATTGCGGTGACCGCCTGGCCGCTGATGCAGCTGGGCTGGATCATGGCCGCCCTCGCCACCTGCCTGAGACGGCTGAACGTCTCGCTGGCCGGGCAGCTGGCCGGACTGCTCTTCTTCTTTACGTCTTTTGCCCTGGTGAACTTCACGCCCGGACGCATCGACCATCACGGGCTCGGCCTGGCGCTGGCGCTGACCGCCTTTGCCTGCCTGCTGTCCCCTGCGCGCACCCCCCGCTCGGCGATTGTCGCGGCTGTCTGTGTCGCCGCCATGATCACGGTTGCCATCGAGAACCTGCCCGCCATCGGCCTGATCATTATCGGCTTCAGCGCCGCCTGGATCCTGCGCGGAGAGACAGAAACCAACCGGCTACGCGTCTTCGGCGCCGGGCTCGCGGTTTCGGCGCTGATCGCCTATGTCTTCGACGCGCCGGGCCCCGGCGGCAATCGCACCGTCTGCGACGCCTTCGGCCAGCCGCATTTCATCGCCCTCATGGTCGCCGGCGGCGGCCTCTTCGCGGTGGCGACCTTCCTGCCGCAAGCGCGCGACTGGCGCACCCGCATGAGTGCGGTGGCGCTCGCCGGCGCGGGCACGGTGCTGAGCTTCATCAGCGCCAATCCGGCGAATTTCAGCCCCGAGAATCCAAACTGCCTGACCGATCCCTATGCTCGCCTGCCCGAAGAGATCCGCACGGGCTGGCTGAGCGTCGTCTCCGAAGCCCGGGCCCTGCCCGCCGTCTTCGCGGGCGACCCGGCCATGGCGGTCTATTATTACGGCTTCGCGCTCGCCGGGCTGGTCACCGCGGCCATTGCGCTGCGCCAGGCCGCGCCTGAGCGCCGCTTCGGTTTCGCCGCGCTGCTAACCGGGCTTGCGGTGACGTTTCTCATCTCGGCCTGGCAGCTCAGGGGCATTTCGCTGGCCCACCTGCTGGCCGCCATCGCGGCGGGCTGGGCGTTCGGTCTCCTTTTCGACCACTGGCGCAAGGCCCGCACGCCCCGCGCCGCGCTCTACCTGCTGGCCGGCGCGCTGGCGGTCTCGCCAATTGGCTGGCAACTGCCGCGCTCATTGGCCAGTCTGGACGAGGCGGAGACGGGGGAAGCAGTGGCCGACTGCAAATCCCGCGAAGCCTTCCAGGCGGTTGCCTCGGCCCCGCGCATGATCGCCTTCACGCCGATCGATCTGGGCGCCCCGCTGATCTACCATACGCGCCATTATGCGACGGCGGCGCCCTATCACCGCAATCCGTCCGCCATCGAGATGACGCTTTCGGTCTTTACCGGCCCGATCGACACCGCGCGGCGCAAGATCGAGATGACCGGCGCCGACCACCTGCTCTACTGCCCCGGTCTGAGCGAGCTGAAGACCTATGCGAAGCGCGCGCCCGACGGGCTTGCCGCCGCGCTCGAAAACGGGGAGGTGCCGGACTGGCTGACCCCGCTGGCCGGCAGCGAGGACGGCTCCGGGCCGATCCTTTACACCATTGCCTATGACCGGAATTGACGCCCGGAGCGCTTTGCGGCAACGGGAAGCATGTCGAAACTCGAAACACCAGAACAAGTCGTCGATGCGCTCGAAGCGCTCTATGAAGACGCCGTCAATGCGCTGACCACCAGTCTTGAACGTTACCTGCAGGACGGCACCCCGCCGTCTGCCGACCTGCGCCAGTCGCGCGCCTTCTGTTATCCCGCGCTGATCATCCGCTATGATCCGGACGGTCCGCCCCCGCCGATTTCGCGGGCCTTCGGCAAGATGTCGGAAGCCGGCACCTATATCTCGACCATCACCAAGCCGGACTATTTCCGGCCCTATCTGCTGGAGCAGCTCTATCCGCTGATGCGGGACTATCCCGTCGAGGTGGAGGTCAAACCGTCGGGCTCGGAAATCCCGTATGCCTATGTCTGGGACCAAGCCGATGCCGGCGGGCTCGAGGAGGTCAATCCGGCCGAACTCGCCAAATGGTTCCCCTCGCCCAAGCTCGCCAATATCGGCGACGAGGTTGCTGACGGCGAACTTTACGAGCCCGGCTCCAACCGCCCGCTGGCGCTGTTCGACGCGCCGCGCACCGACTTCTCGCTGAAGCGGCTGGCGCATTATACCGGCACGCCGGTCGATCACATGCAGCGCTATGTGCTGTTCACCAATTATCACCGCTATGTCGACGCCTTCTGCGACTGGGCGGTCGAGCAGCTGGGGGCAGGCTCGCGCTATACCGGCCTGTCGGTCGCCGGCGGGCTCGTCGTGGATGACAAGACGCCCGAGGCAAAAGCCGCCATCGATGCCGCCCCGTGGCGGCGCTTCCAGATGCCGGCCTATCACCTGATGGCCGAAGGGCGCACAGGGATCACGCTGGTCAATATCGGTGTCGGCCCGTCCAATGCGAAGACGATCACCGACCACCTTGCCGTCCTGCGTCCGGAATGCTGGCTGATGGTCGGCCATTGCGGCGGCCTGCGCCACTCCCAGCAGATCGGCGACTATGTCCTCGCCCACGCCTATATGCGCGACGACCATGTCCTGGACGGCGTCCTGCCGCCGGACATTCCGATCCCGCCGATCGCCGAGGTGCAGATCGCGCTGCAGGAGGCGGCGGCCGACGTCACCGGCGAGCATGGCGAAGCGCTGAAGAAGCGGCTGCGCACCGGCACGGTGGTGACCACCGACGACCGCAACTGGGAGCTGCGCTTCACCGAGACCGCGCGGCGCTTCAACCAGTCGCGCGCCATCGGCATCGACATGGAAAGCGCGACCATCGCCGCGAATGGCTACCGCTTGCGTGTGCCCTATGGCGTGCTGCTGTGCGTGTCCGACAAGCCGCTGCATGGCGAGATCAAGCTGCCCGGCGCGGCCAACCGCTTTTATGAGCGCGCGATTGGCGAGCATATCCGCATCGGCATCCAGACGCTGGAACGGCTGGCCGGCGAAGGCGGGGCGGCGCTGCACTCGCGCAAGCTGCGCGCCTTCGACGAGCCGCCTTTCCGCTAGGGCGCGGGTGGACCTGAGGGCCCACCCACACTAGCTCTTGCGCGATACAGACAGGCGGCAGAAGGCAGGACCCATGAAAGACCGGATCAAACCCCTGGAGGGGGTCAGGAACTTCCGCGATTTTGGCGGCTATGAGGGCAGCGAGGGCGCGCGGATCCGCTCCGGCAAGCTCTACCGCTCCGGCCATTTCGGGGAAGCTTCCGACAATGACCTCGCCGCCATCGACCTGATGACCATCACCGTGCAGGCCGACCTGCGCCGCCCGGACGAGCGCGAGCGCCATGGTGACAAATGGCCGGTCTCCGGGGTGCGCAAGCTCTATTCCGACCTTGGCCGCGAGACCGACGCCCCGCACATCAATTTCCTGAAACACGTCGTCGCCGATGGCGAAGCGGCCAAGCAGTGGATGTGCGAATATTATCAGGAGGCGCCCTACCGCCCGGCGCTGGTCGATACCTATACCGCCTGGTTCGATCATCTCGCCAATCTGCAGGAGGGCGAAGCCGCGCTCGTCAATTGCGCCGCCGGCAAGGACCGTACCGGCATTCTCTGTGCGCTGACCCATCATGCGCTGGGGGTCTCGAAGGATGAGATCTTCGCCGATTACGAGCTGACCAACACCGCGGCCGATGTCGATGAACGGCTGCCGGAAGCGCGCGACTATTTCAACACGCTGCTGGAAAAGAGTTATGATGCCGAGGTCTACCGCCCCTTCCTGGGCGTGGAGCGGCGCTTCCTGGAAACGGCCCTTTCCACCATGGAGACGGAATCCGGCTCGCTCGACACCTATCTGGCCGAAACGCTCGGCGTGGACGCGGCCAAGCGCGAACGTATCCGCAAGATCCTGCTGGACTGAGCCACACCGGGCACAGCCCCGTCAGGCCGGTCAGTTGTCGCGGATACGGGCCACGTGCGAGACACGGCGCGGACGCAGGTAGAACTCGTCGCGCAGCTTCTTTGACGTGGTGAAGAAATAGCCGAGCTTGGAATTGTAGTCGTACTCGACCTCGGCATAGATCACCGATCCATCCTCCGGCACCAGATCATCCGGTACCACCATGACGGAATCTTCTTCATACTCCTCGAAACCGCGCGCATCGCTCCAGGCCACACGGATCGTACCGTCATCGTCATAGAGACTCGAGACGCGCAGACGCGCATCCTCGACCGGGTTGGGCTCGAGGATCATGCGGGTGGCTTCGATGATATCCTCGAGATTGTCATCGTCGACGGTCGCCGCGCGAGCCACAAGGTCGCCCAGGGCCGCCGCCGAACTCGTCACCTTCCGGTCGAGCATCATCATCAGCGACAACTCGATACAGGCAAAGTAGATCAGCACCATGAGCGGGGCGATCAGGGCGAACTCAACCGCCGAAATTCCCTTATTGGCCGCATGGAAGGACCGGAAACGCTGGTTCAGGGTTCTCAACATGGGGAGCCTGCCTCAGAAAGGTTCGTTACGGAACACGACCGTGGCCTGCAGCAGGCGGCGGTTATTGTTCATGTTGGCGAGCGGGGCGCTCATGACCGGGGTCATCAGCTCCCACTCATAGAAGGCGCGCACCACGACGATGTCGTCACGCCCGCCCGGCTTGAACTCGAACCCTGTGGTATCGAGGTCGCCATGCTCGTCGATGGGGCTTGTCCGGCCAGTGGACGTGAAACTGTCATAGGTCTTCACGTCGAGCTGGATCTTCCCCTTGCATTCGAACAGGTCGAAGAGTTCCGCGCAGACAATGTCCTCGAACGCATCCCGGTTGAAATCTTCCCCTGACTGCAGCTCGCCCGTGCGGATGCCGCGGGCAGCTTCGTTCAGGCCATGTTCCAGCACCGACGACATGATAAAGAGCACACAAAGCTCCAGCAGGCCGAAGATGAGAAAAAAGAAGGGCAGAGCGATCAGGGCGAACTCAAGCGCCGCAACACCGCGCCGGTCGGCCGCCCAGGCCCTGAACCTCTTCATGAAAACCGGCGTAAAAATACCGGGAATGATCAATCCAGCCATAATCTTTCCACGCTTCCGGGGAAGCCGCGCTCCTCTGAGCATCACGGTTAACACTGCGCGGTTTCAACGCCGTTCAATTGACCTGTGAAATTTGATCGATCTGGCCGGATTGGCGCCGGTACGGCGAATTCCCTGCGAATCCGGCCTTTACCTTGCCATGATCTCGCACCAGATTTGCGCCGAAAGGACAGGAAGGACCCTCTCCCATGAGCCAGAACCCTGTCAGGCCCTGGCGGTCGATCAACCGGCGACACTCCCGCAAGATCCGCGTCGGCAATGTCGAGGTGGGCGGCGACGCCCCGATTGCCGTGCAGACCATGACCAACACGCCGACCGAGGATGCCGCGGCCACGATCGCCCAGATCGAGCGCGCCGCCGAGGCCGGTGCCGACATTGTGCGCGTCTCCTGTCCGACGGTCGAGGCGACCGACGCCATGCCCGCCATCTGCAAGGCGAGCCCGGTCCCGATCGTCGCCGACATTCATTTCCACTATAAGCGCGGCATCGAGGCCGCCGATGCCGGCGCCGCCTGCCTGCGCATCAATCCCGGCAATATCGGCAGCCATGACCGGGTGAAGGAAGTCGTGAACGCCGCCCGCGCCAATGGCTGTTCGATCCGCATCGGAGTGAATGGCGGCTCGCTGGAGCGTCACCTCCTGGAAAAATACGGCGAGCCCTGCCCGGATGCGATGGTGGAAAGCGCGCTCGACCATGCGCGCATCCTCGATGATCTCGGCTTTCATGAGTACAAGATCTCGGTGAAGGCCTCCGACATGTTCCTCACAGTAGCAGCCTATCAGCAGCTTGCCGAAGCGACAGACGCGCCCTTGCACCTTGGGATCACCGAGGCCGGGGGCCTGCGAACGGGCACGGTGAAATCCTCCATCGGCATGGGCAATCTGCTCTGGATGGGCATCGGCGACACAATCCGCGTCTCGCTCTCGGCTGACCCGGTCGAAGAAGTGAAGGTCGGCTTCGACATGCTGAAGTCGCTCGGCCTGCGCACGCGCGGCGTGAACATCATCGCCTGCCCCTCCTGCGCGCGTCAGGGCTTCGACGTCATCAAGACGGTGGAAACGCTGGAAGACCGGCTCGCCCACATCTCCGAACCGATCTCGCTCTCCATCATCGGCTGCGTCGTCAACGGGCCCGGCGAGGCATCGATGACCGATCTCGGCTTTACCGGCGGCGGCAAGGAGAGCGGCAAGATGTACATCTCCGGCAAACCCGACCACAATGTCTCGAACGCCGACATGATCGAGCACATCGTCGAGATGGTGGAAGAGAAGGCCGAACGCCTGCGCGCCCAGCGCGAAGCCGACGAGACAGTACCGGCGGAATAACCGCTAGTCGTAGAAGCACTTCTCCGTGCCATCACCCTGATTGTAGCAGCGCGGGCCGCTGGAGGGCGGGCGATAGGTCGGCTGTGGGACCGTGCCCTGATAGCCGGCATTGGCGTCGCTTCGCGTATAGGGTGTGTTCGGATTGTTATTGCCATACTTGGCGACCCACTGCGCGTTGCGCACATCCAGCGCCCACATTTCCGTGTTCTTGCACCGGCGATCCCAGGAGCCGAAATTCTCACAGGCCCAGTCGCGGTCCTCGAGCGACCAGAGGCCTTTATTGTGCTCCCACCACAGAGTCAGGTAAGGTCCGCCAAAGAGCAGCGCATCCTCGAAGAAGCTCCGGTCATCCTCCACATCGCCATTCGCGAGGAGCAGGCGCTGGTTGCGCGAGGATGAGCCGTACATCGCCTGCAGCGAGCCCTTTTCATCCCAGTCGCAACCGATCACGGAATTTGCCCAGGTGAGCATTTTTCCTTCCGGCTTGAAGGTCGGCGGATAGGGTGGGGTCGCGCGCTGGCCGTTCTTGTATCGGATGAGTTCCGCAGAATAGGCGAGCAGGCCGCCATAGGGGGCAGTGTCATAGCGCGAGGGCTCGCCGCATTCGTCGGGGGCGCACTGCTCCAGCGCCCAGCGCACCCGGTCGTCCATGGCGCCGGCCCGGCCACGCTCCTGCCAGGCATGGATGGAATAGGCCTGCAGAGACATGAGCGCGATAGCGGACGTCTCCGTGCCCGGATTTGCGAAGACCGCCTGCATCTTCCTGTCGATGGCGTTGTCGAGCAGTTCGCCCCTCACGCAGATGCCGGTCGGTTTGGGCGGTGGCGGCGGCGGAGGCGGCGGTGGAGCCGGCAGGCTGGTATCGCACTGAAGGGTCGCTTCCGCCCAACGCACCATGGACGCGTCGGGAGCGAGCAGGGCCGGCGTCAATTCAGCTGGCGCGTCCCGCATGTCATAAGCATAAAGCTTGTTATGCCCGGCATAGGCGTCCAGCGCTTCATAGGCGGAACCTTCAGACGGCTCTGGCACACCACAGCCATTGCGCATCGTGCATTGGTCGAGTGAGACCGTGACCATGCCTTCCTGCACGCCCTTGTAGCCTGCATCCTGCCAGTAAAGCACGGCCAGCGCCTGGGTCTCGGCGAAGGCCTCGTCATAATCGATCCCCTGCGCCTTCATGCGGGCGCTGACGGAATTGTAGGACGCATCCAGCGTGGCCTTCAGGTCATCGCCCTTTCGGCAGCCAACGGTCTGAGCCTCGGCGAACGGGCCCAGCCCCATGACGGACAGGCTGGCAACGGCCGCGCAAATGGCGAAGAGACGCATGATTTTCCCCCACGAGTCAGGACTCTACAGCTTCTGAATAGGCGGGAATGATGTGGGCGTCACCTTTTAAAGAAGCTTTCGGGGCCAAGATTTGATAGCGAGCCCCGCCTTTTGAGGCCGTCCTCGTCAGGCCGTGCCCGGCTTCGCCATCCGGACGCGCCGCGGCGCGCCCTTCGGCTTCAGTCCGAACCAGGGCCGCAGCCACGCGACCCTGCGGATCACCCCCTCATGCAGCAGGGCACAGCCGCCAAGGGTAGCAAGCACAAGCAAGCCCGCCTCCACACCGGCGCTGAGCCCCTGACGCGTCAGCCAGAAACCGGCCATCACGATGAGGGTCTGGTGCAGGATGTACCAGGGGAAGACCGCGCCGGTCATATAGGTCAGCGCCGCGCTCGGGCGGTTGAGATAGCGCTGGGCCAGCGCCAGCAGGGACAGGATGGCAAGCCAGGCATAAAAGATCTGACTAAGCTCATAAGCCGTGAGGAGCCAGGACGGATTGGCCTCATGCCCGGAGCGGACAAGCCACAGCGCGGTCAGCCCGGCGCCGACCGTCACAGCCAGCAGAACCGCCGGCAGGAGAGCGCGGCGCACCGCGCCCCAGAACGCCTCGTCCTTGGCCAGCAGGAAGCCGATCATCAGGATGGTGAGGCTGTGGGCGTGATTGGCCCAGTCCCAGACGAGGTTGTGCGTCGTCTCGAAGGCCGGATCGAGCGTCACCCGGTAGAGCATGTGCGGCAGGGCCGGCAGGACGATAACCATCGCCATGCCCACCCGCCCGGCAAACAGGCGCCTCGTGAGCGCCGCCCCGCGGCCTTCCATGAAGCCGATGAGCGGTCCGGCCACCGGTGCCAGCAGCAGCGAATAGACGAGCAGGTAGACGATGTACCAGAGATGGTTCCAGGTCGGCGTGATGATGGAGAAGTCCGAGGCGGGATCGAGGTATTGCGGATAGAAGGCCGAGAAGCTCCCCTCGAACTCGCCGCTCTCGACCAGCTGCAGCCAGCTTTGCGGGGCGACGATCAGCACCATGCCGGCAATGATGGGCAGGCCCATGCGCACCGTCCGGTCCCTCGCCAGCCCGCTCGCGCCCAGCTTGCCGAACAGGAAGCGCAGTGCGACGCCGGAAATGAAGAAGAGCAGCGACAGCCGCCAGGGGTTCAGCAACAGCATGAAGGGCTCCGCGCCCGGCCCGGCATGCACGCTTTTCACGTGCCACTCCCAGGGCACATAGAACATGCCGATATGGTAGAAAATGAGCAGCAGGAAGGCGATGATCCTCAGCCAGTCGAGGTCATAGCGGCGGGTATTCAGCGTGGTCATGGTTGGCTCCGGCAGGAAGGGACTGAGCCGATCCTTGCCGCAGGGGCGGCGTCACGCACGCGCAAAGCCATGAAACGAGGCCCGGCGGGACAAACGGCCCGCATCCGGGACAAGCGGCGGCAAGCCGGGACGAGCGGGGCGGGGTTTCCCCTCGCCGGGCGCGGCGGCTATGGGTATGAACAGGCATGACGCGCGAAACGCCCCGCCATCCCGATCTCGAAGCCGACCGGCGCGCGGACCGGCGGACCTGGATCTATTTCGCCGTTTTCCTGTTTGCCTCCTTCATCGTGCTCGCCCTGTCGGACCAGTACGACATGAAAAAGGCCGGCGCCCCCTACCCCGACATGGCCTGGGTCTCGCAGGCGACGTCGCACGCGGTCATCCTGGTGATGACGCCTTTCATCACCTTCATGCTGAGCCGGTATCCGCTCGGCGCCTGGCGGCGTACCCTGCCCATGCATCTCGGCGCGGTCGTCATCTTCTCGGCGGTCCACATCCTGGCCATGGTGGCGCTCCGCAAGCTGCTGAGCCCGCTCATCTTCGGCGTGCCCTATGATTTCGGCCTCGCCGACCCGTCCACCTGGCTCTACGAGTTTCGCAAGGATGTGCTGAGCTATGCGCTGATCGCCGCCCTCTTCTCACTGAACCGACTGGCCGAGCAGCGCAGCCTCGAGGCCGAGGCTGCCCGGAAGGAAGCGCGCGAGCGCCACCGTCTGACGCTGAAATCCGGCGGGCGGACCTTCTTTGTCGAGGCCGATCGCGTGATCTGGGCCAAGGCCGCCTCGAACTATGTCGAAGTGATCACCCCCGACCGGACCATCCTGGCGCGTTCCACCCTGACGGAGCTGGAACGCCTGCTGGACGCCGCCGGCGGCAGGCATGTGCGTGTCCACCGCTCCCATCTCGTGAACATGGACCATGTGCGCGAGATCGAGCCGACCGGCGAGGGCGATGTCACGCTGACGCTCGATACCGGCGACACGGTGCCGGGCTCGCGGCGCTATCGTGAGAAATACGAAGCCTTCCTCACGCCCGGCGAGCCCTCGGCCCTGTGACGGCTGGGTCACGCTCGCGCGCGGTCTCGTACACAGGCCCGTGATAGGCGTTCCCGCCTTCTCCCTCTCCTGCTAAGGGCATTGGTTCGTGACCGGAGGGCAATCGCGATGAGTCTTGTGCTGACGGCGCTCAGCTGGGCCGGCCGGCTCTTCGTTGCCGCCATCCTTCTTGTGGCGATGACGAACTGCACCAAGCTCGGCCTGAACTATGCGAGCCTCAGCGTGGAGGGCAAACCACCCGCCTGGCCCGCCATCGCCGATGATCCGGACGGCTTCCTCACCGAGCGCGACATGTGGCGCCAGCGCCTGGAGACCCATGTCTTCGGCCCCTTCCCGGAAGGCGTCGAGAGCGAGACCGTCAGCCACACTGTGGTCGACGAGGCCTATCTCGGCGGGCTCGGCACGCTCGAGGAATATGTCATCGAGATGCGCGGCGTCGAAGGCCACACCAAGCGCTTCACGCTCGCCATTGCCTGGCCGAAGACGGACGCGCCTGTCCCGGTCATCATCAGCCAGTCCTTCTGCGGCAACCAGACCGCTTTCCATGCGCCCGCCCTGTCCCCGCCCCTGACCGAGGGCGTGACCGACTTCTGCGGCGGCGGCGAGGATTCCTCCATGTCGCGCGTCGCCTGGCTGGTTTTCGGACGCTACATCATGGCCCCGCCCATGGAACAGGTGCTGGAGCGCGGCTATGCCTATGCGAGCTTCTACACCTCCGAAGTGATCCCCGATTCCGCAGAAGAAGCCCGCGCCATGATGCCGGCCTTCCCGCACGGCCCGGGTGGCGAGATCACCGGCGCCATTGCCGGCTGGGCGGCCGGCTTTTCCGCTGCCGCCGATGTGCTGGAGGCCGATCCGCGCACCGATCCGGCCCGCACCGCCATTATGGGCCATTCCCGGTCGGGCAAGTCGGCGCTCATCGCCGGGGCTTATGACGAGCGGATAGACGCCATCATCGCCCACCAGGCCGGCACGGGCGGGGCAGCCCTCAGCCGGGACAAGGCGGGCGAGACGGTTGCCGACATCGTCGAGAGCTACCCCCACTGGTTTGCCCCCGCCTATCAGGCCTTCGACGCGGAGGGTGCCTACACCACGCCGATCGACATGCACGCCCTGATCGCGCTTAACGCGCCCACACCGCTGCTGATCGGCAATGGCCGGCGCGATGTCTGGTCGGATCCGAACGGCACGTGGCGCGCCACGCTGGAAGCCTCGCCCGTCTATCAGGCCGCCGGCACGAGCGGGCTGCAGCAGGACGGCATGCAGGCGGCCAATCTCGAGGCCGATCTTGTTTTCTGGATGCGCCCGGGCGGCCATTCCATCACCCAGCATGACTGGGATGCCTGGCTCAGCTGGCTCGATACGGCCATGCCGCAAGGGGAAGAGGTGCCAGCCCAGGCGAATAGGGCTAGGGTCGGTCAAAACAACTAGCTGGGGAGGCTACACGATGCCCTTTCAAACCGAAGACCTTCTGCCTGTCCTCGCCCTCGTGGTGTGGACGCTCATCATGTGGATCTGGATGTATGTGACCCGCATTCCGGCCTTCCAGAAGGCGGGCGTCACCCCGGCCGAGGCGCGCCATCCGGACGCTGGATACAATGAGAAGATCCCGTCCAACATCCGCGCCATCGCCGACAATTACAATCACCTCCACGAACAGCCAACCATCTTCTATGCGCTGGTCTTCTTCGCGGCGCTGACCGGCGGGGGCGACAATCTCTTCATGTATCTCGCCTGGGCCTATGTGATTTCCCGGGTCATCCACTCCTTCATCCAGATCCTGTCGTCGAAGGTGGAGCAGCGCTTCCTCGTCTTCGCAATCGGCACGATCATCCTGATGGTCATGGCCGGCAAGGAAGTGGTGCGGATCCTGACCAATCCGGCTCTGACCGGCTGACACACGCAAGCGGAGGCGGGCCATGGCGGCCCTGGCACAGCATGCGCCCGCTTCCCCCTTTCGCCATTCCGGTTTAGACGCTCAAGGCATGGCCACTATACCCGTTTCCCGCCTCGAACAGGTGATCGACCGGTTCGATGAAGTCGAAGCCCGCATGGGCGCGACAACCGACAGCGACGAGATCGTCCAGCTGTCGCGCGAGCATGCCGACCTCAAGCCCGTTGCCGACAAGGCGAAGGCGCTGATCGACCTCAAGGCCGAACTCAAGGACGCCGAAGCCATGATGGATGGCGGCGACAAGGAGATGGCCGAGCTCGCCACGGAAGAATATTACGACATCAAGGAGCGCCTGCCCGCGCTGGAAAAGGAAGTCCAGCTACTGCTCATCCCCAAGGATGTCGACGACAAGGCGAGCGTCGTGCTCGAAATCCGCGCCGGGACCGGCGGCGACGAGGCCGCGCTTTTCGCCGGCGACCTTTTCCGCATGTATTCGCGCTATGCCCAGCTGCAGGGCTGGAAGGTGGACGTGGTCTCCGTCTCGGAAGGCGATGTCGGCGGCTACAAGGAAATCATCGCCAATGTCGAGGGCGACGGCGTCTTCGGCCGGTTGAAATGGGAAAGCGGTGTGCACCGCGTCCAGCGCGTGCCGGAAACCGAGAGCGGCGGGCGCATCCACACTTCGGCGGCCACCGTCGCCGTCCTGCCGGCGCCGGAAAATATCGAGATCGATATCCGCCAGGAAGACATCCGCATCGACACGATGCGCTCCTCCGGGGCGGGCGGCCAGCACGTCAACACGACCGACTCGGCGGTGCGCATCACCCACCTGCCAACCGGCATCGTAACCACCAGCTCGGAAAAGTCCCAGCACGTGAACCGCGAGCGCGCCATGGAGCAGCTCAAGATCCGGCTGTATGAGCGTGAGCGCGAGGAAAAGGATTCTGCGCGCGCCGAGGCCCGCAAGGACCAGATCGGCTCCGGCGACCGCTCGCAGAAGGTGCGCACCTACAATTATCCGGAAAACCGGGTGAGCGACCACCGCATCAACCTGACGCTCCATTCGCTCGACAAGATCATCACCGGTGACAAGCTCGATGACGTCGTCACCGCGCTGATCGCCGAGGACCAGGCCCGCAAGCTCGCGGCCATGGATGCCGACTAGGCGGGAGACCACGCCCGGCCCTCAGCCGCCGCCAGACCGCGCAAGACCAGTTCACGCCGGGCGCCAAGCCGGATAGGGTATCCGTTCAATCGAGGGACCGGCCATCATGTGCCGGCCGGATACGACCATGGATGAGGTTCGCACTTTCAAGGCCCAACTCGCCGTCGCCACGACGCGGCTGAAGTCTGCCGGGCTGGACAAGCCGGCCCGCGAGGCCCGGCACCTGATGCAGCATGCCTGCCGGATGAGCGCCGCCGACCTGATCCGCGAGGAACTCTCCGAAATGGGCGACGAGGCCAGCAAGGCCTTCTTCGACCTGGTCGAGCGCCGCGCCGCCGGCGAGCCGTTCGAACATCTCACCGGCGAAGCGCATTTCTACGGGCTCATCTTCCACTGCTCGGCCGACACGCTGATCCCGCGCGCCGACAGCGAGGTGGTGGTCGACGAGGCGCTGGCGCGCCTGCCGCTGGGGCGCAATGCCATGGTGGCCGATCTCGGCACCGGCACGGGCTGTCTGTTGATCGCGCTGATGCAGAACCAGCCCGGCCTCACCGGCGTCGGCGTCGAGCGCTCCGAGGCGGCTGCCGCGGTCGCCCGCCAGAACCTTCAGCGCCATGACCTTGCCGGGCGCGCCAAGATCGAGACGATGAGCTGGGAAGACTGGACCGGCTGGGACCGGGCCGACCTCATCATTTCCAACCCGCCCTACATCCAGAGCGATACGATCGGCACGCTCGATCCCGGGGTGCGGGGCTTCGAACCGCATGAGGCGCTGGATGGCGGCCATGACGGGCTGGAGGCGTATCGCTCCATCATTTCGCTCGCCGCGGCGCGCATGGTGCCCGGCGCGTGGCTCGTCCTGGAAATCGGCTTCGATCAGGGCGAAACTGTCCCCGCCCTCTTGGCAAAGGCCGGTTTCGGCACCATTTCCTGTGGACAGGATCACGGTCAACGCGACCGGGTCGTCTGTGCCAGACGCTGAAGCGCAGCGGGGGGCTTGGCGAAAAGCCAAATGCACGCTACAGCAGGAAGTGGGTGGAGGGCTCCATGATTCAGGATGCCCCGCCAGGAGCAAGCGAAACATCACCGAGTGTAATTCCCGACCGGGATGTAGCGCGAATGGTCTGAATTAACGGACACAACGGGATCAGGAATTTAGCGTATGCAACGCAAGCGCGGACGTGGACGCCGTTCAGGCGGAAACAACAACAATCCGAACCGGCACTATGAGAGCACCGGCCCGGACGTGAAGATCCGTGGTTCGGCTCAGCAGCTGCTCGACAAGTATCAGCAATATGCCCGCGACGCCCTGACAGCCGGCGACCGCGTGAAGGCCGAAGCGCATTTTCAGCACGCTGAACATTATGCGCGCATTGTCGCGAGCTTCCAGAAAGACAAGCAGCGCAACAAGAACGACGACAATTCGTCCGATGACGATGACGATAATGAGTCGACGGACGCAAAGTCCGATGACGACAATTCGTCCTCGAAGGATCAGGACAACAAGTCCAACGGCAAGGATAACAGCCAGGACAAGGGGCAGGAAAAGAAGCCCCGTGGCCGTGGCCGCAAGCCGAAAGAGGACAAGGAAAGCCAGGACGATCCGATGCGCGTCATCGGCAGCGATGACAGTGACACTGCATCAACCGACAGCGACGATCAGGACAAGGGCGACGAGCCCGCCAAGAAGCCCCGCCGGCGGACCTATAACAAGAAGTCCGACGACAGCGGCGAGACCGATGGCGTGATGTCGACGCTGGCCCGCGGGCGCAGCGACGAGAGCGACAACTCCGGTGACAGCGACGACGAGACGCGCCGCTCAAGCCAGACCGAAGCCGCCGCCGAGTAAGCCTGCTCAGGCGACGGCTGTAAGGCGTTCGCCGCGCGGCTCTGCGTGGAATTCCGGCTGCGGACTGGCGAGGTGAAACCCCTGGACCAGGTCGCATCCGATCCTGTGCAGGAATTCAAGCGTTTCCTGGTCCTCGACGCCTTCCGCCACCGTCTGAAGGCCGAGCCGGTCCGCCATGAGAATGGTCGATTCCACAATATCGCGCGAGCGCGCATCCTGTGTCATGCGCCGCACGAAGGAATGGTCGATCTTCAGCTTGCTGAACGAAAATTTGTGCAGCAGAGACAGCGACGAAAACCCGGTGCCGAAATCATCCAGCGCGATTGAGAGCCCCGCCCCGGCGAGCTGACGCAGCGCGGTATCGGCCAGCTTTTCATTCGCGATCATCGCCGTTTCCGTCACCTCGACCTCGAACTGGCTCGGCGACATGCCGAAGCGTTCGATCGTGCCGAGCAGGCGCGCCGGAAAGGTCTCGCTCTGGAGCTGGCGGGCCGACACATTGATGGCGAGGCTGACGGTCTCATCATGCCTCAGCGCCTTGTGGCACGCCTTCGAGAAAATCAGCCAGAACAGATCATCGATCAGCCCTTCGCGCTCAGCCAGCGGGATGAAATGATCCGGCCGGCCAAGCGGCATCTCCGCCCCCGGCCAGCGCGCCAGAACCTCGTAAACCACGGGCTGCATCGAACCGAGATCGAAGACCGGCTGGAAGAACGGGATGAGCGCCTTTGACTGGATGGCCGCGGTCAGTTCGTTGAGCTGGCTGCGCGTGCTCCGGCTGTTGGCATCGAGCGTGTGATCATAGATGCGCACGCCGCCCCCTTCCCGCTTGGCGCGCAGCATCGCCATGTCGGCGGCCTGCAACACGCCGCTCGGCTCACTGGCATGGTCGGGAAACCGGGCGAGCCCCACCGAGGCGCCCGCGCGAAGTGTGATATTGTCGTACACAAAGCCTTCCGTGACCCGTTCATGAAGACTCTGCGCGATGTCCCAGTCGCCGGCCTCGTCATGCTCGCCGTCGAGCACAATGGCGAATTCATCGCCGCCGAAGCGCGCACACACGGCCGGACCCCCGGTCGACTGGATCCGCGCCGCGACCGTCTTGAGCGCTTCGTCGCCGGCGAGGTGCCCATAGACATCGTTCAGCGTCTTGAAGCCGTCGAGATCGATGAAGATCAGACTGAAAGGGACACCCGTATTGATCCGCTTGCTGATCGCTTTCACGAAAGGCGCCCTGTTCGACAGGCCGGTCAGCGGATCGCGGTTCGACGCCCGGACGGCCTCTTCCTCGGCCAGGCGGCGCTCATGCACCTCCTTGCCGAGACGCTCATTGGCCTCGACCAGCTGCGTCTGGCTCCTTGAGAGATCCTGCAGCAGGCCGCCCTGACGGTCGAGCAGCGCGGACATGACCGCGCGACCGGTGCTGATGCCGCGATAATGGCCCTCATCATCGGTCAGCACGAAACAGTCATTCAGGTCCTGTTCCGAGGACATGAAGCTGGTGCGCACGAAATCGTCGAATTCGCAGGACTCCGGCACGCTGAGCAGGCCGGTCAGCATGACATGGCGGATCGGGCGGTTCTCATAGAGGGCCCGGCCGAACCGCTGGGAAAGCTGCAGCAGGAATTCGCTGCGCGGGACCAGCCCGATCGGCTTCATCTCGTCGCTGACGACGACGATGCAGCGCACGAGCGGCAGGTTGCGAAAGATCTCGTCGGCCACCCGGCACGGCTCGTCCGGCCCGATGACGGGTGCCCGCTCAATTTCAATGGCCGCACAGATCATTCAGCACTCCCGGTTCACCCCGGATGCGATGAATAGGCAGGAGGCTCTTAAAATGTGCTCAACGCGACCTCATGAATCGTAGCAACCGCTACAGATTTCACAAAACCTTCACTCAGCCGCGACGTGACGCTTTTGCTTGTCGAACATCGACCAGACGCCGTCATCGCCATGCCACTCGCCCTGGGTTGCGCCCTTGGAGTATTCCGTTGCGCGGGCCTCGAAGAAGTTGGCATGCTCGACACCGTTGAGGATTTCGGTGAGCCACGGGATCGGGTGCTTGTCGACGCCATAGATCGGATCGAGCTTCAGCTGTCCCATGCGCCAGTCGGCGATGTAACGGATATATTGCTTGATGTCGTCCGGCGTCATGCCCTGGACCTCGCCGGCCTCGAAGGCAAGCTCGATGAACTTGTCTTCCAGCTTCACCACCGTCTGGCAGCAATCGGCAATATTGTCCTTCACATCCTTGGTCAGCGCGCCGGTCTCCTCGGCGAAGGCGTGGAACATCTTCATCATGCCCTCGCAGTGCAGCGACTCGTCGCGCACCGACCAGGACACGATCTGGCCCATCCCCTTCATCTTGTTGAAGCGCGGGAAGTTCATCAGCATGGCGAAGGAGGCAAACAGCTGCAGTCCCTCGGTAAAGCCGCCAAAGACGGCCATGGAGGTCAGGATGTCCTTCTCCGTGTCGCAGCCGAACTGGCCGAGATAGTCGTGCTTGGCGGCCATCTCCTCATATTCCATGAAGGCGGAGAACTCGCTGTCCGGCATGCCGATCGTCTCGAGCAGCAGGGCATAGGCCGCGATATGGATCGTCTCCATATTGGAGAAGGCCGACAGCATCATGCGCACTTCAACCGGTTTGAAGAGCGGCATGTAGTTTTCCATATAGTTGGCGCCGACCTCGACATCCGACTGGGTGAAGAAACGGAAGATCTGCGTCAGCAGGTTGCGTTCCTTGTCGGTGAGCTTGTTCGACCAGTCCTTGCAGTCCTCGCCAAGCGGAACCTCTTCCGGCAGCCAGTGAACCTGCTGCTGGATCTTCCAGAAATCATAGGCCCACGGATAGCGGAAAGGCTTGTAAGCCTTGCTCGGCGTCAGGAGGCCGGGAGTCTTGATGAGACCGTCTGCCATGATCGGTACCCCTTCTTGGTCATCAGCACACCATATATGGTGCCAAAATGCGCTTTCCTACGCAAGATATATCCGCTGAGGGTTAACAAAAATCCACAGGCAATGACGCCCCTGTGGATCAGTAGGCAATCGACACCGAGACCGCGCCGAACTTCTGCGCGCCGTCCTGACGGCGGAATTCCTCGGTGCGGTGCACATAGGTAAAGGCCAGCTGCACATTGCTGACATGCACCGCCGCGCCGGCCTGCATGTCACCGACCAGCATGTTGCGGTGGTCGACACTGCGGCTGTCCTTGAAGGTGTTGCCATCGAGGAAGATGTCGCGCAGCACGACCCGCCCGTCGAGCCCGGCGAAGAGATAGGCACCAAAGGTCTGCTCGGGCGAGAAGGTGCCCGCACCGGTGAGCGCAGGGCGGATTCGCGGCGGACCGAAATCCGATTCGAGGTCCCAGCCGATTCGCCCGACCAGGCCGGTGCCGCCATACGTGCGCACATTGCCGAGCGCGCCCCCGGCATAGGCGCCGAAATCGGTCTCCAGGCCGAGCGGCAGCTCAGGCCCGTCGAACAGGGCCATGCGCTGGGCGATGATCTCGATGCCCGGCTCGTCCTTCAGCTGGTAATCCCAGCCCATCGGGCGCTGTTCCTCAATCATGTCGTGCCAGTTCGTCTGGACGAATTCGCCCAGCGCCGACGGGCCGACCACGCCGAGATTGATCTGCAGGATGTCCTGGGTGTTCTTGTCGGAGGCGATCGCGGTCCCGGAGAGATACAGCCAGCCGGCATAGGGCCGGTCGGTCGGGTCGGGCATCGATTGCGAGATGTCCTCAGGCGTGAAGATCGCATGCGAGAGGGCGAGCCCCTGGCGCAGATCCTTGCGCGACATGTCGATGAAGGGAACGCTGTCGGCGGCCCATTTCAGCCAGGGGGAAACCTTGTTGGCCGGCGAGACCCGCTCGATGCGTACACCGTTGGAATAATTGCGGTCCGTGCCCCCGAACAGGTCGTTCTCGGACGTTACCGACCACACGCCGCGCGACGGCTTGTCAGCCTCCGGACCGGCCTCTTCGGCGGGCGCTTCCGGGCCCGGCGCCTGGGCATGAGCGAGCGTGCCACCCGCAACAAGTGCGACAGAAAGCAGACCGGCCGCCCGCGCGCTTCGCCGGACAGAGGCTGCTTGTGAGGTCTGGTATGAAATTCGCATGCGTCCTGCCCTAAACGATCAGCCAGTGTGCGTCTCCTGAACATGCAGACAGACTAGCGTGTTCAGAAGACGGTTTTTTGCGCTGACTGGGCAAGCAGAAACACCGGTCAAAAGGGAAGCGCTCAGTTTTGTCCTCCAAATCATCGACAGCTGCACAATCGTCCGGCAGCGGGCGGATGCACCATCTCGACGCACTGCGCGCCATGCTGCTGCTTCAGGTCGTGCCATATCACGTGGCCACCCTGTATGCGACGCAGCCCGACTGGTTCGTCAAATCCGACGACAAGAGCCTGCTGATGACCTGGGTGTCCGGCGCGCTCGGCATCTATTCCATGACCGGCTTCTTCATGATTTCCGGCTGGCTGACCATCCGCTACCTCAAGAGCCGCTCCATCGACCAGTGGATGTGGGTCCGGCTCGAACGCCTCGGCATCCCGTTCATCAGCTGCCTGCTCCTGCTCGGCCCCTTCTCCATTCTGGCCGGGACGCTGGCAGCCGATCAGGGCGTGGTGGCTGCCCAGGACATATTTGGCGGCGACTATCTCTCCAACCTGCTCGTGGTGGATTCGCGCTGGCTCGGCCATCTCTGGTTCCTGCCCACCCTGCTGATCTTCAGCGGGCTGATCTGGCTGGCCTACAAGGCCCGCATCTACGATCCGCTCCTGCGCGGGCTGACCTCGGCGGTCAACGCGATCCCGGGCGACTTCGCCTGCTGGGTCTTCGTCATCGCGGTCGTCTGTGTCTGGCGCACCGTCGCACAGACGCTCAGCTTCGTCGTCGACGAGCATTTCGGCAGCGAGCGCCCGCTGATCGGCATCCTGAATTTCAACCGGCTGCTCGTCCACTTTCCGGCCATCATGCTGGGCCTGATGATCGGCTATAGCGACACGCTGCGCCGGCGCCTGATGCAGGCGACATGGCTGCGGACCTCGCTGGTCATCTTCTTCATCCTGGTCTTCGTGGCGCTGTCATCGGCCGAAAGCTTCGAACTCAAGGTCTTCGAGGCGATCATCAAGAACGGGCTGGGCGTGGCCATCTGCACGGTGCTCATCGCCGGGCTGGAATCGGTCTTTGCCCGTCCGCAGAAATGGGTCCAATTCATCTCGAAGCATTCCTATTCGGTCTACCTCTTCCACTTCGCCACCGCCGTCCTGCTGGGCGTCGCCTTCCGGGCCATTCACTGGCCGCCCGTGGTGGAGTTCCTGGTCATTACGGCCCTGACGCTGTCCTTCAGCTTCTGCTGCGCGGTGATCATCTCCCGCAGCCAGACGCTAAGCTTCATCTTCAACGGCATCCCGCCGAGCCAGTACAGGAAGGCCACCGAAAAGACCTTCCGCACGCCCAGCCGGAATCAGGCCTGACCCCTCGGGGCGGGCCACGGTGTGACAATGTTAGGGTTGGGATGACGCGAGGGCTGCAGCCCGGAGCGGAGCGATGGCCGGCTAGTGGCGCAGCGTGAAGCTGATGCCGGCAAAATCCTCATCTTCCTGGCCTTTGACGTTCCCGCCGCTGCCGCGCTCATTATATTCGACCTCGCGGCGGATATAGCTGATGGACAACTGGCCGGGGCCGCGCGTGAAGGAGACACCGGCCTGCATGTCACCGACGGTGACCTGGTCGCGCAGCGCCATGCTCTCGGTGAATTCGCGGTCGCGATAGGGCTCGTAGACGAGCGCTTCGCCATCGGCACCGGCGAAGAGATACCAGCTCTTGGCGTCGACACGCTCGCCGCGCTGGTCGAAATTCTGACCGATGCGGATCTCACCGCCAACGCGGCGCTGCTTGAAATTGCCGTCCTTGGTGACGCTGATGCGCGGCACGACGCCGACATCGAAACCGAGACCGGTTTCCGAATCAGCCGCCGAGAAAGCGAGCGTCGCATCGAAATCGCGGATGGGGCGCACGGGGCTGCCGAGGTTGGTCGCCTTGCGCATGCCGCGGAAATCGACAATCGCCGCCGAGCCCGAGAAGCGCAGCGAGGAAAGGTTGCGCGGCCCGTCATAGACCAGGTCGAGATCTTTCTCGCTGATCTGCGGCGCGACGGAAAATTCGGGATGAATGGCCAGGCCCGGCGTATTGGCGGTCTGGCCTTGCGTCAGCGATGCGGTAGCCTGCGTGTCGACAAGCGGGAGCGGCTCGGCGGAGTCGCCCTGGGAAATCTCGAACCGGTTGACCGGCGCATAGGACCTTAGCTCCGGAACGCTCTCACATCCCTGACAACCGATCATTGCAAGAGCTGATACTGACAGCAGCATGCCTTTTTCGACGCCTCTCATGAGCCCTGAACGCTTCGATCCCTGTGTCAAATTGACCGTGTGTCAAAGCGTCCGTCTGTATCTTTAACTTACCATGAAGATCTGAAGCTTCCGAGTCGCTTCAGCGAAATTCATGTTTAACCTGCATAGAAATAATTCCTGTTCTGCAAGAAGGTTCCCGCCGCTGTAAAAACTACAGTTTTCAGGCCACCAAAGACGGTTTCTGCAAGTTAATGTAACAAAATTTTTTCCTGGGCCCTCGCGTCTCACGCGCATTGTCGGGCTCTGATTCGCTCGCTAAGCCTTCTTCACACGGTTTGTGTGAGGGGACGAAATGAGAGCTATCCAAGCCATTTTCATGGGCCTTCCGGCGGGCCTGCTGGCGGCGGCCTGCGCCAGTTCGCAACCCGAAAGGCTCGAGGATATCCAGGCGCGCGCCATGGCCGCCTGCCCGGCCGCCGTCGAGCGCTCGCAAGCGGCCGGCGACTATGCCTACAGCCTCGACACCTGCGAATGCCTCGCCGGGCGGATCACCACGCCGCTCTGGTCTGATGAGGACTCTTCCTATAGCGGCGATCCGATGCCAGTGGCCGATGCGAAGCTTATGGAACGCGCGATCCGCGAGGGTGAGACGCTGAAGAAGGGTCTGGAGCAGGTCCGTGCGGACATGTCCATCGCCGCGGAAAACTCCTTCAATACGTGTTTCGCAAAGTTCTGAGCCCTGCCCTCCTGGCCGTCATGGCCGGGATGGTGTCCGCCCAGGCGGACACCGGCCC
>NZ_NCST01000086.1 GCF_002088975.1 Henriciella aquimarina
TAGCGGCGTTCATGCCGCTACCTCCCCACAGTAAGGCGGTATGAACGCCGCGGGCAAGATGGCTTGTGGCGCGGGCGGTCGGTAGCCCAGAGAAGAGTGCGGACGCGCGGTGTTGTAATGCCACCGCCAGGTCTCGATCAGGACTTTCGCCTCCCTGAGATCATAGAAGATTTCCCTCGCCAACAACTCGTCTCTGAGCTTGGAGTTGAAGCTCTCGCAGTAGCCGTTCTCCCAAGGCGAACCGGGTTCGATATAGAGCGTCTTCACGCCGATCCGGCCAAGCCACTCGCGCAGGGCCGTGGCGATGAACTCGGGGCCATTGTCGGAACGGATATGCTCCGGCGGGCCATGATGCACGAACAGTTCGCCCAGCGTGTCTAGGACATCGCGGGAGTTGAGCTTGCGTTCGACACGAATGGCGAGGCATTCGCGAGTGAACTCATCAATCACACACAGCATGCGGAACACCTTGCCGTCATGCGTGCGGTCCTGAACGAAGTCATAGGACCAGACATGGCCCTTGTGCATCGGCCTCAGCCGGATGCAGGAGCCGTCATTCAGCCAGAGACGGCCTCTCTTTGGTTGTTTCATTGGCACTTTCAGCCCTTCACGCCGCCAGATGCGATACACCCGCTTCTCGTTCACATGCCAGCCATCCCGTCTCAGCAGGGCCGTGATCCGGCGGTAGCCATACCGGCCGAACCGTTCAGCCAGGGCGATGATGGCCGCTGTCAGCACATCCTCGTCCTGGCGTGGCACACGCGGCTTGCGCTGGGTGGAACGGTGCTGGCCGATCACGCGGCAGGCCCGGCGCTCGGTTGCGCCGAGTGTCTCCACCACATGATCGACCGCCTCGCGCTTGCGTGAAGGGCTCAGAACTTTCCCTTGATGACTTCCTGCAGGATCTGGTTGTCGAGGGTCAGATCAGAAATGGCGCGACGCAGCCGCGCATTCTCCTTCTCGATCTCCTTCAGCCGTTTGGCCTGGCCAACCTGCAGCCCGCCATACTCCTTGCGCCACCGATAGTATGTCTGTTCCGTCACCCCGATCGAACGCACGGCCTGACCCGTCGTCTCACCCCGCGCGAGGCGGACCTCCACCTCCCGCAGCTTCGCTATGATCTCTTCAGGCGTTGATCTCTTGCCCATGTCTCAGCTCCATATCTGAAGCCGGAACTAACTCAAATAATGGACCACTTTCGTGGGGGCAGACCACCACGACGCGCGGAGTTGATTTTAACGCCAGCTATTCACGCGACTTCGGCAGTGGCATCCTTGCCGCTACCGTGGCCGGCGACCACATCATCGACTTTTACGACAGAACCTCCGCTGATGCTCCGGAAATCGAGGCCTATGATCGCATTTTCAGGCCGGCTGCCTGGAGATTGAGGGGTAGTCTAGGATGGGATGGCCGCGAGTTTTCATTCTATTCGTTTCTGAACCACACCGCGGGTTATGAGGACGATCGAGGCGCAAATGAAGTGCGCGTGTCGTCCTGGACCACCGTGGACATCACTGCCGCCTATGAAATCGACGCGCCTGGCAAAAGCCTGCTCGATGGAACCCGGTTCGCAGTTTCAGTTCAGAATCTATTCGACAAGAATCCCCCATTTGTTTTGAGCGATAGCCTTAATGGTCCGGGGAACTCCGCCGCTGGGTACGATCCAGCGAACGCGAATCCATTCGGCCGCCTGATTTCGCTGCAATTGGTGAAGCGTTGGTAGCCGTGGGGACGCGGGAGTCCGCATCGCGATTAAGGCGGGCAAAAGTAATTTGTTCGCCACCTTAAATTACTGCGATTCGCTCATCGCGGCTTCACTTTTACTGCGCCGCGCTGACTGTGTGTACTCCAGCAATGCGAGATTGGACGACAATGCACGTCAATACGAAAGTTTTTCCGAAAAGCCGGTTCGTTTCGCTGATCGCAGTTATCATTCTCTGTGCGTTTTCTGGCGTTGCAGGCGCGAGTAATGTCGAATCAAAGCATCCGGTCACTGTAGACGACGTTCTGAGAATCGAAGCGATCGGCGCTGTCGAATTTTCGGCGGATGGCACCTGGCTCGCTTATAACCTCCTGCCTCCATATGAAGACATTTCCGATTTTTCATACTGGATGTACGCGCAGGGCCTCAGTGGTCATCAGCTTTGGATCAAGAACATGGAGCACAAGAGCCCTCCTAAGCTTCAGCCGGGGTTGGATCCGACCGCCACCAATTTCTTCTTTGGGTTCTCGCCGTCTGGCGATCACGTCGTCACGCTTGAATACAGTTTTGGAAAACTTAATTTTGTCGCGTGTAGGGTCGGCCGCAATAAATGCGCTCGGCTAGACCGAATGCCCGATTTTCGCGACCGATACATCGCCAGCGCTAGATGGAACGAACGTATCGAATGGATATCTGACCGCAAATTTGTGGTACCGACCCGAGATGACGACTTGCCGGGATCGGAGCTGCGAAATCGGGCGTATATCGGGCAATTTCTCTGGCGGTCCTGGAACAGGGCATGGCGAGGAGACGGTCCAACAGCGTCAGAAGTAGTCAGTACAGGCCGCGACCGATCTCAGGATTGGGCCGCCGGCGCCTTGACTGAATTTGATGTAGGCTCCGGTGCGTCCCGCATTATCGCTGACGGGCGATATGCCGGCGTGCGCGTATCACCGGACAGAAAGAGGGTGATTGCCGCTCAAGTGGGCGAACGATTTCGTCCGTCTGCAGATGCAAAACCGGTGCCCACGGAAACGCATCCAACATTCGATCGCCGCTATGCGCTGCGCGTCATCGACATAGAGACCGGAGCTGTAAAAGAGCTGGCGGATCCATTCGAAATTGATCCGCATTCCTTATCGTGGTCGGCCGACGGATCCCGGTTCTTGGTGTTCGGTTGGCAAAGGGACGAAGAGCCTCACGAGGGAGCCTTCTATGTCGTCGATGCCAGAACCCTCGTTCCGCACCGTCAGAAGCTAGACGGTTTTGAAATCGCCAATAGCCGGTTTGATCCGGAATATTTCATAGAGACGGGGCCGGCGAGATCGATGTTGTTGGACGAAGGACTCGTCGTTCTTGCCCGCCGCGATCAAAAGGAGCGTTTCGACTGGTTCCTGATAAGGAGCAACGGTGTCGCCCTGAACCTGTCGAACGGTCTGGAAGACGTATCGGGGTACCCTTTATATGCAGATGGAGGAAGCGTGTCGCTGCTCGCCCGACACGGCGCCTACCGGATAGATGACCAGGGACACCGCACAAAACTGAATCGGACCGATGATCTCGTTATTCGGGATATCGCCTATCAAGGCAATCCGTCGCACAGTTGGGCGAATGAATTTCGATATTCGCGCGAGATATATAGACGCTCATTTAATGAGAGCGGAACCCTCATAAGTACAAGTGAGTCGAATGCGTCAGACGTGTCGGTCGAGTTCACAAATTTCTCGTCACCGCCAGCGGTTACAGAAACTCTCGCACTGAATATACCAGGCGCCAGAGTCCTTGCGGCTTCGAGAGAGGCAAATGCTGCGCTTGTTACATCGAAAGTGGGGTCAGCCACGAAAGTGACGCTTGTTCAAAAAGGCGCGAACGATGTCCAGCTGGCGATATTGAATGAGCATCTTAATCGCGTGGCTGATCCGGATACATTGCAGATATCATACCCGCTTAGCGATCCCGAAGATTCAGCGATCACTCGCAATATGTCGACCTGTCTATTCTTACCACCAGACTTCGATCAGGCAAAAAAATACCCTCTCCTGTTCGACATATATCCCAGCGGAACGCCTGGAGAATGTAGCACACTTGGTGATGCGGCACTCATCTACCAGCAAAGCGATCTATGGGCCGCTAGAGGTTTCATTTATGTTCGTCCGGCGATTCCGCTCGACTACGCGAGGACACCCGCCGGTCCGATTGCCGGGATGGATGAAGTAGTAGAACAGACGCTCGACGCTATCACCGAATTGGTACCAATTGACACGGATCGTGTTGTGCTTTTCGGTCTCAGCCAGGGAGGGGTTTCGTCCCTGTACGTTTCAACACAATCTGATCGGTTTGCAGCGGTCATTTCCATGAATGGATGGGCAGACTTCTTCAGCCACTATTTCGGGGCGAGAGGATTGCTTCGCTATTTTCATCTCGATCAAAATGGCGGAGACAATCGCTGGCGATATGAATGTCTGCTAGCTGGCGCCGTAAATGTCTGTCCGTTTGGGTTTGGCACTACCGCGTTGGAGGCGTCAGCTCTTTATTCCGAAAGCAGTCCCGTTGCTCTGGCTAGAGGTATTACTGCTCCCGTCATGCTGGTCCATTCGGATCTCGATTATTTCGACATAGCCCAGTACGACGAAATGTTCGGTGCTCTTTATCGCGCCGGCAAAGAAGCGCGATACGTTCGGTATTGGGGTGAGGGACATATTCCCTCGTCGCCCGCGAACATTCGGGACTTGTGGACGCGGATTGATGCATTTCTCGTAGAAACGGGAGTATTACGTGAACAAGATGAACCGCACCACTAGCTGCAACTTAACGGGACGGTGACGTTTCAATTTGTACCAGACGGTGCTCTCAGAGCCGATCTCCACGTCCTTAGCCAGGCTTCGATCGAATAATAGACGAGCGCCATACGGCCGAGTGACTGAATGCGTATCCGGTCTCCCGATAAAAACGTGTCGACATCCTCACGCCGGATTAGCCCATGTTGTACCAGTTCGCCATTTCCCAATGCATCAAGGATTTTAGGGCGATTTGAATCCAAGAAATCTATGAAATAGTGTGTCGCACCAGCCTTGGTCATTCGGTGCCTGATTGGGTCTGGGACCGCATCTTTAAATGCCAGCCGAGCGAGGCCCCGGCTAATTCCATTGACGCACAGCCGGTAGGTCGGCAGGCGCAAAGAAAGATCGATGAGAGGCTGCGAAATAAGCGGGTGAAGGAAATCACGCTCATACGAGTGATCGAAAAGCTCCCGCATTTGGATCAAGTGAAAGAGTTGGTTGACCTTGGTCTGCCCCCACGAAAGTGGTCCATTATTTGAGTTAGTTCCGGCTTCAGATATGGAGCTGAGACATGGGCAAGAGATCAACGCCTGAAGAGATCATAGCGAAGCTGCGGGAGGTGGAGGTCCGCCTCGCGCGGGGTGAGACGACGGGTCAGGCCGTGCGTTCGATCGGGGTGACGGAACAGACATACTATCGGTGGCGCAAGGAGTATGGCGGGCTGCAGGTTGGCCAGGCCAAACGGCTGAAGGAGATCGAGAAGGAGAATGCGCGGCTGCGTCGCGCCATTTCTGATCTGACCCTCGACAACCAGATCCTGCAGGAAGTCATCAAGGGAAAGTTCTGAGCCCTTCACGCAAGCGCGAGGCGGTCGATCATGTGGTGGAGACACTCGGCGCAACCGAGCGCCGGGCCTGCCGCGTGATCGGCCAGCACCGTTCCACCCAGCGCAAGCCGCGTGTGCCACGCCAGGACGAGGATGTGCTGACAGCGGCCATCATCGCCCTGGCTGAACGGTTCGGCCGGTATGGCTACCGCCGGATCACGGCCCTGCTGAGACGGGATGGCTGGCATGTGAACGAGAAGCGGGTGTATCGCATCTGGCGGCGTGAAGGGCTGAAAGTGCCAATGAAACAACCAAAGAGAGGCCGTCTCTGGCTGAATGACGGCTCCTGCATCCGGCTGAGGCCGATGCACAAGGGCCATGTCTGGTCCTATGACTTCGTTCAGGACCGCACGCATGACGGCAAGGTGTTCCGCATGCTGTGTGTGATTGATGAGTTCACTCGCGAATGCCTCGCCATTCGTGTCGAACGCAAGCTCAACTCCCGCGATGTCCTAGACACGCTGGGCGAACTGTTCGTGCATCATGGCCCGCCGGAGCATATCCGTTCCGACAATGGCCCCGAGTTCATCGCCACGGCCCTGCGCGAGTGGCTTGGCCGGATCGGCGTGAAGACGCTCTATATCGAACCCGGTTCGCCTTGGGAGAACGGCTACTGCGAGAGCTTCAACTCCAAGCTCAGAGACGAGTTGTTGGCGAGGGAAATCTTCTATGATCTCAGGGAGGCGAAAGTCCTGATCGAGACCTGGCGGTGGCATTACAACACCGCGCGTCCGCACTCTTCTCTGGGCTACCGACCGCCCGCGCCACAAGCCATCTTGCCCGCGGCGTTCATACCGCCTTACTGTGGGGAGGTAGCGGCATGAACGCCGCTA
>NZ_NCST01000087.1 GCF_002088975.1 Henriciella aquimarina
TAGCGGCGTTCATGCCGCTACCTCCCCACAGTAAGGCGGTATGAACGCCGCGGGCAAGATGGCTTGTGGCGCGGGCGGTCGGTAGCCCAGAGAAGAGTGCGGACGCGCGGTGTTGTAATGCCACCGCCAGGTCTCGATCAGGACTTTCGCCTCCCTGAGATCATAGAAGATTTCCCTCGCCAACAACTCGTCTCTGAGCTTGGAGTTGAAGCTCTCGCAGTAGCCGTTCTCCCAAGGCGAACCGGGTTCGATATAGAGCGTCTTCACGCCGATCCGGCCAAGCCACTCGCGCAGGGCCGTGGCGATGAACTCGGGGCCATTGTCGGAACGGATATGCTCCGGCGGGCCATGATGCACGAACAGTTCGCCCAGCGTGTCTAGGACATCGCGGGAGTTGAGCTTGCGTTCGACACGAATGGCGAGGCATTCGCGAGTGAACTCATCAATCACACACAGCATGCGGAACACCTTGCCGTCATGCGTGCGGTCCTGAACGAAGTCATAGGACCAGACATGGCCCTTGTGCATCGGCCTCAGCCGGATGCAGGAGCCGTCATTCAGCCAGAGACGGCCTCTCTTTGGTTGTTTCATTGGCACTTTCAGCCCTTCACGCCGCCAGATGCGATACACCCGCTTCTCGTTCACATGCCAGCCATCCCGTCTCAGCAGGGCCGTGATCCGGCGGTAGCCATACCGGCCGAACCGTTCAGCCAGGGCGATGATGGCCGCTGTCAGCACATCCTCGTCCTGGCGTGGCACACGCGGCTTGCGCTGGGTGGAACGGTGCTGGCCGATCACGCGGCAGGCCCGGCGCTCGGTTGCGCCGAGTGTCTCCACCACATGATCGACCGCCTCGCGCTTGCGTGAAGGGCTCAGAACTTTCCCTTGATGACTTCCTGCAGGATCTGGTTGTCGAGGGTCAGATCAGAAATGGCGCGACGCAGCCGCGCATTCTCCTTCTCGATCTCCTTCAGCCGTTTGGCCTGGCCAACCTGCAGCCCGCCATACTCCTTGCGCCACCGATAGTATGTCTGTTCCGTCACCCCGATCGAACGCACGGCCTGACCCGTCGTCTCACCCCGCGCGAGGCGGACCTCCACCTCCCGCAGCTTCGCTATGATCTCTTCAGGCGTTGATCTCTTGCCCATGTCTCAGCTCCATATCTGAAGCCGGAACTAACTCAAATAATGGACCACTTTCGTGGGGGCAGACCAGGGGGGGACCTTCGTGGCAATTTGTGGTCTGGTGTGTAGGGAGCCGATTGGCGATAGACACAAAAAATCAAAATTTCAGAAAAGTTTGAGGCAACATCTTCGGCCTGCCTTTCCACCTCTATGATAAAACCGTCTTCCGATGGGCAAAGGAGAAGGCAATGCTTTCTATTTTGATTGGACTCGCATGCGTCGCAATTATAGTGGCATTCGCCGACCAACTCTTACTCGGATTGCTGTTTATTGGCGTCATTGCCCTTCGCTTGATCTCTGTAGCGATTGCTCTCTTTGTCTTGTTTGTTGTTGCTAATCATATCGAAAAAATTTCCCCGTTGCTGTTCACCATTGCTGTCGTGGCCTTATGCTACATTTGCGTGAGGTATTGGCGAAACTTCTCCAGTGCATTCGGCAGATTCAGGCCAGTTTTCACCGAAAGAGTTCGGGGTATCGCTGATCCGAAAAAGTGGTCCCCAAGAGGCACATGCATTTTGTCTGCTTGGATGTTCGCAGTTCCCTTTGGGTCAATTCTGTTGCTTTCCAATCTGCTGGATGATGGTTACGAAATGGATTCCTGGGCCATCTTTGGGATTTTAGGCTGGCTTTCGATCTGTCTGGCTATCCTTGGGTTTGGGACTATCTGGTATACGATCACTTGGCTGCGCACGCCGGGAAAGCGCTTGAGGGACTACGGGACTTGCATATTCTTGATTGGCTGCGCTTTGATGCCAGTGGGGGCAGCTCCTCAAGCAATCGCGTTCTTCGGAATTGGTTTCCTCTTAGTGATAATCGGTTTCGCGCTTATCGCAGTGGATGACGTAAGAAAACAGTCACGCACCGAAGGGCAAAAATAGCCGCTTCGGGAGCACTGTGCTGGAAAAACAATCGGCAAGGTGCACGTCTTTCTTTTTCTGACCACTGATTTAAAAACAGCGATTTAGGTGTCGGCTTCCCAGCACCTGCGGGCTCGCACTTTAATTCGAAACACCGTGGGGACACGTTCAGGCCACGTTTTTCGTTATTCACACCACGAACAGTTAGTCAAACGCCCGCAATTTGGAGCTCCCGCCAAACATAACCTTAACGTTAGTATGGCAGTTCTGGTCTACGAATCTGGAGGCTGGACATGAAACACGCAATCATCGGCATAATCGCGCTCACGCTGACAGCGGGCTGCGCCACCTACACCGAAGGGGGCGCGTTTGGCGGTTTTAATGAAACGCCCCTCGCCCGCGACACCTATCGCATCCAGGCTTACGGAAATGGACTAACCTCTCGGCAGAAAACGAACGCCATCGCCATGGTGCGCGCCGCCGATCTGGCCAGGATGAATGGCTACAGCCTGTTCATGATCCTGGACTATGATGAATGGGCGGACACGTCGCACCATACGACGCCCGCGACTGTTACGACAGATACCAGCTATTCCGGTTCCGGCTATACCAGCGCGTCCGCAAACTGTAATACCATCGGCTACGGCTATGGCAGCGGCTCCACATGGTGTAGCGGCAATGCCCGCACAAATGTCTCCGGTAATGCCACGTCGAGAACAACCATCAATCCCGGCCAGACGTATGAAACTGAAAAGCCCCGCACCGACCTCGTGGTGAAATTCGTCTCGGAAGGGACTCCCGAAGCGTCAAACGCTTTGAGTGTGCGTCAGATCATGACGCGGTACGGCAATGCCGCTGGGCTTAACGCAGAGCAGCTGGCTGCGCGAATTACGCCCGCGTCTGTTGCCTCCAAACCGGCACGCCCTGCCCAATTGACCATGACAGCTCCGCCAACGGCCCAAAGTGTCCCGGCAAGCCGGGCTTCGTCAGCAGCAGACGAACGGACAATTGAGGAAGTATATGCCTCGCTGCCCCCTCACGAAAAGCGGCGCGTCGATGCGATGTCGATTCCAGAAAGGATCGGATATCTTAAGGCGAGCCGATGAAGGTGCAAAGGCGAGCCGGAGAGCGGCGCGGAATCGTCGCTTTCTGCAAAACTTATTGAAACCTCTTATTGCTATTCTCACCAATAACTCAACTATGGTTTTGGGATAGTTCCATGACATGGCACATCGCGCGAGGGTCGGCGAAAACAGGGCCGATATCCGAAGACAAAATGGCCCGACTTATCGAAGCCGGACGTCTGCGGCCAACTGACCAAGTGTGGCGGGCAGGAATGCCTGAATGGAAGCCTGCTGGTAAGGTCGAAGGACTCTTCGCTCCACCGAACTCTTTTGCTTCCAGTGCTCCGCCCCTCTACACTGCACAGGCGACCGGGACGGATCGATCACTCGGTGGCTATCTCTTGTCCCATTGGCAGGGGCGGTTCAGTCTTGCCAAAAGCTTCTGGGTGAACGGCGTTGTCGTCGGGCTCCTGTTTCACATCGTCTTCTGGATTCTAATCGGGATTGGAGGCGCTATTGCTCCAGTATTTGGCGGACTTACGCTGCTAGCATATATCTTGCTCGCATTGGCGCTGACCGTTTGGCAACCTGTTGGGCTCTATCGAAGTGCGATTTCCTATATCCGCAAGCCTGAGCGGACCTCAAACTTCTGGGCGCACGTGTCCTTGATCTATGCTACCACGACAACCTTGATGCTCCCGGTGTTTGCCGTTGCGATCATTGGTGGCGTGAGCGCGCTAGGTACGAACGCAGACGCCACATTTAACGCGGTATCCGCTGAAATGTACGAGTACGACTAATCTGCACAGCCCCACTAACAAATAGCAGGGGCCAAATCGGAAGTCCCTGTCGATATTTCTACACTAGGAATTCTACAAGCTCGGGAGCCTGCTTTTCGTGTCCCCGAGCGTGTCCCCAACACGGATTGCACCTGTCGCCCGGTAATGGGCAGCTTCCACTTCTCTGATTTATCTGAATATCTTGGTACGCCCAACAGGATTCGAACCTGTGACCTACTGATTAAAAGTCAGTTGCTCTACCAACTGAGCTATGGGCGCGCCGAAGCGGCCTAACTAGCCGGGTGCGCCGGTCAGGTCAACGCGCTGCAGCAACCCAATTGCAGGTCAGTTCACGCCATTTTTTCGCCCAGTTGATTGGCTGAAATCGGCGGCATGAAAAATTGGCCTTCCCTGACCCTTCTCGGCAGCGTTCTCCTGCTTGCCAGCTGCGCCAACAAACCGGCCAGCGAGGCGACGAGTACGGCTGTCAGCGAGACCCGCGCCGGCTTTGCCGATGCCGCCATGACGCCGCTGGAGGATCTGAACCTCAAACGCGACCAGATTCCAGATGCGCTGCAATCGGTCGGCAATCCGTACAAGGTGCCCGCCGACATCACCTGCGCGGAAATCGAGGCCCAGATCATCACGCTGAACGCCGTGCTCGGGCCTGACTGGGACACCCCCGAAGACGACGGCGACGACCCGACCCTGTCGCAGCGGGCCGGGGGTGCGGCCTCCGACGGCGTGCTCGGCACCGTGGCGTCCGAGGCGGGCGGCATCATGCCCTATCGCGGCTGGATCCGGCAGCTCACCGGCGCCAAGGCGCACCAGAAGAAGATCGAGAGCGCCTATGAGCGCGGATCGCACCGGCGCACCTATCTCAAGGCGCTCGGCCTGATGAAAGGCTGCGACCCGGTTGCAGTACCGCAGCTGAAGCCGGAGGAAGAACGCCAGAAAATCGTTTTCCATGGCGATGCGCCCGCCGGCTATGCAGCGGCCCAGCCCGCGCCGGAGGTGACACCGACGGCCGTGGCCAAGGCCCCGGCCGCGCGCACCGATCTGCGTCCGGCCCCGGTCGGGGAAGAAGCGCTGGCCGCGCCCGGGGCCTCACAAGGGGCTCAGGCACAAGCCGACCAGAGACCCGCCAGCCAGACGCCACGGGCGCAGAACAGTTTTCCGCAGCCCTCCGGCCAGTTGGAAGCCCGCCCTGCCCCGAGCCATGACGGCGAAACCTCTAGTCCCGCGGACGAGACTTCGTCGCCGCCCATCTATGACTGAGCTCGGCGCGCAGCGTCTCGAAGCGGCCTTCTGAAATCGCCAAGCGCATCTCTGCCATCAGCGCCTGGAAGAAGGCGGTGTTGTGCCAGGAGAGCACCATGGGCGCGAGATATTCGCCGGCCTTGATCAGGTGGTGGAGATAGGCGCGCGAATAGTCCCGGCTCGCCGGGCAGTCGACGGCTTCGTCCAGGGGCGCGGTATCCTCGGCAAACTGCGCATTCTTGAGATTGACCGGTCCGGCCCATGTCCAGGCCTGGCCATGGCGCCCCGCGCGGGTCGGCAGGACGCAGTCGAACATGTCGATGCCGCGCGCGACGCTTTCGACCAGATCCACCGGCTTTCCGACACCCATGACATAGCGCGGCTTGTCGTCCGGCAGGTGCGGCATGGTCATGTCGATGGTCGCGCACATCTGCTCATGGCCTTCGCCGACAGCGAGCCCGCCGAGCGCGATGCCTCCAAAGCCCTGTGAGACGACGCCCTTTGCCGAGCGCTCGCGCAGATCCTCGAAATTGGAACCCTGCACGATGCCGAACAGGGTCTGGCCGTCGCGCTCACCGAAGGCGTCGAGACTCTTGCCGCCCCAGTCGAGGGAAAGCTCAAGGCTCTTCAAGGCCTGTTCATGCGTACACGGAAAATCCGTACACTCATCGAGTTGCATGGAAATATCGGCACCAAGAAGGTCGGCCTGGATCTCGATTGAGCGGGCCGGCGTCAGGCGATGCTCGGAGCCGTCGATATGGCTGCGAAAGGTCACCCCCTCCTTGTCCATCTTCCTCAGCTGCGAGAGCGACCAGACCTGGAAGCCGCCACTGTCGGTCAGCATCGGCCCGGACCAGCCGGAAAATTCGTGCAGGCCGCCGAGGCGTTTCACCCGTTCCGCGCCGGGGCGCAGCATCAGGTGATAGGTGTTGCCGAGAATGATGTCGGCCCCGGTCTGGCGGACCTGATCCATATACATCGCCTTGACCGTCCCGGCCGTGCCGACCGGCATGAAGGCGGGCGTGCGGATGTCGCCACGGGCGGTCTTCAGCACACCGGTACGTGCGGCGCCTTCGCGGGCATTGATCTCGAAAGGAAAGGTGGTCATGGGCGAGGCGTTTGGCGGAAACTGGCGAGGCTGGCAAGCCATAGCATCACGGCAGCAGCAAGCACGCATCGCCATAGGAATAGAAGCGGTACTTCTCTGCGATGGCATGGGCATAGGCGGCCTGCATCACATCGGTGCCCATCAGCGCGCAGACCAGCATGAAAAGCGAGCTTTCCGGCAGGTGGAAATTGGTGACCAGCGCATCGGTTACGCGCAGCCTGTCGCCGGGCTTGAGGAAAATATCGGTCGGGCCCATCGTCTCGACGAGCTGGCCGTCCGGGCCAACGGAACTTTCCAGCGTCCGGAGCGCGGTGGTGCCGACGGGGACGCATTTGTGCCCGCCGGCGCGGACCGCATTGAGCCGCGCGGCAACCTCAGGGCTCACCCGGCGCCATTCCTCATGCAGCTTGCCGCTTTCGAGCTGGCTTTCCTTCAGGGGCGCGAAGGTGCCGAGGCCGACATGCAGGCGAACCGTCTCGCTCTCGATGCCGGCAGCCGCGATCTCTTCGCGAAGACGTGGGGTGAAGTGAAGCCCGGCGGTCGGCGCGGCGACCGATTCGGCCTCGTCACCGGCAAAGCTCGTCTGATAGGTCTCCCGGTCGCTCGCATCGGCGGCGCGGCGGCGCGCGATATAGGGCGGCAACGGCATCGCGCCATGCGCATCGAGGGCGGCATCGAGCGCTTCGCCGGAGCGGTTGAAAGCAAGCCGGATGTCGCCCGCCTCGCCCTTCCCGACGATCTCGGCCTCGAAGCCCTCGCCGAAGACGAGCTTGTCACCTGGCTTCAGCCGCTTACCGGGCCGGGCCAGCGCGCGCCATTCAGCCGGGCCGGTCCGCTCGACAAGATTCGCGTCAACGGCGATATCCGACCCAGAGGAATCGCGTGCCAGGCGAGTGCCTTTCAGCGCCGCCGGGATGACGCGCGTATCGTTGAAGACCAGCGTGTCCCCGCTTGAGAGATAGCGCGGCAGGTCGCGCACATGCGCATCCTCAAGCCGCCCGTCGCCATGCACGACCAGCAGCCGCGCGGCATCCTGCGGCTCCACGGGCCGGAGCGCGATCAGCGCTTCGGGAAGCTCGAACGAGAAGTGCGAAAGGTCCAACCGGGCTGCCCAGCCTTATTCGTCGATCACCGCCGGAACGCGCGTGACATTGCAGATGTCGGTGTCGAGCTGGGCGGCAGCCGAGAGCTTGTCGGCCCAGGCCTGCGTATCGGTTTTCTGGACCCAGACCTCGGGGCGCTCATCCTCCGGCAGCTCGGAGACCATATAGGCCTCTTCCAGCATGTCCGGATCCTCGATCGGCGTGCCGCCCGGCTTCGGCCCTTCCTTGATCGAGCGGATCACGTCGAGCCCCTCGATCGCGCGGCCCCAGGCGGCATAGGACTTGTCGAGATGGTCGGCCTTGTAACGCATCAGGAAGAACTGGCTGTTGGCCGAGTTCGGATCATTGGTGCGCGCGGTCGAGACGACGCCGGGGCAATGCAGGACCCAGCTGTCGACGCTGCCATCCTTGGTCATCTCGGCGAGATATTCGCTCTGCGTGGCGATCGGGAAGCCCTTGTAGAGGCCTTGCGTGGCCTCCTGCTGCTTGCCCTTCGGCGTCATCGGCATGTCGGAGGGTTTGCGGCGGAATGTGAACTCGCCCGGAATGTTCGGCAGGCCGGAATCGCGGCCCTTGGCGGAATAGATGTCGCCGCCCTGCGCCATGAAATCGTCGATCACGCGGTGGAAGCTCGTGCCGTCGAAGTCACCCGACTTGGCGATAGCGCGGAACTGCTCGACCGTCTTCGGCGCGACGTCCGGCAGCATCTCGATGACGATGCGGCCCTTATTGGTCTCGAAGACGAGGAGGTTGTCGGGATCGACCTGGCGCCATTCGTCCGGCGCCGCGGTCACATCATCCATGGTGAAAGCGGGTGCGGCATCAGCGGCGTCTGCGCCGGCCTGCTGGGCCGTGTCACCGCTTTCCTGCGCGCAGGCCACCGCCGCCAGCAGGCCGAGGCCGGCCAGACCTGTCGAAATCGTCCGAAAATACATTACGCATACTTCTCCAGAAGCTTCTTCCTGACACGGGGTGTCACGAAGGAAGTAATATCGCCCCCGAACCGCGCGATCTCCTTGACGAGACGAGACGCGACCGCCTGATGCTGAACATCCGCCATCAGGAAGACGGTTTCAATCTCGCGGTTCAGCTGCTCGTTCATCGCCGTCATCTGGAATTCGTATTCGAAGTCCGAGACCGCCCGCAGGCCGCGCACGATGACGTGCACGCCGCAGGTTTCGGCGAAATGCATCAGCAGATTGTCGAACGGCCTGACCTCGATCTCCACATTGCGCGGATTGGGCAGATCGCCGACATCCTGCTCGACAATGGCCACGCGCTCCTCAAGGTCAAAGAGCGGCTTCTTGGCCTCGTTGACGGCGACCCCGATGATCAGCCGGTCAACCAGTTTCAGGGCGCGCCCGATAATATCGAGATGCCCCATCGTAATCGGATCGAAGGTTCCGGGATAAAGCCCGACACGCTCCATAGTGGTCCTCCCTGCCCGTCCTTGCTGCACCTGCTCTTCGGGTCGGGCGGCCCGCTACTCTTCTGTATCGTCTTCCTCTTCTTCCACAAGACGTGCGACGGAGACAACACGTTCGCCTTCATTCGTACGTAGCACCCAGACACCCGATGTCGAGCGCCCAGCAATACGAATCTGGTCGACGCCGGTGCGGATGAGCTGACCGCCATTCGTCACCAGCATCACCTGGTCGCTGTCCTCGACGGTGAAGGACTGGGCGATCTTCTTGACCGGACCCTTCTTCTTGTCGCGGCCCCAGATATTGTGGGCGACGAGGCCTTTGCCGCCGCGGCCCGTGACCCGGTAGTCATAGGAGGATGAGCGCTTGCCGAGGCCGTCATCGGCAATGGTGAGGATGAACTGTTCGGCCGCGCCCATTTCGGCCATGCGCTCGGGGCTGAGGATGGCTTCTTCCTCGCCGGCATCATCCGGCTCGTCATCGGCCATGCTGTCGGTGTCTTCGTCTTCCTCCTCGCCGGAGATGGCGCGGCGCTTGGCGGCTTCCTGCTTCATATAGGCGCGCGCTTCGGCCGAGGTGAAGTCGATATGGTGGAGCACCGCCATGGAGATGACCTCGTCGGTCTTCTCGAGTCGGATGCCGCGCACGCCGGTCGAGTTGCGTCCGGCAAAGACGCGCACATCATCGACGCGGAAGCGGATACACTTGCCGAGCGCGGTGGTCAGCATGATGTCATTGTCTTCGGTACAGATCTTCACCGAGACGATGCCGTCGCCCTCATCAAGCTTCATCGCGATCTTGCCATTGCGGTTGACCCGGATGAAATCACTGAGCTTGTTGCGGCGCACGGTCCCTGAGCGTGTGGCGAACATCACGTCGAGCTCGTTGCGGCTCTCTTCATCGTCCGGCAGCGGCATGACGGAGGTGATGTGCTCTTCCTTGGACAGCGGGAAGATGTTGACCAGCGCCTTGCCGCGCGATTGCGGCGAGCCGACCGGCAGGCGCCAGACCTTCTCCTTGTAGACCATGCCTTCGGAGCTGAAGAACAGGATCTCCGTATGCGTATTGGCCGTGAACAGACGGGTGACGAAATCCTCGTCCTTCATCGAAACGCCGGAGCGCCCTTTCCCGCCGCGATGCTGGGTACGGTAAGTGGACAGAGGCACGCGCTTCACATAGCCGCCATGCGTGACGGTGACGACCATGTCCTCGCGCTCGATCAGGTCCTCGTCGTCCATGTCGGCATCGGCGAAGGTGAATTCCGAGCGCCGCGGCACAGCGAACTTCTCTTTCACCTCGTTCAGCTCCCCCCGGATGATGTCCAGGATGCGCGGACGCGAGCGCAGGATGTCGAGATAGTCGGCAATCTTTTCCGACAGGCCGGTGGCCTCGTTGCCGATCTCGTCGCGGCCAAGGCCCGTCAGCCGGTGCAGGCGCAGGTCGAGAATGGCGCGGGCCTGCTCGTCGGAGAGGTAGATCGCGTCTTCGCCTGCACGGCGCGTGCGCTTGTCGGCGATGAGGTCGATCAGCGGCCCCATATCCATCACCGGCCAGGCCTTGGCGAGCAGCTGTTCGCGCGCGGTCGCCGGGTCCGGCGAGTGGCGGATGATGCGGATCACTTCGTCGATATTGGCGACAGCCAGCGCCAGGCCGACCAGGACGTGGGCGCGGTCGCGGGCCTTGTTCAGCTCGAACTTGGTGCGCCGGGCGACGACATCCTCGCGGAACTGGATGAAAGCCTGCAGCACGGCGCGCAGGTTCAGCTGTTCCGGGCGCCCGCCATTCAGGGCGAGCATGTTGACCGGGAAGGAGCTCTGCAGCGGCGAGAAGCGGTAGAGCTGGTTCAGCACCACTTCCGTGCTCGCATCCTTCTTGATCTCGACGACGACACGGATGCCGTGACGGTCGGATTCGTCGCGCAGGTCGGCGATGCCCTCGATGCGCTTGTCGCGGACCAGTTCGGCGATCTTCTGCACCATGGCGGACTTGTTCACCTGATACGGGATCTCGCTGACCACGATGGCCTCGCGTCCGGAGCGGACCGTCTCGATCTCGGTGCGCGCGCGCATCAGGACCGAGCCGCGGCCTTCGAGCAGCGCCTTGCGCGAGCCGGCATAGCCGAGGATCAGCCCACCAGTCGGGAAGTCCGGGCCCGGCACGATTTCGAGCAGCTGTTCATCGTCGATGGCCGGATCGTCGATCATGGCGAGCGTGGCATCGACCACCTCGCCGAGATTGTGCGGCGGGATATTGGTCGCCATGCCGACGGCGATACCGCCGCCACCGTTCACAAGGAGGTTCGGGAACTGCGCGGGCAGAACCATCGGCTCCTTGTTTTCCTGGTCATAGGTGTCCTGGAAGGGCACCGTATCCTTGTCGATGTCGGCGAGCAGGTATTGCGCCGCCTTGGTCATGCGCGATTCGGTGTAACGCATGGCGGCTGGCGGGTCGTTGTCGATGGAGCCGAAATTGCCCTGCCCGTCGACCAGTGTCAGGCCCATGGAGAAAGGCTGCGCCATACGCACGAGTGCGTCATAGATCGCGCTGTCGCCGTGCGGGTGGAAGGCCCCCATCACGGCACCGACAATGTTGGCGGACTTGCGGTGCGGCTTGTCTGGCGTGTTGCCATTGACCTGCATCGCATAGAGAATCCGGCGGTGGACGGGCTTCAGGCCATCGCGCACATCGGGCAGCGCACGGCTGACAATCACGCTCATCGCATAGTCGAGATAGGAGCGTTTCAGCTCATCCTCGATATCGACCGGATCGATGCCGTCCTGGTGCGGCGGGATCGGATTTTCGGGCTCGTCCGGCGGAGTGTTTTCGTCGCTCACGGGAAACCTGCCTTTTGTTGACCGGTGCAGGCGTCGAATCGCCCGCAGAATCTGGCTCTGAGCCTAGCAGCCGGGTCCCTGCTATTCAAATCCTCATGGCTGTTGCGGCGGGGGTTTCCACAGCGCTATCGTAATCTCCGAATCCTTGGAGGAATGGTCCGCATGCCAGCATTTCGACCGACGCGCCGGGAGGCCTTCCTGATGGGGGCTGCGGGCCTGACAACAGCCGCCGCCGCACCCGGCGCCTTCGCCGAACTGCCGCTGCATGCCAAGGGCTGGCATGACGGGCCCGCCCTGCCCGAGCCGGTGCAGGAAATCTATCCCTGCCTGCACGGCGGGAAGATCCATCTCGCAGGCGGCTTCATCGCCGAGAACGGCAAGATCACCGGGCCGACCGCCGCCCACCATGCCTTCGATCCGTCGCTTGGTCTGTGGGCGCCGCGCGCACCTCTCCCCGTGGCGCGCCACCATCCGCAGCTCATCAGCTTCCGGGGCAGCCTCTACTGTATTGGCGGCTTCGAGTCGCGCGAGACCGGCGCCTGGCAAATGCAGGGCGACATGTGGCTCTACAACGACGCCGAGAATGACTGGGAGTGGGCGCCGGACCTGCCCGTCCCGAATGCCGAGAGCGTCACCGCCGCGATCGGGCGTGAGCTTTTCCTCGTCGGCGGACGCATCCCGAAGGCTGACCGCAATCTCGACTGGACCGACCATACCGACACGGCGGCCGCCTGGGGCTTCGACGGCTCGCACTGGTTCGATGTCGCGCCCATGCCGACCGCGCGCAACAGTGCCGCGGCCGCCGTCATCGATGGCTGGCTGCATGTTGTCGGCGGACGCACGGTGAATGGCGGCAATACCGCGGTTCACGAAGTCTACGACCCAGCCTCGGACCGCTGGGAACGCCTCGCCCCGATGCCGCAGGCCCAGGGCGGGCTGGCGGCGGCCGCTGTCGGCCCCGACCTCTATGCATTTGGCGGGGAGTATTTCGGCGGCGGGGGCGGCGTCTTCCGCCAGGCCTGGCGCTATGAGTCGCTCCGCGACCGCTGGCGCGCCATCCCGGACATGCCGAAGCCGCGCCACGGCCTCGGTGCGGTGGCCGCCGGGCGCGACATCTATGTCATCGGCGGCGCCCGCAAGGCCAGCGGCAACGAGACCAGCGCAGCCGTCGAGATCTATACGCCTTGACCTTGTGACGGGCGCGGGTGAATAGCCATCGCCATGGCAGACACCGCAGACGATCAGGCCCCGCTGCAGCAGCACAAATGGTATGAGGACCTCCAGGCCCTCCTGCTCGGCACGCTGCTGCTCTCCTTCGGGGTGACGCTCTACAGCAAGGCGATGCTGATCACGGGCGGCGTCGCAGGGACGAGCCTGCTCGTCGAGTTTGCCACCAGCCTGACCTTCGGGCCGGTCTTCTTCGTGCTGAACCTGCCCTTCTTCGCGCTTTCCATCCTGCGGATGGGATGGGGCTTTTCCATCCGGACGCTGATCTCCATCGCGCTCATCTCGGGGCTCACACGGCTGATCCCGCTCTGGATCGATGTCTCGTCGCTAAACCCGGCCTTCGCTGCCGTCATGGGCGCGGCGATGATGGGCATCGGCCTCGTTGTCCTGCTGCGCCACCGCGCCGGGATCGGGGGCGTGACCATCCTCTCGCAATTCCTGCAGGACAAGGGGATCATCCGGGCCGGCCTCTTCCAGCTCATTGTCGACCTCGCCATCCTGGTCGTTGCGCTGTTCATGCTGCCGCTGAAGCTGGTCGCGCTGTCGATTGTCGGCGCGTTCGTGCTGAACCTGACGGTCGCCATCAACCACAAGCCGGGCCGCTATCGCGGGATGAGCTAGGCGCGCTTGCGGCCTGTGCGATCCTCGACGATCCGCACGACATGATCGCCATCCTTCTCCAGGACGAGATCGGCATGATCGCGCAGCGGCAGGATATGGTTTTCGAAATTGGGCAGGTTGATGTCGCGCCAGACCGTCAGCGCGAAGGCTTCCGCCTCGGGCACGCTCATATGCCGGAAGCGGGCATAGAAGGAGGACGGATCATGCTCGGCCGCCTCCCAGAACTGCATGAAACGGGTAAGGAACCAGGCCTCGATGTCGTCCAGCGCCGCATCGAGGTAGATCAGCATGTCCGGCTCGCCGGACGCGCGCGCCGGGCCTGATGGCGGCTGGAAGCCCAGCCCTTCGAGGATGAGGATGTCGGGCCGCGCCAGCGTGCGCGTCAGCGCCGGGTCGATGTCGTAGATGTCGTGGCTGTAGCCCGGAAAATCGGCATGCCCCTGACGCAGCGCGCTCAGCGCAGCCGCCATGGTCTCGCGGTCATAGCTTTCCGGAAAGCCCTTGCGCATCAGGAGGTCACGCTCTTCCAGCACGGCATTGGGATAGAGGAAGCCATCGGTCGAAACGGTTTCGGCGCGCCCCTCCTGCGAGAGCGCACGCACCAGCCCTTCGGCGAGCGTC
>NZ_NCST01000088.1 GCF_002088975.1 Henriciella aquimarina
TAGCGGCGTTCATGCCGCTACCTCCCCACAGTAAGGCGGTATGAACGCCGCGGGCAAGATGGCTTGTGGCGCGGGCGGTCGGTAGCCCAGAGAAGAGTGCGGACGCGCGGTGTTGTAATGCCACCGCCAGGTCTCGATCAGGACTTTCGCCTCCCTGAGATCATAGAAGATTTCCCTCGCCAACAACTCGTCTCTGAGCTTGGAGTTGAAGCTCTCGCAGTAGCCGTTCTCCCAAGGCGAACCGGGTTCGATATAGAGCGTCTTCACGCCGATCCGGCCAAGCCACTCGCGCAGGGCCGTGGCGATGAACTCGGGGCCATTGTCGGAACGGATATGCTCCGGCGGGCCATGATGCACGAACAGTTCGCCCAGCGTGTCTAGGACATCGCGGGAGTTGAGCTTGCGTTCGACACGAATGGCGAGGCATTCGCGAGTGAACTCATCAATCACACACAGCATGCGGAACACCTTGCCGTCATGCGTGCGGTCCTGAACGAAGTCATAGGACCAGACATGGCCCTTGTGCATCGGCCTCAGCCGGATGCAGGAGCCGTCATTCAGCCAGAGACGGCCTCTCTTTGGTTGTTTCATTGGCACTTTCAGCCCTTCACGCCGCCAGATGCGATACACCCGCTTCTCGTTCACATGCCAGCCATCCCGTCTCAGCAGGGCCGTGATCCGGCGGTAGCCATACCGGCCGAACCGTTCAGCCAGGGCGATGATGGCCGCTGTCAGCACATCCTCGTCCTGGCGTGGCACACGCGGCTTGCGCTGGGTGGAACGGTGCTGGCCGATCACGCGGCAGGCCCGGCGCTCGGTTGCGCCGAGTGTCTCCACCACATGATCGACCGCCTCGCGCTTGCGTGAAGGGCTCAGAACTTTCCCTTGATGACTTCCTGCAGGATCTGGTTGTCGAGGGTCAGATCAGAAATGGCGCGACGCAGCCGCGCATTCTCCTTCTCGATCTCCTTCAGCCGTTTGGCCTGGCCAACCTGCAGCCCGCCATACTCCTTGCGCCACCGATAGTATGTCTGTTCCGTCACCCCGATCGAACGCACGGCCTGACCCGTCGTCTCACCCCGCGCGAGGCGGACCTCCACCTCCCGCAGCTTCGCTATGATCTCTTCAGGCGTTGATCTCTTGCCCATGTCTCAGCTCCATATCTGAAGCCGGAACTAACTCAAATAATGGACCACTTTCGTGGGGGCAGACCAACATAGCTGAAAGATTGATGTTCCACCCGACGACCAGGAAGGCTTCCATGTCCCCCACCCTTTTCCGCACCGTTTTCGTCTCGACCTCCGCCCTCGCCCTGTGCGCAGGCGCCATGGCACAGGAGGGCGAGTCCATGAGTGTCACCGGCACGGAAGGCACCGAGCTGACCGCCACGCCGCTTGAAAGCTTCGACTATGGCTGGGCGATGACCTTCCTGCCCGATAGCCGCGCGCTCGTGAGTGAGCTTACCGGCAGCCTGTGGCTGCTCGACGAGAATGGCGCAAAGCTGGGCGAGATTTCCAATGTGCCGGACACCGAGATGCGCAATCAGGGCGGCCTTGGCGACATCATCATCCATCCGGATTTCGCCACCAACAACACCGTCTTCCTGTCCTATGTCGAGCGCGACCCGGACGATGACACGCTGAGCGGCGCCGTCGTGGAGAAAGCGACGCTGACGCTCACCGAGGACGGCGGCAGCCTGAGCGACCGCGAAAAGATCTGGGAACAGTCCCAGAAGGTCACCGGCAACGGGCATTACAGCCACCGCCTCGCCATCGCGCCCGATGGCAACCTCATCATCACCTCCGGCGAGCGCCAGCATTTCAGCCCGGCGCAGAACATGGAGATGAATCTCGGCAAGATCATCCGTGTCACGACCGATGGCGAGCCGCTGGAAGACAATCCCTTCTATGGCAATGGCGCCGTCGCCGACACGGTCTGGTCGCTGGGCCACCGCAACATGCTGGGCGTGGCCTTCGATGGCGACGGCCAGCTCTGGGCCCACGAGATGGGACCGAAGGGCGGCGACGAGCTCAACCGCATCGTGAAGGGCGAGAATTACGGCTACCCTTACGTCTCGAATGGCGAGCACTATAATGGCAAGCAATTCCCGGCGAACCATGACGAGAACCCGATTTATGAGAACCCGGCCATCTCCTGGACGCCGGTGATCAGCCCGGCCGGCCTGATTATCTATGACGGCGGGATGTTCGGCGACTGGCAGGGCGACGCCTTCATTGGCGGGCTGTCCTCGAAGGCGCTGATCCGCGTCGAGTTCCAGCAAACTCCGCTCGACAATATGGGCTCCGGCGGCACGTCGGAAACGATGGAGACCACCGCGACCGAAGCCGAGCGCTATGAATGGGACAAGCGCATCCGTGAAGTCGAGCAAGGCCCGGACGGGGCGATCTATGTCCTCGAGGACATGGAAGGCGGGCGCCTGATCAAGCTGACGCCGGCAGGCTAGGCCCCGTCACCCGCATCGGAAAAAGAGCAGGAAGGGCCGGCAAAACCGGCCCTTCCTTTTTTATCCTTACCAGGCTTTCTGCCAGCCGACCGTCAGGGTCAGGTCGGTTTCAAGCTGCGGGCCGTTGAGGTCGCGGTAGAGCGGCAGGCCAAGTTCGAAGGCGAGCCGCTGGCCGTGCAGAGCCCCGCTCTGGCCGACAAGGTTCACCCCCGCCAGCGCTTCCAGCGTGTCGCCGCCATAATTGTCCGGATCGGCACTTTGCACCGGCGCCATGATGGCCGGGTCGATACCGTCGATCTTGCCCTGCGTCACCGCTTTCAGCCGGCCGGACACCGAGATCCAGGGCTGTGGCTCGAAGGCCGCCCAGGCGGTGGCTTCATAGCGGTCGCCGAGCGAATAGCCTTCATCATTCTCATCGAGCCGGATCGTCGCCCCGCCCTGCGCGCCGAAGCTCCACTGACCGGCATGCTGGCGGAGGGTGAGCGCCGGTTTGATATCCCAGGTGCCGGAGCCGAGCTGCATGGCATAGGGCATGCGCAGGGTCGGGCGCATGTTCATCGGGCTCAGCACCTCGCTCGTTTCGTCAATCGAGCCGGTCGGGATCGAGACGCCGATATTGAGGTTGATCTGCCGGTCCGGATCGGAGCCGTCATCGAGGCCGATGATGGCGGTAACCGAGCTGTCGCCGAAACCTTCGGATTCGGCGGTGAACCGCCCGAGACGGTCGGTGCCCATGCCGCCCTGATAGGTGATGTGGGTCATCTCGCTGGAGAGCCAGTTGACCATGCCCATCAGGGTGACGCGGTCTGTGAGGCCATACATGACGCCCGCCATGTGCATGTTCATCGTCATGTCTTCGGGCACGACCCGCAGGGTCGGCGGCATCATGGGCTGGCCGGCAAAGCGGTTGGGCACCGCGGTCGCGATCTCGTCGGGCGAGAGCGTGTCGGTTCCGTCGCGATTGCCCTCCATTTCCATACGCATATAGCGATAGGAGAGCATCCACCCGCCCTTGCCGTGGCGGTGGTCGCCCATCACCCCGATGGGGGCGTGATCCTTGGCGTGGGGGGCGGTGGCGTCGTCTTCATGCGCGAGCGCCGGTTGCGCGGTGGCACAGGCGAGCACGAGGCCCGCCAGAAGTGTCTGGTGTTTCATTGGATTGGGTCTTTCGAAAAAACAAAAGGGTCCGGCCGCGCCATGAGGGCGCGCCGGGCTTAGAGGTGTCTTTCGAAAACGGCGGGCGGGCCGTGCGGCGGCGCGCCCGGCCAGATGGAGTAGACGATATGGCTGCGGGCCCGCGGGGCATCGACCGCCGGGGCTGCCACCGGCTGGACCGGTTTTGGCAGGGCCGGTATTTCCGGCACGAGCGGCGCGCTGATCAGGCACGGCCCGCAACAGCTGTCGTCGGTCGCCTCGATCGGCTGGCCGTCGCCGAAATCGATGGTGACGGTGCGCCCGCCATGCGCGCCGCACAGCCGGACCTCGACCGTGTCGCCCGCCGGGACGATGAGGTGCGCCTGCGCCCCGTTGGTGGCATAGGCGGTGATGCCCAGCCACAGGATGAGCGTCCGCAGCGCCAGATGGCGCAGAGGCCGCACGTGGTGGACAAGAGAGCGGACAGGCCGGACCATGGCCGTCTTTTCGGAGATTTCAGCCCGCCTGGCTATTGAGCCCAAGTGTCACAGCGAGGCTCTCGAAATCTTCCGGCAGCGGCGCCGACAGGGTCAGCGTCTCGCCATCGGGATGGGCGATGACAAGCCGGGCGGCATGCAGCATGAGGCGCGGGGCCGAGAGCTTGCCGCTGCCATAGATGCGGTCACCCAGGATCGGGCAGCCGAGCGCGGCCATGTGCGCACGGATCTGGTGCATCCGCCCGGTCACGGGTTTCGCCTCGACAAGGGCATGCACGCCGTGGCGCGACAGGACCCGCCAATGCGTTTCGGCTGTCAGCGCACCCTTCTGCCCCTCCCCGGCCGGCACCATCTTTTCGCGCCCGCCCCGGTCGGACGGCACCTTGCGCAGCGGGGTCTCGATCGTGCCCGCATCGGCCTCGGGCAGCGCGCCGGAGACAAGCGCGAGATAGGTCTTCTGCGTGCGGCGCTGGGCGAACTGTTCGGAGAGATGGGCTGCGGCCGGCTGGGTACGCGCGACGATGAGAACCCCGGACGTGCCGGAATCGATGCGGTGGACCAGGCGCGGGCGCTTGCCATTGGATTTCGCGAAAGTCCAGAGCAGGAAGTCGAGCGACTTGCCGCGCCCGCCTGCGATCTGCACGGCCAGGCCCGGCGGCTTGTTGAAGGCCAGGACCTTGTCATCCTCATGGATGAGCAGGGACCGGATGAAGGCGGCATCTTCCGGCTTCACATGCGGGATGGGGCGATTGCGGGTCACAGCGATGGCTCCTAGCGGCTGCGCCGCCTGCCCGCAACAGAGACCGGCTGGGGCGCGGGCAAAGAAAAAGGGCGGTCCGAAGACCGCCCTTCCCATTTCGTTTCGAAGTGTCCGGTTGGACTAGAAGTCCACCGTGGCACCCATGAAGACGTAACGGCCCAGCGCGTCATAGACTTGCGGGTAGGTGTTGCCGTTACCCGGCGCCGTGCCGACAACCGACGACAGCGGCGGATCTTCGTCCGTGACGTTGTTCACGCCAGCGCGGACCGAGACGTTCTCCAGCAGCTGGTAGCGGCCGGACAGGTCGAGATAGTTCTGCTCGTCCAGCGTGCCGTTGATGCCGGAACCGTCGGAACCGTCGAGGGTAACCTCGTCATAGTAACGCCACGTACCGGTGAGCGACAGCTTCTCCTGGGACCAGGTGAGGCTGGCCTTGTGGCGCCATTCCGGGTTCGCACCCGAGCCGAAGTTGGACTGGCAGCGGCCGCCGTAGAGACCGGCACAGTCGAACTTGCCGCCGACTTCCACGTCCGGAAGCGGTTGCACTTCGAGGCTTTCCAGCCAGGTACCGACGAAGTTGAAGTCGAAGATACCGATACCGCCGGCGTCGTAGACATAGTTGGCCAGGACATCGACACCGCTGGTCTGGATCTGACCGGTGTTGATGTTGGTCGCTGTTATGAAGCCACTCTGATTAAGCCACAGTGTGCCACCATCACCCCGGTTAATGAGAGAACAGAAATACTCGTCGCCCGTCTGCGCACAGGTATCAAGCGCGAGCTCCTGCGGAACCGTGTTGATGTAGTCCTCGACCGTGATGTCGAAATAGTCGACGGAGAAGGTGAGGCCATCAATGAAGCTCGGCGTGGCCACGAAACCGATGGTGTAAGTGTCCGAGGATTCCGGTTCGAGATCCACATTACCACCGGTCAGCGTGTTGAACTGCCCTGCTGAGTTATCAAGGATACTGCCATACTGGCCAGGTGTAACGCCGGTATTGGCGCATTGGGCCGCAGTATATTCCGGGCTTGGCCCGGCGCATGGATCATAGAAGCCAGCATCGTTTTCCGTCAGGTCAAACAGGCCGATGCTTTGCGTGGCAAAGAGTTCGAACACGTTCGCGGCCCGAACGGCACGCTGGTACGACGCCCGGAAACGAATGTCCGTGGACGGCGCATAGTCGAAGCCGATCTTGTAGGCGTCACTATCGGTCTCCTCATAGAAGGACTTACGATAGGCCAGGTCGAAACCGAGGGTCTCGATGCCCGGACGGTCCTGGATGAGCGGGACGTTGAGCTCGCCGAAGATGTCGACGACGTTCTGCGAACCGCTGAGCCCCGTGGTCGGACCGCCCTGGCCTGCACCGTCGCCGGTGAGGAAGCCGACATCCGGATTGGAGTCAATTGTGTCACGGCGATACTCGGCACCAAGCGCGAAGCCGGGCGCATCGGTCGCCATCGGGCTCTGGATACCCAGCGAGTCGCCGAGCGAACCGAAGACCTTGGCATTGATGATGGTCTGCGTCGTTTCACCGTCACGCAGCAGTGGAACGGTCAGATAGTCGAACGCACCATTGGTGACCGGCGCCCCGGAGTAGATATCCAGCGGCACACAGGCCGGATCGTCATTAGTCGGATCATCGTCAACATTAACGTTACAGACAGGTTCCCCAGTGTCAGGATCCTCAACGACATAAAGCGCCTTCTGGATACGGCTGACAGACAGGTCGTTGTTGTAAACTTCCGACCGGTGGACATTGGCATAGCTAGCCGAGATGTCATAGCCGATGCCGGTGTCTTCCAGATCGCCCCGGATACCCATCACGCCGCGCCAGGTGGTGTGGCGGATGTCATTGTTCCGCGGGCCGGCCTCAACTGCGCGACGCAGCGAGGTAACTGGCACGATGTCATTAGGCCCAAAAGTCGCATCTGGCAGACCATCGAAAACCGGTATGGTTTCCTCGTTCTCGTCCAGGATAGGCGCTCCGTCAGCATCCCGTTCGATATCGATCGCACCATCAGGAATATCTCCACAAAGGAAATTCTGTTGTTGCGAACTAAGGAAGGGATTATCGCAGTTGATACCGGTACCACCGTTAACACCATACCCGAATACGCCCGACGGAGCGATTTGCGAGTTGGTGCGGTTATCCATGAACATCAGCTCCGAATACGCCTCGATGTTCTCGGCGATGTCGTAACGGGCGAAAATACCGAAGTTATAACGCTCGTTCGGACGCTGATAGTGGTTGAACGGGTTGAAGTTGAACGTGTCGGTGACGTTGTTCCGGTCGATGAACTCGCCGGAGCCGTCAGGATTGACACGCGCAGAGTTTGCGCCATTTCCAAGCACATAGTTTTCTGGATCAGTATTTGCCAGGTTCGTGAACTCGTTCGTGGACGAGCCCGAGCAGGTGAACTCGGAGCCTTCATTGCGCGTGCCGAGAGCACATTGCGCATAGTCACGGTCGCCCTGCAGAACTTCGTTGGTGTTCTGATAGCCGGCGAAGCCCATGATGTGGCCGCGGCCATTGTCGAACTTGCCACCGAACATGGCGGTCACGTCGATCGCTTCACCATCGACCGTGCTGCCGGACGGCACGCTGAACTGACCCGGGTTGAGGGCCGAGAATTCCTCGAGCAGCGGCTGCAGTTCACCGTCATTGTTGTGCTGGTAGAAGGAGTAGTTCGTGTCGACACGAACGCCTTCGAAGTCATCGTTCAGCACGAAGTTCACAACGCCGGCAATAGCGTCAGACCCGTACGTCGCGGATGCACCGCCGGTCAGGATGTCGACCTTCTCGACGAGCTGCGACGGAATGAAGTTGATGTCGGCAGCCGGCGTGTTCAGCGAGCCGTAAGGCAGACGGCGGCCGTTCATCAGAACCAGCGTGCGCTCGGAGCCGAGGCCGCGCAGGTTGACGGATGCCGTGCCGGTCGCACCGTTGGCCAGGTTCGAGCCCTGGGCGCCGAATGCCTGCGGCAGCGTGTTGACGATGTCTTCCGCGCGAAGCGCGCCACGGACATCAAAATCTTCAGCACCGATTTCCGTGACCGGGCTGGTTTCCACCATGTTGCCCGATTGCGGAATCAGCGAGCCGGTCACGACAACCGTCTCCTGGCGTGCTTCTGCCTCTTGAGCAGCCGCCGGCGCATCGTCGACCCGCTCCACGTCTTCCTGCGCATTGGCAGGCATGGAGAACATGGCCATCGCCGCGCCTGCGAAAACCGCAGACGAAAGCAGATGCCTCTTGAGTGTGTTTCTGTTCACTGTGGAACCTCCGATTAACTCTCACCACAAATGAGATGCCCCCGTGCCGTCGGATTCGGAGCATAAACTCCTCCTCTTCCGTCACGTGGAGCAAACTGTTTGCCGTGAACCCCGACGCCCACGACATGAATGGCACGCTCGAAACTTTGGGGTGTGAGGTCAACGGAAAAACCACCGGGGCTCGTCACATTATTTTCAAAGTGTTGCCTTCTTGTCTCACAATGCCGCTTTTTATGACAAAATTCCCTTTTTCCTGAACGCTTCATGCGTGAATTCCGCCTAAAAAGGGGGCAGTCTTGCGAGCGTTTCAGATGAAGCGGGGCATATCTGCCTCTGCTAGATCGACAGGGCGCTGGCGATCAGGACGCCCACCATCAGGAAGGACAGGGACACGATCCAGAAGGTGCAGAGCAGCACCATCCTGATGAAACTCATGAAGAATCCCGTGCCATAGGCCCCGCGCAAGCTGAGCAGGACATAGATTGGCATGGCGATAAAGAAGATGCCGGACGCGGTGCCTGCGCCCGCCACGAGGCTGAGGCCGATCACCAGCGTTGAAACCAGATACATCCAGGAGTGCAGGTGCAGCGCGTGGATCGCGTGGTCGTAGATGTAGAGGCGCCGGTGCCAGAAATACATGATCGCCAGCGCGAGCATCGTGAAGGGCACGAGCAGCAGGCTGAGCCGCGGGGCCCAGACCTCCACGGCGGAGAGAAAGAGTTTCGGATTGTCCGCAATGCGCTGGAGGCGGTCGGCCACCGCCTGGGTGTCGGCGTCGGCCGCGCCGGCAGGCTCGTCCGGCGTCCCCTCTTCCGGTGCAGGATCGGTGGTGTCGGCGGGCTCGCTTTCAGCCGCGGCTTCATCGCCGCCGCCCGCTTCGCGAATCAGTGCTTCGAGCCGGGCCTCGTCGAGCGTGCCATCGGCCCGCAACACCTCGTTGCGCAGCGTGGCCATCTCCTCGTCGCTCAGTGCCTCGCCGTCGACGCTCGCATTGGCGACATTGATCCAGTCGACACGCTCCAGGAAAGCGAAGGCGACGAGGTAGAAGATAAGGCTGGACAGGAGGAAGAGCCGGAAAGGCGGTACATAGCGCGCGCGCTTGCCCTCATTGTAGCGCCGCGTCAGCACGCCCGGGCGGAACATCAGCAGGGGCAGCGTGCGCCAGACCCGGCTGTCGAGGGCGAGTGTATCGCCAATGCTGTCGATGACGAGCGAGAGGAAGGGGCGGTGGAAGCTCGCCGCCAGCTGGCCGCAGCTTGGGCAGAAGCGCTGCTCCACCGGCGCGCCGCAATTGCGGCAGGGCTGGCCCGACAGGTCCGCCTTGCCGCCCGAGGAGAGACCGCCCAGCGAGGCGGCCCCTGCGGTTTCAAGCTCGTTTGTCATCGCCCTCCCCCGATAACAGCGCCGGCCTAGTCGTCCAGCGAAGCGTCAGCGACCTCGTCGCTGCCACCCTCCAGATCCTTGCGGCACATCCAGCGCGAGCGGTGATTGTCCTGGGCGTTCTCCTCCCAGCCGGTAATGTCGGGATCGACCAGGTTCTTGGTCACCTGCACCCACATCGGCGTGATCGGATAGTCTTCCAGCATCAGCTTTTCGGCTTCGGCGAAGATTTCCGCACGCTCTTCAAGATCGCGGGTCTGGCTCGCCTTGGACAGCAGCGCATCATATTGCGGGTTGCTGTAGCGGCCATAGTTCTGCTGGCCGGTGTCGGATTCCAGCAGGTAGAGGAAATTGATCGGATCGTCGAAGTCGGCAATCCAGGCGCCGTCGGCCACCTCGAAATCGGCCTGGCGCAGGCGGGCATAGAGCACTTTCGTATCCTGCTTCAGGATCTGGGCATTCACCCATGGCGCAATGTCTTCCCAGTTGGCCTGGGCGACGGGGGCCACTTTCGGATTGTCGTCGGTCGAACGGTAAATAAACTCGAAGGTCAGCGGATTGTCCGGGCCGTATCCGGCCTCCTGCAGCAGCGCACGGGCGTCTTCGAGACGCGCCTCGCGGCTCTTGTCCATGAAGCTCACTTCCGGCCGCTCGACATTGTAATTGCTCATCTTCGGCGGCACGAAGCTGTAGGCTGGGACGTAGCCGGGCGTCAGCACCTTGTCGACGATGAACTCCCGGTCGAGCGCCAGGGCGAGCGCCTTGCGCACGCGCACATCGGTGAACGGCTCCTGGCTGGAATTGAAGGTCCAGTAGGTGGTGACGAGACCCGGCGTGGTGCGCACCCAGCCCGGGAAGCGTTTCTTCAGCTCGTCGACACGTCCGCCGTCGAAGCCGTTATTGATGTCCATCTCGCCGGCCTCGATCTTGCGCTCGACGGCGGCCGAGTCCTCAAGCTCGTAATAGGCCACCCGGTCGAAGCAGACGCTGTCGGCCTCGCTGAAAAGCGGGTTCTTTTCGGAGACGATCTGGTCGCCCGTGCGCCAGTAGGCGAGCTTGTAGGGGCCGTTGACCTCGATGTTCTCCGGCTGGATCCAGGATTCGCCATACTGTTCGACAATGTGCTGGGGCACCGGATAGGTCGTGTAGTGCGTTAAGAGGCCCAGCAAGTAGGGCGCGGGCTCTTCCAGCGTAATCTCGAAGGTGTAGTCGTCGATGGCGCGCACGCCGAGCTCTTCCGGCGGCAGCTCTCCGGCATTCACCTCCGCGGCATTCTTCACGATGTAGAGCAGCGAGGAATATTGCGAGGCAAGTTCCGGGTCCTGGATGCGACGGAAGGCATAGACGAAATCTTCGGCCGTCAGCGGTTCGCCGTCCGACCACTGGGTCTCCTTCAGCTTGAAGGTCCAGGTCAGCCCGTCCTCGCTCGTCTCCCAGCTTTCCGCGACGCCCGGGATCGGCTCATTGTCGGCAGCCGACTGCATCAAGCCGGTGAACATGTCGGAGATGACGATGTTCTCCCATTTCGCCGAGGAGCGGTGCGGGTCCAGCGTGTCGACCTTGGCGGAAATCCCGCGGCGCAGCACAGCCGCCTCGTCGTCGCCGCCGCCACTGCCGCCCCCGCCGCAGCCGGCCAGCGTGAACACCATCGCCGCAGCCGCAGCGCCGAGAAGGGACGTCTTGATTGATTTCATCATATGTTTCCGTGACTTTTGCTGACAGTCATGTCTCGTCATACTGTTTCAGACGAGGCTGCTCTTGGGAAGAGAGTGCGGCAGAGCCGAGCAGGAGAGGAAGTAAAATGAGACAAAGTTTGCTCATAAGTGGCGCGATCCTGGGGATGATATTGCCAGCAGCGGCCGAGGAAAGCCAGTCGGCCTCGACGGCAGAGGTCTATGCCTGCGCCGATATCGCGAGCGACAGCGAACGCCTCGCCTGTTACGACGCCGCCGTCGGGCGGCTGAAATCGGCCGAGCAGGCCGGCGACGTCGTCACCGTGACGCGCGACGAGGTCGAGCAGGTCAAGAAGGAATCGTTCGGCTTCTCCATTCCGAGCCTGCCGAAATTCGCCTCCTCCATGTTCAGCGGCGATGACGGGGACGACAAGCTCGACGAGATGACGGTGCCAGTCACCCGCGTCTCACGCGCGCACAGCGGCGATTTCATCGTCTATCTCGAGAACGGCTCGGTCTGGCAGCAGATCGACACCAAGTCGGTCTTCTATTCCGAGAAACGCGGTGTGGAAACGGCGACGGTCAAATCCGCCGCGCTGGGCAGCTACCGCATGCAGCTGGACGATGGGGTCTTCTTCCGGGTGAAGCGGATCCAGTAGCGGCCCTTTCCCGTCAGCGCTCTGAAACCGGTGCCGTCCCATGGCTTGTCCATGGGGTCCATTTCCGCTGTCTTCATCCTGGCCGCACAGGCTGGAGATTGGCACCACGGATAAACCGGGGTGAGGCACCCGACATTCAATCGACCTAGTATTTCACCGAGCAGCCATAAGGCTTGGACGAGGCGACCTCGACCGGCTCGCCGGCCTCGACCGCATCGAGCGCGGCGCGGACATAATTGTCAGCCCTGTCGATATCCTCCACGCGGGCCGAGCGGATCGAATCGATCGCGCCGGCATAGGCGATCTGCTGGTCGCCCTTGATGACGAACATGTGCGGCGTGGTCTTGGCATCATAGAGCCGCCCGATATCGCCGGACGGGTCCAGGATCACATGGTCCGGCGTGGCGTCGCGGCCGGCATTGATGGCGTCGGCCTTCTCGCCGGACACATGGCCCTGCTTGCCGGGCGCCGAGGAAATGATCTGCAGCCAGACGACCTCATCGGCTTCGGCCTCATCCTGCAGGCTCTGCATGTTCTTTGGCGGGTTGGAATAGTGCTTCTGCACGAAGGGGCAGCCATCATTGGTCCATTCCAGAACGACTGTCTGGCCGGAGAAGTCCGACAGCGAAACCGTCTCGCCGTCAGACGTCGTGCCGGTGAAGTTCGGCGCAGTCTCACCGGGTTCGGCGGCGGGCGATGCTTCCGCCGAGAAGGCGATCAGGGCCCCGGCGCTCAGCGCCACGGCGGCGGCCATGCCGGAAGCGAGGCCGAGTTTTCTGCGGGTCATGGTCAGCATGGATCAGTCTCCTTGTTGGTCGCGCTCAAGCGACGCGGTCTCGAAGGCGCCGAGCTTGCGCTTCATCATGCCCGGATTGAGCAGCGTCGGCAGGACCTCCGGCTCGCTCGCTCCCGGACCGTAGAGAAGGTACATCGGCACGCCCGGGCTTCCGCGTTTCTTCAACTCTGCCGCAATGTCGTCGTCAGGTCTCGTGAAATCGGCGACAAGGAAGGTCACATTCGCGTCAGCCATGGCGCGCAGCACGTCCGGCTTGGTCAGCGTCGTGCGCTTGTTGACCTGGCAGGTCGCACACCATGAGGCGGTAAAGTCCACGAAGACGCCCTTTCCTTCCGCCGTCAACTCATCGACGCGGGCCGGCGACCAGGGTTCCGGCGTGACGCTCGCATAGGATTCGCTCTCGCCCTCTTCCGGCCCCTCCTGCAGGCCGGTGACGATGGGCCAGCCAATCGCGAAAACACTGAGGGCGGCGCCGAGCGCGAGGACGGGTGCCTTGAGCTTGCCGCCCGACACGCTCATCAGCCAGACGCCGAAGGCGAGGATGACGGCGCCGAAGGCGGTCGCCCCGGCAGCCGGGTGATTGCCGAGCACGGTGACGAGCCAGGCCGCCGTCAGGAACATCGGAAAGGCGAAGGCCTGTTTCAGCCGCTCCATCCAGGCGCCCGGTTTGGGCAGCACGGTGTGCAGGCCGGGCACGAAGCTGAGGATCAGGAAGGGCAAGGCCAGGCCGAAGCCAAGCATCAGGAACACCGCCATGACGATGGGCCACGGCTTGTCGATTACCGCGCCGAGCGCGCCGACGACAAACGGGCCGACGCACGGCGCCCCCACAACGGCGGCCAGAACGCCGGTGAAGAAGGCGCCCGCATTGCCGCTTCTGGAGGCGAGCCCGGAGCCGGTGTTCTGCATCGAGGTGCCAAGCGTGAAGACGCCGAGCAGCCATAGCCCGATCAGCACCATGACCAGCGCGAGCCCGGCGACAACGGCCGGATATTGCAGCTGGAAGCCGAGGCTGACGAACTGGCCGGCCGCACGCAGGGCGAGGAAGACCCCGGCCGTGACGGCGAAGGACAGCACGACACCGACTGTGTACCAGACGCCATGCTCGCGCAGGTGCGCCTTCTCGCCCCTGGAGGCGGCCTGCACCATGCCGATCGCCTTGATCGACAGCACCGGCAGCACGCACGGCATCAGGTTGAGGATCAGCCCGCCCAGCAGCGCCAGCGAAAGCAGCGTGACCATCATGCCCGCGCTCACACCGCTCGTGCCGGCCTGTCTGTCGGAGGCGGCGATGCCGCTCGTGCCCTCAAGCGGGTCGCCCTGTTCGGCGCTCAGCGCGAAGGCGATGCGCTCGCCCTCTTCCGGCGTGATGGTGATGACGCCGGACAGGGTCTCCGGCGGGCTGTCACTCGCTGGCGTCAGCGTCAGCTGCAGCCCGTCGGCGCCGAATTCGCCCGGCTGTTCAGCGGCGTGCTTGATGTCATGGGTTTCCGGGAAGAAGCGGGCCTTGCCGCCCATGCCGGCAACCTGTCCGCCCGTCAGCGAAAGCAGCCAGGTCTCGCCCTGCTCGCTCAGCCGGGCTTGGCCTTCAAAGGCCGGCGGCACGTCTTCAAGGGCCCCGGCGATCTGGTCGGCCTGCTTCACATTCGGCACCTGCCGGCTGCCGAGATCGAGCACGGTCTCGATCTCGACCGATTCCGGAATGCAGATGTCCTTGCAGATCAGATAGTCCAGCGTGCCGCCGAACCGCATCGTCTCCCCGGCCCCTTCGGGGATCTTGACCGGGAATGGCAGGACGACGCGGTCGTCATAGCCATAATCCATGATCTCGCCCTCCACGACCTCGATCGTGTGGGGCACCGGCCATTCGATGGCGCCGATCTCGTCTTCCGGCAGGCTGGTCGCCTCGTCCCAGTACATCGCCGGCGGGATCCCGGCATCGCCGGCATTCTTCCAGTAGATGTGCCAGTCCTCATCCAGCTCGAAGCTGAAGCCCAGCCAGACCGTCTCGCCGGGCGTCGCCACTTCGCGCTCGCTGATCAGCTCGACGCGCGCATGGCCGCCATCGACCGGCTCGGCCAAGGCCTTGCCCGCCACGGAAACCAGCGCCAGCAGCGCCACGAAACAGAACCTGGTTAGAAACGGCATCCAGCACCCATAGCATGTTCATTCCGATCAAGTGGGAAGGCATATGGCCTCAGGCGGGCTGTTGTGAAGCACCTCGCCAAAACGTGAGGGACATGCCAACCGGCGCTGAGGCTGTTGCAGTCAGGGCCCGGACGAGGATCCGACAGCGATCCGCCCCGCTAATGTGGATTAAAATTATTCCGGTTTGCCCCCGCCCGCTTGTTGTACAAGGCGATGGCCGGTGCCATGTCTTCTGCACAAGCCGGGCCCACTGTCTGGCTCAAACAACAGGCTAAAACATGTCGGCAACTCTTGCGAGTTCGCTCGCACTCGCCTTGGCGCTCATCGCCAGCGCGGTCATCCTTGCGGGGCTGACGCGCACTTTCGGCAGGATCCGGAAGACGCCGAAGCGCTAAACATCGACCATCCCAAACAAGAAAACCCCCGGCCAAACGACCGGGGGCTTTATGATTCTGCTTCCCCTTCTGGCGGGGCGGCCCGACACTAGATCTGCAGGTTCGGGCCGTCGGATCCGCCCTGCGGCTCGGCCGGGGCTTGCGGCGCCTGCTGGCGGACGGCGCGGTTGATCACGCGCGACCAGTTCAGCAGCGAGATGATGTGCGCATAGCAGGCGGCCAGGATGCCTTCGCGGTGCAGCTGACCCAGCTGCTCATCGCTCAGCGCATTCAGCTTCTGCTCGTCGACAGCCCAGTATTCGGCCACACGCTGCTGCTCGCCGGACGGGTTGCCCGTCGCATCGCGCGGCTGGAAGGTGGCGGTCTTCTGCGAGAAGACGCCAAGCTCGTCCAGGCGGCGTACGAACTCCGTCGTGGAGCGGCGCTGACGCTCGAATTCCTGGCAGAACTGCATGGCGTTGTTGGTATACTCGGTCGGCTGGCCGTTCTCGAAGAAGGGCACGTCCGGACGGTTCGAGACCATCGGCGCATCGCGGTCGACGCAGAGAAGCAGGCGGTCCTGGCTCTGGTCGTTGGCGAAGACGAACGGATAGCGCCGGGCAAAGGCCGGGACGTAGAAGTCGCTGTCGACCGTGCCGTCAGCCTGGACAAACAGGTTCTCGTTCTGGCGCACACCCATCGCCCCGACCGGCGTCTTTTCCTCACCGACGAAGATGACCGGATAGGAGGTCGAGGCCAGCCCGAATTCGTTGACCGTCAGCGGCACCGCATGCGCCTTGCCAAGAAACGCGAATGGCTTTTCCATCTGCTTCAGGCCAAGTCCGCCATGCTGTTCAGCGGAAAGCGGCTGCGGGTTGGAATAGAAGAGCACCTGTCCGCTAAGTGCGGGGCCCTGCGAAGGCTGAGTGTTTTCCACGAGGAGACTCCTGTTGATTGACGGGCGCGGTTTACCGGATATGCCAGTGAGCGACAACCGCACAACAGCGGTTAAGCTGCGACTGTGAACAAGGTGTCATGAAGCGGTGCGGAACAGAATGATCCGATCCCTGAGCATTTTCGGCCAAAGGCCTGTATCCCTTGGCGTTTTGACGGCGTGCCTTGTCACCGCCTGCGCCCCGGCCGTGAACGAGGACGGCATCGCCCGGCGCACCGTGCGCGAGATCAATTCCGTCTTCCTCGACACCGCCATTACCGAGCTCGCCTTGTCGCCGGAAACCGCGACACGGCTCGGCATGGAGGAGTCGCGCCTCGGCTTCACCTTCAACCAGCGCCTCGACGACCGCTCACAGGCCCGGTTCGAGCGCACACGGCTGATCCGGCTGGAGCTGCTCGACCGGCTCACCGACCTGCCTGCCCTGCCCGACGATAGCGGGCTCGGCCGCCATCTCGATGTCATCCTGGCGGAGTATCGCGACCTGACCCGGCTCGAGGCCTATGGCTTCGGGCGCTACGGGCCCGGCTATGCCCGGCCCTATGCCGTCGACCAGCTGAGCGGGGCGTGGACCGACGTGCCCGACCTGCTCGTCTCCAGCCAGCCGCTCGCCAGCCATGACGATGCCGAGGACTATCTCGACCGGCTCGCCGCCCTGCCCGGCGCCATTGCCGACGAACGCCGCCGGCTGATGTCGGACGCCGACAATGGCATCATCCCGCCCCGCTTCGTGCTGGAGCGTCTCGAGGCGCATCTGCGCGCCTTTACGCGCCAGCCAATCGACGCCCACCCGCTCCTGCAGAATTTCGGCAATGTGGTCGCCGGGCTGGAGCCGGAAGACGGGCGCACCGCCAATGATTATCGCGGCGCGGCCGTGCGGGTGATGCTGGACGATGTCATCCCGGCCTACACCGCCTTCGCCGACGAAGTCGCCGCGCTGGCCGCGCGCGCACCTGAAACGCCGGGGCTCGGCAATCTGCCCGACGGCGAGGCCTATTACCGCGACGTGCTCGCCTATTACACCCAGCCCGGCGCCGATCCGGACTTCCTGCACGAGACCGGCCTGACGGCGGTCGACCAGATCACCGCCGAGATCGCGCATGAATTCGACACGCTCGGCCTGACGGCCGGCTCGGTGACCGAGCGGCTGGCGCGGCTGTCGGCCTCCCCCGGCCAGCGCTATGAGGCGACCGAGGAGGACCGGGCCGCTGTGCTCGCCCTGCTCGACGCGGAAGCCGATGCGGCCTGGGCGGCGATGCCGGACATCCTCGACACGCCGATTGAGGACACGCTTCTGGTCACCCGCATGCCGGCCTATCGCGAGGCGGTGTTCACCGGGGCGGCCTATGTGCCGGCCACCGCGAACGGCTCAAGCCCCGGCCTCTTCCAGATCAATCTGCGCGACATGGCCGACTGGCCGCGCTTCACGCTGGCCACCCTGCTCCACCATGAAGGCGTGCCCGGCCACCATATCGAGAGCGTGATGACGTCGAAGCAGACGCGGCTGCCGCTGCTGCGCCAGATGATCTGGAACACAGCCTATGGCGAGGGCTGGGCGGTCTATGCCGAGGACCTCGCCGATGCGAACGGGCTTTACGCCAATGATCCGCTGGGCCGGATCGGCTATCTCCAGTCCATCCTGTTCCGCGCCGCCCGGCTGGTGGTCGATACCGGCATCCATGCCAGGGGCTGGAGCCGCGAACAGGCCGTCGACTATCTTGTCGAGACGACCGGCCTGCCGCGCGATGCGATGGAGCGCGAGGTGGCGCGCTATGCCGTCTGGCCCGGCCAGGCGGCGGCCTATTTCGCCGGGCGCGAGCGTATCCTCGACATGCGCCACCGGGCCGAGGCCGTGCTGGGCGGACGCTTCGACGCGGCCGCCTTCAACACCGCCCTGCTGACCGGCGGCCCGCGCCCGCTGGCCCTGGTCGAGCAGGATGTCGAAGCCTGGTATGACGACATCCTGCAGCCATGAGCCTCAGGCGGCCATCTGCGCCGGCGGCGCGGTGAAGGGTGCGGGCTGAGATCCGGGAGAGATTGGCAGGACCGGACTCAGGCCCGCTTCGAGATCGGCCATGAGGGAACGGCGAACCTCGAAATTCTTTTCTTCGTGAACGAAAATGGCGCTGGCGCCATAACGGGCGGCGTCGAGCTGCGCCCAGATCGGCTGGACATCGTGCATCCGCCCGGTCATCTCGACCATGCGGATGATGCGCCAGCCATAGGTATCCGGGGCGGCAAAGAGCGCCACGCCCGCGCGGCGCGCCCAGTTGCTCTCCAGACCCATTTGCGTGAAAACCGTGGCGCGGCCGGACTGACCGCAGAAACTGACCTTTGCCATGATGTTCTCCTTCCGTTCCGAAGACTCATATTCCCTCTTTGTTCTCATGACCAGAGCTTTTTGGTAAATGAAATCTTAATTTCAAAACAAGGCTTTGACTCTGCTCGGAATCTTTTTTGGCCACCCCGTTCCAGGCCCGGACCGGCAGCCGGCCGCATCCTGTAGCGGCGGCGGGCCGGAATGAGAATATCGTCATAAATCGGACACGCCCCTTGCCAAACGCCGATGGCGGGTCTAGATCGGCTTTTGCTCACCCGGCCTAAAAGGGCGAGTGGTGTTGCGAATTCTTCCTTTCCATCCCGAAGGGTCTTGAATTCGCGGCTCTGAATACCCAACTAATGCTCATATTGAGCAAAAGCATGGAGGACAAACCATGGCCAGACTGATTGATTCCGGACCGGGATGCCCCACCCCGACGCCGATGCGCGCGCAGAACGCTGCCGAGGCGCGCGGGCTGGCCTATGACGATGCGGTCAAGGCCGAGACCGACGACCTGTATCCGCTGGTGTCCGACTTCATCACCCCGATGGAATGGCCGGGCATTGCGCCGCTGGTCGCCGAGATCAACCGCGTGAAGAAGGCCAAGAACGCCGTCATCCTCGCGCACAATTACATGACGCCGGACATCTTCCGCCTCGTCGGCGACTTCCGCGGCGACTCGCTGGCGCTTGCCCGCGAGGCCGCCAGCACCGATGCCGACATCATTGTCCAGGCCGGCGTGCACTTCATGGCCGAGACCTCCAAGATCCTCGCGCCGGAAAAGACCGTGCTGATCCCGAGCCTCGAAGCCGGCTGTTCGCTGGCCGCCTCGATCACCGGTGCCGATGTGCGCCTGATCAAGCAGAAGTACCCGGATTATCCGGTCGTCACCTATGTGAACACCACCGCCGACGTGAAGGCCGAGTGCCACATCACCTGCACCAGCTCGAATGCCGCGCAGGTCGTGGAAGCGATCGCGAAGGAATGGAACTCCGACACCGTCATCCTGGTGCCGGACCAGTTCCTGGCGCGCAATGTCGCCGCCCAGACCGATATCCGCATCATCACCTGGCCGGGCGCCTGCGAGGTGCACGAGCTGTTCTCCGCAGACGATGTGAACCAGCTGCGCGACGCCCACCCCGGCGTGATGATCCTCGCCCACCCGGAATGCCCGCCGGATGTTCTGGAAGCGGCCGACTTTGCCGGCTCCACCGGCGCGCTGGCGAGCTATGTGAAGGACAACAGCCCGAACAAGGTCGTCCTGCTCACCGAATGCTCGATGAGCGACAATGTGGCGGCCGAGAATCCGGGCGTGAACTTCATCCGTCCGTGCAATCTCTGTCCGCACATGAAGCAGATCACGCTCGAGAACATTCTCGACAGCCTCACCAGCATGGAGCATGTGGTCGAGATCGACGAAGACGTCCGTGTGCGAGCTAAGACAGCCATCGACGCAATGCTGGCCCTGCCCAAGACGGAGAAGCCGCTGGCCTTCGAAACCGGCCTCAAGCCGAAAGAGATCGAGGTCTTCACAGCGGAATAACGCCTTGAAGTCGCCGTCTTGACAGGGTTTCCTTCAGGGCAAGCCTTCAACCCTTCCTCCCGGGAGCTGCTTGTGATGCGTCTTGCCCTGATCGCCTGTCTCGCCATCCTGATCCCCCTGTCCGCCCCGGTGGCAAGCGCCACCGAAGGCAAGGACTCAAGCGATATCCTCGGCAACTGGACCTTCCAGACCAAACCCTACCGGGAGGGCCAATGCCTGATGACCGGCACGATGCGCATCACCCCCAACGAGGAAGACGGGCTTTATTCCTGCGAGCTGACAGCGGTCGAGGTCTGCTCCATGTGGGGCCGCTCGGTCGTGCTGCAGCAATGCGAGGCCAGGCGCATCGGCGACCAGCTCACCATCCGCTCCGAAATCGACCAGTTCCTGGAGTCCAAGCTCGAAGGGCTGGTCTATGTGCCGGACAATTTCGCCCTGACCATCCAGAGTGCAAAGCGCATGTACGGCTCCCTCATCTCCGCGGCCACTGCGCCGGCCATCTTCATTCGGGCCGAAGAGGGCGTGTCATGAGCCGGCGCGTCCTGTCCTCGCTTCTGCTGGCCGCAAGCCTCGCCCTGCCGGCCGCCCACGCGCAGAGCGACCAGCCCGAACTGCCGCCGAACCTCGCCGGGCTGTGGACCTTCGAGGCCAAGCTCAACCGGGTCTGCCAGTTTCACGGCCAGGCGCGCCTGACACCGACCGGCGATCCGGCGCGCTTCGGCTGCGAGCTGACCGCCGAACAGGACTGCCCGTCGCTGGACGTGCATTATGTCGTCGAACAGAGCTGCACCGCCGTGATCACGGAAGACGAGACACTGCGCGTGACGTCCACCATCGAGACCTTCCTGCAGGGTCCGCCGAGCCGGAACTATCTGCCGGACAATTTCGATCTCGAGATCCGCACCGCCTCGCATCTTGAAGGCCTGCTGGTCGGCCCGGATATCTATCCCGCCGAATGGCGCCGGGCGGAAGGCGCGATATCCTGATGGGGCACAGGGGCTGATTTCATGACGCACACCACCCGTCTCG
>NZ_NCST01000089.1 GCF_002088975.1 Henriciella aquimarina
TGAGACATGGGCAAGAGATCAACGCCTGAAGAGATCATAGCGAAGCTGCGGGAGGTGGAGGTCCGCCTCGCGCGGGGTGAGACGACGGGTCAGGCCGTGCGTTCGATCGGGGTGACGGAACAGACATACTATCGGTGGCGCAAGGAGTATGGCGGGCTGCAGGTTGGCCAGGCCAAACGGCTGAAGGAGATCGAGAAGGAGAATGCGCGGCTGCGTCGCGCCATTTCTGATCTGACCCTCGACAACCAGATCCTGCAGGAAGTCATCAAGGGAAAGTTCTGAGCCCTTCACGCAAGCGCGAGGCGGTCGATCATGTGGTGGAGACACTCGGCGCAACCGAGCGCCGGGCCTGCCGCGTGATCGGCCAGCACCGTTCCACCCAGCGCAAGCCGCGTGTGCCACGCCAGGACGAGGATGTGCTGACAGCGGCCATCATCGCCCTGGCTGAACGGTTCGGCCGGTATGGCTACCGCCGGATCACGGCCCTGCTGAGACGGGATGGCTGGCATGTGAACGAGAAGCGGGTGTATCGCATCTGGCGGCGTGAAGGGCTGAAAGTGCCAATGAAACAACCAAAGAGAGGCCGTCTCTGGCTGAATGACGGCTCCTGCATCCGGCTGAGGCCGATGCACAAGGGCCATGTCTGGTCCTATGACTTCGTTCAGGACCGCACGCATGACGGCAAGGTGTTCCGCATGCTGTGTGTGATTGATGAGTTCACTCGCGAATGCCTCGCCATTCGTGTCGAACGCAAGCTCAACTCCCGCGATGTCCTAGACACGCTGGGCGAACTGTTCGTGCATCATGGCCCGCCGGAGCATATCCGTTCCGACAATGGCCCCGAGTTCATCGCCACGGCCCTGCGCGAGTGGCTTGGCCGGATCGGCGTGAAGACGCTCTATATCGAACCCGGTTCGCCTTGGGAGAACGGCTACTGCGAGAGCTTCAACTCCAAGCTCAGAGACGAGTTGTTGGCGAGGGAAATCTTCTATGATCTCAGGGAGGCGAAAGTCCTGATCGAGACCTGGCGGTGGCATTACAACACCGCGCGTCCGCACTCTTCTCTGGGCTACCGACCGCCCGCGCCACAAGCCATCTTGCCCGCGGCGTTCATACCGCCTTACTGTGGGGAGGTAGCGGCATGAACGCCGCTACGTGGGAACCGCCGGGCTAATAAATCTGGTGGACCACTCCGGTGGGGCAGACCAGTGGTGCTTGCTATGTTTCGCCGACGAAAATCAATGATCGCAGACACGTCTTCCAGATTTCCCGGCATGCCCGAGAAAATCTGCACATAGTCGATTAGCTGCCCGCCCTCTTCGGCAAGACGGCTTGTGTATTGCGAAACCAGCATCGCGGATGGTTCAGAGTAGATCGCGTCACTGGGAAGCTGGTCGGCGAACAGAAGCGCATTGAAAACGCTCACGCCGGGAGGAAGAGCCAACGGCGCAATCCGATTGTCGAATGAAATATCATAATAGGTGGAACTCAGGGATATCTGTGAGTCACCGAAAGAATGGTCGAAATCGAAACCGCCAGTGAGGGACCGCGACGTTTCTGGCTGCAGATCGTCGACAAAGCCGTTATTTGCAAGAAATGCAGTGACATCTCTATCGCCGGTAGCGGGATTATCAGTCAACAAAAGGAAGGCGAAGGGGCCTACCTGGCCTGGGATTTCCGAGAGAGTCGGAGGCGTGAATGATGTGCTGTAAGTTCCCCTCAGCCTCAGACCCTCAACCGGTGACCAGAGCACGCCCACCTTCGGATTGGTCGTCGATCCGACGTCATCATAGTGGTCAAATCGACCCGAAACGCTGAATTCCAGCCTTTCAATCCCGTTGACACGATTCAGGTCAGAAACGATCGGGATGAACAGCTCTCCAAATGCGGCGTATATGTCACGCTCAGCGCTGAGGGTTTGCCCGCCTTGCGTGCTTTCGAAACTCTCGGACCGGAAAGACGCTCCGATCGCCACTCGGATGCTGCCGGCGGCCAGATCGAACAGACCTCCATCGGTGATGATTTCTGCAGTCGCAAATTCGCTGTCATTTGTAGGTTCGCTGGACTCGACCAAATCTCCTGTCACATTCGAGAAACGGTCTTCTGTGGCATCCTCGGAAACCTTGCTGTAGTCACCCGCCAGCGTCACTGACCAATCGTCCTTCAGATTCAGCGTTAGGCTGGGAGATATCAAGAGTTGCGCGGCGTTGTTGGATCGCTCGATAGTTTGCGCTCCAAATCCGGCAAAGTTTGCGAAGGACCGGGTGTCTCGATTTCCGTAATAGGCGGTCAGATCGAATTTCGCGGTCGTTGTCACTTCCTGCGACACGAAAGCTGTGACCGCGTGTCGGGTTTGGCTAGGCGCAAGGGAAAATGGGTCTGCAGCGGGCTCGGAGAACTCTTTTTCTGAAGCCAGCAGAGAATCCTGATCGAAGAATTCGTAGGAAACTAATGCATTCCCACCTTCCCAGTTAAATCCACCTGTCTGGGATACCCGGATGCGGTCGAAATTACCCTCCGTCACTAACCCATAATCGACAAGCGTTTCGAACCCCTCGTAATCATCGCGAAGAATGAAATTGACGACGCCCGCGATCGCATCCGATCCGTAAATGGAAGATGCCCCGTCAGCCAAAATTTCAACGCGCTGGATTGCGCTGAGCGGTATCGACGAGACATCGACGAATGCAGCAGCACCACCGCTGGGCGCAAGTCGGCGCCCATTGAGAAGCGTTAGTGTTGCATTGCCGCCCAAGCCGCGTAGATTGATAGTCGATGAAAACGAGTTGAAATTCGCAGTCGCGTCGAGATCACCGGCGAAGCCCCCCGTCGCTAGATTTGATGCGCCCGCGCCGGAAGCTTGCGGCACTGTTCTCAAAAATTGATCGAGGTCCTGCGCGCCGGTCGCTAAGATATCGCGGCGATCATATTCGTAGACCGGCGAACTCTCCGGTGCGATTCCCTTAATCAGCGTGCCCGTAACCGTGATCTCGTCGCGTTTCCGGTCATCACCTTCCGTATCTTCCCTCTCCGCTCCCGGTCGGCGCTCGCGCACGCCCTCAGGCTGCGCCTGTGCCCGCTGCCTTGGCTGCTCGATAAGCATCGCCTGCTTTTGCGGCACGCGAACCAGGATCACATTGGAAGACGGCGTTGCCTCATAGACGAGCCCCGACCCGTCGAGGAGCTTCACCAGCGCCTCGTCCGCGGTCATCTGTCCGGAAACCGGTTTCGCCGCCTTGCGCTCGACGATGTCGGTCGAGAACATCACCTGCCGGTCGGTCGCAAGGCTGTAGCTTTTGAGGGCGTCTTCGAGCGTGTCCGCCTGGATATCGAATTCGACTTTCTTCGCGTTGTCCTGCGCCATGACGGGCGCAAGCGCGCTCGCCGCCCAGAGCGCGAGGATAGCCGAATTCATAAGGAGCACGGATTTACGCGAGCGCTTTGCGCCGATTTCACAAACAGACATCAATTCCCCATCCCGCCTTCAAAGGCCGTCACGCGCGCGACCCCCTCGGTCCCGCTGTTACGCCCAAGGGAAACGGACAGCGCCGCGAAACACTCACCCCCGACCTCGGAAAAATTTTAGCTTTCACGTCTTCAGGCTTTCACGGTCATGATTTCGCGTGGATTTCGATGCTGGATGCGGACATGCGGCGCGCCTCCACGGGAAAGTAGGCCTCGACCGCTTCGATGAAGGCGTCTGTGTCGCCAGCGTTGAACACGCCGCTGATGCGCAGGCTGGAGATCTCCTCGCTCTCGACGGACAAGGTGATCCTCGAATAGCGGTTCATGCGCGCGACCGCTTCGGCGAGCGTGTCGCCGTCGAGCATGATCTTGCCGGACCGCCAGGCGTTCGTCTTCTCGACATTGACGTCCTGTTCGATCTCGCGTGTCTCGGCGCCCGCCGCGATGAATTGCTGTCCGGTCGCTAGCTTGACCGCCGGCCGCGCCACGGAAGGAACGCCCGGTATGGCGAGGCGCGGAGCCGGCGCGCCGGCGTCCGACACGATGACTTCGCCTTCGAGAAGCGTGACCAGCACTTCGTCGCCGACGAGTTCGATATTGAAGGCGGTGCCGGTCGCGACCACGACCTGATCGCCCGCGGTCACGCGGAAAGGCCTGTTCCTGTCCTTCGCGACATCGAAATAGGCCTGACCGCGCTCCAGGGTGAGGTCGCGGCGCTCTGTCGAATAGCGGATGCTGATGCGCGAGGCCGCATCGAGCGTCACACGGCTATTGTCGGCGAGCGTCACGACGCGCGTCTCGCC
>NZ_NCST01000090.1 GCF_002088975.1 Henriciella aquimarina
TGAGACATGGGCAAGAGATCAACGCCTGAAGAGATCATAGCGAAGCTGCGGGAGGTGGAGGTCCGCCTCGCGCGGGGTGAGACGACGGGTCAGGCCGTGCGTTCGATCGGGGTGACGGAACAGACATACTATCGGTGGCGCAAGGAGTATGGCGGGCTGCAGGTTGGCCAGGCCAAACGGCTGAAGGAGATCGAGAAGGAGAATGCGCGGCTGCGTCGCGCCATTTCTGATCTGACCCTCGACAACCAGATCCTGCAGGAAGTCATCAAGGGAAAGTTCTGAGCCCTTCACGCAAGCGCGAGGCGGTCGATCATGTGGTGGAGACACTCGGCGCAACCGAGCGCCGGGCCTGCCGCGTGATCGGCCAGCACCGTTCCACCCAGCGCAAGCCGCGTGTGCCACGCCAGGACGAGGATGTGCTGACAGCGGCCATCATCGCCCTGGCTGAACGGTTCGGCCGGTATGGCTACCGCCGGATCACGGCCCTGCTGAGACGGGATGGCTGGCATGTGAACGAGAAGCGGGTGTATCGCATCTGGCGGCGTGAAGGGCTGAAAGTGCCAATGAAACAACCAAAGAGAGGCCGTCTCTGGCTGAATGACGGCTCCTGCATCCGGCTGAGGCCGATGCACAAGGGCCATGTCTGGTCCTATGACTTCGTTCAGGACCGCACGCATGACGGCAAGGTGTTCCGCATGCTGTGTGTGATTGATGAGTTCACTCGCGAATGCCTCGCCATTCGTGTCGAACGCAAGCTCAACTCCCGCGATGTCCTAGACACGCTGGGCGAACTGTTCGTGCATCATGGCCCGCCGGAGCATATCCGTTCCGACAATGGCCCCGAGTTCATCGCCACGGCCCTGCGCGAGTGGCTTGGCCGGATCGGCGTGAAGACGCTCTATATCGAACCCGGTTCGCCTTGGGAGAACGGCTACTGCGAGAGCTTCAACTCCAAGCTCAGAGACGAGTTGTTGGCGAGGGAAATCTTCTATGATCTCAGGGAGGCGAAAGTCCTGATCGAGACCTGGCGGTGGCATTACAACACCGCGCGTCCGCACTCTTCTCTGGGCTACCGACCGCCCGCGCCACAAGCCATCTTGCCCGCGGCGTTCATACCGCCTTACTGTGGGGAGGTAGCGGCATGAACGCCGCTACGTGGGAACCGCCGGGCTAATAAATCTGGTGGACCACTCCGGTGGGGCAGACCACCCCGGCCCCCTGGGTTTGTTTCAGTCTGTCAGGGAATACTCTGCATCGATAACACGCTCATCGTCTGCGTCAGCGACATCTAGCTCAGAGATCACGTCCTCGATTGACCTCACGGTGTGATCAACCTTCCAACGTGATTCAATCGGCCCATGTCCCCGGTCGATGAGGTCTTTCGCTGCCGACAGCCTTGTGGCGGCAGGTGTGTTCTTGTCGGCAGCGAGTTCCGCCAGCACAGCCACGCCAAGTGTCGCAGCCGCGTTCAGCCGTCGCGTCAGCTCATCCCGCAAGGCTTCCAGCACCTTTGGATTTCGTAGCAGTTCATGACCGCGAACACGCGCTGCTGCGCGGCTGGTCTTCGCATAGCCCGCCGCCTGGGCAGCCGTGGCCGCTGCGCCTGTCCCGCCGCCGCTCTCAGCGTATGCGACCACAAACGCCGATTGCCGCTCTGTCAGGCCGCCAAACGTTACGGGAGTATCTTCCTTCGGTTGAGGCAAATTCCTAGACATAATGGGCCTTTCTTTCCCGGTGGCGGGGCGTACTGGTACTACGGCGGTGGTCAGGACGGGAATGACAGGTGCAGGAGAAAAACCCTTGCCGTCTTGAGCTGGCAACAACACCAAAGAATTCTTCTTTTTGCAAAACTCCCGTCATTGCCGTCATGCGATCCGCCTTTTCAGCGATTTTGTTAGCGGTTTGAGTTGCAGCCCGGTGAGAGCCCGGTGACCATCGGCTCTGACAGCTTGTACCTTTCCTTGGCTTGCAGCGATGACCCGCTTGCTGAAAGCAGCAGCTTTCGGTGTTGTCCGCTCATTGTATCCGTTGAGACTCGCCCATCGCTGGAAGTCCTCATGCAAGTGCGTTGTCGCGATAGGTGGTCCTTGAACGTAGGAACATCGTTCCGCGATCCATGCCTGAACGATGTCAGATGTGTGCGCCCACTCGCGCACGGCGGCGCGGCTGGAATCGAGTGGCATCAAGCCGCCACGCTGAATAATCCGGCTGGCCCCCTCAACCGCCCATGCAATGAGATTGTCGCCTTCCTCAACGGCGATGCGCTGCCCAATCTTCGGAATCCGCTCTTCTTCGGGAATAGTCCTGTTGAATTCTAAAATGGCAAGGCGCCTGATGACGCCCTCATCCATGCCGCCAGAAAAGCCGGGCAGGGTGTTCGTCGCAAAAAGATGCATGGCCTGTGGCTTGAAGCTCAATGCTGGCGCATAAACTTCGCGGCCTGTCACCACATCGCCCGTAATGACCGCTTTGAACACGTCGCTTGTTATCGCCCGTCCTGTCCCGAGTTCGGAGCAGAGATTCAGGGCTTTCCCGTTCAATTCGATTAGCTTGCGGTCGTCCCCGAAATCACCAGGCGGAATGCTGGACACCGCATGTGCCGGAAACAGCGCACGGAAGAGTTCGAGCACTTCGCTCTTTCCGTTTGCGGCTGTAACGCCGTGCAGGACAATCGCCTGCGGTGCAATCTGCTCCGTCATATGGCCAAGTAGGGCGAGGCCAAGACACTCCTTAAGGAACAGCTTCTTGTCTTCGTCGGCGGCGAAGCAGCCATCCAGCAAGGCGGTCAGGAGTTCGCTATTCTGGACGGGGCCGGGCGTCCATGATGCCCCAAGCACAAAGCGTTGAAGCTGCTCAGGTCTTTGCGCCGCTATCGACGCCTCGCCGTCATCATCGAAGGAGACAAATCCGTTCTCACAATTCACGCCTGCGGGTGGGCTGTCGAAATAGCCATCCCTGTGAGTTTGGTCCTTCAGGATGGACATGATGCTGTCGGCCTTGGGGGCAGATAGCTTGAGCGTGCCTTTCTGACCGAAGGCTGCGCCGTCGAATTCATATATGGCTTTGCGGATGCTAACTTTTTCAATCGTCTCCCAGACCTTGCCAGTGAACGCGTAGAAACGTCCTTCACTGTAGACGATTTCGGAGGAATACCGCTCACAAAGCTTGAGGTGCAGCGCATTGGCAACTTCGACGTCACTGCCGGTCATGATCCGCGAAAGGAAAGGGTCCACAGGGGAGGCACGGTCCAGCAGCGCTTCCAAAGCGTCTGCGCCATTCCGAACGAGGAAATCATCAAGCCCCTGTTTTGATCCGCTGTCTGCGCTAGGAAGATCGACAATCCTTACTTCCGCGCCGCGTTCAACCAGTAGCTTGGCTAGCGCGCGTTGAGCATGATCGATGTGCGGGTTTGTCGCCGCGTCGCTGTCGAAGACGATCCAGACAGACCGGCCTTCCCAGGCGAACTGCTCAAGTTCGGGCAAGAGCTGGCCATCGCGTTTAAAGCACCATACGCCGCTGAGACCGATTGTCGGGAACCCGTCGAGGCAAGCCTTTAAAGCCTTCTTCTCGCCCTCGGTGATAACAACAGGGTCCTCGGGCTTGGCGGCGGTGTCGGCCCAACGGAAAATACGGGTCATGGGGAAGTAGGCGTAAACGCCACTGCCTGCCGCCTGAACGTATCGTGGAAGGGGCTTGCGCACAAAGCCACGCTGAGCGCTGTCAGCAAGATACCGCAGTCGATAGAATGGGCGTGTCCCATGTCGGTGCTCAAGCTGCACGGGATCGCCATTGATGTCGTGGTAAGCGAAAGCAAGCGCTGGCGCATTGGCATATCCAGCGTCAACCGATCGTGCGTCCGGGCAAGGGAAAATGCCCGCGTCAGCTGCGTCAGATTCCGTGATGCCGCTGTCTTTTAAATGCGCGCGCGCTTGCTTGAACAGCGCGCTCTCGGTGCTGTCGGCTTTAGGCATATTCCCTCCGCGACATGGAGCACCCAACCGGGAGGCGCACATGGAAATGCGGAATGCGGACAGAGCATGACTTCAGGATTGGCCTTAGATACCGCCGCGCTCTTAGTTCTCTTGGGCTGCATTGGCCGTGCAGGTAGAAGTCGTTCTCTCTTTCGAGCCAGCCGGATGCGATTACGTCGAAGCCATCTTTGAGCTGCCAGCCTAAACCGGTTTCTTTGCCCGCAGGCGCTCCTTCGCGCAAAACCCAAACGTCGATGCGGAGTTCCGCACCCCCGAAATGCGTGCGAACACGCGCTTTAAAGTTTCGGCCAGCGTGCTGGAAAGAATACAGCGCGTGATATTCGGGATGCACATTTGTCGTCGGATCACGGCGGGACATGCTGCCTACATCCTGGGGGCATCGCCCGAATATGCCTTGCTCCAGTCCCGCGTTGACCGCTGCGAACATAACGCTTTCCCAGGCGGTTTCTGAGACAGCAGAATTGTCGGTAGGATAATGGGTCATGACGCACCCCCAGCATGGGCAGCGCGCTCTTCGATCCAGTCATTGATGTCCTGCTCGCGCCAGCGGACGGCAGAGCCGATATCTCCAGTGCGAAGCGGCTTAGGGAAACGACCCTCGCGGACATATCGCATGAGGGTCTGTTCGTGCACGCCCACGATCTGCGAGACGGTGCGCTTACTGAGAAGTTGAGTAACCATGAGTTTTCTCCACTGTGAATGACCAGCTCTGGCCGTCTGTGGAGAATGTTTCGCATCGCACTCTTATGCACTCTGCGACCAAAAGCGAATTGCCATCACACCTCGTCAACGGCGCTTCGGCGGCGATCCAGATTGTGTAGTGCCGCCTTCACGCCCTCAACTGTTATGCCAAGTGCGCGAAGCTGGTCGCCCCGACGTTCCACTCGGCGAAGCAGAGCGGCCCGGGCAGGAGAAGGTGCGCCAAAGCAATTACCTCCCCCTTCAGAATAAAAGCCGCCTTTTGTGCCAGGCGTCATAATTGCCTTTGCGATGTCGGCACCGCCGAGTTCGGCAATCATTTTGATGTATCTAAGATTTGGATCGCGTGATGCGGATTGCCCCCGACCGCGTTTGGGCACCAACTCGGCCAGCACTCTGAGGGCAAGAGCAAAGTCGTTGTGTCGATCGGAGTCGGCTCTCCAACCCCGACCGCGCTCGAAGCGACTGGCTTCGGCGTTCAGCCGCTGTCTGAATACGCTTGTCGTTCTGGAGATTTGAAGATGCTTGGATCGATGCTTCCTGAGATCGAAGCGGCAACGAAATAATGCACCGGCGAATTTTCTCAGATAGGACTCGCTTTCGGTGCACCGCCATTCATCGTCGTATAGGTAGTCGGCCAAAATTCTCGCATCCGAGCCCAGCAATTCTTCAGCGACTTCCTGTGATCGCTTTTTTTGGTTTTCGGTCGGCGTGAGAACGGAAAGCACATAGTCGGCGAAAGCTGTTTCGGCATTATCCGGTCGATCCGGATCAGGAAGGAACTCAATAATATGCGGCGCATCGAGAACCAGGCGCGCGATGCTTTTGGGTAGGCAATACTTCACATGTCGAGTATCACCGGAAGCGGTAGGAATGGCGGCGTCGATGATAACTTCGCCGTTCCGTTCAGCATCAACGTACCTCTGAAATGCAGCATTGGAATCACGCCATTGAGTGCTTCGTTCTGCGCGTAGGTGGTGGCGATGCGATCCCGCGCTTTGCTGCCAAGACGCCTTCATTCTTTGCCGAGTGATCTCATCGAATTCGGGATCAAAGGCATCGAATCTCTTCTGTGCTTCAACTGGATCGAAACTCATTTGACTGCCCTCCTGCCTAGCGGAACAACATTTGCAGGTTCCGGGTGGATAATCCGGTCGAGCAGTGCAGCCAGTGCTTCAAGTGCCTCGCGCTTTTCCTCGACATAGGCGTGCCGGTCATAGACACCGGCAACACCGGGTATAGCGTGGCCGAGCACTCGCTCAGATATGTCGGGGCTCACCCTGGCGCGTGACATGAGCGTGCGGCATGTGCGGCGTATGTCATGGACGGTCCAGTGGGGCAGGGGCTCGCCGTCGCGGGACTCGGTGATAGCCGCATCGAGAGCCGCTTTCAGCGCCGACCAATTGGCCAATTGCTTGGACGGGTCTCTCTGGGCAGGAAAGACGAGGCTGGACCCGTCAACTTCAGGCTGGGCGTCCACAACCGCCTTGGCTTCCAACGTGAGCGGCACAAATTGCGGGCGCTTACCCTTGTAGACCACTGCGGGGATTTCCCAGACGCCATCCGCGCCAATCTGGTCGCGTTGCATCTGTGCGACCTCTCCGAGCCGTTGGGCGGTGTAGAACAGCGACTTGAGCACCGCACCGTAGGTGCCGGTCAGGTGCGGCCAGATGAGCCGGATTTCATCGTCGCTGAGAACGCGAGTTCTTGCCCGGTCCTTCGGTTTTGTCCGGGCCATCCCCTTCACGATGGGAGAGACAAAATCAGGATCGCGCGTGGCATGCCAGTTCATCAGCTTGCGAAGCTGGGCGAGAACGCGGTCTGCCATGACCGGCCCGCCATAAGTCTTGCCATCCCGGCCCATGAACGCACCCGTCTCGATCAGATCGAGCCGTGCCACAATGTCTGGGCGTCGTATCTCATCAATCTGTCGGTCTTGCCAACCGGGGCGAAGGTAGAAATCGACGATACGTTTGTTTTCCGCATAGCTCCGGTTTGCTGTTGCATGCTTTTCGAGAAACAGGTCCGCCACAGCGCCGAAGCGGTCACGCGCCTGCTTCTCGGCTGCGGCCTGAACAGCAGCTTCATCGCTGGACCTGTCGCGCCGAGGGTCCACCCCGCGTCTGCACGAGCCAACCGTTTCCACTGCCCATGTACGGGCCTCAGTAAGCACGCTGATATGGGCGGGGCTATCATAAGTCAGCCGGATGGGCTGCTTCTGACCTTTGATCCGCGCGCGCACGATGAAGCTGCGATTGCCCCGCGCTGTTATCCTGAGGACCAGCGGAGACAACGAGTCACGTATCTCGACGCGTCCCGATTTCGGCGGACGCTGTTCAAGAACGGGTGGGGTCAGAAGTTTCCGGTGCATTTCGCCTGCCTCCTGCTACGGGGACACGCACGATGCACGAATCGTGCCGCTCAACGGTGTGTCCATCTGAGCATCAAAGCTGGCTATAGTTCAGAAAAAAACAAGCTTACACAAAGCACTACGTGTCGTCACTGTTCAGTTATGCTCAACGATGAGAAATCATGATAAGGATGCTGACATAACTTTTAATCAGTAGGTCACAGGTTCGAATCCTGTTGGGCGTACCAACTTTCCAGACCCCCGGCCCGGCAGGCTGACTGCCTCCGCGGGGCCTTCTCCCGGAACCTCTTTTCCATCCGATTGTTCGCTTTCAGGAGCGGCCCGCTGCCCGGATCCTGCCGGGCCGGTTGCCGTGGATGATGTCGGGCGAACGCACAAGGCCAGGATGGAGCGAGTGGCAGGCGAGCAATTTCTGATTCCGGGAGAGACCTGCTGGCGCAGCGAGCGCGCCGATAGCCTGCGCATCATCATCGACGGGGCCGACTATTTCACCGCCGTCAAGCGCGCCATGCTGGAGGCCCGCCACACGATCATGATGATCGGCTGGGACTTCGACACCCGTATCGAATTCGAGCCGGACGGCCAGACCATGGACGGGCCCGACACGCTGGGCGACTTCCTCGTCTGGCTGACCAAGACCCGCGAGGACCTGCAGCTCTACATGCTGAAATGGGATCTCGGCACGCTGCAGTCGCTTGAACGCGGCATGGTGCCGATTGCCGTGCGCCCGATGCGCCTGGCGCGCAATTTCCATTTCAAGCTCGATACCGAACACCCCACCGGCGCGGCCCACCATTCCAAGATGATCGTCATCGACGATCAGGTCGCCTTTTGCGGCGGGATCGACATGACGGCCGGGCGCTGGGACACGCGCGACCATCTCGACGAGCAGCCCTGCCGCGTCATGCCCGGCGATGGCGAGCCCCTGAAGCCCTGGCACGATGTGACCACGGCGGTCTCCGGGTCGCTGGCCGGCGTGCTGGGCGATCTGGCGCGCCAGCGCTGGTACCGGGCCACGTGCGACAGGCTCGATCCGCCGGAAGACGATGGCGGTGCGCCGGCCTGGCCGGACCTGGAGACGACCTTCGAGGATATTCCCGTGGGCGTGGCGCGGACCTATCCCGACTACAAGGATTTCCCGGAAGTCCGCGAGATCGAGGCGCTTTACCTCAAGGCCATCGCCGAGGTGTGCGAGACCTTCTATGTCGAGACGCAATATCTGGCGTCGGCCCGGATCGCACGCGCCATTGCCGAGCGGCTGGCCGAGCCGGACGGGCCGGAATTCGTTATCGTCCTGCCGCATGAGGCCGAAGGCTGGCTGCGCGAGAAGGCGATGGACGGTGCGCGCAAGCGGCTGCTCGAATATCTCTGGGCGAACGATCCGCATGACCGGTTCGCGGCCTATTACCCGGTGACCGAGGGCGGGGCCGGCATCTATGTGCACGCCAAGGTGCTGACCGTCGATGACCGGCTGCTGCGGGTCGGCTCCTCCAATCTCAACAACCGCTCCATGGGCTTCGACACCGAATGCGATCTCGCCATCGAGGCGGCCGCCTGCGACGATCCCGGGGCGGTCAGCGAAACCATCATGGGCCTGCGCCGGGACCTGCTCTGCGAGCATCTCGATGTCTCCGCGCAGGACTATGACGCGACGCTGGCGCAAGAGGGCGGCCTGATCGCCATGATCGAGGCCCTGCGCGGCGATGGCCGGTCGCTGAGGCCGTTCACCCGCAATGGCGTGAATGGCGATGCCAGCGTGCTCGCCGAGAACGAGTTCGCCGACCCCGAAGCCGTCGGCGACGGGCTGGCGGATCGGCTGGCCGGCGGGCTTCACGACCTTCTGGAGAACGCCGGACTGGAGTCCGAGGAAGACTGAGAACGAGCTCGTCTCGCCTGCGCGAGCGTCGCTCTGCGGCGTGCTTCCCCCTGACAATAAAGCGCTTTTACAGCCCACCGCGCAGGGCAGGGCATTGACAGATCGCGACCGCATCGATAAATAACTGACCGGTCAGTTAGTAAAGGCCTGCTGCATGCTCAGAGCGCGTACCGACGAAGCCAAGGATGAACGCCGCCACGCGCTGCTGGGCGCGGCGCTGGACGAGTTTTTCGAGAAAGGCTTTGCCGCCGCGCGCATGGTCGATGTCGCCAGGCGCGCCGGCCTCTCCAAGGGCACGCTGTATCTCTATTTCGACTCCAAGGAGGCGATGTTCCGGGCGCTGATCGAGACGCTGACCAAGCCCAGCATCGACCAGCTCGAACAGATGGCCGAGGCGGCCCATTCGCTCGAGGAGACCTTTCTCGGCCTGCGCCAGTTTGCGCCGGTCATCATCCGCGAGACCGATGTGCCCCGCCTCATGAAGGTGCTGATCGGCGACAGCCACACCTTCCCCGAAATCGTGCGCGCCTATCGCATGCAGCTGATCGAGCGCGTGCTGGGCATCATGACGGCGGTGCTGCGCCGGGCCCACAAGGCCGGGGAAATCCATGTCGCGGCCCCGGAGCTGACTGCTCGCCTCGTCGTCGCACCGATCATCATGTCCGGCATCTGGCAGGCGCTGTTCAGCGACGAGCCCGATGCCGCCGTCGATCTCGACGCACTGTTCCGGCTTCACACCGACCTTCTGCTCAAGGCGCTCAAGACTGGAGATCCATCATGACTGGCCGCCCCCTGTTCCGGCTAAGCCTTGCCGGGCTCGCCCTTCTCGGTCTCACCGCCTGTCTCGGCGAGGAAGAGCCGGCCCATCTCGGCTATGTCGAGGCCGAGTGGACCTATGTTTCCGCCCCCGCTGCTGGCCGCATCACCGAAATGCCGGCGAAGGAAGGCGAAAGCGTCGAGACCGGCGCGCTCCTCTTCCGCCTCGACAGTACCGCCGAGGAGGCCGCCCTGGCCGAGGCCGAGGCGCGGGTCAC
>NZ_NCST01000091.1 GCF_002088975.1 Henriciella aquimarina
TGAGACATGGGCAAGAGATCAACGCCTGAAGAGATCATAGCGAAGCTGCGGGAGGTGGAGGTCCGCCTCGCGCGGGGTGAGACGACGGGTCAGGCCGTGCGTTCGATCGGGGTGACGGAACAGACATACTATCGGTGGCGCAAGGAGTATGGCGGGCTGCAGGTTGGCCAGGCCAAACGGCTGAAGGAGATCGAGAAGGAGAATGCGCGGCTGCGTCGCGCCATTTCTGATCTGACCCTCGACAACCAGATCCTGCAGGAAGTCATCAAGGGAAAGTTCTGAGCCCTTCACGCAAGCGCGAGGCGGTCGATCATGTGGTGGAGACACTCGGCGCAACCGAGCGCCGGGCCTGCCGCGTGATCGGCCAGCACCGTTCCACCCAGCGCAAGCCGCGTGTGCCACGCCAGGACGAGGATGTGCTGACAGCGGCCATCATCGCCCTGGCTGAACGGTTCGGCCGGTATGGCTACCGCCGGATCACGGCCCTGCTGAGACGGGATGGCTGGCATGTGAACGAGAAGCGGGTGTATCGCATCTGGCGGCGTGAAGGGCTGAAAGTGCCAATGAAACAACCAAAGAGAGGCCGTCTCTGGCTGAATGACGGCTCCTGCATCCGGCTGAGGCCGATGCACAAGGGCCATGTCTGGTCCTATGACTTCGTTCAGGACCGCACGCATGACGGCAAGGTGTTCCGCATGCTGTGTGTGATTGATGAGTTCACTCGCGAATGCCTCGCCATTCGTGTCGAACGCAAGCTCAACTCCCGCGATGTCCTAGACACGCTGGGCGAACTGTTCGTGCATCATGGCCCGCCGGAGCATATCCGTTCCGACAATGGCCCCGAGTTCATCGCCACGGCCCTGCGCGAGTGGCTTGGCCGGATCGGCGTGAAGACGCTCTATATCGAACCCGGTTCGCCTTGGGAGAACGGCTACTGCGAGAGCTTCAACTCCAAGCTCAGAGACGAGTTGTTGGCGAGGGAAATCTTCTATGATCTCAGGGAGGCGAAAGTCCTGATCGAGACCTGGCGGTGGCATTACAACACCGCGCGTCCGCACTCTTCTCTGGGCTACCGACCGCCCGCGCCACAAGCCATCTTGCCCGCGGCGTTCATACCGCCTTACTGTGGGGAGGTAGCGGCATGAACGCCGCTACGTGGGAACCGCCGGGCTAATAAATCTGGTGGACCACTCCGGTGGGGCAGACCAACACTTTGTCCGTCGTCGGAACACAATATAAGGCAGTATACGGATTAATCGGGCTGGCTCCGGTCCGGCCTTACGTGCCTGTCGTCAGCGGATGCACATAGACCTCATTGTGCTTGATCAGGTCATGCTCCAGCAGGACGAGGTCGAAGCCGCGCACCTTGCCGTCCTTCCCGTCTTTTCCGAGATCGCAATACCAGCGCCCGCAAAAGCCGCCTTCGATCTTCCAGACCGTTTCGGGCTGATAGTGCATGGGCGGGGTCGAGGCGAAAAGCGTGTCGAGATAGGTGCGCAGCGCGTCGCGCCCCTCGATCCCGCGGGGCATTTGCGGGTCCTTGTAGACGGTGTCGGCACTGTAGAAGCCGACAAGCCGGTCGACATCCTTGTCGCTCCAGGCCTGCAGCCAGTCGGCATTGAACCGTTCCAGATCCATCGGGCTCATCATCTCTGCCTCCCTTGTCGCCTCTTTCGCGGGCGCTGCATGATAGACGGCTATCTGGATAAGCGCATGAGAGGGGGCGGTAGTTGCATCCCGTGGGCCTGAAACGCGGCCTGTCATTTTCGGCGCAATCGCCTTAAAAGCCGGGCCATGAACGGATTTCTCTATGTCGCGCTCGGAGGCGCTCTCGGGGCAAGCCTGCGCCACGGCGCCGGCCTCGCGGCGATGCGCCTCGGCCTCGGCACGGGCTGGCCGTGGGCGACCTTTTTCGTCAACCTGCTGGGCAGCCTCATGATGGGGCTGCTGATCGGCTTCCTCGCCTTTCGCGGCGAGTGGCTGGGCGGGGGACAGAATACGCGTCTCTTCCTGGCCACGGGCCTGCTCGGCGGGTTCACCACCTTCTCGGCTTTTTCGCTGGAGGTGGCGCGCTATGTGGAGGAAGACCAGTGGGGCCGCGCGGCCGCCTATGCCGGGATCTCGGTGATCGCCGGCCTCCTCCTTGTCCTGATAGGCATGATGATCATGCGGAAGGTGCTTGCATGACCCAGCAGGTAATCAACGAAACCGTCAGCCCGAAGGAAGAGGGCACCCGGCTCGACCGCTGGGTGAAGCGCCGTCTGCCGGTCACCCAGGGCCAGCTGATGAAGCTGCTGCGCACCGGACAGATCCGTGTCGACGGCGCGCGCGCCAAGGCGAATACGCGCCTCGATGCCGGCATGGTCGTGCGCCTGCCGCCGCTGCACCAGCCCACCAGGGAAGAGCGCGAAGCCTACAAGCCGGGCAAGGCGTCGGCGCGCGACGAGCAGTTCATGCGCGAGATGGTCGTCTATCAGGATGATGACATGTTCGCGCTCAACAAGCCCGCCGGCCTCGCCGTGCAGGGCGGCACCAAGCAGGGCGATCGCCACATTGACGGCATGCTGGACGTTCTCTCCGACGGCGAATACCGCCCCAAGCTTGTCCACCGCCTCGATAAAGAGACCTCCGGCCTCCTGCTGATCGCGCGCCATCCCGCCGCCGCTGCTCGCCTTGGCGATCTCTTCCGCTCGCGCGAGATGGAGAAGGTCTACTGGGCCGTCACCGTCGGCGCGCCGAAGCCGCCGGCCGGCCAGGTGCGCTGCTGGATGACGAAGGGTACGGGCCCTGAGGGCCGTGAGCGTATGGTCCATTGCGCCCAGAACGACGAGGGCGCGCGCCACGCCATCACCGATTATGTCACCGTCTCGCAGGCCGCCCAGAAGGCCGCCTGGGTGGCGCTGAGGCCGCAGACCGGCCGGATGCACCAGCTGCGCTTCCACATGCATGAGCTCGGCACCTCCATTCTCGGTGACGACAAGTACGTGACCCGCCGGGAAGTGCCGCAGGGCGTTGCCAAGGGCCTGCACCTGCATGCGCGCGCGCTGCTCATTCCGCGCAAGAACAAGAAGCCGCTCCTGCTCGAGGCCCCGCTGTCAGGCCATATGAAGGAGACGTTCAAGACGCTTGGCTTCCTCGAAGAAGAAGCGGGCAGGGACCCGTTCGAACTGTTTGTGTAGAAGGTTGGCTGTATGACGCTCAAACTCGCGATCTGGGACATGGACGGGACGATTGTGGATAGCCGCGAGGTGATCCAGACCGCCATGTGCCGCGCGTTTGATGTGTGCGGCCTGCCCGAGCCGGACTATGAGGCGACCCGTCAGGTGGTTGGTCTCGGCCTGGATGAAGCCTGCCGCACGCTGGCGCCCGACTATGACGACCTGCCGCGCCTGGTCGAGGCCTACCGCCAGGCGTTCGTCGCGCGGCGCAGCGAGAAGGGCTTCCGCGAGCCGCTTTACGACGGCGCCATCGAAACCCTCGAACGGCTGGCGAATGACGACTGGCTGATCGCCATGGCGACCGGCAAGAGTCATCGCGGCATCCGGGCGATCTTCGAGATGCATCCGCTGGAGCAGTATTTCGACACCGTCTGGTGTGCCGATGACGGGCCCGGCAAGCCGCATCCTTTCATGGTCGAGCAGTGCATGGGCTCGCTCGGTTGCGAGCCCCACCAGTCGCTCATCATCGGGGATGCCACCCATGACATCGCCATGGGCCGCAATGCCGGCATTCACACTATGGGCGTCAGTTGGGGCTTTGGGCGCCCGGCCGAGCTGGAAGCTGCCGGCGCGCACGAGATTCACCATGACTTCGATGGCCTGGCTGCAGGCCTCGCAGCCTTTGCCGAAAAAAGTTTACCACTGCCGGGAACCGTTCAGAACGCATGACGTTGAGTTCATGAGTTATCACAAGCCAAGGGGAAACTCATGAAGAAATCCATGCTCGCACTTCTGTTCGCCATCGGCGCCGCCGGGACGTCCACGCTCGCCGCGTGCGACACCAATGACGGCCCGGTCGAGGAAGCCGGTGAAGAGGTTGATGAAGCTGCAGACGAGGTCGAGGACGAAGTCGACTAAGCTTCTCTTCAGAGTTTCATCGCAAGATGAAGTTATTCAGGCCAGCCCATCCGGGCTGGCCTGTTTTTCTTTTTTGAAACAGAAGATTATCTGCATTTTTTGTAATCTTTTCCGGATCGCTCACGCTGGTCTTGCGTTGATTGAACAGACACATTTTTCAACTGGAAGAAATCCATGACGAAATTCAATCTCGACCATGCGCTGGTCGGCCTGGCGGTCGCCACAGTAGGTGGCGGCGCCCTGGCCCTTACCGCGCACTCCGCGCCGGTCCCGACCGACCCGCAGCATCAGTTTACCCGCGCCGACTATGCCGCTTTCACCCGCAACTTCGAGACCGACGGGGCAAACTGTGCCGTCGGCTTCCAGGAGCGCAGCCTCTGCTTCGAGACCTCGCATCTGGAAAACCGTATCGTGGAAGGCCAGCCTTTCCCCGAGAACATGTATCCGCTCGCGCTGGAATGGCGCGCCAATCTCGCCCTGACGCGCAAGGACCAGAGTCTGAAGACGGTTCGCATCGGCCAGACGCTGGCCCTGATGGAGCGCGACACGCGCATGGTCGTCGATACGATGCACCTCGGCGAGACCGATTATGCCGGGGCAACCACGCGTCAGGCCAGCTAGGCCACGCCAAGCCGCAATTGCCCGGTTTCAAACCGGGCTGGCCCGTGCCACTTAGCAGGGCATGTCAAACAGTGATGAGCGCACACAGGCGCTGCCGCGCCGCTTCTACAAGACCGCATCGGCCATCGAAGGCCAGGACGGCTGGGCCGTCGCTCTCGACGGGCGGGTGCTGAACACCCCGGCCAAGGTCACGCTGAGCCTGCCGAGCGAGGCGCTTGCGCGTGCCGTCGCTGCGGAATGGGACGCCCAGGGCGAGCGGATCGACCCCTCGACCATGCCGTTGACGCATCTGGCCTATATCGCCATCGACCGCACGCCGGACACGCGCGAGGAGCTGGCCGCCGAACTCGCCAAATATACCGAGACCGACCTGGTCTGCCACCTGGCCGACGCCCCGAGCGAGCTGCGGGCGCGCCAGGAAGCCGCCTGGCGCCCCTTGCGCGACTGGGCGGGCAAGTCGCTCGATATCGTGCTGATCCCCGTCGAGGGCATCATCGCAGCGCGCCAGCCGACGACATCGCTCGAGGCGGCCCGTGCGCATGCGCTGTCGCTGGACGATTTCCGCCTGACAGGGCTTGCCTGGGCGTGCAGCCTGTTCGGCTCCGCCGTCCTGGCGCTGGCCGTCGAGCGCGGCGAGACCCCCGCCGAAGACGCCTTCGAGATTTCCCGCATCGACGAGGCCTGGCAGATTGAGCAATGGGGCGAGGACGCTGAAGCCCAGGCCGCCGTCGAGGCGCGCCGGCGCGATGCGCATGCCCTCGGGAAACTCTTTTCCGCGCTCCCGCGTTAAGGACGGAACTGACGGCCTTGTGCCGGCCCCGGGGGCGCCGGTAAAATGTCGTCAGGCCTGTTCGACTGCTGGAGACTGCCATGCTCAGATACGCCCCGTTTGTTGCCGCCCTGGCGCTTGTCGCCTGTGATCCGGGTAACCCGGCCGATCCGACCGACCCGCAACCTGTGACCCCGCCGGAAAACACGTCCACCGATGCGGGCCTGGACGCCACGCCCTCCGCACCGGCCGACATGCCGTCCGAACCGGCCAATACGGGCAGCCCGATGGAAAGCGCCGGCGACGCCCCGGAGCCCACGCGCCAGGCCGCCGGCGATTGCGGGACGATTACGGCTGGTGGCCTCTGCGGGGTCGAGTTCGGCATGACGGTCCAGCAGGCGAGGCGCGCCCATGAGGGCGAACTCTATGAGCTCGGCGATCTCGACACCGAAGGGCTGAAGACCTGCTATTATCTCGGGCCTGAGCGGGACAATTACGACATCGGCTATATGGTCGTCGACGGCGAGGTCCAGCGCATCGATATCCGCGCGCCGGGCGTGTCGACATCCGAGGGCGCGCAGGTCGGCATGCCGGAAGGCGAGGTGGCCGGCCTCTATCCCGATCTCGAACGCCAGCCCAACAAGTATACCGACCGCGACAATCTCGTGGTCACGCTGGAAGGCGGCGCCAAGCTGATCATGGAAACCGACGAGAACGGCCTGATCTCCACCTACCGGGTCGGCCAGCCGCCAGCGGTCGATTATGTCGAAGGGTGCGCTTGAGGTTTTATCAGGCTGATTTAAAACGGATTTCCGCCTGAACGCGAGCCAAACGCGCCGCTCATGCGGGGTTCCGCCGGGGTGTGGTCTCGTGGCCTCATGATGAAACGCATCATGACCTCCAGAGTGGCCGCGCTGGCACTTGCGGCAAGTCCACTCATCGCGCTCCCGGCCATGGCCGATGCCCCGGCGACCACGGCGCAGACCGCGCTTGGCGGGCTGTCGCTCAGCGTCGGAGACGCCGCCTTCTACGTCTCGGTCGGCCATGACCGCTGGCGCGGGCGCAATGGGCGCCACTACCGCCCCAACCCGTGGGGCCAACGCCCCTGGGAAGTCCGGCGCTTGCGCCGTGACGCCCTGCAGCGCTGTGCCGGTGCGATCCAGCGCCAGGGCTACCGTATCGGCTTCCGAGACGTGGACATCGACGATGATGTGCGCGTGCGCCAGATTGGCCCCAAGGGCTTCCGGGTCCGCTTCGACGATGTCGAGTTCGAAGGCCGCCGGCGCGCGTTCGACCGCGATGTCAGCTGCACGGTGCGCCGGGGCCAGGTCGTTGATCTCGATGGCCTGCCGCGGCCCGGACACCGTGGCTATGACAGGGGCCGCGGCCACCATGACCGCTGGGACCGCGACGACCGCTATCGCGGCCATGACGGCCGGCGCCGGGGCGGTCACCGCCTCTATGGCGGAAGCTGAGCGGCCCCGATTCCTCCGTGGACATGCAAAAAGACGGGCAGGTTGTCTTTGCGGCAGCCTGTCCTTTTTCTTGCGTCGGCGTCTCTTGTGCGTATCAAGGGTGGCAGTCAGGTTGATGGAGTTCGCCCATGAAGGATGTCATCGAAGCGCTGGAAGCCAAACGCGAGGAAGCCCGCCTTGGCGGCGGCGAGGATCGCATCGAAAAGCAGCACGCCAAGGGCAAGCTCACCGCGCGTGAGCGGATCACCATGCTGCTCGACGAAGGCAGCTTCGAGGAAACCGACATGTTTGTGGAGCACCGCTCCCACGATTTCGGCATGGAGGAACAGCGCATCCCGGGCGACGGCGTCGTCACCGGCAATGGCACGGTCAACGGACGCCTCGTCTATGTCTTCTCCAAGGATTTCACCGTTTTCGGCGGCTCGCTGTCCAAGGCGCAGTCGGAGAAGATCGTGAAGGTGCAGAAGGCGGCGGCCAAGAATGGCGCCCCGGTCGTCGGTATCTTCGATGCGGGCGGCGCGCGCATCCAGGAGGGGGTCGACAGCCTTGCGGGCTATGCCGACATCTTCATGGAGAATGTGCTCTCCTCCGGCGTCATCCCGCAGATCTCGGTCATCATGGGGCCGTGCGCGGGCGGCGACGTCTATTCCCCGGCCATGACCGACTTCATCTTCATGGTGAAGGACACCTCCTACATGTACGTCACCGGCCCGGACGTGGTGAAGACCGTCACCAATGAAGAGGTCTCCCACGAGGACCTTGGCGGCGCGCGCGTGCATGCGGCCAAGTCCGGCGTCGCCGACGGGGCCTTCGAAAACGACATCGAGGCGCTCGTCCAGATGCGCCGCCTGATCGACTTCCTGCCGCTGTCTAACCTCGAATCGCCGCCCACGCGGCCGAGCTTCGATGACCCGGACCGCGTCGAGCCGAGCCTCGACACGCTCATCCCGGCCAATCCGAACACGCCCTATGACATGAAGGAGCTGATCGAGAAGACCGCCGACGAGGGCGACTTCTTCGAGATCAGCCCCGATTTCGGCGGCAACATCCTCTGCGGCTTCGGGCGCATGGAAGGCACCACGGTCGGCTTCGTCGCCAACCAGCCGATGACGCTCGCCGGCGTGCTCGACATCGACAGCTCGCGCAAGGCGTCGCGCTTCGTGCGCTTCTGCGACTGCTTCAACATCCCGATTGTCACCTTTGTCGACGTGCCGGGCTTCATGCCGGGCACCAAGCAGGAATATGGCGGCCTCATCAAGCATGGCGCGAAGCTCCTCTTCGCCTATGCCGAGGCGACCGTGCCGAAGGTCACCGTCATCACGCGCAAGGCCTATGGCGGCGCCTATGACGTGATGAGCTCCAAGCACCTGCGCGGTGACATGAACTATGCCTGGCCGACCGCCGAAATCGCCGTGATGGGTGCGAAGGGCGCGGTGGAAATCATCTTCCGCAAGGATCTGGGCGACGATGACAAGATCGCCGCGCACACGAAGATGTACGAGGACAATTTCGCCAACCCCTACGTCGCCGCGCGCCGGGGCTATATCGACGACATCATCATGCCCCACTCCACCCGCCGGCGCATCTGCAAGGCGCTACGGACCCTCCGCGGCAAACAGCTCGAAAACCCCTGGAAGAAGCACGATAATATTCCGCTTTAGGGCTTATTCCTAAGCTCTTTGATTCAGAAAAGTGAAGTATGCGTCTATCGCTGAATGCCTAGGTTGGACGGCACCTCAGACTGATGTAAACCTAAAGTTTTGAACGGCTTGAAAAGCCATGTAGAATAAGCAGAATAGGTAATTCTAGTACTGATTAGGGTTTGTATGGCACGTCCACCAAGATCTCCGTCGCCTCCACCACCACCGCCTCCTCCTAGGCCAAATCAAAGGCCAGTTCGAAAGGCTCCAGATCGGAGGCCGCCACCACCTCCTCCCCCTCCTTCAAATAACTAGTCATGCATGACAGCATTGATGGGCTTATCTTTTCTCTGGAGATGTCACGGCGTTATCACGTTGCAAGAAGAGACTTCTTGCAGCGTTGGATTCGGCGTAATCAGTTTTTGACTTTGTTTTTCTCAGCGGGGGTAACGTTGTCTCTGCTGGAAATTTTTCCACCTCAGTTTGAGTACTGGTTAACGCTTTTAGCTTCTCTATTTTTGCTCGTGCTTTCCCTAGCTTCGGTCATCGTGAACTTACATGAAAAAGTCGACCTGCATCATTCACTCAGCAATAGATTTAGGGCGCTCAAAGCAAAAGTTAGAAGTGAAGAATCAAATCAGCCGCAACCAAATCCTTCCGACTGGGTGCGGACTAAGGTAGCGGAATGGACAGCCGAGAGGGAACTTATCGAGGCCGATGAGCCCCAGATTTTCGGTGCGCTCCAAGATGACATCTGGTGCGCGACTGCGGTCTCTATGGGGCGGCCTGTACCAAGTGACGGACAGCCCAAGGGAATAAGGCGTTGGCTTAAACACTATCTGCCGTTTGAGGACGCGCCTGAACCGAGTAATGAAGTAATTAGCAAATGAGGCAGCATATCAGATTGCGTAGGCTTTTTTGACTGCCGGACCTTCCAAGAAGAGCTGATACTATTTTGGGAGGTGCCAGCTTTGCCACGAGGGCGTACTTTTATAACCAATAAAGAGCGAAAGCTGCGTGAAAATAATCGGCAGCTTCCACGGTTTTTTAGAGCGCGAAAAGTACTTCGTGATTGTTATGCGTTGTCTGATGCTATTGCCATGGCAAAAGATGAGCATGAACTCCGTCGCGCCTGGGCTTCATTTGCCTTTGCTGTGCGTAGTGTAGGCCATGTTGCGTCGAAGGTTGATGCTAAAAGTCATCCCATTTTAGCCAGTTTTCTGGATTCGCATTTTCAAGCATGGAAGACTTCAGACGCCTTATTTATTTTTCTGGATGAAGAAAGGAATTCGATCGCCAAGAATGGCAGGTCCACAGCTCACTTTGGCATTGGCAACGATTTTGGTAAAATCTTGATTCTTGGGCAATTTAAATCAGCCGTCGAGTTATCGGGTGAAATACTAAGATGGTGGGAAACCGCACTCGCTAACATAGAGGATACAGCCGCTGAATCGTTATTTCGCGGTAATACTGTCTAGCTCATCCCTATGAACAATATGATATCCATCCGCCCCCTCCCGCGTGCCAGCTATACCCTTCTCCATCCCATCGCTCTGACAGGGTGGTCCGGACCGGCCGGATGGCGGTGGGGGTGCGAAGGTGACTTGGCTGCGGGCAGGGCGTAACGCCCCTGCCATGTGGTGAGCATCATGTGGGACCGAGGCGGACGCCAGCAGCCTGGCGTTGCAGACCGTTACCGAGATGGGCCGGGAGAGGGACACCTGAACGGCCGACACCCTTCGCAGGGCGCGTCCTCAATGGGCGCTCATAGCCACGCCGAAAGGCTGGCAGTTCCATCAGCGTCTTTTCAGGACGCGCCCGGCCCTGTCTTTCGGGGCAAGAGAGAGCGCCAGGCGGAAACGCCGTGGCGGGTTTGGTGCTGGGTTTGAGAGGTCAGGCGACCGGCCTCGCCCTTCGACGTCGCTCAGGATGAGGCCTGAAAAGCGGCCCCGCCATAGCGCTCATCCTTGTCTGTTTGAAGTGTGCGATAGAGGGGTGGCAGGCGAGACCCCGTTCTCATCCTTGATTTGACGGATCGTGGCTCAGCCAGGGGCTCGCCTGCCGGGTACGACAGTTGTGTCGCCTGAACAGTTGCCAGGGGCGGTGACAGCCGACCCCGTATGACAAGGACAGGATTTTCTTCATGTCACACCCTGCTCTCGGCGTCGATATTTCCAAGACGCATCTCGATGTCTTCGATCCGCGTGACGGCTGCTTTCACCGGCTGTCCAATGATGCGGCAGGGCTCGATACCCTCTGTCTGCTGGCTCCCCCATCCATCGTCTTCGAGGCCACAGGCCCTTATGGCGAAGCGCTCGAACGGGCGATGAGCCAGGCTGGCGTGCGGATGTACCGGGTCAACCCGCGCCAGGCGCGCGAGTTTGCCCGCGCCTCTGGCGTGCTGGCCAAGACAGACCGTGTCGATGCCCGGCTCCTGTCGGCCATGGCCGGCCAGATCAGCCTGCCGGTGCACGTCCCACCCGCACCCGGCGTGCAGGTCCTGCGCGAGCTTCACGCCTACCGGCATGATCTTGTTGAAGCCCGAAAAGCCTGTCTCAACCAGCTCGAACGCTATCGCTGCGGCCCGCTGGTGCGGCGGCTGAAAGCCAGGATCGCAGGCCTGACCCGACAGATCGTCACCATGGACAAGGAGATCGCGGTCCATATCGAGGCCGATGACACCCTGGCTGGCCGGGCCCGCCTCATCGCCAGCGAACCGGGCGTCGGACCGGTCACAACCGCAGCCCTGCTCGCCTTCCTGCCAGAGCTCGGACACCTGGCCCGAAGACCCATCGCAGCCCTTGCAGGCCTTGCTCCCCATGCCCATGAAAGCGGAAGCTTCAGGGGAAAACGCCGGGTCTGGGGCGGGCGCGCAAGGGTGCGCGAAGCACTCTACCTCGCCGCCCTCTCAGCCTCGCGCCATCACCCAAGGCTCAAGCAGACCTACTGCGCCATGCGAACCGCTGGAAAACCTCCAAAGCTCGCCCTCATCGCTATCGCCAGAAAACTCCTCACAATCCTCAACGCAAAACTCAGAAAACATGACATCCAATACAGTTGCTGAGC
>NZ_NCST01000092.1 GCF_002088975.1 Henriciella aquimarina
GCGCGCTGAGGCAGGATGAGCCCAGAACCTGCCAGCGTCTGGAGGAGACAGGCGCGCTCGAGGCCCTGATACAGGCGGCGGGGAAGACCGGCGACACCCGGGTCTCGGAGCAGGCGCGCGCCGATCTTGCGGCAGCCGCCTCGGAAGTTTCCTGCGCGGCCTGAAGGTCCCCTCCAATTAAATTGACACATATAATGCCAATAGATAGATTCCGGCCTTGGGGAGGCTGGTCATCGCATGTCGCTGAAAGCATTTCTGTCCTCTCGCATCAGTGCCAGGCTGACCAGCCGCAATCGGCTCGAACGGGCGCGGGGCAAGGCGGAACGCGCCCGTCAGCGGAAGGGACGCGCGCACATGATCGAGTATTTCCACGACGCCTCGGACCCGTATTCGCATCTCGCCGCGCAGGTCCTGCCCGCGCTGGCCGCGCGTTACGATGTGGAGATCGCCCCCCGGCTCGTGCCCCCGCCACCGGACTGGGCCGCCCCCGACCGGGAAAAGCTCGTCGCCTATTCGCGCCGGGATGCCACCCTGCTGGCTCGCAAGGCCGGGTTGTCCTTTTACGATCCGGGCCGCCAGCCGGCGCCTGAGAGCCTTGTCGCCGCCGGGGCTGGCCTTGCCGCGGCCATCGCGGAGGGCCGCTTTGTCCGCGATGCGGCCGCCATCGGGCAATGGCTCTGGACGGGTGAGGGGCCGCGTCCATCCGGGGTGGGCGATGCGGAGACGCTGAAAACCGATGGCGCGGCCCGGCGCGAAACGCTCGGCCACTATCTGGGCGCCACTTTCCACTATGAAGGCGAGTGGTATTGGGGCATCGACCGGCTGCACCATCTCGAGCGCCGCCTGCAGGCGCTCGGCGCGGCGAAGACGCCGGGCGACGAGGCGCTGATCTTTCCGCCGCCGGAACTCCTCCACGATGCGCCCGCCACGCCACCGGCCGGCGCGAAAGAGCTTCACTTCTACCTTTCCTTCCGCAGCCCCTATACCGCCATCGCCGCCGAGCGCGTGAAAGCGCTGGCCGCGGCCTATGGCGCGCCGCTGAAGCTGCGCTACGTCCTGCCCATGGTGATGCGGGGCATGCAGGTGCCGCGCATGAAGGGGCGCTATATCCTGAAAGACACTGCCCGCGAGGCGCACCGCCTGGGCATTCCCTTCGGCAAGGTTGTCGACCCGGTGGGGGAGGCGGTCGAGCGCGGCTATGCCGTGCTGGCCTGGGCCATGGGTGAGGAGAAGGGCCTCGACTTTGCGCTGAGCTTCCTGCGCGGGGTCTGGGCCGAAGGTATCGATGCCGGCAGCGACAAGGGCCTCAAGAAGATCACCGAACGCGCCGGTCTCGACTGGGCAAGCGCGAAGAAACTCATTGGCGGCGACCACTGGCAGGGCGAGGCCGAGGCCAACCGCGCCGAGATGATGTCGCTCGGCCTCTGGGGTGTGCCGAGCTTCCGTGTCGGCGATGTCGCGGTCTGGGGCCAGGACCGGCTCTGGGCGGTTGAGGACGCCCTGAAGGAGGACGCCGCCCATGCCCCGTAACTGTACCCGCCAGCTGTACCCTCTACTGCACTCTCCAGGTGTACCGTCCTCGCGGCCCGAAAAGGAGGGATGGCGATGACACGTTGGGTCTGGCGGATTCTTTTTGTCCTGCTGGTTCTGGTGCTCGCCGGGGCAGTGGTCTTCAAGGCCTTCCAGGCCCGGATCGGGGCGGCGGTCTTCGAGCGCACGGCAGACCGCCTTGTCGGCGCCGACCAGACGGCCAGGCTGGAGGATGGCCTGCATGTCTATTTCTGCGGCACCGGATCGCCCCTGCCGGATCCGACACGGGCCGGGCCCTGCCTCGCCGTGCTGGCGGGCGAAACCGCGCTCGTCTTCGATGCCGGATCCGGTAGCATGCGCAAGCTCGCGCGCATGGGCTTCCCGATGGGCGGGATCGACCATGTTTTTCTCACGCACCTGCATTCCGACCATATCGACGGGCTCGGCGAACTGATCCTGCAGGCCTGGATCGGCGGCTCGCGCACTCAGCCTGTGCCGGTCTCCGGGCCGGCGGGCACGGGCGAGGTCGTGGCCGGCTTTGGCCAGGCCTATGCCATAGACGCTACCTACCGCACCGCCCATCACGGCGAAAAAATCGCGAACCCTCAAGGTTTTGGCGCCCGCGCGGCCGAACTGTCCCTGCCGCCGGGCGGTCGCGTTGCGGAGGTGTTTTCCGAAGATGGCGTGACCGTGTCGGCCTTTCTGGTCGACCATGCGCCCGTTGCGCCGGCGTTCGGCTACCGCGTTGATTATAAAGGCCGATCGGTCACGGTCAGCGGCGACACGGTCCGTACGCAAAGCGTGATCGAGGCGGCAAAAGGCACAGACCTTCTCGTCCATGAAGCGCTCAACCGCGACATGGTCGCCGTCATGGCCGAGGCGGCGGCTGACAATGGCGACGTGGCGCTGTCGAAGATCTTCAGCGACATTCTCGACTATCATGCCAGCCCCACAGAGGCCGCCGATGTGGCTGAGGCCGCCGGCGCCAAAGCGCTGGTCCTCACCCATATCGTGCCGCCGCTGCCGGTGGGTCTGCTCAAGCCGGCCTTTCTCGATGGGGCCGGCGGGCACTTCGATGGCGCGCTCCGGGTGGGCGAGGACGGCCTCGTGGTCCATTTGCCGGCAGATAGCCAGGCCATCGGTTATGCGCATTTGCTCGATTGACCGCCGCATGCTTCGCGGGAACACTGAAGCGATGACAGACAAGTCCCGTCTCAGCGTTGTTGCCAGCAATCCGCCCGATCGCGATGGGCGCAAGGCGCGCAGCGAGCGTAGCCGCCTCCAGATCGTCGATGCCCTGTTCGCGCTGATCCAGGACGGCGAGATGGAGCCGAGCGCGGCCAGCGTGGCCGAGCAGGCCGGGGTGGGCCTACGCACCGTCTTCCGCCACTTCGAGGATATGGACGGGCTCTACCGCGAGATGACCGAGCGGCTGGAAGCCGAGATCCTGCCAATTGTCATGACGCCCTGGCAGTCGAGCGAATGGCATGACCGGCTGCGCGAACTCGTCGCCCGGCGGGCCGGCATCTATGAGCGTATCCTGCCGCTCAAGGTGGCGTCCAATCTGCGGCGCTTCTCCTCGCCGCATCTGATGAATGCTTATCGCCGCTTCCTGACCATGGAGCGCGCCGGCCTGATGGGCATCCTGCCCGACGACATCAAGGCGGACGAGACGCTTCTGGGCGCGCTGGAAATGCTGACAGGCTTCCAGGCCTGGCGGCGGATGCGGCAGGATCAGGAGCTCTCGGCCGAAGCGGCTGAAGCGGTGATCCTGCGCACCGTTGAGGCGCTTCTGAAAGACCGGTGAACCGGGCTCAGTTCGGCCAGTAGATGATCTCGTCGCCCGGCTCGATCGTGTCGGCGAGCGTCTTGTCGACGGCGACCGGTCCTTCCATCGTGTAGGGATAGAGCGGTTCGCGCGCGCCTTGCTGATGGGCCTCGAGCACGGCCTGAAGCTCCTCCACCTTGTCGGGGCGGGTTTCGGCGAGATTGGTCTGCTCGGTCGGGTCGCTGGCGAGATCGTACAGCCAGACCTTGTCGGGCCGCTTGCTGATCTGGAGCTTCCAGTCGCCCTTGCGGACGACCCGATTGTAGGCGCTCTGCCAGAAGATGGCGTCGGAGGCGGGGGCTTGGTTGTCGCCGGTCGCCAGCGGGAGGATGTTGCGCCCGTCAATCGCCACGCCCGCCGGCAGGCTGGCCCCGCAGGCTGCGGCGACGGTGGGCAGCAGGTCGATATGGGCTGCCGGCGTGGAGACTTCGCGCCCGGCCGGGATGTGGCCGGGCCAGCGCATGAAGAGCGGCACCCGGATGCCGCCCTCGAACAGGGTGAGCTTCCAGCCCCGGTAAGGCGCGTTGATATCCGGCAAGCCGATATAGCCGGGCCCGCCATTGTCGCTGGAGAAGATGACGATGGTATTCTCGCTGAGGCCCTCTGTCTCAAGCGTGTCGAGGATGTCGCCGACGCTGCGGTCGAGGCCGCGGATCATGGCCGCATAGACCCGCAGCCGGTGGGGCTCGATGTCGCCGACCGCCTCGTAATCGGCGCGTGTCGCCTGCAGCGGCGTGTGCACGCCCCAATGGGCGAGATAGAGGAAGAAGGGCCGGTTGCGATTGGCCTGGATCACCTTCTCGGCCTCGTCGGTCCAGTAGTCGGTAAGGTAGCCGCCCGGCGCGAACCAGTCGCCGCCATTATAGCTCGCGGCGAACTGCATGCGCGCCCAGAGGAACTTGTCGACCGGGTCGAAATCGATCTGCGCATTGACCGCGTCCTCGTCGTCCGCCGGCAGGTAAAGCCCGCTCGCCATGAGCAGGCTCTCGTCAAAGCCTTGCGCGTTCGGCCCGAATTCCGGACCCCGGCCGAGGTGCCACTTGCCGATATGCACGGTATGATAGCCGGCGTCACCGAGCACTTCGGCCAGCGTGACTTCGGCGCCCGGCAAGCCCTGCTCGGCAAAGGGTGGGGAGGCTTCAGCGGCGGCCCGGTTCCAGTCGATGGGCGGCAGGCCGTTCGGCTGGTCCTTTGAGACCATGGCGAGGATCCGGCCCATCCCGTCCGGTATCGGCGTGAACTCGAAGCCGGTACGGGTCGGATAGCGCCCGGTCATGATCATGGCGCGCGAGGGCGCGCAGCTCGCCGTGCCGGCATAGGCATTGGTGAAGATGGCGCCTTCCCGGGCGAGCCGGTCGATATTCGGTGTTGGCACGCGCCCGCTCGCCACGCCGCCGCCAAAGGTCGAGATGTCGTTGAAGCCCAGATCGTCGGCCAGGATGAAGACGACATTGGGCGGCCGGTCTGCTCCGGTTTGCGGTGTCGCCGGGCCGTGCTGCCAGTTCACTGACCGGGTGGGCGCGACGGCTTGCTGGCCGGTATGGGCTGCGAGGAAAAGAATGACCGATGTCCGGTTGAGCCAGAGGAGGGTGGCGCCGGCCAGGATGAGCGCGAGGCCGCCGAGCAGGAGTGTCTTCCACATGGCCTCGCTTCTCCTCCCTGCCTCTTCATGCCGCGTTTCAGCGGCGGACCAGCCGCCGCACACCCATCCAGACCAGCGCGACAAGCCCCGCCAGCAGGATCAGCGCCCCGACGAGGATCCACCAGTAGGACCGCAGCTGGCGCTTCATCGTGTTGCGCGAAATCTGCTTGCGAGAGTTGAAGCCGTCCGGCACCGGGATCACCCCGGCCTCACGGGCATAGGTCTCATAGTCGGCGAGCATGGACTGCATCAGCTCCGGCTCGGCATCGGACAGGTCATGCACCTCGCCCGGATCGGCTTTCACATCGTAAAGCCGCCACTCGCCGTCTCCGAATGGCCGCTGGTTGCGGGTGATCTTGTGGTCGCCCCGGATCAGCGCGGAATTGCCGCTGACCTCGATGGCGAGCGGGTCTTCGGGCCCGTAGACCGATTGCGCTTCCCCGCGGAGCAGCCCGGCGAGGCTGCGCCCGGTCATGGGCTTGGCCTCCTCCATAGGGGCGGTCGCGCCGGCGAGGTCGAGCAGGGTCGGGGCAAGGTCGGTGACATTGGCAAGCGCGCCCTGTCGCATGCCGGCGGCGATGCCGGGACCGGCTATGATCAGGGGCACATGGATGCCGCCTTCAGCACTGTAGAACTTGAAAAGGTTTCCGGGCGAGGCCGCCGCCATCGACCATTCCGGCCCGATAAAGGCCCAGCTGCCGGCTTCGCCGATGTCGTCGGTGCCGAGATGATAGCCGTGGAATTTCATCCAGAGCTTCAGGCGCCAGTCATTGTCGCCGCGCGAGGGCTCGGGGCCATTGTCGGAGGTGACGATGAAGACGGTGTTCTCATAGAGGCCCTGCTGTTTCAGGTGCTCGATCAGCCGGCCGACATGATGGTCCATCGCTTCCAGCATGCCGGCATTGACCTCCATGCGGGCGGCATAGAGCGCCTGTTCGTCTTCATCGAGCGCGGCCCAGGGGCGTAGATCCGAGGGCATGGGCTCAAGCTTCGCCGTCGCCGGGATGAGGCCGAGCGATTTGGCCGTCTGCCAGCGATGTTCGCGCAGGGCCTGCCAGCCTTCGTCATAGACGCCGTCATAGTTTGCGGTGAATTCCGGCGGGGCCTGGACCGGGATGTGGATGGCCTGGAAGCCCAGATAGGCGAGGAAGGGTTTGTCGGCCTCTGTCTCGCCAAGATAGTCGATCATGCGGTCGACGATGAAGCGCGAGGAATAGAAGTCGTCCGGCAGGCTGGCCGTCTCGCCATTCTCGTACCAGGGCGCTTCCCGGTAATAGGGCATGTAGGGCTTGTCTTCCCAATTGTCGGCCCCGGAGGCATCGAGCGCGAAGGAGCGGTCAAAGCCGTGCGCCGACGGCAGGGAATCCGGCTCATGGCCGAGATGCCACTTGCCGGTCATCAGGGTACGATAGCCGGCGGCCTTGAGCCGGGCGGCAATCGTCAACACGCCGGGTTCAAGCTCCAGCGAATAGCCGGGCTCGCCTTTCTGCTCTTTCGTTATGATCTCGCCGATCGTGCCGACTCCGGCGCGGTGATTGTCCATGCCGGTCAGCAGCATGGCCCGGGACGGCGCGCAGAGGGGCGAGGTGTAATAGCGGGTGAACATCATGCCGCGCGCGGCCAGCGCATCGATGTTCGGCGTGCGGGCTTCGCCGCCATAGACGCCGAGGTCCATGAAGGCGGCATCGTCGATCAGCAGGATGACGAAATTCGGCTGCTGGGGCGGCGCTCCTGTTTCCTCCTCCTGCGCGCCGGCCTGGAGCGGCGCTGTGGCCATCCTCGCAAGACAGGTGAAGAAGACAGCCAGAAAGATTCGAAGCATGGGCACCACCGCAGATTATGACACATACCATGCCATAAGTTCGAGCCTTGGCAAGGGCGGGGCCGGCCTTGCCATCGCCAGTGGCCAATCGGTACAGATAAGGGACAGGCAGAAGTGGAGTGAACGGCGAGCCTTTGACCAAGCGACGGCCAATCACCATCAAGGATGTCGCCGAGAAGGCTGGCGTTTCGCAAATGACCGTTTCGCGGGTGCTGAACAAGCAGACGCTCGTGAAGGCGGCGACGCGCGAGAAGGTGGAAGCCGCCATTGCCGCGCTGAACTACCAGCCCAATCTGATGGCGCGCGGCCTCGCCGGCGGTCGCTCAAAGCTGATCGGCCTGGCCTATTACAACCCCAGCCCGAGCTATCTGAGCGAGCTGCTCGTCAGCGCGCTGAAGCAGTGCCGGGACCTTGGCCACCACCTCGTCATCGAGGATCTCTCCGACATCGAGGACGCGCTCGACACCTCGGCCATCGTCGAGCGCCTGCGGACCATCCATCTCGACGCGCTGATCCTGACCCCGCCGCTTAGCGGCAACGCGGCGCTGCTGCAGCTTATCGAGGGGCTTGGCATCGCCACGGTCCTGTTCGGCAATGCCGGGGGCGGTGGCCAGTCGAGTGTCGTTTTTGACGATGCCGCCGCCGCCCACGCCATGACCGAACACCTGATCGCCCACCAGCACAGCCGCATCGGTTTCGTGCGCGGGCCGGACGAACACCCCTCCAGCGCGCAGCGCGCGGCCGGCTATGAGAAAGCCCTCTCGGAGCATGGCCTTGCGCTGGACGAGCAGCTCGTCTGCCACGGGGATTTCACCTTCCGCTCGGGCATGGCCGCCGGGGAGGTGCTGCTCGGCCAGACCGTCCCGCCGACGGCCATCTTTGCCAGCAATGACGACATGGCCGCCGGGGTGATTGCCGCGGCTCACCGGCGCGGGCTGCAGGTGCCGGCGCAGCTCTCGGTCGCCGGGTTCGACGACACCGCCATTGCCGCTGCGATCTGGCCGCCGCTGACGACGGTGCGTCAGCCCATCGCGGAGATGGCGCAGGCCGCCATCGGCCTCATCACCGAGGTGACGGGCGAGGATTGGGACGGCCAGCCGCTCAACCGCGTCAATGACATAATCCGGATTGTCGAACGTGAGAGCGTGGGCCCGCCCGCTTGAGACGGCGGCGGCCTAGTCTCGCATGTCTTCCAGCTCCCGGTTGCCGGTTTCGCGAACGGCCTTCATCACGAAGACGATCGAGAGGAAGGCGCAGACGGCATAGAAGCCGTAAGCCCCCGTCAGCCCGATCCCGGTGGTGCGCAGCATCAGCGGGAAGGTGAGCGTGATCATGAAGTTTGCAAACCACTGGAAGAAGCCCGCCACGGCGAGGCCGGATCCTCTGATCTGGTTGGGAAACATCTCGCCCAGCGCGACCCACATGACCGGACCCCAGGAGGCGTTGAAGAAGAGGACATAGGCATTCGCTGCGATGAGGGCGATCAGGCCGGTCTGGCCGGGCAGGGTGACACTGCCATCGACCAGGCGGGCCTGCGAGAAACAGACGACCAGGATCGACAGGGTGAGCGCCATGCCAATCGAGCCGCCAAGCAGCAGCGGCTTGCGCCCGATCCGGTCGATCAGGGCGAGCGCGATCACCACGGCCAGGATGGAGACCGCCCCGGAGATGACATTGATCAGCAGCGCGTCGCCTTCCGAGAATCCGACCGCCTGCCAGAGAACGGCCCCATAATAGAAGACGACATTGATGCCGACGAGCTGCTGGAAGACGGCAAGCCCGATGCCGATCCAGACGATCGGTTTGAGCCCGCCGCGCTTCGCCAGGACGTCTCTCAGCCGGGGCTTGCGCCCGCTGGCGAGCGACTGCTCGATCTCGCCGACTTTTGCGGGCGCCCTGTTGGCGCCGCCGATGCGGACGAGTATGGCCTGCGCCTTTTCGCGCGCGCCCCTGAAGATGAGGAAGCGCGGGCTCTCCGGGATGAAGAGCAGGGCCAGGAAGAACAAGGTGGCCGGCAGCAGCTCGACCCAGAACATCCAGCGCCAGGCCTCGAAGCCCCAAAGCCACTCATTGCGCGCCGAGCCGGCCGCCTGCTGGATCGCATAGTTCGACAGGAAGGCGATGAAGAGGCCGATAATGATGGCGACCTGCTGGATGGAGGAGAGCCGGCCGCGAAACTGGGCCGGGGCGATTTCGGAGATATAGGCCGGCGACATCACACTGGCGGCCCCGACGGCGAGCCCGCCGAGCACGCGCGCGGCGATGAAGACCCATGGACCCGAGGCGATGCCGGAGCCCCAGGCGCTGAGGATGAAGCAGGCGGCGGCCACGATCATCATGGAGCGCCGCCCGAAAATGTCCGACAGCCGCCCCGCTAGTGCCGCGCCGATGGCGCAGCCGACCAGCATGGAGGCGACGGCGGCATCGCGCAGCGGCTCGCTCATGGTCAGAGAGGCTTCCAGCCCGGCGACCGTGCCATTAATCACGCCGCTGTCGAAACCGAAGAGAAAGCCGCCGAGCGTGGCGACGCAGCTGATCAGCAGGACGAAGACAAGATCGCCCTCGAACCGGCCCGCCGGCATCTGTGTGTCTGTCACCTGATCCTCCCAACCCCTGTTCCGGGGCTTTGTTTTGTATCAGCCTTGTCAGGGTTTTGAGGCTGTCATTGCGAAGGTTATCGTGGCGATGCGCGGACTTCAATGAAAATGTTTGCGCAATTTTGCATTACGCTTTGTGGCGTGCGACTCTGATTGCCAAGGGCGTGCCCAGCTCAAGGCAGGACTGGCTCCCGCGCGGATTTCCGGGCGCTCGAATCTGCATTGACGCATCCGGTTTGCGCGCGCCTAATGCCCCTCGCGATGAGCCGCTGGATGGTCCTTGGTGTCGTGCTCGCCCTGGCGGGCGTGTGGGTCGGTGTGCCGCTTCTCGGCGTCGTGCCGGATGACGGGTCTGTGCGGCTTTTTTCCGGTCTTGCGCTCGGGGCCTTCGCGATCGGCTATACGCCGGCCGGCGGCACAATCGAGACGGGCGATCCGGTGCGCCTCTGGCGGCGCCTGTCAGCCTTCCTGATCGACCTGGCCGTCCTCTTCCTCGCGCTGCATCCGGTCCTGAGCATGCTGCGCGTCGCGCCCGCCATCATGATCGGGCTGACGCTCGTTTTCTGCTATTTCTGGCTGCAGGCCCGCGCCGGGCGTCCCAGCGCGGGCCAGACGATCATGGGCTACCGCATCGTGGCGGCCGAGGGCGCCAATGGCGAACCGGAATATGCCATGCGCACCGTCACCGCCTTTCTCGCTACCTGCCTCTGGCCTTTCACCATCATCAGCGCCTCACAGAAGGACGCCGTGCCCGGCCACTATGCCTGGGACCGCGAGACGAACACGCGCACGGTTATGGTTGTGGGGCTGGCGCGGTGAGGGAGGGTATCAGCAGACGATGGATTCTCTGGATATTCCTGGGATGGGTGGTGTTGATTTCACTTCCCATTGGGCCACAGGCATCCGTTATCCTGCCTTATGGGGAGGCTTCCAGCGTGTCCTGGTTCGGAATGCTGGTCACAGCACCATTTGCCATCTTCGCATTGCGTTTCCCGCAGCGGGAAGGCCGACCCACTTACGGTCCGGTTCGGTTGTGGAAGCGCTTTTTGGCTTTTTTCATCGACTTCTTTGTCAGCGTGGCGATTTTCACGTCGCCCCTTGTCCTCTTTGAGCTCGGGCTGGAAGCGTCATGGACAGGGCATTTTAGCTGGCAAGTTGAACGTGATTTTTCGCGTCCGACGGATTGGGTGCACGCCTTGCTGACTTTCCTCATGCTGGGTGGCGTATTCAGCTATTTTTGGCTTTTGCCGAAAGTCGGACGCGCAACGATTGGCCAGTATATCATGGGGTATCGTGTCGAGCCGTCACCGGTTCGGAGCGGGGCATCACAATATGCACACCGGACCTTCGCTGCATTCGTGGCGCTATGTGTATGGCCCCTGACGCTCGCGCTGGCGGCCGGACAGACAAAGCCGGGCGAATACTGGTGGGACCGGGTTTCTCGTACGCGGGCCTTTGCTTACACCTAGGCCATAGCCTTCGCTTGCGCTCAGGCAATGCTCCGGGAAATCGATTCACTGGATCGATTTCTGATTCCTACGCATTCCCCTTCTCCACGAGCCGTCTCGCGATCACCATGGCCTGCACCTCACCCGCGCCTTCGAAGATATTCAAAATCCGCGCATCCTGCAGGACGCGGCTGATCGGGTATTCCAGGGCGAAGCCGTTGCCGCCATGGATCTGGACGGCATTGTCGGCCGCGGCCCAGGCGACGCGCGCGGCGAGCAGTTTCGCCATGCCGGCCTCGAGGTCGCAGCGTTTGCCGCCATCCTTCTGGCGGGCCGAGAAATAGGTGAGCTGGCGTACGCCGACGAGTTCGGCGGCCATCATGACAAGCTTGTTCGAGACGCGCGGGAAGTCATAGATCGCACGGCCGAACTGCTTGCGGTCGAGGGCGTATTTCAGCCCCATCTCGAAGGCACACTGGGCGACGCCGACAGCGCGCGCCGCGGTCTGGATGCGCGCGGATTCGAAGGTCGCCATGAGGTGTTTGAAGCCCATGCCCTCGGTTGCCCCGAGCAGGTTGTCGGCCGGCACCTCGAACTCGTCGAAGCCGAGCTCATACTCCTTCATGCCGCGATAGCCGAGCACCTCGATCTCGCCGCCCGTCATGCCCTCGGCCGGGAAGGGGGTGTCGTCGGTGCCGCGCGGCTTTTCGGCCAGGAACATGGAAAGGCCGGAGAAATTGTCGGTCGACGGGTCGGTCCGAGCGAGCAGGGTCATCATGTCGGCGCGTGCGGCATGGGTGATCCAGGTCTTGTTGCCGGTGATCTTGTAGGTTTCGCCCTCCTTGATCGCGCGGGTACGCAGCGAGCCGAGGTCGGAGCCGGTATTCGGCTCTGTGAAGACGGCGGTCGGCAAGATTTCGGCCGACGCGATGACCGGCAGCCACTTTTCCTTCTGTCTGTCGGTGCCGCCATTCAGGATCAGCTCGGCGGCGATTTCCGAGCGCGTGCCGAGCGAACCGACGCCGATATAGCCGCGCGACAGCTCTTCGGAGACAACGCACATCGACGTCTTGCCGAGGCCGAGGCCGCCATATTCTTCGGGGATGGTGAGGCCGAAGACGCCGAGTTCGCCCATTTGCGTGACGACCTCCATCGGGATCAGCTCATCCTTCAGGTGCCAGTCATGGGCGTAGGGCACGACCTTGTCCTCGGCGAAGCGGCGGAACTGGTCGCGGATCATGGTGAGGGTTTCGTCGAGGCCGGTTTCTTCCACCGTGGCGCGGCCGAGCGCGTCGGGCAGGTGTTTCGCCGCCGCGGCCATCGCCTCGGAGGTCTTGCCTTCGGTGAGGAAGCGCTGGACGGCGGGTTCGAACAGGCGCTGCATGCCGGCCTTGGTGACGCCGAGATCGGCCGGGCGGATGATCTCGCCCTGGTTCATCGGAATGCCGCCGATCAGCTGGGCGCAATATTCCGAGAAAAGGATCTGCGACAGCAGCTGCTCAATCTCGCCGAACTTGCCTTCGGCCTGCATGGTTTCGGCCCAGTGGGCCGTCTCGCGCAGCGTCTCGACATAGGTGATCACCCAGGAGAGGCCGTGGGCGGAATGCTGCTGAGCGTCGAGCAATTTGCGGTCCGGCTTGCCCTCGGGCGCGAGCTTCGCCTTCATCGCGGCTTTCGCGTCCTCGCCATAGGCTTCGAGGCTGACAACTGCCGCCTGCATGGTCTTGATGAGATCATCCATTACCGGCGATGCGGTCTTGGTGGCCGTTCCGTCCATTGCTTCCCTCCGAGCGTCTTTGCGCACTTGAAATTAGTTTTCTGCGCGCGGTTTGACACAAAATTTGCTGCGGCGCAGCAGAAAAAAGTGTCACAGCTGGAGCTTAGGCCTCGACGGCGGAGTCGCCAAGATCGAGCGCTGTGCGTGCGGAGTCGATCTCCTCCAGCTTTTTCTCGAAGGCCGACCAGTCATCCTTTTCGGCAATCGGGTCCCAGACGGCCTCGACCTCTTCATAGAAAAGCGAGACGGGGCGTTCGCGCTGGAAGTAGGGGTGGTCGAGGCGTTCCGGGCGGTCCGGCTCGCGGGCAAAGAGGCCTTCGCGGACAGGGGCGAACTTCTCTTCGGCGTAGCGCGAGGCGAGCGGGCTCTTCTCCGCGCGGGTCTCGCTCAGCTTGCCGCCGAACCAGTCGAAGAAAACCTGGGGCCAGGCAGCCGCGGTCTCGGTCATCCAGCCATAGAGCGCCTGCAGGAACTCCAGATCGGCCTCAAGGCTCTCGCCATCCTTCAGGCCGAAGAGGGCCAGTGTATGGCAGGCATAGGCGCGCTGATAGGCGCCCTCGAAGGTCTTCAGCGCCTCTGTCAGCGGCTCGGCATCGGCAATCAGGGTGAGCGGCGCGGCGAGCTGCTGCAGCGCCCACAGCCCCTGGGTGGGCTGGCGTCCGAAACGGTAAAGCCCCTGCTGGTCGAAATAGGCGGCGGTAAAGTTCGGGTCCGAATAGGGCAGGAAGCGCCACGGGCCATAATCGAAGCTCTCGCCGGTGACGTTGAAATTGTCGGTGTTCATCACGCCGTGGACGAAGCCGACCGTCATCCAGCCGGCCACCATGCGCGCTGTCTCCACAGTGATGCGGTGTAGGAGGGCCGGCGCGGCAATGGTCAGGTCCTCGTCGGCGGCATCGGGATAGTACTCGGCGATGACGTGGCGAATCAGGCGGGCGAGGCTCTCACGGTCGTCGTAATAGGCCACGCGCTGGAAGCTGCCGAAGCGGATATGGCTGTGCGACAGGCGCACGAGCACCGCCGAGCGAGTGGGCGAGGGCTCGTCGCCGCGCACCAGCTGCTCGCCGGTTTCGATCAGGCTGAACGGCTTGGACGTCTTCACGCCGTGGGCTTCGAGATATTGCGCGGCGAGCACTTCACGCACGCCGCCCTTCAGCGTCAGGCGTCCATCACCCTGGCGCGACCAGCGCGTCTGGCCGGAGCCCTTGGTGCCGAGATCGAGCAGGCGGCCCTTATCGTCACGCAGCTGGGCGAAGAGAAAGCCCCGCCCGTCGCCCAGCTCGGGATTGTACACGCCGAACTGGTGGCCGTGATAGCGCATGGCCAGCGGCGTTTCGAGATTTTCGGGCAAGGGCGCGAATCTGGCGAAGTGATCGATCCACTTGTCCTCGGCAAGATCGTTCAACCCAACATGGCTGGCCCAGCGGTTGTTGCGAAAACGCAACACTGCGCTCGGAAAATCCGCCGGCGTTGCTGCGTCTGCGAAGGCATTGGCGATGTCGAGAATAGGGGGCGATTTTGTCATGACACCTCGATCTGTTGGCAGGTCTTTCCGCCTTCTGCAATGCGGGAGACGCGAATTTTCTCCTGAGCGGTTGTGACGCGGCGAGGTGTCCCGCGTCCTGCCGGGGGGAGGGACGGACGGGCGCGCCCCGCATGCCGCCCACGGGCGAATTCTTGGTGCGGCGCAGCATAAAAAACTGTTTTATTACAGTCCAAAGTGCGCCAGCTTCGTTTCAAGCCGGCCACCAAAAAGATGCGGGCATGATAAGAATAAATATTCCGGGAGGAGAAGAAGGGCGGCACCGAAAACGGGCCGCTCTTTTTTTGCGCGGACCGTTTCCCTGCAATCGCCAGCCGGTCGTATGTTTTCCTGACCGGGTGGAACCGCTATTGCATCGGGAGGGACAAGCCGCTGTCGTGGCGGTTAAAGTGTTCCGAACTGACCCTGAAGGATGATCCCCGTGAGCAGAACAGTCCTCGTGACCGGCGGTGCCGGCTATGTCGGAAGCCATTGCTGCAAGGCATTCAAGGAAGCCGGCTGGAATGTCGTCGTCTTTGATAATTTCTCGCGCGGCTGGCGTGACTTCGCGCAATTCGGCGAGGTCTTCGAGGGCGATTTGCTGAACCCGGCAGACCTCGATGCCGCCTTCGCGAAATACAAGCCCGATGCCGTCGCCCACTTCGCCGCGCTGGCCTATGTCGGAGAGTCGGTGGAAAAACCGGGCATGTATTACGAGAACAATACGATGGGCACGGTCCGCCTGCTCGATGCCATGGCAAAGGCCGGCACCGACAAGATCATCTTCTCGTCCACCTGCGCGACCTATGGCGTGCCGGAAAAGATGCCGATGACGGAAGACCTCCCGCAGAACCCGATCAACCCCTATGGCATGTCGAAGCTTTTCGTCGAGAAGGTGCTGGACGATTATGAAGTCGCCCATGGCATCCGCTCGGTGAAGCTGCGTTACTTCAATGCCGCCGGGGCCTCGCCGGATGGTGAGGTCGGTGAGCGCCACGAGCCGGAAACCCACCTCATCCCGCTCTGCATCGAGGGTGTGCTGAACGATACTTTCAAGCTGACCGTCTTCGGCGACGATTTCGAGACCCGCGACGGCACCTGTGTTCGCGACTATATCCATGTCATGGACCTGGCCGACGCGCACCTGAAGGCGCTCGACTATCTCGATGATGGCGGCAAGTCCGACGCGTTTAATCTTGGCACCGGGACGGGCACGACCGTCATGGAAATCGTCCAGGCGGTCGAGCGCGTGACCGGCAAGCCTGTGCCGCGGTCTGTGGGCCCGCGCCGGGCGGGCGACCCGCCGGCGCTCGTCGCCTCGGCCGAAAAGGCCGAGCGCATTCTTGGCTGGAAGCCGGTCCAGTCCGATGTCGATAGCGTCATCGAGACGGCCTATGCCTGGCACAAGAAGGAAATCGCCCGGAAGGCGGCGACGGCCGAGTAGGGCTCAGACCGGGGTCACATCGCCATAGACGATAAAATGCGGATTGTCGTAGCCGCGCTCGCGCTTGCCATAGCGTAGCGGTGTTTCGTCTTCCGTCAGGATGCGCGCGCCGGCGGCTTCGGCGACGGCATGACCGGCGGCTGTGTCCCATTCCATCGTCCGGCCCATGCGCGGATAAAGGTCGGCTTCGCCGGCTGCCAGAAGACAGAATTTCAGCGACGAGCCCGCCGAGATGATCTCGGCCACGGTGAACTTGTCCAGAAACGCATCGGTGTCGGGCGAGCGGTGGGATTTCGACGCGATCGCCGTAAGGCCTTCGTCCGGGGCCTTTCGGACGTGCAGGGGCAGGCGGGCATCGCTGGCGGGCACCGGCTCGCCCGGCTTCACATCCGCCTGCCAGGCCGTGTCGGGCGCTTCAGCCACAAAGAGACGCGACAGCGCCGGAGCGAAGACGACGCCCATCACCGGCTTGCCATGCTCGATGATGGCGATGTTGACGGTGAACTCCCCGTTCCGGTTGATGAATTCCTTCGTGCCGTCGAGCGGGTCGACCAGGGCAAAGCGGGCGCCGTGTTCGGGCATGTGCCCGGCGGAGACGGACTCCTCGGCAATAACCTGAAGCTCCGGATCGGCGGCTTTCAGGCCCTGCAGGATCAGTGTTTCGGCCTTGGCATCGGCTTCGGTGACGGGCGAGGCGTCATCCTTGCGCTCGACGTCGAAATCCGTGGAATAGATCTCCATGATGAGGTGTCCGGCATCGAGCGCGATACGGGCTAGCTGGTCGGCGGTCAGGCTCATCATGGCTCCTTGAGATCAGGTCGGCTGCAGGCGGGCGCGCTTATGCCCATGTTTCGGTCGCCGCGCAAATGCGCTGGGCGATGTTCATCGCATCGAAGGCCTGGTGGCTGGTCCCGTGCTCCAACGGTGCGCGGCCGCCAACGGCCTCGACGAATTCCCTGAGTTCCTCGTCGGCCGTGTGTGCGATGGAGAATTCGCGGACGGCTTCTTCCGGGTTGGGCTGCGGACGGCCTTCCCGGTCCCGCTCGATCCGGGCATGGATCAGCATTTCCGGGCCATAGCCCTCCAGGCCGGGCAGGTGTCCGTCGAGCCAGACATAGCCCTCCTCGAAGCCGAGCTCGAGCCGGAAGGTCTGGCGCCAGGACGTCGCGGAGGAATGCAGCTGGGCAAGGCTGCCGCGGGCGCTTTTCAGGAGGGCGAAGAGGTTGGCTTCCCCGCCGGGGCCGTCGTCGCGCATCGCTTTTACGGCTTCGAAGGGGCCGCAGAAGAGGTGCAGCATATCCAGCATGTGGATACCATGCGTGGCGAGGATGCCGGTCTGGCCGGCTTCCTTGTCGGGAAATCCGGCATGGCCGTAGACGGCGCGGGCCGTCAGGAGTTCGCCGAGACTGGCGGCCGCGATGTGGTCGCAGGCGGCGCGCACGCTGTCATGATAGCGAAGCCCGCACCCGAATTTCAGGATGGCCCGGCTGGCGCGCTCGGCCTCGCGCAGATTGATGATGTCCTCGACGCTTTGCCCGCCCGGCAATTCACTCAGCACGTGAACCCCTGCGCGCAGGGCTGCGAGTGAGGCTTTGGCAGCGAGGTCCGCCGGCAGGGCGAAGACGGCGGCGTCGATCTCATCCGGATCGAGCGCGGCCTGCCAAGCGGCGTCGTCAAAGCCGGCCACATCCTCAGCCGACCAGGTCCGCGCAATCTGTGTTCCCGCGTGGTCTGCGATGGCGTGGCAGCGGGCGGCCGCGAGCCTGCTCTTTCCGAAAACGGCGAAACGAAGCGCAGTCATCCTGGCAACCGGGTCCTACTCAACAGCGGACTAATCGCCTAGCGCCTCCGGCCGCATGCGACAACTGGCAGATTGCGGTTTGGCAAACTCCGGGCGCGGCCGTCCCCGTGCGAAGGGCTGCCACTTTAGCAAAATGCTGTGTCTCGGTTGACCATCGCTACATTGTTTATGCAAACCCTGATTGCTAGCTAACCGCCATCTTGAACCGAACCCCGGGCCCTTCATGACGCAACTGACCCATCTTGACCGGCTGGAAGCCGAGAGCATCCATATCCTGCGCGAGGTCGCCGCCTCGATGCAGAACCCTGTCATGATGTATTCCATCGGCAAGGACAGCTCTGTTCTCTTGCACCTGGCCCGCAAGGCGTTCCATCCGGGGCCGATCCCGTTTCCTCTGCTGCATGTCGATACGACCTGGAAGTTCAGCGAAATGATCGCCTTCCGGGATGTGCTGAAGGACGATCCGCAGACCGATCTTCTGGTTCATATCAATCAGGAAGGTGTCGATCAGGGCATCGGCCCGTTCACGCACGGCTCGGCACTGCATACCGATGTGATGAAGACCCAGGCGCTGAAACAGGCGCTCGACAAGTACAAGTTCGATGCGGCCATTGGCGGCGCGCGCCGCGACGAGGAGAAGTCCCGCGCCAAGGAGCGCATCTTCTCCTTCCGCTCCGCGCAGCACCGCTGGGACCCGAAGAACCAGCGCCCGGAACTCTGGTCGCTCTACAATACGCGCATCAAGCCGGGCGAGAGCGTGCGGGTCTTCCCGATCTCCAACTGGACCGAGCTCGATATCTGGCAGTACATCTACCAGGAGAATATTGAGATCGTGCCGCTTTATTTCGCCGCCGAACGCCCGGTGGTCGAGCGTGACGGCATCCTGGTCATGGTCGACGATGACCGCCTGCCGCTGGAGCCCGGCGAAGAGCCGATGATGAAGACCGTCCGCTTCCGCACGCTCGGCTGCTACCCGCTGACCGGCGCGGTGGAATCGACCGCCTCCACCATTACCGAGATCATCGAGGAAATGCTGCGCACGACGACGTCTGAGCGCGAAGGCCGCGCCATCGACAAGGATGCGCCCGCCTCGATGGAGATGAAGAAGCAGGAGGGCTATTTCTGATGAACGCCTATGCAGCCCCCCAATTCGCCGACATCGAGACCTATCTCGACAGCCAGCTGAAGAAGTCGCTCCTGCGTTTCATCACCTGCGGCTCGGTCGATGACGGCAAGTCCACCCTGATCGGCAGGCTTCTCTACGAGTCGAAGATGATCTTCGACGACCAGCTGGCCTCGCTGAAGAATGAGTCGAAGAAATTCGGCACGCAGGGTGAGGAGATCGACTTCGCGCTGCTGGTCGACGGCCTGGCCGCCGAGCGCGAGCAGGGCATCACGATCGATGTTGCCTACCGCTTCTTCTCCACCGACCGGCGCAAATTCATTGTCGCCGACACGCCGGGCCACGAGCAGTATACCCGCAATATGGCGACCGGCGCCTCGACGGCCGACCTCGCCATTGTGATGATCGATGCGCGCAAGGGCGTGCTGACCCAGACCCGCCGCCACAGCTTCATTGTCTCGCTGCTCGGCATCAAGCATGTCGTGCTCTGCATCAACAAGATGGATCTCGTCGATTATGACAAGGCGGTCTACGACAAGATCCTGAAGGACTATCGCGACTTCGCGGCCGATTTCGGCTTCGAGAGCGTGCAGGCCATTCCGGTCTCGGCGCTGGCCGGCGACAATGTCGTCACCAATAGCGACCGCACGCCTTGGTATGACGGCCCGCCGCTGATGGAGTATCTCGATACCGTCGAGATTCGCGCCGAGGATCAGGACAAGGCGTTCCGCATGCCGGTGCAGTGGGTCAGCCGGCCCAATCTCGATTTCCGCGGCTTTGCCGGCCAGATCGTTTCCGGCCGGATCCGGCCGGGCGAGTCGGTGCGTGCGCTGCCCTCCGGGCGCTCCAGCAAGGTGGCGAGCATCGTGTCCTATAGCGGTGATCTCGATGAAGGTGTTGAAGGCCAGTCCATCACGCTGACGCTCGAGGACGAGATCGACATTTCGCGCGGCGATGTGCTCTGTGCCGACCAGGCGCCGGCGGAAGTGTCCGACCAGTTCCAGTCGACCATTCTCTGGATGTCCGACAGCGCCATGCTGCCGGGGCGCTCCTATGTGATGAAGATCGGTGCCCGCGAATGCCAGATGCAGGTGACCGAACAGCGCTACCGGGTGGATGTGAACACTCGCGCCCATGAGGCGGCCAAGACGCTGAACCTGAACGAGATCGGCGTCTGCAACATCGCGCTCGACCGCGAGATCGCTTTCGATGCCTATGGCGACAATCGTCGCATGGGCGGGTTCATCATCATCGACCGGATGACGAACGAGACCGTCGGCATGGGGCTGATCAATTTCGCGCTGCGCCGGGCCTCCAATATTCACCGCCAGTCGCTCGATGTGAGCAAGGAGCTGCGGGCCTCGATGAAGGGGCAGAAGCCGGTCATCCTCTGGTTCACGGGGCTCTCCGGCGCCGGCAAGTCGACGGTGGCCAACATTGTCGAGAAGCGCCTGGCGGCGATGGGCAAGCACACCTACACGCTCGATGGCGACAATGTCCGCCACGGGCTCAACCACGATCTCGGCTTCACCGATGCCGACCGGGTGGAGAATATCCGCCGGGTGGGCGAGGTCTCGAAGTTGATGGTCGATGCCGGCCTGATCGTACTCGTCTCCTTCATCTCGCCCTTCCGCGCCGAGCGCCGGATCGTGCGCCAGATGGTCGAGGATGGCGAGTTCTGGGAAGTCTTTGTCGACGCGCCGCTGGAGGTTGCCGAAAGCCGTGACGTGAAAGGCCTCTACAAGAAGGCGCGGGCCGGCGAGATCAAGAACTTCACCGGCATCGACAGCCCCTACGAGGCCCCGCTCGAGCCGGAGGTCCATCTGGAGACCGACAAGCTCTCGCCCGAAGACGGGGCAGACCGTGTGATCGCGATGCTGCAGCAGGCGGGCGTGCTCTCCAGCTAGGCCGTCTGGAGTGGCGTCAGGCGCCTAGCTCGCCAGCGATTTGTCGGTCTTGGTCTGCTCAAGGGCCGGCCAGACATGCGGACGCCGGCGGTGCAGCACGATCGGGTCCCAGTTCATCGCCCGGACAATGGCGAAGCTCGAGAGTTGCCTTTGCCGCTGGATGTCGCGGCGGGCTTTCATCGTCTCCCCGAACCGCCCGAAGGCTTCGCCCAGTCCGCGCCGGATCGAACGCGCGCGCGGCCGGCCGAGCGCGGAGAGGTAAAGGTAAAGCGTCAACACAATATGGGCGGGAAGCGACAGCACCAGCAGCACGGGCGGTGTGTTCTTGAGATAGGTGGTGAGCCGGTTGCGGGTGCCGAGCCGGACAGTGAAATCGCTGAGGCGGCCGGTAATCGCACTGCCATGATGGCCGATAATGGCGTCCGGCACGAAGATGCAGCGCTCCCCCATCAGGCGCAGCCGGTAGCCGAGATCGACGTCCTCGCAATAGCAGAAATAGCTTTCGTCGAACCCGCCGGCCTGAAGGAAGGTGTCCTTGCGGATCATGGCGCTCGCGCCGCACGGCGAGAAGCATTCGCCTTCCTCGGGCAGGGCCTCGCGGGCGGCACCGAATCCGCCGCGCCAGGGGAAGCCGTAAACCGAATAGCAGTCGCCTGTGCCGTCCAGGCGTTTCGGGTTTTCCGCGTCGATCTGCGCGCTGGCAAAAGAGGTGACATCCGGATAGCGCTCGGCCGCGTCGGCGAGCTTGGCCAGCCAGGTCGGACGCGGTTCGCCATCGGGGTTGAGCAGGATCAGCCAGTCGCCCTTGGCTTCGCGCGCGGCGATATTGTTCGCTTGGGCAAAGCCGAGATTGTCGTCCATGCGCAAGAGCCGGGCATTGTCGAGCCCTTCAAGGTCCAGCCGGTCGGCTGAGCCGTCGCTGGAGGCATTGTCGATGACGATGACTTCCGCCGGTCTCAGCGTCTGCGATTTCAGATGGTCCAGCGCGGACTGGATGAAATCCCCGCCATTATAGTTCACGATGATGACGCTGGCGCTAAATGGGGCGGACAACTTTTGGTACTCCAAGCCATTCACGTGTCGCGCAGCATCATGTCAGAAAACGGGCAGGCCGCGCATCCGCCCCATCAGCAGCATGAACCCGCGCTGAGTGCAACTGGCAATTGTTTGATCTGTGTGTTTCACAAAACGGCCGGCCCGGGCGGTCGACGCTATTGTCAGTCTCATGGAGCTTTATCACCCGCAGGCTGTTGTATCGCCAGGGCGGTCTACATATTGTCGCTGTCAGGTCCACTCCCAAAACGCGCCGAGGTGATAATGTCCAGACTTCCTGAAGCTAGAGACTTGGCTATGTCGCTGCCATGGATCGAGCAGGATCATCTGATGCGGGAAATACTTGAGAAGCTGGAAAAAGACTCTCAGTGGAGACTGGGGGGCATCCGTATCCGCGAGACATTTCAGAAATGGGTCGTGCTGGCTGAGAAGCATCTGGACCATCCACCGCGCAAAGTCATGGATTTCGGGGCAGGTATGTACCATCCTTTGGCAAATGTCGCCCGGTTCCGCGTTCTCTACGGTTCGGATGGCGTGGGGGTCGAACTCGACCCGCGTTTCCTGCCCAAGCGGGCCGCGAAATGTCTTGCTGACACGCTTTTCGAAGCTTGGCTGGAAGGTGATGCCGAGGCACGGGAGCGGGTTCAGGCATTCGATATGAAAGCCCTGAAAGAAGGCAAGTGGCAGGACAAGCCTGCCCAGGGTATCGAACGCTTTATTGACGATGTCCGCGAGCTCGATGAGGATGGCTTCGACTTCGTGTTCTCGCAAAGTGTAATGGAGCATGTCGACGAATTCGAAAACGTCATTGCGGCCTTGTCCAAGCGAACGACGTCCGGGGGCGTTCATGCGCACGTCATCGATATGCGCGATCACCGTTCATACTATCGCCCGGATGCTACGCCTTGGTCGTTCCTGTGTGAAGACGATCCGGACGGTCCTTTCTGCAATCGCCTGCGGGCCTCGGAAATCGTCGAGATTTTCAAGCGGCAGGGCTTTAAGGTGATCACCATGACGCCCCAGGAAGAGAAGTTGCCCGACCAGTTGAGGAAGAAACTGATTCGCCGGTTCTCAAAGCTCTCCGACCGTGACCTTTACACCACAGGCATGCGTCTCGTGGTGCGAAAAGTTTGAGTTTCAGATTGAATGAGCGCCGAAAACTGCCGGGATTGCAGAACCTGACTGACCTGACCTTGTTCTCCCAGCGCGAAAAAAGTTATTCTTCCGCGGCCGGCGCGTATGGCGCTGGTTAATAGGTATCTTTGTCAGGGAATTAACAGGCATTTCGCAACTCTGCGCTAGTCTACTGGTTTCTAATGGCAGTGCCGGAATGTGATCTGGGTGACGTCGATGTCGGTAAAGTACAAATGCTATCTGTGCGGGAAAGATTGTTCCGTTGTTCAGCAGAGCGTCGAGTTTGGCGTCCCTGTCTACCGGTGCGACACGTGTTCCCTGATCCAGACCGAATCCTTGCCGGAGGTGTTCTTGGACGGCCCCTATGCGTCGAGCTACTCCTCGGATCGCAAGGCACATGTCTCGCAAGATTATCTTGATTCCGCCAGGCAGCGAGGCTTGGAGCAGCGCGCCTTTGTCGAGAAGTTGACGGGTGCTGGCGACTTCCCGGCCGTTCTCGATTTTGGTGGCGGTTTTGGCGGCGCGCTGGCGGCTTTTCCGGAGAGCGAGCGTTTTATCTATGAGATGGACCCGCTCGCTCGAGAGCATCTCGAAACGCTCAAGGGTGTCGAGGTGCTTGGGCCTGAGCTGTTCGAGGATGAGGCGTTTAAGGGACGTTTCGACCTGATCATCCTGTCTCATGTGCTAGAGCACATGCGTGATCCCCTCTTCGAGCTTGAGCGGCTGCAGACTATGCTGAAGCCCGAGGGGTATCTCTTCCTGGAGGTGCCGACCGAGGATGAAACGGTTATCCGCCTCCAGCTTGAAAACATGAAGCCCGGTCTTGGACATCTCTTCCACTTTGAACAGAAGACATTGAAAAAAATGCTCGCCAAGGCGAAAGGCTTCGATCTGGTGGGCAATGAGCAGTGCGGGGTTTCCCGTGTCTCCTTCTATGAAGGTCTGGAGAAGATGGCGTTTGGGATCGACCAGAATCCCGATGGCATCTGGCTGCGCGCCGTCATGCAGCGCAAGGTGCGTGCCGTTACACCGGCGCCCAAGGCCCGAAAGTCAGCCATTTCCCCGGTTGTGGCCGAAAGCCTGTTCAACGCCCGTCGGCGAGAACTGGAAATGCTGACAGCCATGCGCAAGACGTACAGGGAGCTCGCGAGTTTTATCCGGGAGAACGTCCCTTCGGCGGAGCGCGTGATCGGGCTTGACCGGAAAGGATATGAGAAACTCTTTTTCATGAGCGAAAAGGCTCGAAAAGAACTGGAAAACCAGCGGAAGCAGGCCTCTCAGTTCTTGGCGGGCACGAAAGCCGTGGAAGAAGCGGTTCGGCGTGAGCGCGAGGCCCTCAAAACGAACAAGAATTGGGCCGAAAAGGAGCTTGCCAAAGCCAAGACGCAACTGGATGAAAAGCTCGTAGGCGAGCAGAAGCGGCGTGAGACGGTCGAGAAAGAGCTCCAGGAGAGGGAAAAGTCATATTACGCTCTGGAAGAACAGAATGCCGGCCTCCAATCTGAGAATGCGATGCTGGCAAAGGAGGTCCAGAGGCTTGAGGACAAGCAGCGGGGCAAGGTTAGCATCCTGAAGGCTGACCTCGAGCGCGAGCGCAGCAAGGTGCAGTCGCTGAATGACGAGATGGAGATCAAGAACGATCTCTATCGCAAGGAAGTGGCGGAATACTATTCCCGGCAGTCGGAGGAATATTCGCGTCAGCTCGAGACCTCCAGGGTGCGCTTCGAGGACAACATGCTCGGATATGAGCGGGCTCTTGAAGAGGCCAATGCGAAGATACGGCGGCTGGCGACCGAGTATACCGGGCTGCTGACCCTCCTGCAGGATGTCGAGCAATCGACCACTTTCCGCGTCGGTTCGGCCATCACGCTGCCTCTGAGATATATCAAGACCGGCAAGGCGGCGCTTCGCCAGTCCCTCCTTACCCCGCCATCCCAGGACGAACTGGACCGCCGGTCTGCACCCGTAAAGCCGGTCCTTCCGGTTGTGACGGGCAAGCCCGCTTCGCCCGCACCGAACAAAGACAAGAAGCTAGCCGCCAAGGAAGTGGCCAAGCCTGCCATCCTGCCAACGATGTCTGCGGAAATTTTAGAGGAAGAAAAACTCGAGCAGGCCCGGCTCGTGGCGCGCAAGGTGGCGAATATGCGCGAGTTCTACGAGAAGAACGGCTTCGCCATCGTCCGAAATGTCCTGACCGAACGCGAAGCGAATGGGCGGGCCAAGCAGTTCAAGTCCGACCTCGTGCCGGATCCCATGCCGGAGGCGGGGCATACGACGAAGGATGTCGCGGCGATGTATCCGCCGGCCCAGGAGTATGTCTTTGATCCGCGCGTGCTGGCGGCGGTTCGCGGCTGCCTCGGCAACGATATCCGGTTCCTGCAATGGGCCACATACCAGCTCAACCACATGTCCTTCCCCTGGCATCGCGACGGGGGCTACCGGACCTTCAATGTCGGGCTGGACTGGGACGAGAGCCAGCACAAGTACAGCGTCGCCAAGATCATCCTGTACTTCGAGTGCAAGAACTTCTCGATGGGGGTCTATCCCAGGTCGCATCGCGAGGATATCGACCGCACTCGGATTTCGAAGAAGCTCGCCGATCATGAGTTTGTGAGCATTCACAACCAGAGGCCGGGCGTGCTTCTGGACAACAAGCCCTATCTCGCTCCCGTCAAACCCGGTGATGCCCTGATCTTCGATCAGCGCCTCTTCCATTGCGGGCGTCTGACCGACGTCCTGTCCGGCGAATTCACTGAGGAGATCAAGGACGACAAGTCGTTCCTGTCCCTCATATACGGGGCCGATAACCCGCATTCCTCGCGGTTCTATTCCTACTTCAATCATGAACGGGATTTCGGGGTGCGGCCGATGCAGAAAAGCCTCGTTGACCGTCTCGAGGCGGCAGGGCTCTACCTCTCGACAGGTCAGGAAAACTATTTTGACGCGCATCCCGAACAACGCGAAGGCTTGTGGCTGCCGGAACAGAAACGCCAAACGGCAGAGTTCGTGGGAGGCAAGTAGATGAGAGAGGTTCGCTGGTCCGGTCTGCCCGACCATGTCCTTGCGGGGGAGCTGTCATACCTCGCCGAGCGCAACCATCTGCCGCTCGCCATCATCGGGCCGGGGCCGACGATCAACGATATCGATCCGTCCCATATTCCCGACGAGGTCATCCGGTTCCGCATGAACATGTTCTTCACCGAGCCGACACCGCGTTTCGGCGAGCGTGTGGACGGCTATTTCTGGGCCAACGACCTCGACGTTATGTACGAGCTGATGCAGTCGACCCACGAGAACAAGGTCTATGACTACAAGCTCTTCTTCACGCCGAACGAGATCAGGCCGGAGCGCCCCTCCGGCAAGGCCATTGCCGACAAGTGCCGGAAGATCCTGCATCCGCGTTATGACCATTGGTGGCTGATCGGGCATCATCCCGACGTCGTGCGCAACATGCTGCTGCGCCCGCTTCCGACACAGACATTCCAGGCCGTGGCGACCGCCCTCATCCTTGGCTTCCGGGAGATTCACCTTGTCGGGATCGACATGTACCGCAACAAGGGCCAGCGCTACGCGCACGACTATTCCGAGGACATCAAGTCCCGGCTTGCCGAGAAGCACAGAAAGCCGGGCTACGAGCCGACCGCGCATTCCGAGCGCCGGGATCTCGCCTTCCTGTCGCACCTGATGAAGACCTTCCCGGATGCGAAGATATACAATGCGTCCTCGGTATCCCCGCTGAAAGATGTCCTGCCTGATTCGCCGATCATGCATGGCACGCCGATCGAGGTTCCGAGCGGCCCGATCGTCCCCCGTCCGACAGGTGGCCTGATCGACCCGCAGACTGAAGTGCAACGTCTGAGCGCCGAAGTGGCGGCCTTGCGGTCAAGCCGGTCGTTCCGGGTGGGGCAGGCCATCTTCAAGCCGGCGGCCAAGATGAAACAGGGCCTGGAAGGCTTGAGAAGCCTTCCAAAACGCCGGGAGTCCGACGCAGATCCCGCAAGGGTTCGGGCCAATGGGGTGCCGGCGCCGTCGCTGGACAGCCCGGCGCCCAAAGGGCCGGCGCGGCCTGTCCTCGCCAAGGCTGGCGCCGCTGCCGCCAGTGCCCTGCCGCCGGCTGTGGCAAAGAAGCCGGTCCTGGCAGCCTCCGAGGTGGAGCTGCTGGCCATCTGTCACGAAACCTCGTCGAAGACCGGCGGCTATCGCCCGATCAAGAACTATGTCGAGGAAACGCGGGCGGCCGGGCGCGACACGGTGCTGCTCGACCTTCGAAAGACGGATCCCTCGCAGCAGGCGCATGTCCCGTTCCCGAAGGCCAAGAAGACGATCATCAATTCCATTGCCGCCTTCGAGTGGAAGGCGGTGAACGACTTCCTGGCCGCGAAGCCCGACAATGTCTTCCTCTATCTCCACGAGATGGACTGGATCTTCGAGCGCATCCAGAGAGAACAGCCAGAACTCTACAAGAACATCGTGAAGGGCGTTCAGTCCTATCCGGTGCTATGTGTCTCGAAGCTGCAGCAGGACTATATCGAGCGGACCTTCTCCCCGCCTTACACGAAGCTGGTCTACAACGTCGCCTCCGACGGCAATCTCGATCTCTCAATGGTCCGGAAGGGGCCGGAAGACACAGGCGGCGAGAAGACCATCCTGATGGTGGGCACGATCCAGCGCCGGAAGGGGCCGGAACTATTCGGCCAGGTCGCCGACCTCGCCAAAGAAAAGGGCCTGCCCTACCGTTTCATCTGGGCCGGTCACCAGACCGAGCCTGTCGGTGAGCTTTCGGAAAATGTCGAGTGGATTGGCCACCAGCCGGCCGACAAGCTGCAACAGCTTATCCGGCAGGTCGACCGTTTCATGCTCACGTCCTGGGATGATCCGTTCCCGCTTTCGTGCCTGGAGGCGCTGAGCTGGGGCGTGCCGATTGTCAGCTATCACTACAGCGGCGTCTGCGAGATCATCGAAGGTATGCCGGGCTGCGGCGTTTTCCATACCCGTGAGCCCGGCGAGGTCCTGAAAGAGCTCCAGCGTGCAATCGGCGATCCGGCTGATCACATGCGGTTGTTTTTTCATGCCCGGCCTTTCATCGACTGCAATCACTTTATAAGGTTTCTCGACGAAGCGACGGCCAGTGCGCCGAGTACCCCTGTCATGGCATGAACCGTCAAGCGGGTTGGGGCCAACCACTCTCAATGTTTCATGATATACGCCGAAGGAGGCGAGTGAATGGCGAAGATCCTCTTCATCAACCCCAACAAATGGGGCCGAGGCATCACGGCGATCTGGATTCCGGCCCATGCCGGCCTGCTCCGGGAGAAGGGACACGAGGTCGAACTGTTCGACGCCACCTTCTATACCGAGTGGACCGTGGATGAGATCGGCTACAATACCCAGAACGGCCAGTACAAGCCGACCGACTACAAGAGCCACATCACCTATAATGATGGCTCGGTGGTCGAAGACCTCAAGGCGAAGGTCGCGGAGTTCAAGCCGGACATCATCTTCTGGTCGGCCATCTCTTCCCACATCCACGGGGAAGGCGAGTATGTGAACATCCAGTACGGCTATGAACTGGCCGAACTGTTCAAGGACGATGCGCTCCTGGTGACGGCGGGCCTGCAGGCCACGGCCGCGCCGAAGGATGTGCTCTCAGGGCTGTCGGCCATCGACATCCTGATCCGCGGCGAGTCCGAGAAGGCGCTCGGCGAGATTGCCGACGCGATCGATGCCAAGAAGAACAGTTTCGAGGCGATCAACGGCCTCGCGATCAATGGACCGGAAGAGGTCAAGACGACCCCGCCCCAGCCCATCCTGCGCGACCTCGATGAACTGCCGGCCTACGACTATTCGCTGTTCGAGCCGCAGACCTTCTGGCGCGCCTATAATGGCGAGGTGGTGAAGGCCGTCGATTATGAGATGTCGCGTGGCTGCATCTATGCCTGCGAGTATTGTGTCGAGACCGTGATCCAGAGCTATTACGGCTTCGACAAGACGACGCGGTCCGGGGCCATCCAGCGCGCGCCGGAATACCTGCGCAGCAAGTCGCCGCAGCGGATCATGGAAGAGATGACGCGCCTGCACAAGGAGCAGGGCGTCACGCTTTTCCGCTGCCAGGATACCAACTTCCTGACGATCACGCGCTCGACGCTGACCGAGCTGGCCGAGCTGATGGATGCCAGCGATCTCGACATCAAGCTCTATATCGAGACGCGTCCCGAAGGCATCAACGAGAAGACGATCGACCTGCTGAAGAAGCTCAAGGTCGATGGCATCGGCATGGGCGTCGAGCTGTCCACGCAGGATTTCCGCGAAGACAAGCTGCGCCGTTTCGCCTCGCAGGACCGCATCATCAAGGCGTTCCAGGTCCTCAAGGAGGCCGGCATCAAGCGCACCTCCTACAACATTATCGGCCTGCCGGATGCTGACGAAGAATCCATCAAGAGCACGATCGAGTTCAATCGCCTGATTGATCCGGACAATGTGACGGTGGCCTTCTATTCGCCCTATCAGGGCACGGCCCAGCAGAAGAAGGGCAACGAGCTCGGCTATTTCGACGAGTACGAATTCCACGTCGACGGCCAGCTGCGCACGATGAGCCACGACACGCTGGTCGATCCCGACACGCTTTGCTTCTACAAGGCGAAGTTCAAGGATCTCGTCGAGCATGGTCTGGACGACCTCGAGGCCATGAAGGCGGAGTATTTCCGCGAGCAGGCCGCGCAGGACGGCGGCGTCGGCGCTTCCACGCCGAAACGTGTGAGCGCATAGGGACCAGTTTCGATGACATTGACGAACAAGATCGTGATCGGCACCTGGCCGCTGAGTGGTGATTTCGGCGTACGCTCCCTGGCCGATATCGAGACCTGCATCACCCGGGCCATGGATGCCGGGATCCGCAGTTTCGACACGGCGCCCAATTACGGCCTCGGCTTCGCCGAAAGCGCGCTGGGCATGGTTCTGGCCGGCGAGGACGACGTGCAGGTCTTCACCAAGTGCGGGAACGTGCCTTTCGTGGGCAAGGATTTCTCGCCGGACGCGCTGGAAGCCTCCATCGGCAATTCGCTGAAACGCCTGAAGCGCGATAGCATCGAAGGCGTCTTCCTGCACAATCCGCGGACCGAGGTCGAGGATTACGAGCCCGTGATCGAGCGTCTCGAGGCGCTGAAGGCAAACGGCGTCGTCAACCAGATCGGCCTCAGTGGTGCGAAGGGATATGACTATTCCGCCGTGCCGGAAGGTCGGCTGGACATGTTCCAGCAGGATGCCAACCTGCTCTATCTCAAGGAGGCCGATGGCGCACGGCCGCGCTTCAGGACCTTCTTTGCCCGCTCGCCGCTGGCGACCGGGATGCTGTCGGGCCGGCTGTCGGAAAACTCGACCTTCCCGCCGGACGATCACCGTTCGGGGTGGCTGAAGGGCGAGCGCCTGTCTTCTATCGTCAAGCGTGTGGAAGCCATTGAGAGCGTCCTGCCGGACGGCATGAGCGTGCCGTCTGCGGCCCGGCGCTTCCTGATGCACCATCCTTCCATTGACCGCGTCATCTGCGGCGTTGGCCGCCCGGAACACCTGGGCGGCCTTATCGAGGATGCTTCGGCCGGCCCGCTGCCGGAAGAGGTGATCAACGCCCTGGTGGCCCTGCACGACCGTGACTTTGATCGGCCGGCCGGGGAGGCGGGGCTTGGCTACTGATCTTTCCGCGGACAAGGAAGAGCGGGGCCGGGAAGACGCGGCCAAGGCCCGGTCCGGGCGCTCCATTGTCTACAGTCCGGGCTATCGGGCCCGCAGCGGCCCGATAGAGGCGATTTCCGCCTATGCGCGGGAAATCCGGCGCGACCGCTGGCAGGTCTGGATGAACTTCCTCAGGAAGTTCAAATCCTCCTACAGCACGACCTTTGCCGGCATGTTCTGGGCCTTTGCCCTGCCACTCGTGCCGATCGGCGCCTATACGCTGCTGGCGACCATGCGGGTGGTGTCGACGACCGATGACATGTCGCACCTGGTCTATATCGCCCTCGGGGTGACGCTGTATGCCTATGTCACCGCGCCGATCGAGCAGACCATGGCTGCGCTCAAGAGCGACAAGGCGCTGCTGTCCTCGACCCATATCGGTGTGTTCTCCGTCATTCTCGGACGGTTCGGTACGGTCGTGTTCGAGACGCTGGTCCGCCTTGGCCTGATCGCGATCCTGATGGTGTTCTTCGGAGGGTATCCGACGCACTGGTGGTCGGCAGCCTTCCTTCCGCTGCTGGGCGTGGTCTTCCTGTCATCGCTCGGCGTCGGCCTGCTACTGGCGATTTTCAATGCGGTGGCGGCCGACGTGGAGAAGGTGGTCAGCGTTATCCTGCGGTTCGGGGTCTTCTTTTCGGCGGTCTTCTTTCCCATGCCGCAGGGCGGGCTCTCCGGCCAGTTGACCGATTTCAACCCGATCCACACCTATGTGAACGGGCTCAGGACCCTGCTCGTCAAAGGCTATCTGCCGGATCCTGCCGTCATGGCCTGGACCGGAGGCCTTGGCATGGTGATCTTTCTTGTGGCGATTACCCTTTTCTACAGGGCCGAGCCGCATCTGCGAGCCTCGGGATAGGCGGGCGCCATGACCGAAGCATCGAACGACGTCATTCTGAAGGCCTCCGGAGTCTACAAGAAATTCGGGCGCAGCAACCTCGTCGCCCGGCGCCAGCTAGCGGCACGCCTCGGGGCTGTCCTGACGGGCCGGTCTGCCCGGCACAAGCGTATCCGGACAGGGGATTTCTGGTCGCTCCAGGACATCAATCTCGAAGTGCAACGCGGTGAGGTTCTCGGGGTGATCGGACTCAACGGGGCGGGCAAGAGCACGCTGCTCAGGGTCCTCTATGGCCTGATGGCACCGGACCTCGGCGAGATCGAGGTGAATGGTGAGACCGGCGCGCTGATCGAACTGGGGGCCGGGTTCGAGACAAGCCTCTCGGGCCGGGAGAACGTCTTCATCAAGGGGGCCCTGATGGGCCGGTCGCGGCGCGAGATGGAAGAGATGTTCCCGGCCATTCACAAGTTTTCCGAGCTCGGGGACTTCATCAATTCGCCGATCTCCGGCTATTCCTCCGGCATGCGCCTGCGGTTGGCCTTTGCCATCGCATCGACCATAACACCGGATCTCCTTCTGCTCGACGAGATCGTTTCGGTGGGTGATTTTAGCTTCAAACAGAAATGCCGAAGCCGCCTCAATGAGATGTCGGAACGCGCCGGCGTCGTCTTTGCCTCGCATTCGATGAGCGACATCCGGTCGATGTGCACCAAGGCCATCGTGCTCCAGAAGGGCCAGATCATGTTCCGTGGCGAACCCGATCTCGCCATCGACTTCTATACCGACATGCAGGCGCAGATCGAATCCAAGCGCGTCGCCCCGGCTCGCAAGGAACCGGAAAAGGCGCCCCCGAAAGAGCCCGCGAAAGCGGCTTCGCCGGCGAAGACGCCCGACAGTCCCGAAGCCAACATCATCAAGGACACACGTTTTGGCGTGATCGCGATGGACCGCAAGAAGGTCTCGCGCGCCGACCATTACTGGAAAATGGATGGCAAGCCCGCCAACGTCCTCGATACGTGCAAGCCGGCCTCCTTCCATTTCGAGATCGAATGCCTGGAGACCATCCAGGATATCGAGATCGGCCTGATGATCTGGGATGAAAAGGGCAACAAGCTCGCCCCGATCACGACCGAGTTCGTCCAGCCCGACCGCCTGCGGGAGGCCTCCGGCAAGGTAAAGGGCGAAGTTTCCCTGCCCCAGTTCTCGCTGGTGCCCGGCCGCTATGTCACCACGATTGCCATTTCCGAAAAGGGTCTGCTCCTCTACCGGAATGTCCTTGAGGAAATCAGCGTCGTTTCGAGCGCACGCTCCATCGGCGTGGTGCGCCTGCCTGCGGAATGGAAATTCGGAGACGACGCCGACGTCGCCTGATGACGACCGGCCTCCTGCTCAGGCCTGATCGTATCCGAAGCGCTTCAGCGCGTCCTTTTCCAGCTCGAGCATCTTCTCGACCTGTCGTTCAGACCAGTCGGTCCGCAGGGTCTGGGACTGGTTTTCATGTTTTTCGCCGGGCGGCCGTTTCAGCCCGTATTGCTCGCACAGCGATCCGAACCCGGCATACAGGTTTTCCATTTTCAGAACATGGTCGACGGCGAATGTCCCGGAGCTCTGGCCGAAATACTCATCGTACATGCTGGAAACGAAGCCCGGCTGGTGGCTGATCACATTGTCGATAAAGGTGCTGAAGGAGGGGGCATGGCAGGGCGCGATGCGCCGCAGCGGATGCCAGACCCCTTCGCCGATCCATGTGTCGAAGTTCGGCCGGCCGTCCGCGTCCAGCGTCTCTTCCCGGTCCGTGACTTTCGGGCTCAACAGGTAGCGCCACCAGGATTCATACCATGTCAGCGGGTGCCGGACCGTTGCAAAGGAGACGTCGTAAACGTCGTCCACTTCATGTAGGCGGCAGTGCTTGATGTCGGATTTCGCATTGAGGCGGGCGGTCGCGACACATCCCGGATAGGCCGAGCGCCAGAGATGCGCCGCACTCGTGCCGCCGCATTTGGGAATATGCAGGAAATAGAGAATGGCCGGGCGGTTCGCCTGCCGCCGGGCCTGGGCCTCCTGCATGCGCAGGTCCCGTGGGAGCTCGCGCGAGGTTTTCAGGCTTTCGATATCGGTGACGAAGAGGGGCATGCGGGTCCTCCGTGAAAATCAGGCGTCGGGCCTCTGGCTCACTGTACAGGCAGGAATGCAAAAAGAGCCGGTCAGAAGGGCTGACCGGCTCTCGAAGGCGGATGGATCCGCGGAAAGCATCAAACCGAAGCCGGTTCGCCCCATTTCAGCTTGCGGCGCGTCTCGATCTCGATAGGCAGAAGCTCTTCGGCCTTGTAGGTCATGCCGTCGGCGACAAGGTGAAGGTCGCGAACCAGCTTGCGCAGACCGTCGGGCTCGAGCGAGGCGGCGTGGTCGGTGCCCTTCCAAGTGCGGTCGAGCGTATAGTGGCGTTCGATCCATTCCGCGCCGAGCGTGTAGGCGGCGACATCGAGGGCGATGCCGAGATGGTGGCCGGAAAAGCCGATGGCTTCCACCCGGTCATCGAACTTATTCTTCAGGCGCGTGATTTCGAAAAGGGCAGTCTGGTCCGCCGGGACCGGATAACCGGACGTGCAGGCGTAGAGGAGAAGATCCTTGTTGCGGCCTTTCTTCTCGAAGAGCTGGACGATGTCCTCTTCTTCTTTCTGCGTCGTCATGCCAAGCGAAAGCTGGATCTTGCCCTTGAACTCATCGCACAGGACGCCGAGCATTTCGAAATGGAGGTTGGAGGCGGACGGGACTTTCAGGAATTCGGGCTGGAGAGACGCCATTTCGCGCGCCGAGGTGACATCCCAGACCGAGGTCGAATAGCCGATGCCGGTTTCCGCGCAATGGTCCATCAGCTCCCTGTGCTGGTCCACGGTGAATTCGAGATACTCACGGTGGGCCCCGTAAGTGTCGCCATACGCGTTGCTCGGCACGGGGTGGGGCGCATCATACTGGTCGGGCGGAAGCAACTCCCGGTTGTTCCGCTTCTGGAATTTCACGAAATCTGCGCCACAAAACACTTTGGCGATGGAAATCATTTCCTTGGCGATTTTTATATCGCCTTTGTGATTACAGCCGATTTCGGCGACTACCTTTGGGGCTTGCACATCGCGCTCCATATTGTTCTCAGACTTTACTCCGATATCCCAAGTCGGGTGACGGATACAACCATACAATGCCGTCATCTAGCTATGCCTGAAGCGCAGACATGAAGGCTTTGTCACCGGCCAGAAGAAGGTGGTCCTCAAGGGGTTCACCGCCTGTATTTGCCGGAAAAGTGCCGGAATTCCGGAAGGTTTCGAGGGCCTGTTCGACGCGGTGGCTTGCCGAACAGTTTTTTATCAGGGGGTGATGAAACGCCGGCATGACGTCCAGCGCCCCACAATCACAGAATATGACGGGTATCCCTGTGGCCAAGCACGATATGAACGCTGTGGAGGAGACGGTCACCGCGACGTCCACCGCCATGTCGAGCTTCTCGGGCAGGCGCTCGCGGCCGGCAATCAGGACCTTCTTGCCGGCGGCCGCTTCAATATCGCCCACTTCCGGCTCCGGCTGGGAGGGGTGGAGCTTGACCGTCAGCTCGTATGCCGACAGCGCCCGGATGAGGGGTAGGTAACGCTCATCCCAGTCGCTGCGGTCCATACGCCCGTAGCGCAGGAAGCACTGGTCGAGAAAGAGGACCCGCAGGGGCTGTCCGGGATCGGGTGCGGCATAGCCCGTTTGCAGGCTGGCAGGCCGCAGGAGCGGGCCTGTCACGTGGATTGCGCCGGGGGGGATGCCCCATTGCTGCCTGAGCCGCGTCTTCATGGCTTCCCCGAAGACCAGCGCCTTGTCGGGCCGTGTGATGCCGAAAAAATGATTTCTGTAGAGGAGCCTGTTCAGCAGGACGCGGCGGCGTGGACGCGGCGTCGTGAGAGGTAACCGGTCCAGCCGCGCGGTGAGCGGCCACAGCCAGCGGCGGGCGCCGAAACTGCGTCGGGTGTCGAAGGTCAGGTATCCATCCTGGACCAGCGTCCGCGGAACGCCCATGGCCTTCGCCGCCATGCTGACGGCCTGCGCCGTCCAGCCCTGGTCCTGGAACTGGAGGAGCTGGCGGCCCTCCAGCATCTCACGCGCGACCTCCTGGGCCAGCACCCACGCGGTCCCGGGGGACTGGCCGGCCGGGGCGGGGAGCAGCGTCACCGGGATGTTCAGTCTGGCGAGCCGGTCAAAGGTCCCGGTCGCCAGGACATGCTCGATACCGGCTATGCCGCGGTCGAGCATGGCCTCGATCATTGCGGCATGCGTGTCCGATTCGCAGAAGGCGACGACATGTTCGAGAGGGCGGTCAGAGGGCATGGTTCAGCTTCGCTTGGTCGGCATCGAGGGCGACGGTCCGGCGGAAGGCCAAGGTGGCGATTGCCGGACGCGGCGGTGTCTGCTTCTTGCTACACTGGTTTGACAAATCGGCAATTGCTGTCTCATTCCTGCAGACGGCCTTGTTGATAGAGGGATTCCCGCCCCATGGCGCCAATCGATACGCTTGTGGTCACGCGCACACGCAACCGGCCGGCTTTCCTGCGCCGGGCTGCCGAGAGCCTCTGCGCGCAGACGCATAACGCCTTTGCTTGGGTCATCGTCAATGATGCAGGCGAGCGCGAGCCGGTCGATGCTGTCCTGGAAACGCTTCCTGAGACCCTGAAAGCCGAAGTCATCCATCTGGACGAGAATGCCGGCATGGAGGCGGCGGGAAACATCGGCATGCGCAGCCGGTTGGGCGAGGGCGCCGACTATGCAGCCCTTCATGACGATGACGACCGCTGGGCGCCGGACTTCCTTGTCCGCATGACGGGGGCCCTGTCGTCAAAACCGGACCTGGCAGGCGTGGTATGCGAGTGGCAGGAAATCCTCGAGACGGAGGCCGGGGGGGCGATCACGCCGAAAAGCGAGGGCGCGGCCCAGTCAGCCGGCGCACTCACCCTTCCGCGCCTGGCCGTACGTAACCGCTTTCCACCCATAGCCCTGCTCTTTCGCAAGACGGCCTGGGAGGCTGCCGGCGGGTTCAACGAGACGCTGCCCGTCCTTGGAGACTGGGATTTCAACTTGCGCCTCCTCCTGCAGGGCGACCTTGCCAGCCTGGAGGAGACGCTGGCCTATCAGCATGTCCGCGAACAGGCTTCCGGCACCACGGCCAACTCCATCACCGGGGCGCGGGACCTGCACAAGGCAATGCGCACGCACCTCATCAATCATCATGTGCGCCAGGATATCGAAGCCGGCCGGCCTGGGTTGGGCGCCTTGCTGGCGCAGGCCGATATCCTCGAGGACGGGTTGGCGCGAACCTCGCTGAAAGCCCGCGTGCAGCGGCTTCTCGGCCGCTCCGGCGAGACCGCGAACTAGCAGAAGAAGAAGTACCGGAAGGTCTGGGCCGAGCCGAACCGGTTCTCGATCCAGAGACTGTCCGTGACCGCCCCGACATTCAGCTGCACATCCGCGCCTGTGGTGCCCGAAAGCGCCTGGTCGGGATAGAGGCCGAGCTTGCCGCCATTGGCGAGCGCAAGGAGGCCCGGAGTGGTGCCGGTGTCGAAGCAGACAATGCCGGAATAAGAGACCTGCGGAAATGTTTCCGAGAAGAGCGCGATCGCCATCATCCCTCCGGCGGCAGGCGGAACGACAAGCACAGCCGCATCATCTGCGATCATGACTTCTCCGGAATGCAGGCCCGTCGCGAGGGTTTCGCCTGTCTCCGACTTCACCGTCAGCCCGGTTGTCCAGGCCGACCCGTCGGCGCTGACCTTGACGCTGAAGGCGTCGTCGCCGGTCAGGCCGATTTCGGCACGCGCGCTATAGCCGGTCTGGAAGACCAGGCTTGCCGTATCCGGCGTGTCAGCCTTGTTGACCGTCAGGCGATGGCCGTCGCCTTCATGGGTGAACAATGCGGCGGGCGCGCTCACCGCCAGGCGGTTCGTCGTGTCGGGCGTGGCGTTGATGCCGAGAAGGGCCGGCTGGTCGAGCGCGCCCTGCGCCGTCCAGTCAGCGCCGCTCCAGACGCGCATCTGCTGGTCATCGCGGATCCAGGCCTGCCAGCCGGCCTCCGGCACAAGAAAATCCCAGGCGCCATCATACCAGGCTGCGACCTCTCCGGCGTGCCCGGTCCAGGTGCCTTGCGGGGCCGGGCCGACAATATAACGCGCGCCCTCGGCTGGGGCGGAGGGCGGCTCCGGCTGAATGGTCTCCACCGCGAGCTGGACCAGCGCGTCGAGGCGCTTCAGGCTCTCGTTCAGGGTGACATGTTTCTGGGCCTGGTTCTGTTGCAGGTAAGGCAGGAGAAGATTGGGTGTCATGGCGGCTATTCCCGTTCGGTGTCGGATAACTGCGCACAGGATAGTTGACGGCCCTTCCGGTCGGATATCTACAGGGGCAGGGTCGGCACCGGCTGGCCGAGGTCCGTGCCGCTACAGGCAATGTCGCGAAATCCAGGCGACCCGCAGGGAGAAGAAGTGTGAAAACTGTGGCAATCATCCCCGCCCGCGGTGGGTCCAAGGGCATTCCCGGAAAAAACCTGAAGCCGATCCGCGGCCGCTCGCTCCTGCGCCGTGCCGTCGAGGCGGCAAGCGGCGCTTCCAGCGTGTCGGAGGTCTATGTCACATCCGACGATGAGACGATCCTGGCCGAAGCTGCGCAGAGTGGAGCGAAGACGATCCGGCGGCCGGCAGATCTGGCCAATGATACCGCCAGTTCGGAAGCCGCTCTCCTTCACGCCATTGGCGTCATCGAGGAGAACGGCGAAAGCCCTGACATTATCGTTTTCATGCAGTGCACCTCGCCCTTCGTGCAGGCTGGCGATGTCGAAGGCGTCGTGGCGCCGCTGAAGCAAGGCGACGCCGACTGCGCGCTGACGGTCACGCCCTTCCACGGTTTCCTATGGAGGCCCGAGGGCAAGGGCGTGGAGCCTGTCGGCCATGAAAAGGAGCATCGGCCAAGACGCCAGGACCGTGACCCGGCCTTCCTCGAGACCGGCGCGGTCTATGCGATGAAGGCCGAGGGGTTCAAGGCGGCCCGGCACCGCTTCTTCGGTACTGTTGCCCACCACGTTGTGGAGCCCCGGCGCTCCGTTGAAATCGATGAGCCGCTCGACCTCTCCATCGCCGAAGAAATTGCCAACGAGATCGAGACTGCCGGCGTGGAGGATATCTTCCCCGAAAAGGTCTCCGCCCTGCTGCTCGACTTCGATGGCGTCCTGACCGACGACTGCGCCATCGTCGATCAGGACGGCAAGGAGGCGGTCAGGGTCAGCCGCTCGGACGGGATGGGGATCGAGCGCCTGAAAAAGCACACCGATATACAGGTGTCCGTGGTGTCGAAGGAGACCAATCCCGTTGTCGCTGCGCGCTGCAGGAAGCTCGACGTTCCGTGTGTGTACGGCGTCGAGGACAAGGTCGCCAATGTCACCGCCTGGTCGAAGGAAACCGGCATTCCGCTCTCGGAAGTCGTTTTCGTTGGCAATGACCTGAACGACCTGCCGCTTTTCGCGCTTGTCGGGCTTGCCGTCACGCCCAGCGATGCCTTCGAGCCGGTCCGCAAGTCCGCCGGCCTCGTCCTGGACAAGCCCGGCGGGAAGGGGGCCGTGCGCGAGATCTGCGAACGCCTGATCGCGCGCCGGACGGAGACCTAGGGCGGCACGCCTTGATGGTCTGCCTGCTGTGGCCGGCTATTCGCCTTGCAGCACGTCGACGAGTTCGACCTCGAAATCGAGGTCGCTGTTGGGCGGGATGGCGCCGGGATAGCCGCGTTCGCCATAGCCAAGCGCGGAAGGAATGTGGATCAGCCAGCGGTCACCGGGCTTCATCATGGTGAGCGCTTCCTTCCAGCCGGGGATAACCTCGCCCGGCTTGAACATGATCGGCTCGCCACGCTGAAAGGCGCTGTCGAATACCTCGCCGTTCTCGGCGAAGCGGCCTTCATAGTAGACGACGGCGGTATCGCTCGGCGTTGGGCTCTTGCCGCTTTCATCGCCGCTTTCCAGCACGACATATTCGAGGCCGGAATCGGTCTTCTGAACGTCCTCATTGGAAGAGTCCCACGGGGTATATTCGCTCCAGGCTTCCGCATCGGCCGGTTTCGGCTCGAAGACCTTCTGCAGCTGCACCCGGAAGACGAGATCGTCACCCGGCTTGATCTTGCCACCGGGGCGCGGGCTGTCGCCATAGCCGAGCCGGGAGGGGATGTAGAAGATGTATTCGTCGCCCTCCGACATGAGCTGCAGGCCCTGCGTCCAGCCGGGAATGACCTGGCCGACGCCAAAGATGGCCGGGCGCTTGGAGTCGAAGTTCCCGTCGAACACCGTGCCGTCGGGCAGCCGGCCCTCATAGAAGACCTGCACCGTGGAATCGATCTCCGGGGAAGGGGCGTCTTCCGGGCCTTCCTCGACGACGAGATATTGCAGGCCGCTATCGGTTTCCTGCATCTCCTGGGCCTCCGGGTCCCAGGGGAAGTAGCTCTCGAAATCAGCCGAAGTCTGCCCGCCGCAGGCGGCAAGGGTCAGCGCGATGAGGGCGGTCGATAGACGTCTGAACATGGGGCGCGTGCCTCCTGCAATCCTCAATTCCGGCGCGAGCCTAGATAGGCCGTCACGCGCTGTCACGATGTCCCGCGCAGGCCGGCCCTAATTCTGACGGGGCGGATAGCCGGCCTGGGCAAGCGCGTCGATGATTTCCTGCGTATGCTGGGCGTCGCGGGTTTCCATCAGGATGTCGAACTCCGCGCCCTTGGCCGGCACGTCGAGCGCGATCCGGTTATGGGCGACTTCCATGATGTTGGCGCCATTGTCGCCGATGATCTTGGAGACCAGCGCCAGCAGGCCCGGCGTGTCATCGCCGATGATGCGGATATTCGACAGCCGCTTTTCGCGCACCAGCGCGCGTGTCAGCACCGAGGCGAGCAGGCGAGTGTCGATATTACCGCCGCACAGGATCAGGCCGACCTTCTTGCCGGCAAAGCGCGACGGATGGGCGAGCAGGGCGGCGAGCCCGGCGGCGCCGGCGCCTTCGGCAATCGTCTTCTCGACATCGGCAAACAGGGTGATGGCGCGTTCGAGATGCTCTTCCTCGACCAGGACGATGTCGTCGACCAGCGCGCGGACCACCTTGCTGGTCAGCTCGCCGGGCTCCTTCACCGAGATGCCCTCGGCAATGGAAGCACCGCCAACCTTGGCCTCGCGGCCCTGCATTCTTGCATACATGGCCGGGTACATGGCCGCCTGCACGCCGATGACTTTCGTTTCCGGGCTGATCGCCTTCGAGACCGTCGACATGCCGGAAATGAGCCCGCCGCCGCCGATCGGCACGACGAGGACATCGAAGTCCGGCTTGTCTTCGTACATTTCGAGCGCCGCTGTGCCCTGTCCGGCCATGATGTCCGGGTCGTCGAACGGGTGGATCCAGGTCAGCCCCTCGCGCTCGCGCACCTTTTCGGCATAGGCCTTGGCCTCGTCGAACGTTTTGCCTTCCAGCAGCACGCGGGCGCCGAAGGCGCGGGTATGCTCGACCTTGTTGAACGGTGTGGTGACGGGCATGGCGATGGTCACCGGGATGCCCAGCCGGCGGCCGTGATAGGCAACGCCCTGGGCATGGTTGCCGGCGGAGGCGGCGATGACGCCAACGGACTTTTCCGCATCGGTGAGGCGGGCGAGCTTGTTCAGCGCGCCGCGCTCCTTGAAGGCGGCGGTGAATTGCTGGTTCTCGAATTTGACCCAGACGTCCGCCCCCGTGATTTCGGACAGGGTGCGCGACTTGCGCAGCGGGGTGCGCTCAATCTGGCCGTCGAGAATCCGCGCAGCATCCTTCACGTCTTCAAGGCTGATCGGCAGTGTCTCGGTCATTGTATCCTGTCCTGTCTACGGGCGCGGCGGACCCTATGCCTGCGGGGAAGCCGGGGCAAGCCATGGCCCGTGCGATTTTGCAGGACTGGCTTGAAGGCCTGTCAGGGGCGGACGTTCCAGGCCGCGATATGTGGCGTCCGGCCCGGCAAGACCTCGAGCACGCCATACGCGCCGGTCTTAAGCTTCAGGTCATGGGCCTCTTCGAAAGGCGCGCCGCCAGCGAGAAGGGCAAAGCGCGCAATACCATTGCTCGTGACGACAAGGGCTGGATCCTGGTTCCCGCGGCGGGCGAGATAGGTGAACAGGTCCTGCCAGGCGCGCATCAGCATGTCCGGATCGACAATCCAGCCCGGCGGCGGGACGCCACGCTCTTCCCAGGCCTTGAGAGCGTCTTCCCCGATGCGGGCGATGACGTCCTCTTCCGGCTTGTTCTCGTCGGGGCCGTAATCGATCTCGCGCAGAAAGTCGGCGATCTCGATCAGTGGCGGCCGGGCCTGGCCTTCCATGATGATCTCGGTCGTCTCGCGCGTGCGCCGCAGCGGGCCCGTAATGGCGTCGGTAAAGGCGAGGCCCTCTTCGGCGAAATGACGCGCCAGCGCTTCGGCCTGAGCCGTACCCGAGCGTGAGAGGGGCAGGTCGGTGCGGGCGCCCACACGGGTCACGGTGTCGCCGGAGTCGAATGTGTTGCCGTGGCGGACGATGTAAAGCGTGCGGGCCATTAGCTCGGGGCCTCCATCGGGTCGCCATGGCGGGCGATGAGGGCTTCAGCATAGCTCGCATCTTCCGGCGTATCGACGCCCCACATGGCATTGTCGCCCGGCTCGACAGCGACGGTCTGGATCGTCATGCCGTTCTCAAGGAAGCGCAGCTGCTCAAGGCCTTCCAGCTGTTCGTAATGACCGACCGGCAGGCTGGCGAAGCGCTCCAGCGCGTCCATGCGGTAGCCGTAAAGTCCGATATGCCGGAACACCGGCGAGAGCGGATCGCTCTGGCGCAGGGCTGCTTCCTTGCGGATCGCCGGGATCACCTGTTTCGAGAACCAGAGGGCGCGGCCGTCGGCTGTGCGGATACAGCTCGTCCCGCTGAACGGTTCGCGCGTCTTCTGGTCACGCACCAGGTCGAGGGCGGCCCAGTCGAGCTGGATGACGGGGGTGACGACATCGGTCTGGCTCGTCTCGGCGGCCTCGATGAGGGCGTTCAGATAGGCCGGCGGCGTGAAAGGCGCATCGCCCTGCAGGTTGAGCACGAAATCCGGGGCTTCACCGAAGCCCCGCGCGGCCGCGAGCGCCCGGTCTGTGCCGGAGGGCAGGTCCGGATCGGTCATCACGACGGGCGCGCCGATTTCCTTGGCATGCGCTTCGATCTCATCGTGATCTGTCGCGATGACATAGGCCACATCCGGGCGGGTCTCAGCGGTGCGCCGGGCAATGTCGGCGACGCGCGCGACCAGCGTATGACCGGCGATCTGATGCAGGGGCTTCGCCGGGAAGCGTGTGGAGCCGTGGCGGGCCGGGATGACGATGAGGGTCTGCATGCGCTGAAAAATACATCCGCTATAAGTGTCTAGCTCTGTGGGCTCTGTGTCCGACAGCGTCAAGTTGCAGCGTGCCCACGCCCGGAACCTTGCCCGTTTCGCCGGACTTGTCTAATCGCTCAGCGCAAAGAGAGAAGGCTCCTGACATGGCGAAACTCACCCTTCCCGCACACGGCATTTCCATCGGGGACGGCCAGCCACTGACCGTCATGGCCGGCATGAATGTGCTTGAGAGCCGCGATCTGGCGCTCACCATCTGCGAGCATCTGAAAGCCGTCTGCGAGCGCCTGGAGCTGCCCTATATCTTCAAGGCGAGCTTCGACAAGGCGAACCGCTCCTCGATCAGTTCCTATCGCGGGCCGGGGCTCGAGGAGGGGCTGAAGATCTTCTCCGATGTGAAGACCGCCTTCGATGTGCCGGTCATCACCGACTATCACACGCCTGAGCAGGCAGAGCCGGTCGCCGAAGTGGCCGAGGTGATCCAGGTGCCGGCCTTCCTTTGCCGCCAGACCGATCTCGTGGTCGCCGGGGCGAAGGCCGTCGCCGCGCGCGATGGCTGGCTGCACGTGAAGAAAGCCCAGTTCCTGGCACCGTGGGACTGCAAGAACATCATTTCCAAGGTGGGGGAAGTTACGGGATCGAAGAACCCGACCATCCTCTGCGAGCGCGGCGCGAGCTTTGGCTACAACAATCTTGTCGTCGACATGCTGGGTATTCCGGCGATGAAGGCGCTGGGCGTGCCGGTGACGATCGACGCGACCCATGCCGTGCAGCTGCCGGGCGCCGACCCGCGCACCGCCGGCGGCTCGACCGGTGGGCGGCGCGAAGGGGTTTCCGTGATCGCGAAGTCGGCTGTGGCGGCTGGTGCTGACGGCATTTTCCTGGAATTCCACCCGGACCCGGACAAGGCGCTCTGCGACGGGCCAAGCTGCTTGCCGCTGGAAAGTGCCGAACCGCTGCTGAAAACGCTCAAGACCATCCATGAAACGGTGCGGGCCTAGGCTTTCGCCAGGCTCAAAGCCGTCTCAGGCGGGCTAGATCCTTTGGGCGCCCGAAGAGGGTCAGCAGCGCTTTCATCGCATCCAGCGTGGCGACTTTGAGGGTGATCTTACCAAGCTGAACCGGTTCGGTTTCGGGAACCGGGACCTGGTGCAATTCTCCGGCTTTCCTGACATGGAAATTTGCCATGAAGTCCACGTCGTACTGTCCAAGGCGTAGCCCAAAAAAGACGTCGGACCTGAAGAGCGAATGCTCTGCCGGGGCCTGGACGGCGATGCCGTAGTCTTTGGCTATCGAGCGGGCGTCGTCCGCACTTAGCAGGATATCAAGGTCACCTACATCGCCGGCGTCTATACCATGAAGGGTAAGCGCGGCACTGCCAATCAGCGCCCAATCATCCCGGCAGGTCTGCAATGCGCGGCCAAGGGCGAGGAGACTGTCCTGTAGGTCCGGTGGAAGAGACATGCCGCGTCTTACCCGATTGGCGGTGAAGGCAACAGCGCTTGTGCCTCAAGCCATCTCTGTCTCTCTCACGTAGAGTCCTTCGACGCCCTCATACGAGTCGTGTTCGGCAACGAGGTGGCCGGGGGCGACCTCGATCAGCTTCGGATTGTACTGCTCGGCATCCGGATCGTCGACGATCACGGACTTCATAAAGCGCAGCGGCGAGCGACAGTCGAGCCGGGATGAAACAAGGTTGAATACCGCGTGTTCTAGAGTGGAATTACCGTAGCCGGATCTGCCAAGGGAGCGGTCTTAGACATCGCAAATTTGGCTTATATATTCGTTCTTAGAGGAATAGCGCAGCGTAGGCTTTCAATCTTTTAGGTGGGTCTTCTTGTCTGGCATCACTAGATCCACGTGCGATACGCCAAGTGCTTGGGAAAGTTCATATAAGGTTACAATGGTCGGGTTTCGTTTGCCCCGCTCCAGACCACTCAGATATTGTTGACTGAAACCGGAACGGACCTCGACCTCCTCTTGGGTCAGGTGCTTCTCGCGGCGCAGACGCGCAAAATTTCGGCCCACCAGCTTCCGCATATCCATGCCACAAGAATATCGCTTACATATTCTTGTGTTATGTACTATAGTGTGTATTTCAGTAGTGAGGATGCCCACCGTCTGTGTAGGAGGTAACTGGTGCCGAACAGATCCAGCTTGAGAGTAAAGCCTCATCCTTTTTGCGGGCATAGACGTCAGGATGGCGATCACACTGCCTGCTTTGATAGTTGCACTCAGCTATTGTGACTTGCTTATGACTCAGAAATTGATCGCTACGACTAGCGTTTCGGCACCCGATGAAACGTCCGTTTCTTCAGTACAATGTGCCGTTTCATTGCAAGCAGTCTTTTCCGGCCAGCGCGAGCAGCTCCTGCGGCTGGCGCGGCTGCGGGTGGGCAACCGGGCGGATGCCGAGGATCTGGTGCAGGAGGCCTTTGTGGCTGTGGGGCGGGCCTATCCGGACAGGGAGGGCGAGGAATTGCGCCGGCTCTTGTTCGTGACGCTGCGCAATCTGACGGTCAATTTCCTGAAATCCGGATACCGGCGCCAGGCGAGGGCGTCTGTCGAATTCAGCGGGGTAGGCGAGGTGATCGCCTGTGCCCGGACCGCCACCCCGGAGAGACAGCTCATGGATGCCCAGCTTCTCAGGATTGCCGAACAGGCGATTGCCGCCCTGCCGGAACGCCGGCGCGAGGCCCTGCGGCTGCACCGCTATGAGGGGCTCACCTACAGCCAGGTCGCCCGGCGCTTGTCAGTCTCGGTCAGAACCGCCAAGAGTGATGTCGCCGAGGCGCTGGCAGCCATTGCCGAACGCCTCTCACGCTTGGAAGGCGGGGGAGATCCCCCGGCAGGGTGATACGCATGGCGGCTGGTGACGACACGCATTCCGCGCGGCTGAAAGCCGCCGCGGCCTGGTATGGCGAATTGCAGGAGCCCGACCTCTCTGCCGAGCGCTGGGACGCGTTCCAGGCCTGGGAGAGCGATCCGGCCAATGCCGCCGCCTTTGCCGAAATCGAACGCACGCTGGTGGTCACCGACCGCACCGCCTTCGGCCGGGCCGCGAAGGCGGGTGGCCACAAGCGGAGGGACGGACGTGTTCCCGCCTGGGCCGGCTGGCTTGGCGGGGTGGCCGCCGCGCTGCTTGTCGGACTGGTCGTGATCGGTCTCTGGCCGCAGGGCAGGGCGGCCGAGCCGGAGGTCTACCAGACCGCGGTGGGCGAGATCCGGGAGGTGGCGCTTGCCGATGGTTCATCCGTGACGCTGAACACGGCGAGCCGGGTCGAGGTGACGCTTGGCAAGGAGACGCGCGGCATTCTCCTCTCTTCAGGCGAGGCCCTGTTCGATGTGGCAAAGGAAGACCGGCCCTTTGTGGTCAGGGCGGGACCAAGCCGCACGGAGGCGCTTGGCACGCGGTTCAATATCCGCACCGGTGACGACGCGGTCGCAGTGACGCTGGTGGACGGCTCCGTCGAGGTGCGCGGGACGGGCAGGCCCGGACGCAGGCTTTCTCCGGGCGAGCAGCTCATTATGGATCGTGCGGGGGCGGTGTCTGTGACCGGGGTCGATCCCGCGCAGGTCACCGGCTGGCAGGCCGGGATGATTGTGTTTGACGCAACGACGCTTGCCGAGGCCGTCGCCGAGATGAACCGGTATTCCGATGTGACGCTTGTGATTGCCGATGAAGGGCTCGCTGGCGAACGGGTGAGCGGGGCTTTTCCGGCCGGTGAGCCGGACGCCTTTTCCGAGAATCTTGAACTCTTCCTGCCGCTGGAGGTGGAGCGCTCGGGCGGGGAGATCGTGCTGCGGCGGGCAGGGGAGTGAGGGCGCGCCTGATACTGGTTTCGGGGTATGTATCGGAAAGCCAGGCGGAGGCCGTTACCTTGCGCTTATTGAGGCGTATCCATCGGCATTGTGTATGGCAGTGTACCTCTTTGCATCGTTCGGCCTGCAATGACACTGAACCGCCAGCTAAACGGCGCTACACTTATTTCACAATCGGTGGCGTCGGGTTTGTCGGCGCAATGGCTGACCGCACCCTCGAGCAGGAGACTGGAATGGCAACGATTTATCAACTCCCTTCCGGCAGCTGGCGTGTGCAAATTCGCCGCAAACCAGCCTATCTCTCAAGGACCTTCAAGCAACGCTCCAAGGCTGAAAGCTGGGCATGTAGTACGGAAAACCTGCTTGGCGCATTCAGGGTCGATAGACGCCGTCACACGATTATTGCCAAGATAATGTTTGATTTGCAGGAGCTTAAACAAGCGGCAGAGAGTGAGCTGGAACTGGAATTTTTCGAAATAGCCCTCAGCTCGATCGATTCCGCCAGGGACCTTATGCAAGAGGGGACCACACGTCGCTTCGCTGGCGTCTCAGCCTCTCATGCCGCCTCGGTCCTTTTTAAGTAAAGCCCTTCAACGCCCTCATACGGGTCGTGCTCGGCAACGAGGTGGCCGGGGGCGACCTCGATCAGCTTCGGATTGTACTGCTCGGCATCCGGATCGTCGACGATCACGGACTTCATGAAGCGCAGCGGCGAGCGCCGGTCGAGCGGGGAGGGCAGGTCGCCATGCAGCTTGACGCGGTCCTTGCCGCGCTCGAATTTCGGGTCCGGTGTCGGCACCGCCGAGATCAGCGCCTTTGTGTAAGGGTGGCGGGCATCCTCGTAGATCGCGTGTCGGTCGGCCAGCTCCACCACCTTGCCGAGATAGAGCACCATGATGCGGTGGCTGATCTCGCGCACCACGGAAAGATCGTGGCTGATGAAGATCATGGCGAGGTCGAATTCCTTCTGCAGCTCGATCAGCAGGTCGACCACCTGGGCCTGCACCGAGACATCGAGGGCGGAGACCGCCTCGTCGCAGACGAGCAGCTTGGGCCGCAGGATCATGGCGCGGGCGATGCCGACGCGCTGGTTCTGGCCGCCAGAAAGCTCATGCGGATAGCGGTTGATAAGCGCCGGGGACAGGCCGACGCGCGGCAGGAAGTCCTTCACCTGTTTCTCGCGCTCGGCCTTGGACAGCTCCGGCTTGTGCACCGTCAGCGGTTCGGCGATAGACTGGCCGATGGTCATGCGCGGGTCGAGCGAGGCAAGCGGGTCCTGGAAGACGATCTGGAGGTCGTCGCGGAGATTGTTCATCTCCTTGTGGCTGGCCTGGGTGATGTCGCGGCCCATCCAGGCGACGGTGCCGGCGGTCGATGGCACGAGGTTGAGCACCGCGCGCGCCAGGGTGGACTTGCCGCAGCCGGATTCGCCGACCACGCCCAGCGTCTCGCCGGGGCGCAGGTCGAAGGAGACGCCGTCGACGGCCCGCAGCATCTTGGTCTTGCCGAACAGCCCGCCGCCGATATTGACCGGGAACTGCACCTTCACATCGCGCGCCTTCACCAGCGGCTCGGTGGCTGCTTGCGGGACCTCGCCCAGTTTCGGGCGGCCTTCGCGGTTCGGCTGGTCGATGCGCGGCACGGCGTTAAGCAGCATTTTCGTGTAGTCGTGCTGCGGGGCGTAGAAGATGTCGTCGCTGGTACCGGTCTCGACGATCTCGCCATCCTTCATCACGACCACGCGATCACACATGCGCGCGACGACACCCATATCGTGGGTGATCAGGACAATGCCGGTGCCGGTGTCTTTCTTCAGGTCGTACATCAGGTCCAGAACCTGCGCCTGAACGGTGACGTCGAGCGCGGTGGTCGGTTCGTCGGCGAGCAGCAGTTTCGGCCCGCACAGCATGGCGATGGCGACCATGACGCGCTGGCGCATGCCGCCGGAGAGCTCATGCGGGAACTGGTCGAGCCGGCGGCGGGCTTCCGGGATGCGCACTTGTTCGAGCCAGTCGACACAGCGCTTGGTGGCCGCTTCGCCCTTCAGCCCCTTGTGCAGGGCCAGCACTTCGCGCATCTGCGCGCCGACCGTCATGTGCGGGGTGAGCGAGGTCAGCGGATCCTGGAAGATCATCGACATCTGGGCGCCGCGCACCTTGCGCAGCGTAGACGCCTTCGCGCCGACCATTTCCTGGCCGCCGAATTTGACCGAGCCGGTGACTGTGCCATTGTCCGCGATGAGGCCCATGGCCGCGAGCGCCGACTGGCTCTTGCCGGAGCCGGACTCCCCGACAATGCCGACGCATTCGCCCGGGGCGACCTCGAAGCTCGTGCCTTTCACGGCGTTCACCGTCCCGTCCGGGGTGTCGAAATCGATCTTCAGGTCTCGGACGGAAAGGATGGGGTCGCTCACGGGCACGTCCTGTTGTCTTTGAAGAATATCCAGCCGGTATCGGGCCCGACGGGCCGGGCCAAGTCAACAGGCAGCACCAGTCAGCGATCGCGCAGGTGGCGCAGGCCGGCCGCCTCATAGATCGCGTCGAGCTGGGTTTGCTGGGTCTGGATCACCGCGCCTTCGGTCGGCAGCGGTGTGTCGGTGTGAAGCGCATCGAGCACAGCCGCGAGCTGCCAGGTATAGGTCGAGATGGGGCTGATCGTGGCCTCTTCGTGCCCGCCGTTTTCTGTTTCCAGCCGGAGGTGCCCGCCCCGGTGCGGGAAGATGGGTTTTTCGAAGTGGATGCGCCCCTTGCTGCCAGCAATGGTCATGGCCGCCTTGAACGGTGTGCCGGGCGCCATGCTGGTGGAGAGTTTCGCCACGGCCCCGCTTTCGAAGCCGAGGGTCGCCGTCAGGCTCTCATCGACGCCGCGCCTGGTCAGCGTGGCTTCCGCCTCGACCGAGATCGGCGCTTCGCCCAGGGCCTGGAGCGTCCAGCTCAACGGGTAGCAGCCAAGGTCCATCATCGCCCCGCCACCGGTCTCGGGCAGCTGTCGGATCTCGTCATCGCTGTCGCGGATTTCGACGCAGAAATCGGCCTCGATCTCGCGCACCGTGCCGATGCGGCCCGCCTCGATCCAGTCGAGACACTGCTGAAAGGCCGGATGATAGCGATAGTGGAATGCCTCGATCAGGCGCTTGCCCGCTTTTCCGGCGGCCGCCTGCATCTCCTTTGCTTCCCCGGCATTCATAGCGAAGGGCTTCTCGCAGAGCACATGCTTGCCGGCTTCGAGGGCGCGGATGGTCCATTCCGCGTGGCGGTTGATGGGCAGGGGATTGTAGATGAGGTCGATGTCCGGGCTTTCCAGGAGCGGCTCGTAGCTGTCGAAGACCTGATGGACCCGGTGAAGTTCGGCGAACTCGGCGGCGCGGCGTTTGTCGCGCGCGGCAACGCCTTCCAGCCGGACGCGCGGGATGACATGCGCCGGATCGCAGACGGCTTTCGGCGTGATCCGGGCGGCGCCAAGCAATCCGATGCGGAGAGTGTCTGCCATTCTGCTCGCCTTTCTTCCTGTTGTGGCCCTTGTCCTGCCGGACGTGAAGGCCTGTCTCAAGGGGGCGTGCGGGCAGATTGACGCGCGGGGCAGTCTTGCGTCGCCGATCCCGCTCGTCTTACTTGGCGGGAAGTGACTTATTTCCACGCCTGAAAGCGAGACGATCCATGCCTGTCATGACTTTCCTCAACACCTGCATCTTCGACCACGGCGCGATCCAGAAGCTGCCCGGCGTGCTGCGGGGACAAGGGGTGTCGAAGCCCTTCGTGATCACCGATCCGGGCATCAAGACCGCCGGGATCCTCGAGACCATCCTCGATGCGTTGGGCGTCGAGCCGGCAGGCGTCTTCGCTGAAACGGTCGCGAACCCGACCGAAGACCAGGCCATCAAGGTCACCGATCTCTACAAGAGCGCAGGTGCCGACGGCATCATCGCTCTGGGCGGCGGCTCCAGTATGGACCTCTCCAAGGCGGTCGGCCTGCTGGCGAGCCATGGCGGCCCGCTTGAGAAGTATGCGGCCATGTCGGGCGGCTCGAAACATATCAGCAAGCTGCCGCCGCTGATCGCCATTCCCACGACGGCGGGTACGGGGTCGGAAGTCTCGGTCGGCATGATCACCACGCTGAACAATGGCCGTAAGGAGACCTTTGCGTCGCCCAACCTCATCCCGCCGGTGGCAATCTGCGACCCGGACCTCACCTTTGGCCTGCCGAAGATGATGACGGCGGCGACCGGCATGGATGCGGTCACCCACTGTATCGAGGCGGTGCTGGTGCCGGCCTCCAATCCGCCGGCCGAGGGTGTCGGCTATGACGGGCTCACCCGCGCGATTGGCGATGGCTGGCTGCAGCGCGCCGTCGAGGATGGGTCCGATCCGGATGCGCGCTGGAACATGATGATGGCCTCCTATGAAGGCGCGCTCGCCTTTTCCAAGGGGCTTGGCAGTGTCCACGCCCTGTCGCATGCCGCCGGGCGCCTGCATGAGAAGAAGCTGCACCACGGCACGCTGAACGCGATTTTCCTGCCGCATCTTCTGCGTTTCAATGAGGGCGCGGCCGAGCGCAAATACGAGCGCCTGCGCTTTGCCATGGGGCTGAAGGAGGGGGCCGACCTCGCCGATGCCATCTCACGGCTGAATGAGGCGATCGGTATTCCGAACACGCTGAAGGACATCGGTCTGGAAGCTTCCGACGGGCCGGGCGTGGTCGAATATGCCCTGGCCGACCTTGCCCACCGCGGCAATGCCAAGCCGGCTGGACAGGAAGACTATGAGCGCATCTACGAGGCCGCGCTCGGCTAGGCCTTCAGGGCCAGGCGCACGACCTCATCGCTGGCGGCCCGCCAGTCCGGCATCGGCCCCAGCAGCCTTTCAGCCGCGCTGACATCGAGCACGACGCCTCTCGGGCGCGGCGCCGGGGTCTCGAATGCGGAGCCGGGCACAGGCGTGAGGGCTGGGGACGGCCCACCGGCCTTCGCGGCGGCGGCAAAGACCTGCTCGGCCCAGCCAAACCGGCTGACAGGATTGGGCGGCCCGAGATGCAGCACGCCGGGCAAGCTCTCGCCCTTTGCCAATTTAGCCGCCAGGGCCACGAGCTGGCTCGCCAGGGCATCGACATGGGTCGGGCGGCCGGTCTCGTCATCGACCAGTTTCAACTCGGCATTCTTCGCGCCATGCGCCAGGATCTTGGTGATGAAGCTCTCGCCCTCATCGGAGAAAAGCCAGCTTACCCGCGTGACGAGATGGCGCCCGCCAGCCGAACGCACCAGCGTCTCGCCTTCGAGCTTTGAGGCGCCATAGACCGATGTCGGCGCGGTCCAGGCCGATTCGCGCTTTGGCTCGCCGGGATCGCCCTCGCTGAACACCATGTCGGTGGAGACCTGGATCAGCGGGATGCCGGCGACGGCGGCCAGACGCGCCAGCAGGCCTGCGCCGGTGGCATTGATCCGGTTGGCGGTCTCGGGCTCGGCTTCGGCGTGATCGACCGCCGTGTAGGCAGCGGCATTGATGATGACCGACGGTGCGGTCTGTTCGATCACGGACGCGAGCTGGGTCGGGTTGGTGATGTCCATCCGGTCGCGGCCCAGCGCCCGGCAGCCCTGCCGCGCCAGCGCCTGGCCGAGCCGGCCCATCCCGCCGGCCACCAATATGCGGTTCGTCTCGGTCATGAGTCGTAGGTGAAGGGGGAGTCGAGTTTCGCAAGGCCCGGCCAGGTAAAGTCGCGTCCCGACATGACGACATCGTCCGGGCGCGGCCACGGGATGGAAAGCCCGGTATCGCACCAGAGCAGCCCGCCCTCGCAGTCCGGCGCGTAGTGGTCGGACACCTTGTAGGTCACCAGCGTATTGGTCGCGAGCGTCTGGTAGCCATGGGCAAACCCGACCGGCACATAGAAAAGCTGGGGCTGTTTCGCGCTCAGCGTCACGTGCAGGCTGCGGCCATAGGTCGGTGAGCCTTCGCGCAGGTCGACGATGGCGTCGAAGATCTCGCCCCGGATGACCTGGACCAGCTTGGCCTGGGCATGCGGCGGGGCCTGAAAATGCAGGCCGCGCGTCGTGCCCGGCGCGGCGGAAAAGGCCTGATTGTCCTGCACCCAGTCGACCTGGGGCAGGCCGGCCACGGCCCAGTCGCGCGCATTCCATGTCTCGCAGAACCAGCCGCGCTCGTCGCCATGCGTCGCCAGCGTGATCAGGGCGGGGCCCGGAATGGAAAATGTCTCGAGATTCTGTATGCCCATGCGGGCTTGATTGCCTGCGCGGTCATCCCCGTCAATGTCGTTTCTGAGTGCAGGGCGCCCCAAGGCCTTCTCCAGACGGTTGTGTGCCTTCGTGCAAAATCCCTTGCCGAGAGGCGGGGCGAAAGGCTAGGCCACCCTCTGGTGCCGAAGAGGGCCGGCCATGATCTGCGCACAGTGTCTTGCGGGCATTCCGGTCGAACGTGATTGCGGTAGGGTAGAGAAATGAGACTTCTCGTCACCGGCGGCGCCGGCTTCATCGGGTCAGCCCTCATCCGCCGCGCGCTTGCGCAGGGCCATAGTGTCCTCAATATCGACAAGCTGACCTATGCGGCCAATCCCGACAGCCTCGCGGCGATTGCGGGCGATGAGCGCTACAGCTTCCTGCAGGCCGACATCTGCGATGGCGCGACGATGGCCGAGAGCCTCCGGGCCTTTCGTCCGGACCGGGTCTTCAACCTGGCCGCGGAAACCCATGTCGACCGCTCCATCGACGATCCGCAGGCTTTTATCCGCACCAATATCAACGGCGTGCATACGCTGCTCGACACCTGCCGGACCTGGCTGCAGGAAGCTGGAGACGAAGACGGCTTCCGCTTCATTCAGATCTCGACCGACGAGGTCTATGGCTCCATCGCCTCGGGCGCTTTCAACGAAGCCTCGCCCTATCAGCCTAATTCGCCCTATTCAGCCTCCAAGGCTTCGGCGGACATGCTGGTGCGGGCCTGGCACCGCACCTATGGCTTTCCAGCCATCATCACGAACTGTTCGAACAATTACGGGCCGTGGCAATTCCCGGAAAAATTCATCCCCACCATCGTGATGAAGGCGCTGCGTGAAGAGGCGATCCCGATCTATGGTGACGGCCAGCAGGTGCGTGACTGGCTGTTCGTCGACGATCATGCCGACGCCTTGCTGCGGGTCGCCAATAGCGGAGAGGCGGGCGAGACCTATTGCGTCGGCGGGGACGCCACCATGACCAATCTCGACCTCGCGCGCACCGTTTGCGACCTCGTGGATGACCGTCTCGGCCGGGAGGCGGGTGCGAGCCGCCAGCTCATCGAGATGGTGGCGGACCGACCCGGTCATGACCAGCGCTATGCCATCGACCACGCAAAGATCACCGAGGCGCTTGGTTGGCACCCGGCCTGCGACCTGAAAGAGGGCCTGGTCCGCACGGTGGACTGGTATCTCGGCCAGGGCGAGTGGCTGAACAGGCTGGCCGCCGACGGGCGTGCCGGATCGAGACTCGGCCTGATGCAGGAGGAGCGCAAATGAAGGGCATCGTACTGGCCGGGGGCAATGGCTCGCGCCTCTATCCCCTGACGCGCAGCATCTCGAAGCAGCTGATGCCGGTCTATGACAAGCCGATGATCTATTACCCGATCAGCGTGCTGATGCTCGCCGGGATCCAGGACTTCCTGATCCTGACCAAGCCGGAAGACCGCACCGCCTTCGAAAAGCTGCTGGGCGACGGATCGGAATTCGGGGTCTCCATCACCTATGCCGAACAGGACCAGCCGCGCGGCATCGCGGAAGCCCTGATTATCGGCGAGGACTTCCTCGACGGAGAGCCCTGTGCGCTCGTGCTGGGTGATAATATCTTCTATGGCCACGGCCTGCCCGAAATTCTGGCGGAGGCGAAAGGCTTCGAGAGCGGCGCGGAGATCTTCGCCTATCAGGTGGCCGATCCGCGCGCCTATGGCGTGGTCGAGTTCGACGGTGAAGGCCGGGTCCTGTCGATCGAGGAAAAGCCGCGCAAGCCGAAGTCCAACTTCGCCGTGACCGGGCTTTATTTCTACGATTCAACAGCGCCCGCCAAGGCCCGCACGCTGACGCCGTCCGACCGCGGGGAGCTTGAAATCACCGAGCTCAACAGCCTTTACCTGGAAGAGGGGCAGTTGCGGGCGAATTTGATGGGGCGCGGATTTGCCTGGCTCGACGCCGGCACCCACGATTCGCTGCTGGAAGCTGCCCAGTTCATCGCCTCCATCGAGGAGCGTCAGGGGATGAAGATCGCGTGCCTCGAGGAGATCGGCTACCGGCTCGGCTATCTCACGCGTGAACAGCTCCTGAAACAGGCTAGGAAGCTCAAATCGTCCACCTATGGCGCTTATCTCGAAAAAATCGCAAAATCCCCCTGATCGTTCCGGTCCGCGGTGCCGGGGCAAACTGACATGGTTCTTGCAGGAGCTCATGCGACGAACCAGCATGCCTGCAGCGGACCCTTGCCGTGCGGGCGGAACAGGAGAGCGCCTTGGAAACGCTTGAGATCACCCCTGTCATTCTCTGTGGCGGTAGCGGGACGCGGCTGTGGCCGCTGTCGACGCCCGAGCGCCCGAAGCAGTTTCTGAAGCTGGACGGGCAGGCCTCGATGCTCGCCCAGACAGCCGCGCGCATGTGCGATGATGATAAGGCCGGCCTGCGTTTCGCGCAGACGCTCGTCGTCGGCAGTGTGCGCCATCGGGACATGATCCGCGACGAGGTGCCCGGCGCCCGGCGGATCCTGGAGCCGTTCGGGCGTAATTCCGCCGCTGCGGTTGCCGCGGCCGCGCTGGCCGCGCCGGAAGACGCCCTGCTGCTCGTCCTGCCGGCCGATCACTCCATCCTGCGCCCGGACCTTTTCCGCAAGGCCGTCGGGGCTGGCGCGGCGGCTGCGCGGGACGGCCATATCGTCACCTTCGGCATCACGCCCTCCTTCCCGGCCACGGGCTATGGCTATATCGATATCGAGCCGGGCGAGACCTGTGTGCGCAAGGCGCGGAAATTTGTCGAGAAGCCGCTTCTGGACAAGGCGCAAGCCTATCTCGATTCCGGACACTATCTCTGGAATGCCGGGATCTTTCTGTTCCGGGCGGGGACAATGCTGGACGCGTTCCGTACCCATGCGCCCGAAATTCTCGACAATGTCACCCGCGCCCTGCCGCAAGCGATTGCGACCCAGGAAGAAAGCGAGATCGACGCCGGTGTCTTCGATGCCTGCCCGAACACCTCGATCGACTACGCCATCATGGAGAAATTTCCTTCCGTCATGGCTGTGCCGGTCGAAATGGGCTGGAGCGATGTCGGCGACTACAAGGCACTCTGGGAGCTGTCGGAAAAGGATGCAGACGGCAATGTCCTGATGGGGCCGGTCACGGCCACGGGCTGCCGCAACTGCTATATCCGTTCCGAAGCCGGTCCGCTCTCGGTGTCCGGTCTGACGGACAAGATCGTCATCGCCACCGGCGACCACTATATGGCCTGCGACATGGCCGAGGCCCAGTCGGTGAAGACCCTGGCCAGCGCGGCGAGCAAGTAAGCCGGCCAACCAGGCGGGGCGAGATTCCAAATCTTCGCCCCATTTTGCCCGTTTTTCGTGTATTCTCTGTCATGAATGGATGTGAGGGACGCACCGCTCAGCGTGTTTCGCGGGCTCAACCGTGACGCGCGCCACTGGCAGATCCTGGCCTTGTCAGGTCTGTTTGCGATCTCTGTCTGGACCACGGATTTCGGTGCCCGGCCCGAACACCTCATTGCCGCGCTGACCGGCACGCTCACCGCGCAGATCATTGGCGCGTGGGCCGTTGGCTGCCGGTTCGAGTGGAAGTCGGCGGCGATCACTGCGCTCTCGCTCTCGATCCTGTTGCGGGCAAGCGAGCCCTGGATGTGGGTGGCGGCTGGCCTGGTCGGCGTCGGGGCGAAGTTTGCGATCCGCTACAAGGGCAAGCACCTCTTCAACCCGGCCTGTCTCGGCATCGTCGCCATGATCCTTCTTTTCGGCCGGGATGTCTGGGTGTCGCCCGGACAGTGGGGACAGGCGCCGCTGATTGCCGGCTGGGCCATGGCGTTGGCCGCGCTGGTGCTCTCCAGCGTGAAGCGGCTCGACATCGCGCTCGGCTTTATCGCGACCTTCGCCGCCATTCTGTTTGGCCGCGCGCTCTGGCTCGGCGATCCGATGGCGATCCCGATGCATCAGCTCTCTTCGGGCACGCTGCTGGTCTTTACCTTCTTCATGATTACCGATCCGCGCTCGACGCCGGATTCCTGTCCGGGCCGGCTGCTCTTCGCGGCCGGAGTGGCGGGGCTGACGGCCTGGCTCATCATCGGCCCGAATGTGATCGCCGCGCCGATGATGGCGCTGGCGGCGCTGTCGGTCTTCACACCATTTCTCGACCGGTGGCTTCCCGCCCGCCGGTTCCAGTGGGGCATACACCAAAAGTCCAAGGAGGGACGTGACTATGAAACTCAGACATCTGGCAGGCTCGGCGGCGCTTGGTCTCGGCTCGCTCGCCCTTAGCGCCCCGGCCTCGGCCTTTTGCGGCTTTTATGTCGCCAAGGCCGATACCGACCTGTTCAACGACGCCTCCAAGGTGGCGCTGGCGCGCGACGGGGACCGCACCGTGATCACCATGTCGTCGGACTATCGCGGCGAACCGTCAGAATTCGCCATGGTCGTTCCCGTGGTCGAAGTGCCCGAGCGTGAGCAGATCAATGTCGCCAATCCCGGCCTGATCGGCCATCTCGATGCCTATACCGCCCCGCGTCTGGTCGAGTATCATGACGAGAATCCCTGCGAGCAGCGGGTCTATCGGTCCGTACCGGTTTCAGGCACGCGAGTAGATGAGATGGCAGCGGCCGAACCCGCGCCCGAAGCCGAGGATCTCGGCGTCACCATCGAGGCGGAATACGAGGTCGGCGAATACGACATCCTGATCCTCTCGGCCGAAGAGTCCGACGGGTTGATCACCTGGCTCAACAGCAATGGCTACCGCATTCCCGAGGGCGCCGACGAGGTCGTCGGCTCCTATCTCAAGCAGGGCATGAAATTCTTCGTCGCCAAGGTGAACCTCGAGCGCCACAACGAGGCCGGCTTCCTGCGCCCGATCCAGGTCGCCTATGAGGATGAGGATTTCATGCTGCCCATCCGGCTCGGCACGGTGAATGCCGAGGGCAAGCAGGAACTGTTCGTCTTCACGATGACCCGCAAGGGCCGCGTCGAGACGATCAATTACAAGACGAAGAAGCTGCCTTCCGACATGGATGTGCCGATCTATGTGAAGGATGAGTTCGGCGACTTCTACAAGGACATGTTCGCCCACCAGGTCGAGAAGGAGAACGGCAAGGCCGTCTTCATGGAATATGCCTGGGACATGAGCTGGTGCGACCCGTGTGCCGCCGAACCGCTCTCACGCTCCGAGCTTCAGGAGCTCGGCGTGATGTGGCTCGACGAGGATGGTCAGGATCAGGGCAATATCCGACCCGGACCGAGACCGGGCCCGCAGCCGGTCGACGTCTTCGTGACCCGGCTGCACCTGCGTTATGACGGGGAGACCTTTCCGGAAGACCTGCGCTTGTCTTAGAGATTCCTGGTCTTCTGGTTAGAAAAGAACCGCTGGTGGGGACTGCGCAATTTCCCCGCCGGCGTAGAGGAACGGATCGTGCCTGCGCTGGCTGAGTAAGTGCCGTTGGGAAGTTTGATCGTCCTCTTCATTTCCATGCGACCTGAACGGATACGAGGGCATCTAGGCCCGTACGACAAGCAAAGGATCTGGAATGTCCATCGAACCAGTTCGCCAGCATATCGGCGTCGATATTTCAAAGAGCACTCTGGATGCGCACATGTATCCTGAGGGCAGGACCATAACTGTCCCGAATGATAAAAAAGGATTCAGGCAATTGCTGACCTGGATGGCAGGATGTCATCTTGAACAGCTACTCTATGAACCGACCGGGCAGTATCATCTTGCCTTCGAGAAGTTCTTCCTGAAAGCCGAAATACCTCTCGGCAAGGTCAATCCACGGCAGGCTCGACGATTTGCGGACGCATTGGGTGTGTCGGCGAAAACAGACACGATCGATGCCGGGCTTATCGCAAAATACGGGGCGATGATTTCTGTGCGCCGCGTCAGCGACAGAACGATCAAGTTCAATGAAATGAAAGAGCTACAATCGGCTCGGCGCGCTCTGGTGAAAGACAGGACACGCGCGTCCAACCGGTCTTCCGCCCGGATAGCTCCCTTGTTGCGGCGCCAGGCACGGGAAAGGATTGAGCAGATCGACCGTCACATGAAAGCAATCGACGCGGCTCTTCGTTTGCTGGTCCGTGATGATGAATTCCTGAAAGCCAGATTCGACATTCTACAGACTATTCCTGGCATTGGAGAAACAACCGCGATCATGCTTCTGACCGAGATGCCCGAACTCGGCTTCATCGATCACAAGGCGGCCGCCAGTCTTGCAGGACTTGCTCCGATCGCTCGGGACAGCGGCACGTTTCGAGGCAAGCGATACATACAAGGTGGAAGAGCACATTTGCGACAGGCGCTCTATATGCCCACCCTCGTTAGCATAAAGCATAATCCGGAATTCAGCGCGAAATACCAGATGATGGTCGCCACCGGAAAAGCGCCAAAACTGGCCATCACAGCCATAATGAGAAAGCTTATCGTCCTGGCGAACAGTCTGCTTCGCGATAGCCGAAACTGGGTTCCAAGCCGGACTTGACGAAGACGGATACTT
>NZ_NCST01000093.1 GCF_002088975.1 Henriciella aquimarina
TTGTCGGAGACGATCATCTTCGGAGCACCCCGCCGGGTGATGAGCCTGGACAGTTCCCTGGCGACCCGCACGCCGGACAGGGAGACATCGACGACCACGGCCAGGGCTTCCCGGGTGAAGTCGTCGACCACGCAGAGCGTGCGGAACCGGCGGCCATCGCTGAGAGCGTCCGATACGAAGTCCAGGCTCCATCGCTCATTCGCCTGTTCCGGCAGGAGCATGGGTGAACGTGTGCCTGTCGCCCGCTTTCGCCCACGTCGTCGTTTCACGGCCAGTCCCTCCTCGGCATAGATCCGGTAGATCTTCTTGTGATTGGCGCTGAGGCCCTCGCGGTCCAGCAGGATGCCGAGCCTGCGATAGCCGAACCGGCGGCGTTCACCGGCCAGCTCCCGTAGCCTCTGGCGCAACTTCTCGTCACCGCCATCGCGTTTTTCATACTGGAAGGTGGACCGATCGAGATCGGCCAGCCGGCAGGCCCGACGCTCCGACAGGCCATGCACTTCCATCACGTGGTGCACGGCCTTCCGTTTGGCGTCGGGCGTCAGAAGTTTTTTGTCGCCAGGTCCTTCAGGGCGGCATTGTCCAGCATTGCATCGGCCAGGAGGCGCTTCAGCTTCGAGTTCTCCTCCTCCAGCGTCTTCAGCCGCCGGGCGTCCGACACCGTCATGCCGCCGAACTTCGCCTTGTACTTGTAGAAGGTCGCATCCGAGATGCCGTACTTGCGGCAGATATCGGCTGTCTTCACGCCAGCCTCGTGCTCCCGGATCATCCCAATGATCTGTTCTTCGGAAAATCGTGATTTGCGCATTTGTCATCCTCTTCGTGTCGAGGACTCTGCAAATTCATGGCCGGAATTTACGGGGCTGGGTCAATGGGTTCAAAAATTCGCCGTCCACGACTTTGACGCGCTGGTCGCAAATAAGAGGGCAGTAACAGAGGGGGCGAGACTTTCATTTGAGGAAGGTCTTGATCTTGAGCGGACGCTCGTCATGCCCCGAACGGCCAGTTCAAAGTCCATTGAGTTGCGCGCTCGGCTTATAAGGCGGTACAAGGCGGCATCGCATGATGACAGCATTGACTTTTAGCAAGCCGGTCAGTCGCGACAGACGAAATGCTCCCGTGCTAATGATGTACACATACTTCCTGCAGACAAGAGAATTGGTGGTATGAAGGTGACCGGCCGCCATGTGATACCTTATCTAGGGCGAGTTCGAGTAAGCTGCGCGGACAATCATCGTGTCTGAAACACCGTATGACGCATAAGGCAAGAGGTTCCGAATCCGTTCAACGAACTGAATATCAGATGGCTCAGAACCCTACAGCTTGTCTGGCGAGTTGACGAGGATTGTCTGGTAAGGAATTACCTGTCCAGGCAATATGCAGGTCAGGTCTCACAAGCAGAAATTTGCATCCATATATTGATTGCACATGCCGTTCAGGCTGGGAGAAAATCGCAATGGGCGCGCTCAGGTTTGTAAATGCGTATTCGATATCTGAGGTATCAGCCCGACCAGTCAGGTCGACAAAAGTGAAGTCTGGTCCTAATCGATCGAGTATCGAGGTCTTGTCGCTCAACCAGATGTGGGGGATACGTACGCCGGGATCAGTACTGGGCAGAAAACGGACTGTGTCCCATTCTGTTTGAACGCCATTGGCTCCGTCGATGAGAGGCGAGCCAGCATATGAATAGCCATATTCTGCTCCTACCATCTCATGCACGCGCCTGTGATTAACATTGGCGCTCCGCGCCGTACGCAATCTTTCGAGAGCGCCCTCGCTGCTGTCATCCATCAGAGCAGATGTGTGCAAGGCTCTCCAATTGGCGAGACCTTGGGCCGCCCATCCAGATGCCTCAACATTCTTGACGCCGACCGGGCGCCGCTCGATCTCATAAGAAGGCAGTAGTCCCGGGCCACTCCAGCCCTTTAGTGTTCCCGCCAGCTTCCAGGAGAGATCAAGGGCATCACCCACACCGGAATTCATACCGAGTCCTCCTGTCGGAATAACCAGATGGACAGCATCACCGGCGAGGAATACACGACCGTCTCCATATCGGTCTGCAAGCAAGAGATTCAGTGTCCACGGGCTGACATTCAGTAGTTTGAAATCAAAGTCGATGCCGGGACCTACTTTCTCCCGTACCCATGCTTCATAGTCTAAATCCTCCGGCACATCAGAGTTGAGGGTAAACTCCTTGCGGTCTCCCTGAACAATAAGAGCCGATCCTTCGGCGTCCGTAAAATAATAGTGACGTCCTTTTCCGATGGGGATCCTGTCGTAAAGCTGTTCCGAGTAAAAACAAATTTGGCGCATGTTGCGCAATCGCCCCCGGCCCTGCAATTTGATGCCAAGCTGCTTTCGGACAGTGCTCGTCCCTCCGTCGCAGCCCGCAAGATAACCGGCGCGCACTTCAACCATCCGATCGTCCGGATCTGAATATACGACAGTGACCCCATCCTCATCCTGGTTGAAACTCTCAACCTCACAACCGTACCGGACTGTCACGTTGGAAGTGTCTTCTGCAACCGACCTCAAAAAAGGCTCAAGCTTGTTCTGCGAGACGAGCTGATACGGTTCAAGGGGCTGGGAATGATCCGTCGTTTCTGCAATTTTCTTGCGGAAATCTCCAACACTTGGATACTCAAGCTTCAGTATGGGATCATCGCAAAGTCGTGTAACGATAAAAACGTCCATGGCTGCATCTTCCGGATAACCCAACTTGCGAATTTCATCAGCAAAGCCAAGCCGGCGGTAAAATTCCATGGTCCGAGCATTAGACCTGTCCATTTTGGGCCACGGGCCGGTGGTAGGGTTTCGTTCTAATAGCAGGGATCGAATTCCCCGTTGCCCAAGATCGATGGCCATCGTCAACCCAACTGGGCCTGCGCCCGCGATAACCACGTCAAATTTCTCCATGAATCTTCTCCCAGCGACTGAGGCCTGAACCGGAGCAGAGAAGCTTATGCCGCCCCGCTGTCATCCTGAATGTCATAAACAGCAAGCCTGATTTCAGCTTATTGGAAATCGCAATCTTCCGCGAAGCAGATTATTAAAGCGGATGTATTGATCTGAGTCCTGCGCGGTCTTTCCGGCGGCTCGTCCGTCCTTGTATTCGGCGGGAACTTTGGAACAGGAGGCGATATGCTTCGGTATCTCCGTTTGAGCTACATGAGTGGCATGTTGCCCCGTTTGAAGCAGCACGCCGTGCGAGCTATCGCCCAGAGCGGCTGCGCACGCTAGCAGGCGAAACGGGTCCGGCTGCTGACGGCGTCAAGCGCGCTCCGCATTTTTAAGCCTGAAAGGAGGCTTCACATGTTAAGGGAAAAGGGCGCATTGCCCAATCAAACTGATGTGCTGGTGTTCGGTTCCGGAATCGCGGGCCACTGCGCAGCGTTGGCGGCGGCCGATGCCGGAGCTGATGTACTATTGCTGGAGAAAGCTTCGCAGCCCGGCGGGAGCTCGGCGATTGCTGGAGGGGCATTTGTATTTAGCGGAACAGACGAACAGGAGAGTGCTGGCCAGAAAGACAGCCTCGAAGCGCTTCGCCGCGATCTTCTGCAAAGCGGTAAGAACAAGAACAAGCCTGAGCTTGTTGACCGGTTTCTGAAATCTCAACTCGATACATATCGATTCCTGAAAAAATTCGGCGTCAAATTCGAGCTTCATATTGTCCCGGAACCGGGAGTGTCCAGGGCTCATGTTACGGGAACAGGCAAGGCAATAACGGCACTGCATATGGCCGTTCAGACTGAACCGCGAATAACTTACGCATCAAGATCTGCAGGTGTCAGGCTATCCCGGTCATCGGAAACCGGCAGAGTTGACGGCGCATCTGCAATGTTTGGGGATCGGGAAACGTTCATTCGTGCAAAAAGTGGCATCGTTTTGGCTACTGGCGGCTTTTCGAGGAGTCGCGAGCTTCTGCAAATCTATGCGCCGGAACTTGCAGATGCGGTGAAACACGGAGGAACCGCGAACACTGGCGATGGGCTGATGATGGCCACTGATCTAGGAGCAGGGCACGCCGATCTTGGATATGTATCGGGTTCATTTGGCGGGGGCATCCGTAACTATCCTGACATCCAGCGCAAGGCAGGGGAGATTCCACCGCTGCTGTTTTCCTTTCTTGAGGGAGGCATCATGGTCAACAAGCACGGCGTTCGGTTTGTGAATGAAGGACAGAGCTACAAGGCCTTGAGCAATATCGGAATGGCGCAGCCAGAGGGGATAGGATTTCAGATCTTCGATGATCGCCTTATGCAGCGCTCTCACGAAGATACGTCCGTCAACAATTACAAGGAAGCAGTTCTCGCCGGTTATATTCAATCAGGGGAAACAATTGGCGAGCTGGCCACGCTCATGGATATCGACCCTATTATTCTTGAAGACACGGTTGCATCATACAATAGGAATGTTGCCCAGGGCTTGGACCCTCAGTTCGGTAGAGAAGCCAACTTGGTCCCGATCGACCAGGCCCCTTACTATATCGCCGCGACAGGCAATGCGATCACATCGACATATGGCGGGATAACAACTGACGGAAATATGGCTGTCGTAGACTGGTTCGGCGAAGCCATTGAGGGGCTATTCGCGGCGGGAGAAATCGTGGGGGGATTTCATGGCGCAGGATATTACAGCGCGTCCTCGCTGAGCAGTTCAGCTACGTTCGGGCAGGTGGCTGGAAGGCATGCGGCCGGTCATTTCGATTGAAGGGTGGAATCTCGCCGGCTGGGGGATTTTTCGGAACAAGGTAGGATTCCCATTGTCCGGCGACCGAATTTAGGCTGATCCCTATGACAAGCGCACCACACCACACCATATTTCGCGGGCTTAGGGAGATCCGGCTCGACGGTGTCCGTTCATACCTGCCTTGCTGTGTCATAGGCATGTGCAATATTGTTAAAGATAGTTCCAGCATTTTCAGAGCTTATATCGTGGGCGTCACCGACGACAAAAGTCTCAGCACCCAAAGCCTCGGCGGCTTCAACAAGGCCTCGTTCGGAACGACGATCACTGGCGAAAACGATCGTGTCGATATTTGGTAGGACCTCGGGCGACCCATCGCCTAAAAGCTTGATCGCATTTGTCCCCGGATCGATTTCAATATGGTGCACGTTCTTGATGCGACGCACATTCTTGGAATTCTGCCGGTTCAATAAATACCAGCGATCATGGGCAGCAAGCTTCCCACCAAAGTGATTGAGCGCTTCAGCCACAGTCACCTTCTTGTTGCGTTCCGCGAGATAATCAGCGATTACCATGCCGTTCTGGTCGCCGCCGACCACAAGAATGTTGTCACCTGTATCGAGGTTATCTTCGACCAGATCGTCGAGCATCAGGATATCGATATCTTCCGCATTCATGATTATTTCCATCATGTCTTGGGGAACAACAGGCGCGCTGCCTGTCGCGATAAACACGACATCCGGTGCAAGGTCTTCCATCATGCCTAGGCTGACGTCGGTTCCCAGGCGAACGTCAACGCCCATCTTGTTCAACTGGCGCTCATACCAAGGCACAATATCCCCGATCTCGTTCCGGCCTGGCATTCTTCTGGCAAGCAGAATTTGGCCTCCCAAATGGGACCGTCTTTCACACAGGACAACGCGATGTCCAGAAAACGCTGTCATGCGGGCTGCTTCCATGCCGGCTAGGCCCCCTCCTACGACGAGGACGGTCTTCGGGTTTTCTGATGCCGAGCCGGGTATGTCGATGCAGGTTAGTTCCCGGGACATACGCGGATTGACGACACAGCTTGCATCACCTCCGCCATTGCGTAGCAGGTGCTCATCGATACATCCGCGGCAATCAGCGAGGCACGGCCGAATATCCTCCAGACGGCCCTCGCGTGTCTTCAGAAATATGTCGGGGTCAGCAATAGTGCCACGTCCGAAGCACACAAAATCTGCTTTGCCTGCAGCTACCAGATCACGCGCCATTTCCGGATTTTTGATTCGACCAATGGTGCCGACCGGAATGCTGACGTGTGGTTTCACAGCGGCGGCCAGGTCAGTGTAGCATCCTTGCGGCTCATACATCGGAGGTATGGTGAGTTTTGGAGAACCTACTAGGCCTGCCGTGACAGTAATGTAGTCCGCTCCGGCCTTTTCAGCGATGGGTGCTAGACGGCAGGATTCCTCAAGGGTCCAGCCATCTTCGCCTAGAAAATCATCCCCATTATACTTCAGTCCAACGGCAATCCTATCCCCAACTTCCTTGCTCACGGCGCTCACGATTTCAAGCAGAAAGCGGGTGCGGTTTTCAAACGACCCTCCATATTCATCCCTCCGCTTGTTAAAGAGCGGCGTTAGAAAGTTACTAATCAGGTAGCCGTGGCCTGCATGGATTTCGACAAAATCAAATCCAGCATCCGCGCCCCGGCGGGCGGCTGAGGCAAAATGCTCAACGATGTCCGCGATCTCCGCTTGTTCGAGCGCACGATTTGGCTGACCCCGAGATCGCGCCGTATCATCACCACGGGCGCTGCGGACATTGGAGGAAAGTCCTGAGGGAGACATCAGTTCCTCATGACTTGTGCCCTCGGTACCGCCCCCATTCCATAGCTGTATACCGAACTTCACATTGTATTCGTGAACAGCATCTACCAGCCTGGACAGGGAAGGCACGATGTCGTCGCTATAGAGCGCAATGCCCGCATGGGGGCCATAAAGGCGCTTCTTGGGCGGGATGACCTGCGAGGCGCCAATGGCGATCATTCCGGGCTCTCCACGAGCTCGCTCAACATAGTAAGCGATCATCTCGGGCGTAATTTCACCGTTCGAATCCGTTTTAGTTCCCGCAGACATCCCTGCCATCATCAGGCGGTTGGGAACCTTGAAGCGCCCAAGTTTCATGGGTTCATAGAGTTCCGGCAGTTCGTGCATTTTTTACTTCCTGACTGATGCCCAAAATTATACAAACGTTCTATTCCGAGAGGGGCCGCCTGGCTAGTCGCTTTCTGCTGCAGATCTGGAACGGGCAGGAGCCAGCAGTGCCTCCACAGGCACCTAGCCCCGGCGGCTGCCGTCTGCGGATCGTTATCTGAAAATTCTCACAGGACCCGAACCTGGCCCCTAAGACGAGACTTCGGCGACTACCGCTTTAATGCCAGAATCTACACTCTGGCGAATAGCAGCATCAGCCAGCGCTTGTGCCAACCTCGGGATTCGCGATTACCTCAACCATGTCTGGAATGAGCTTTAGGCCGCTCTGGCTGCTCCTCGTACGAGGAGCAGCGCTTCTGCGGCGCCAAAATCGCTGGATGGACAGGGCGCCTGGACTTTTTCCTGTGCGCGCTGGCGCGGATCACATAAAATGACTGTACTAGTTTCTCGGACATAAGTTAGAGTATGATGGACAAGATTGTATTTGAATTGTGAAGCTGGAGGAATGCTAGACGTGATTGATCCTAAGGACGCACCGTGCAAGGGGCTGAAAGTGATTGAGTTTGCCACCATGGTCTCAGGGCCGTTTGCTGGCCAGATGCTGTGTGATCTGGGCGCGGAGGTCATCAAGATTGAACCTGCCACCGGTGATCCGATGCGGGCAATGCACCCCAAGCAGAACGATCTGCCAGCTTTCTTTCAACAGATAAATCGTAACAAAAAGAGCGTGGCACTAGATCTCAAGGAGAAAGAAGGACGCGCGACCGCATTGGAGCTTTGCCGAGAGGCAGATGTGGTGGTGGAGAACTTTCGTCCCGGTGTCATGAAGAGGTTGGGGCTCGGATACGAGACTCTTGCAGCAGCAAATCCCGGGCTCGTTTTTGCGTCCATTACCGGCTTTGGCCCTGATGGGCCCTATGTCGACCGTCCCGCCTATGACCATGTCGTTCAGGGGCTGTGTGGTGTGATGGATGATTTTGGTCAGTATTCGGAAGACAAGGCACCTGTCCCTGTGCGGAACTTTCTCGTCGACAAAGTTGCGTCAACAACATTAGCGCAAGGTGTGCTGGCTGCTTTGCTTGCGCGCGAGAGAAACGGCGGAAAGGGGCAGACTGTTTCAGTCTCGCTTCTGGAAGCCTATGCGGCTCTGATGCTGCCTGCAATCATGATCAATCATACGTTCCAGAATGACGGTGCTGAACGAATTCGCAAGATCGATATGTATCACCCTATACGAACCACGGATGGCTTCGTAATCGGGCACATCCAGACTGATTCCCAATTTGAAGGTATGTGCCGGACAGCTGGCCGGGAAGACCTGATCGCTGACGCCCGGTTCAAGGATGCTTGGTCGCGTATGCTGAACTATGAAACGATGTGGTCGGAAATGGAAGTCGGTACGTCGAAGCAGGACATTGCGACAGTCATTGTGAATGCGGCAAAGTACAGTGTTCCCTTGGCACCTGTGAATTCGATAACCGACTTTTTTGATGACCCCCAAGTCCAATACAACAAGACCTGGTTCGATATAGAAGACGCCGACTACGGAACTATCCGGAATCTGTGCTATCCGGTCCGGTTTGGCTCATCGCAAATCAAAATTGAGAAGCGTGCGCCGAGGTTCCGTGAGCATCAGTATGATATTTTGAAAGACGATGGTTGAGTTCTTGCACAAAGGGGTTGGAGGCAGTGACCCCCTGTGTGTTACTTGGTGACCTGATATCCGATTGGGTCCGCATCTTAATTGAGAGTCTGTCGATATTGAAGCAGACGATGCGCAAGAGCAAAATTCACGGGACAACAGATTGCGACCCTGGCTGCGCAAGAACGCGGATGTGGACGGCGGAGGTGTCAGCTCGGCCACCATTCTACATCTATGGACGGCTCTCCCGGTGCAAGTGATTTGAGACATGTGATCGATGGAGTCTTGGGTGCCAACATCTATCCGGCGTCACCAGACGATTGCTGGCGCGCCCAAATGGGAAATCCGCGTGTGTAAGGGCCTCAACAAGTGGGCGGCTTCACCGAGCCATTATAAAACTCAGGTTCCCCTCGCACCGGATCCAGACCGGCCGTTCACATTTCTCGCTTCTCCAGCACCTCCGTCCGTGTCGCCCTGATCAGACGGCGCGGAACTCCGTTCCGCCGCGGAGCATCGCGAAGATGATCCGGGCGTTTTTGTTTGCAATGGCAACGATCGCTTTCGCTGCGCCTCGTCGTTCCTGCAGCCCGACAGCCCATTGACTTACCGCATCCGACCGCTTCGGTGCGGTGCGCAGAACTGCCCTCGCACCATGGACCAGCAGCGTTCGAAGATGCTTGTCACCGCGCTTGGATATCCCGAGCAGCCTTTGCCGGTTCCCACTGGAATGCTGCCTCGGCACGAGGCCCAGCCAGGCGGCCATGTGCCTGCCATTCTTGAACTCCGAGCCATCGCCAACAGCGGCTACAATCGCCGTGGCGGTCTTTGGCCCGACGCCCCTGATTCTTCGCGATCCGCTGGCAGGCCTCGTCCCGGCGGAAGACTTTTTCGATCTCGCGATCGAACCACTTCACGCGGCTATCGAGCTGACACAGCAGGTCGAAGAGCTGTTCGATTATAGAGGCGAAAATTTCGCCCAGGCGGTCGCGCTGGGTGTTAAGCAGATTGGGGATTTCGCGCCGTGTCCGAGTAATCGATAGCCCGAAGGCAAAACCACGATCAAGAAGCAGGCCACGCATCTGGGAAACGAGCGCCGTTCGATGATTGACCAGCCTCTGTCGGCCGCGATGCAGCGCCTGGATGTCTTGCTGCGCCAATGACTTTCTCGGTACGAACCGCATGTTCGGTTGCTGCATTGCCGTGCAGATCGCTTCTGCATCATTACGGTCATTTTTCTGGTGCTGGGCGAACGGCTTGACGTATTGCGGCGCGATGACGCGAACCGTGTGTCCGAGCGCTTCAAACTCTCTCTGCCAGTAGAAGGCTCCAGTGCAGGCCTCGATGCCGATCGTGCAGCAAGGTAATTTGCCGATCTCTTCAAGCAGCCGCGTTCTACCGAGGCGTTTACGCAGAACAATCTGCCCAGCCGCATCTTCCCCATGCAGCTGGAACACGTTCTTAGCCAGGTCGATGCCGAGATACTTCACACCCATCATTCTCTCCTTTCAGTTGCGAGGTCCCAGTCTCCGAGGTGGAGGGAGAGCCGTCCATCCCATTAATTGGAAGGCAAGGTTCGGTGGCATGAACGGGTCCGATGCCCGCCGCCTGGAGACGCTTGAGACCGAGAATGCACGGCTGAAGAAGCTTCTGGCCGATAGCATGCTCGGCAACTCGCTTTTTTTGAAAGACCATTTGGGAAAATACTTGGTGATGGCGAGCCTTCGAGGCGCCACGGGTTCAATGCCGATAGAAAGCGTTGAGGCGGGAGGCGGCGCTGACGGTGTCCGAGATATCCGACATCTCCCAGCGCCAGCCCGTTCGGCTGGTCACCGTCGATCCGAAAACGGTGAGGCGAGAAGTGGAGCCGGACAATCCGGAGGTCCGACCGCATGTGTGCGATCGCCGCCACACGGTCGCCATTGGAGCGCCGTTGGTCCGAGCGACAATGGCGACGGTTCGGCTATCGCCGGTATCGGCCGATGCCTGTTCCGGAGGGCCTATCAAAACGCGGGAGCCTTGACTTCTTGCCTTATGTCTTCGATCCGGCAATGGCTTCCGGATGCTGAACGTGATCGATGATTTTACTCGTGAATGCCTGGCCCTGGTGGCAGACACTTCCTGTCAGAGGTGCGTGACGCGGGAGCTCGACCGCTGCATCCGTGCAGCTTGTCGCAGTGCGCCGCCATCCATAAAGCAGTTATTCACGTCCACACTCGATGCCCGGGCCATCGTCAACTGGCGGGCTCAATAGAGCCAAGCCACGCTGCATACCGCCTCAACGGAATCAGGGGCCAAAGCCAACGGGGAATATTTTAAACTTTCAGGGATTTACCAGGCTATATTGTGCGGGCCGGGCGCGGGGGAGGGAGGGGTGTTAGCGAGTATTTTGGTGCGGGAGCCGGATGTACGATGCCTTCAACTTCTACAAAAGAACCACGGGCTCGTGCATGAGGGTGCGACGGAGCATCAGCCATGCTTAACACAGGAGCAAAGCAGATATCGGTGTTCTCCATGATAGCACACCATTCCGCTTGCGTTTTCTTCTTGAAAATAGATGCAAGGACATTTTTGAGTTCAGGCCAGTTGGAGGTATCCATCTGATCCATAAAGCGTTCATCATTTTCCAGACCGAGAGTCTGCAGTAATAGCGCGTAAAATTGAGGCTCAATGGAACCTATTGAAACAAACTTTCGATCTCGCGTTTCATATACACCGTAAAAATGCGCGCCCCCGTCAACAACATTTGCTTCTCGAGTATCGCGCCAGAGGCCGGATGCCATATATGAGTAGAAAGCGGCCATCAATTGTCCTGAACCCTCCGTCATCGCGCAGTCGATTATCTGGCCTTTTCCGCTGGTCCGCGCATACAGAATCGCTGCCGTCATGGAAAAGGCTAAAAGCATGCCGCCGCCGCCGAAGTCGCCGACCAACGCGAGTGGAGGGATAGGATGTTCAGCTGGACCAATGCCATGCAGTGCGCCGCTAAGAGCAATATAATTAATATCATGGCCAGCGGCGCCTGAGAGGGGGCCGGTCTGCCCCCACCCAGTCATCCGCCCCACCACAAGCCGAGGGTTTTTCGCAAGTAGTATATCGGGCGCTAGACCGAGCCGTTCCAGCGTTCCCGGCCTCATTCCTTCAAAAATGCCGTCGGCGTCTTCAAGCATGTCTATAAGAGCTTCTCGGTCATTTGCCGACTTAAGGTCGAGATGAAGAATTTTCCGAGACCTCAGCATCGCGTCAGTGGGGTCGACATGAGCGCCCCGGCGTTCAATACGGATAACTGTCGCACCAGCATCAGCTAGCAACATGCCGCAGAACGGTCCAGGGCCTATACTACCGAGTTCAATTATTTTCAGTCCTGCTAATGGGCCGGGCATCGTCGATCGTCACTCCTGTAGATATTCGTCATACATGTGACTTAGAACATATGAACTAGTAGGTTTCTAGGCCAAAGACTATGCCGTGGCCATTCGTTTTATATCTTCAGGACAAGGTTCTGAAATGACCAGTATGACGTGGGAGGGTCGATTGCGGCAATTATTGATCTCCGTCATCAGCGTCAATAAAAACATGGAATTTCCGTTTCCGAGTAAAGACGTTCCTGTGCAAGTGTGGCCCAGATGCGATTGCGCATGACATCGTCGAATCCACCTTTGACGTAAACGGCTTCCTACAAGTCTGAATGAGCCGAACGATCGTGTAAGACAGAACGAAACGGGCCGAGCTAGCCGTGCCGGATCTCGTTTCTCTCCGCTCAGCACGGGTGATCCGCACGTCAGGAAATGCATCAGCAAGCGCGGCTGTTAGCCAAAAAGATGTTACTTCCGACAGTGATATGGGCAATGGATGGGTCAAATGGGCATCACAAGCACCTTCAGGGTATAACAGATGTACTGACTGGTCACGGAAGTCGTCCTTTGTCAGCATGGGGGGCTGGTCCGCCTTGAAGGAAAAGGGATCTGGATGGGAGTGGACCAGTCTTGTTCGCCCTCTTGGGGCAGAGGTTGGCTGCGGTTTGCCTCTGCATCAGACAGTCAGAAGACCAGCCTGTGGGACGGCTCGAACGTACTGCTCGGATCGCCAGCTTGCTATTTGGCGCAACAAAAGTAAAACAGATCGATAAACTAGGAGGGCTGTGGTGATCAAAGGCAGAGCTTGGAGAGCAGACGAATTCGGAGACCCAATGGAAGTGCTGCAGCTTTGTGGCGACGAATGGGAGAACCCGGATGAGGGGACGTTACTGGTCAAGGTCGAGGCTTGTGGCATTGGCCTTCCTGATCTTTTCATGACGCAGGGACGTTATCCAATTGTGGCTTCACCCCCTGTCCATCCCGGCCAGGAGGTGAGTGGCCGTGTTATTTCCGTTCCACCCGGATCGGCATTCAGAGTTGGCGAACGAGTAATGGGGATCACAATTTACGGCTCCGGATGGTGGCGGGGAGGGCTGGCGGATTACGCTTTTGTCCAAGAACGCAAATGCCTTCGCATTCCTGCAGAGATGTCGGATGAGGCTGCCGCCGGGTTTGTCATAGGTTTTCGAACGGCACATGCAGCCTTGGTTGAACGAGTACCGGTTACCGCAGGCGAGAGGGTTCTGATTCTGGGTGGGGCTGGCAGTTCCGGGGCCGCCGCTATTCAATTGTCCAAAGCGTTGGGGGCGGAAGTGATCGCGGTTGCCGGCTCCGACGAAAAGCTACGCTTTTGCGAGACGATTGGCGCGGATCATGTTGTAAGTTACGGGGAAGAGGGCTGGCCAGATGCTGTTGCAGGTGCGACCCGAGGCAGGGGCGTTGATGTCATTTTCGACCCGGTAGGGGGGGCGACCGCATTAGCGGCCCTGGCCACGCTCGCGACGCGGGGGAGGATTGCTCTTGTCGGATTTGCAAGCGGCGAATGGTTGAAACTCGATGCGCAAGATATGGTGCTGCGTAACTATTCCGCAGTCGGCGTGTTTTCCGGTGGCTTCTCGGCGAACGAAGATGCACGGGCCTTTGCCGACCTCGCAGAAATGGTGGAGCGCGGAGCTATCAACACGCCGCTCGGAAGCGTATTCGAATTCGATCAGACCCGTGAAGCCATCTGCTCGCTCAGCAGGCCAGGGCCTGGAAAGACTGTCGTGCGAATGAGCAGTGAGGGGAAGTGACCCAGCCCCGTGATCCGGGCCGTTCATTCGAAGAGTCTGTTCGCCTTTCTTTCTGTTGTTGATGGCGTGGTCAAGGCCCGGGGAGTGGAGCTTCCCCGCGGCTCAAGCGAGCCGGGCCTTCGGCGGCGCAGCCGCCGTTCGTAGGTTACGGGGCTGAGGCCGCCGAGTGATGTGTGTGGCCGGACCGTGTTGTAGTCTATCCGCCAGGCTTCGATGATGCGCCGGGCGTCACCGAGACTGTCGAAGAGATGCTCGTTCAGGCACTCGTCGCGCAGCCGGCCGTTGAAGCTCTCGACGAAGGCGTTCTGTGTCGGCTTTCCCGGCGCGATGTAGTGCCACTCAATGCCGGCCTCGCGCACCCATTTCAGGATCGCATGACTGGTCAGCTCCGTGCCAT
>NZ_NCST01000094.1 GCF_002088975.1 Henriciella aquimarina
TTGTCGGAGACGATCATCTTCGGAGCACCCCGCCGGGTGATGAGCCTGGACAGTTCCCTGGCGACCCGCACGCCGGACAGGGAGACATCGACGACCACGGCCAGGGCTTCCCGGGTGAAGTCGTCGACCACGCAGAGCGTGCGGAACCGGCGGCCATCGCTGAGAGCGTCCGATACGAAGTCCAGGCTCCATCGCTCATTCGCCTGTTCCGGCAGGAGCATGGGTGAACGTGTGCCTGTCGCCCGCTTTCGCCCACGTCGTCGTTTCACGGCCAGTCCCTCCTCGGCATAGATCCGGTAGATCTTCTTGTGATTGGCGCTGAGGCCCTCGCGGTCCAGCAGGATGCCGAGCCTGCGATAGCCGAACCGGCGGCGTTCACCGGCCAGCTCCCGTAGCCTCTGGCGCAACTTCTCGTCACCGCCATCGCGTTTTTCATACTGGAAGGTGGACCGATCGAGATCGGCCAGCCGGCAGGCCCGACGCTCCGACAGGCCATGCACTTCCATCACGTGGTGCACGGCCTTCCGTTTGGCGTCGGGCGTCAGAAGTTTTTTGTCGCCAGGTCCTTCAGGGCGGCATTGTCCAGCATTGCATCGGCCAGGAGGCGCTTCAGCTTCGAGTTCTCCTCCTCCAGCGTCTTCAGCCGCCGGGCGTCCGACACCGTCATGCCGCCGAACTTCGCCTTGTACTTGTAGAAGGTCGCATCCGAGATGCCGTACTTGCGGCAGATATCGGCTGTCTTCACGCCAGCCTCGTGCTCCCGGATCATCCCAATGATCTGTTCTTCGGAAAATCGTGATTTGCGCATTTGTCATCCTCTTCGTGTCGAGGACTCTGCAAATTCATGGCCGGAATTTACGGGGCTGGGTCAAATGTTGTTGCGGATCGCCTCGATGCGATCACTCAGTTGCTTGATCCTGGTATTCAGGCTGACCTGCGTCCCAAGGTTTTTTTCTTTCTTCAGTTTATTGCGGACTTCGGCCCGCTCCTGATGAAGCTTTTCCATCTGCCTCAGAGCCTCCAGTCGGTTGCCGTTCGATTTTGTCTTCTCCGATGGCGGTTCGTAGCGACCTGAGTGGCTTGCGCAGTTTAGTGCGATTATCCGTCCCACAGCATCCTGATAGAAGGCGTAGAGGTTGCGGAAGCTGAAGTTCGATACGCGGAAGTCAGACAGGAAGGCTTGTTGTTCGGCGCGAGCGGCGGTCATATCGATCCACCCCGTATCATAGATGTTTTCGACCACGATCTTGTTCGCGTCGGCTCGGTTGATCCGCTTGTCGGCGGCATTGATCGCGAGACCATTGCCCCGCACGAAAACGATCAGAATCGGATAGGGAATGGCCTTCTGGATGACAGCCGCGATCCGCGTACACCGCTCAATGGCCGAGAGCATCACCTGAAGGACAGCAATCTCCAGATACTCGTGCGTGTCATCTTCCAGCTTCGGGATGTTTATCGTGGACGGCTTGAGCGTATAGGCCCAGTCGATCCCCTCGATGTCCTCAACAAACGCCTTCTTATCCGCCGCGCCGAGCTGGCCGTGCTCGTAAAACTGTTTCTTGAACAACCGCTTTCCAAGAGCGCACGCTTCAGGAAGGCCCAGATTTTCATAGAAGTCTTCGATGCTGCGAATGTCGCTCATGACGCGTTCACCACCATGTAGCTGATGACCTCGAAGTCCTCCATGCCCTGGAAGCTATCCTTCGTCAGATTGGTACCGCCCCGCGAAAAGAGGCTTTCCACACCTTTCTCCTCAGACTTGCCGATGATGCTGCTGACCGCGATCTCCAACAGATTGCGATAGTGGCTCATATCCTTGCCGTTATTGGTGAGGGCGTCCATCCGCGCGACAGCGCCCGCATCTGGCGCGGGCTTTCCATGCCCGTGCTTCTTGAGGACGTCCATTATCCGCTTGGACTGGACGAAGTTGAGATCGACTGCGCCGTCATCGGACACATAGGTCAGGTAGTACGGGGCGAGCGCATATCCGTCCTCGCGATTTACCTGCTTGCCGACATTTTTCAGGCAGAATGCAACGCCTGACGGAAGCCCTTCAACCTTCAGCCCCTTATCAAGGGTCGCCGCTGCGTAGAGGCCGATGGGCGAGTCTTCCAGTGCGTCCAAGTGCTCTTTCATGTACTCGGACAGGTCCATGCGGAAGTCGTTCAAGGTGAGGTCGGTGATCGAGACACCACCGGACATATCCTCCAGATCAACCACTGCGTTCTGAAGCTGGTGAAGCTGCTTTCGGCGGTACTCCAGATCATTCATCGCCCCAGATGCGTCTTGCTCGATGACATTCTCTTCGCCTGTCGCGGAGATATCGAGAAGCACCATCCGTCCGCTGACACGCGCTTCAAGATTGATGTACTCGTCCAGCTCCATGTTGGGCCAGAAGTTCACCAACTGAATCGCTTTGTTGGTTGAGCCCAAGCGGTCGATACGTCCGAAGCGTTGGATGATGCGCACGGGGTTCCAGTGAATGTCGTAGTTCACTAGATAGTCACAGTCTTGAAGGTTCTGCCCTTCGGATATACAGTCGGTGGCGATCAATAGATCGATCTCTTCCGTTGCCTTCGCGTCAATCTTGCCGCGCTCCTTCGACCTTGGAGAGAAGGATGCAAGCAAGCTATCAAAGTTGTTGCTATGGCCTGGGAGAGTTGTCTTGTTTGTGCCGCTGCCCGTGATCTGAGCCGAATAGACGCCAAGCTCGTCACGTGCCCAGTCCGCGATGTTCCCGTATAGGTACCCAGCGGTGTCCGAGAAGGCCGTGAAGACGATGATCTTTCGGTTTCCCTCGTTGATAGGATTTTGGCACTTTTCGGCGATCAACTGCTTGAGCGACAAGAGCTTTGCATCGCGACTGGCTTCGATCTTGCGGGCCTCATCCAGAAGCTCTTCAAGTTTGGCGCGGTCGTCCTCAAGATCCTGACGCCATCGATGCTCGTCCATATCCTTAATGAGAACTTTGACCTTGCGACCGATCAGATAGTCATCGAATTCAGGCGCATCGGTTTCGATGTCCTCAATGCTCAGCTCTTCGACGTCATCGGATGAATGGGAATCAAGCTTTTCGAGAAGCATCTCTACTTCCCCAAGAAGCTTTCCAAGAGTGAGCGCGAACGAACTGATCGAGCTTTCCATTCGCTTGAGCAGGTTGACCCGCATCAGGTGGATAAGGCTCTGTTCACGGTCCACCTGCCGGAACACAGATGACCCGTCCTTAACCTGAATATCGTATTTCCGACTGTACTCTTCCCGCCGATCTCCACGCACATACTTAAGTGGAGAGTAAGCGCTCAGGTTAAGTTTTCTTATCGTCTTGTTGATATCCTTCAAGGGTGGAAACTGGTCGTCAGTATCAATGTCGGCTTTGATATTCAGGGGCTGCAATCTCTCGGGAAACGATCCGATCTCCCCGAGGTCGTAATACTTTTCGATATGCTTGCGCGAACGTGCGATGGTGAGAAGGTCGAGCAACTTGAAGTAGTCGAAGTTCATGCTGTCTAGGAGCGCTTCGACGTTGCGCTCACTGTCGCCCAGCTTCAGCCATTGATTGAAACGAGTCTGAGACTTGCGCAGCGTCTCTTCGACGCTGTTGATGCCGTTGTCAGCGAAAGCACTTGACCCAGCCCCGTAAATTCCGGCCATGAATTTGCAGAGTCCTCGACACGAAGAGGATGACAAATGCGCAAATCACGATTTTCCGAAGAACAGATCATTGGGATGATCCGGGAGCACGAGGCTGGCGTGAAGACAGCCGATATCTGCCGCAAGTACGGCATCTCGGATGCGACCTTCTACAAGTACAAGGCGAAGTTCGGCGGCATGACGGTGTCGGACGCCCGGCGGCTGAAGACGCTGGAGGAGGAGAACTCGAAGCTGAAGCGCCTCCTGGCCGATGCAATGCTGGACAATGCCGCCCTGAAGGACCTGGCGACAAAAAACTTCTGACGCCCGACGCCAAACGGAAGGCCGTGCACCACGTGATGGAAGTGCATGGCCTGTCGGAGCGTCGGGCCTGCCGGCTGGCCGATCTCGATCGGTCCACCTTCCAGTATGAAAAACGCGATGGCGGTGACGAGAAGTTGCGCCAGAGGCTACGGGAGCTGGCCGGTGAACGCCGCCGGTTCGGCTATCGCAGGCTCGGCATCCTGCTGGACCGCGAGGGCCTCAGCGCCAATCACAAGAAGATCTACCGGATCTATGCCGAGGAGGGACTGGCCGTGAAACGACGACGTGGGCGAAAGCGGGCGACAGGCACACGTTCACCCATGCTCCTGCCGGAACAGGCGAATGAGCGATGGAGCCTGGACTTCGTATCGGACGCTCTCAGCGATGGCCGCCGGTTCCGCACGCTCTGCGTGGTCGACGACTTCACCCGGGAAGCCCTGGCCGTGGTCGTCGATGTCTCCCTGTCCGGCGTGCGGGTCGCCAGGGAACTGTCCAGGCTCATCACCCGGCGGGGTGCTCCGAAGATGATCGTCTCCGACAA
>NZ_NCST01000095.1 GCF_002088975.1 Henriciella aquimarina
TTGTCGGAGACGATCATCTTCGGAGCACCCCGCCGGGTGATGAGCCTGGACAGTTCCCTGGCGACCCGCACGCCGGACAGGGAGACATCGACGACCACGGCCAGGGCTTCCCGGGTGAAGTCGTCGACCACGCAGAGCGTGCGGAACCGGCGGCCATCGCTGAGAGCGTCCGATACGAAGTCCAGGCTCCATCGCTCATTCGCCTGTTCCGGCAGGAGCATGGGTGAACGTGTGCCTGTCGCCCGCTTTCGCCCACGTCGTCGTTTCACGGCCAGTCCCTCCTCGGCATAGATCCGGTAGATCTTCTTGTGATTGGCGCTGAGGCCCTCGCGGTCCAGCAGGATGCCGAGCCTGCGATAGCCGAACCGGCGGCGTTCACCGGCCAGCTCCCGTAGCCTCTGGCGCAACTTCTCGTCACCGCCATCGCGTTTTTCATACTGGAAGGTGGACCGATCGAGATCGGCCAGCCGGCAGGCCCGACGCTCCGACAGGCCATGCACTTCCATCACGTGGTGCACGGCCTTCCGTTTGGCGTCGGGCGTCAGAAGTTTTTTGTCGCCAGGTCCTTCAGGGCGGCATTGTCCAGCATTGCATCGGCCAGGAGGCGCTTCAGCTTCGAGTTCTCCTCCTCCAGCGTCTTCAGCCGCCGGGCGTCCGACACCGTCATGCCGCCGAACTTCGCCTTGTACTTGTAGAAGGTCGCATCCGAGATGCCGTACTTGCGGCAGATATCGGCTGTCTTCACGCCAGCCTCGTGCTCCCGGATCATCCCAATGATCTGTTCTTCGGAAAATCGTGATTTGCGCATTTGTCATCCTCTTCGTGTCGAGGACTCTGCAAATTCATGGCCGGAATTTACGGGGCTGGGTCAATGGGCTCCCAGAGAATATGTAGGGGTCGCTTCGGCTAGAATTTTCGCTGCTTCATCAAGCTCACACGCTTTATCGAAAGTTTGCTTAGTCTTGTTTTTGCTCAAGGTTTTAACCCTCACTGTTATTGGGTCTACGAAACCTTTTCGCCGGAGTTAGGTCATGGATGCTAAGTCATCATGACTAACAAACTCTCTCCCGAACTCATGAGCCCAGCCGAACGAATTGCTGAAGCATGCAAGCTTCTGGCCACTGGCATTCTCCGGCCCCACCAAGCGACAAACCATCCCAGGTCTCAGACCGGACTGGACTTTCCAGCGGACCAGAGCGGACCTGACCTCAAACCAGAGAAGGGGGCAGGGCAGTGATGGCTGGCCACGACATGACGATCATTCAAAAAATCGCCTCGTTGCAGGCAATGGACATTGCTGACCTCAAATCAGAGTGGCGACGGCTGTTCGATACCGACCCTCCGGCTTTCAACCGGAAAACACTGGAGGCCCGCCTGGCGTATCGGATCCAGGAGCTGGCCTTTGGCGGGTTGTCGAAGGGCACAAGGAGACGCTTGAAGGACCTCGGCGAGCGGGTCGACGGCGGTGATCCACTCATTCGACATGCGCGCGTCGACAATCGTCCGGCTACGGGCACCCAGCTCATTCGAGAATGGCAAGGCGAAGACCATGTCGTGACGGTTACACCGAACGGCTACGAATGGGGCGGTCGTCCGTACAAATCGCTCTCCGCGGTCGCTCGCGCCATTACCGGCACGCGCTGGAATGGCTGGGTCTTCTTTGGACTCAAGCGACAAGGAGGTGGCTGATGCCTGATATGTCTCACACCACATCAGTCAAGCGCTGCGCAATCTATACGCGCAAATCGACCGAGTATGGTCTGGAGCAGGATTTCAACTCGCTGGATGCCCAGCGGGAAAGTTCAGAGCAGTATGTCGCCAGCCAAACTGGCAATGGCTGGATCCTGCTGGACGATCGCTATGACGACGGCGGGTACTCCGGCGGCACGCTGGAACGGCCGGCGTTGCGGCGGCTGATGGGAGACATAAGGGCAGGGAAGGTCGACTTGGTCATAGTCTACAAGGCTGATCGACTCTGCCGATCCATGGCGAAGTTCTACAACCTTCTTGAGTTTTTCGAGGAGTATGACGTGAATTTCGTCAGCGTGACCGAGCACTTCAACACATCGACCGCAATGGGGCGGTTCTTCGTCAACATGCTGCAGTCCTTCGCCCAGTACGAACGCGAACAAACAAGCGACCGCGTGAAGGACAAGGTCGCTGCCGCCAAGAAACGAGGTCTTTGGACCGGCGGCACGCCACCGTTTGGCTACAAGCCTATCCAGAAGAAGCTGACCATTGTCGAGGACGAGGCCCGCATTGTTCGCAAGATCTTCCACGGTTTTGTGAACTGCGGGTCAGCGACCGTGCTAGCAAAGGAGCTTAAGGCAGAGGGGATCGTGAACCGAAATCTCTGGCCGTTCGACAAGTCAGCGATCTACAGGATCCTGACGAACAAGGTCTATCTGGGACTCGTGTCGTTCAAGGGCGAAGATTATGAAGGCCAGCATAAAGAGATCATCTCTCGACGTGTCTGGGACCAGGCGCAATCGATCCTGAAAGAACACCCCCGGAAACGTGCCGGCCGAACGCGGGCAAAGACGCCGGCGCTGCTCAAGGGCATAATTTTTGGCCCTGATGGCGCAGCGATGTCGCCTCATCACACCCGATCAAACCAAAAGCTCTACCGCTACTATACGAGCCAGACCGTTCTGAAGCATGGGGCCGGAGCATGTGTGCCCGGGCGAATTCCAGCTGCCGACGTTGAGATCGTAGTTCTAAACCAGGTGAGGCTGATGATGCAGAGTTCTGACCTCATCATCGGCACATTTCGGGAAGTGCAAAAAGAAGATTCGGACATCGGGGAGGATGAAATCTGGCATTTGCTCCGGAAGGACTTTGATACAGTCTGGAATTCGCTATTTCCCGCTGAACAGGCTCGCCTCGTTGCTCTGCTGATCGAGCGCGTGAATGTCACTGCCAATTCCATAGATGTGAAATTTCGTACTGATATGAAAGACTGTCTCTGGGATGACTCGGCAGCGTTCGATTAAGATGAAAGCGAACGTCGTCTCCATTCCTTACACGTTTGCCATCCGTGGCGGACGAAAGCTCGTGATCACGCCAGATCGGAAACTGGAAACCAGTCGGCCGGATAATCGGAATGAGCTCCTGATAAAAGCCTTGGCGCGGGGATTTCGCTGGCGTCGCATGCTGGATGCGGGACAGTTCCAGACTATCGCTGAAATTTCACGCGCAGAGAATATGAGCGCCTCCTACATCAGTCGCGTCAGTCGTCTTGCTCTCCTCTCTCCGCGAATTGTCGAAGCCATTCTAAACGGAAATCAGCCTCGGCTATTGGAGCTCGATCAGTTGCTGGCACCATTTCCCTCCGACTGGAATGCGCAATTGGCTCATTTCGGTTTTGATACCGGCAGCCACTAGTAATTTTAGTCGCGTACGATTCGAAATTCGAACGCCAAAGAACCACCGAACCTGCAGCACTCTCAGGACTCAGCAGCTCGATACTGATGACCTGTGAGTGCTTAGCTTTGGAGAATACAAGCAATAAGAGAACGGTTTCGGCTTATTCGTCCACGAGCCAAGTGCCGAGGTTGGTCGTCTAGCCCCCTTTTGGCGGCGGCTTTCGGGCCGAAAATTACTCTGCGGAGAAGGGTTTCCGAAGAGTGCTGGCGGGCCGTGCGGGATGAAGGTGGGCACTATTGCTACGCGATAGCACTATGATGACATTAACATTTTCGGTTGTTGGCTGGAATGGAAGCCATTTGATACGGAGGTCGCAGGGTGTCCACACATGATCCAGGAGGAGCCGCGCAGAGGCGGGAAAAATTCTTCGGAAGGACGGTTTCAAGGTCCGGCAGGTGTCGTCCAAGTCACCCGGCGTTAGCCGGGAACAAGGGGCGAGGCACTTCATTTGGAAATGGAAAGAACTTCTACTGGCCGGCTGCGGCTTCATCGCGTATCACCATTACTGATGAATTGACCTGATGCAGGACGCTTGACGGGGGTGCCCAATGGAATCGAGGCTGGCCACAAGCTTTGAGGACTTAAAAAGGTGTATTGCAGGGGAAAGGTGACACCCGACGTCTGGTCACCTCTCGGCGCCAAAAGCGTCTCGACGATGAAAAGTGCTGGTGCGCCGATCGGTTTTTAGTCAAGAAAGCGGGACGTGCTTGCGTACTCCTCGCTCGGGCCGGAGCAGTTTGAGGTTGCCTGGAAAGCTGGCATCGATTTTTGGACGACAGTTCCGAAAGAATCCGCGTGGGTGTTCGTTGTAAAGACCGGATTAAAGTCAGATGAACTCGACCTTGTGTGCGGCAAGATTGACTATCCGAAGACGATCCGGGTCGACCAAGGCTCTGAGTTCATCTCCCGTGAACTTCGACCTATAGGCACATCCAAACAATGTGACGCTGGACGCCTCACGGCCCGGAAAACCGACAGACAGTAAGCGCCTCGCCGATCGCCTACGGATTTAGGCATGACATTTTCCGGAATCGTCAGGGCATGAGTTCCTCGATCTGGCTCTGCGGATGGCCGTTGATGATGGCGTCGAAGGTATCTGCGCGGTAGGCAATGGGATTAACGTCGTTGAGCTTGCAGGTGGCCACGACGGATGAGAGCAGCGCTCAGTTTTCGGCCGCGATCTCGTGTCCAGAAAACAGGGCATTTTTTCTGATTAGGCATATCGGCCGGATGGCGTTTTCGACCGGGTTGGTATCGAACTCGAGCCGGCCATCGCCAGGAAGCGGGTGAGCCCTTCCCAATGGGCAAGACCTTAGAGAATGTCTTCGGCCAGCTTAGAGCCGGAGGAGACCCTTGACAATTGCTTTTCAAACCAGGGCTTCAAGGCGGCTATGATCGGGGAGGAGTGCCGTTGTCGCGCGGCGATCCGAGTTTGTGGCGTCATTCCTCGCTGTGAATATCGGTGAGAAAGTGTGCCACGTGGCCGCCTGATTTTGGCGGTGTAAAAGTGGGCCATTTATTTTCGTTTCCGGGGATATGCCCCTGGGTTTTGCGAAAAGCGAGCCCCGGGGATGTATGGCGTGCATTTATATGAGCAGATAAGAGTAGCGGTTATTATTGACGGCATGTCGCGTCGCGCGGCGTCGCGGAAGTTCGGGGTTCACCGAGACACGGTTAACAAAGCGTTATCGCATTCAGTTCCGCCGGGTTACCGGCGCTCAAAGCCGGTGAAGCGCCCGAAGCTCGATCCCTATACGGGTGTGATTGACGCGATCCTGCAGCAGGATCTGGAAGTTCCGAAAAAGCAGCGGCACACAATCCAGCGGATATTCGACCGGTTAAAGGACGAGTACGGCTTTGACGGCGGCTATACGACGGTGCGCGATTATGTGGGCGATCGCCGGCTTGTGCTGAAGGAGGCCTTTGTGCCCTTGGCGCATGCTCCTGGCCACGCGCAGGTGGATTTTGGCGAAGCGCAAGTCGTGATCGGCGGCGTCCAGCAGACCGCGGCGGTGTTCGTGATGAGCCTTCCCTATAGCGATGACGCCTTCGTTCAGGTGTTCCCGCAGGAGACGGCGGAAGCCTGGTGCGAGGGTCATGTTCGCGCCTTCAAGTATTTTGACGGCGTGCCGCAGACGATTCTTTACGACAACTCCAAGCGGATCGTCGCGCGGATACTGGGCGACGGCAAACGCCAACGCACGCAAATGTTCTCCGGGCTGGTATCGCATTATCTGTTCAAGGACCGTTTCGGCCGCCCGGCCTGCGGCAATGACAAGGGCAAGGTGGAGAATCTCGTCGGCTTCGCCCGCCGGAACTTCCTTGTGCCGATCCCGCGGGCGACATCGTTCGAAAAGCTGAACGCCAAACTCGTGAGGGATTGCCGTAAGCGCCGCGACCGGCAAATGCGGGGCAAGGACGGAACCGTGGGCGAACGCTTTGAGGCGGACAGGTGCGCCTTCCGGGACCTGCCCGGGGGAACCTATGAGGCGTGCGACCGCCGCTCCGGTCAGGCGACGAGCCAGGCGCTCGTGCGCTACCGGCTGTCGGATTACTCGGTGCCGAGCGCCTATGCGCATCGCCAGGTGCTGATCAAGGGCTTCGTCGACAAGGTGGTGATCTCCTGCGGCGCGGAAGAGATCGCCCGGCATGAGCGCTCTTATGAACGCGACGACATTGTTTTTTATCCGCTGCATTATCTGGCGCTGCTTGAAAAGAAGCCCGGGGCGCTCGATCAGGCGGCGCCGCTCAAAGGCTGGAATCTGCTGGACTGTTTTGGCGAGTTCCGCCGGCGCGCCGAGGGGCGGATGGGCAAGCACGGCAAGCGGGAATATATCCAGGTGCTGCGTCTTCTTGAGACCTTCCCGATGAAACATGTCGAGCGGGCGGTTCGCGACGCGATGCGCCTGCAAACGATCTCCTATGACGCGGTCAAGCAATTGACGCTGTGTGCGGTCGAAAAGCGTCCGGCCCGGCTTAATCTTGAGCGCTATCCCAATCTGCCGAAGGCGGATGTGGCGACCACGAAAGCGCGCTCTTATCTGGCGCTGATCAGGGAAAGGTCCGTAGCATGAGTGAAGCGCCTGTCGTTGACGCTGCGCCGGCCCCGGAAACGAAGCCGCCGCACCTCCTGCTCGATCATTATCTGAAGACGCTGCGCCTGCCGAGCTTCAAGCGCGAATATGAAAAGCAGGCCGGATTAGCCGCTAAAGCCGGCGACGATCATGTCAAATATCTCCTGCGGCTGACAGAACTGGAGATGATCGACCGGGAGCGGCGTCTTGTTGACCGGCGCATCCGGGCGGCGAAGTTCCCGTCGGTCAAAAGCCTCGATACGTTCGACTTCAAGGCGATGCCGACGCTGAACAAGCCGCTCGTGCGCGATCTCGCCCGCTGCGAATATATTGATCGGCGCGAGAACGTCATTGCGCTCGGGCCCAGCGGCACGGGCAAAACCCATATCGCGCTCGGCCTTGGGCTTGCCGCCTGCCAGAAGGGACTGGCGGTCGGGTTCATGACGGCCGCCGCCCTCGTTCATGAACTGATGGAAGCGCGCGACGAGAAACGGCTCCTGCGGCTGCAGCGCCAGCTCGGCAATCTGAAACTTTTGATCATCGACGAACTGGGTTTTGTGCCATTGTCGAAAACGGGCGCCGAGCTTCTCTTCGAAGTGTTCTCCCAACGCTATGAGCGCGGCGCCACCATCGTCACCAGCAATTTGCCGTTCGATGAATGGACGCAAACCTTCGGTTCGGAGCGTCTCACCGGGGCGCTCCTCGACCGGCTCACCCACCACGTTCATATTTTGGAAATGAATGGTGAAAGCTACCGGCTCACGCAGGCCAAGAAGAACAAACAGGGGCCGGAAGCAAACGCTGGCGCCGAAGCGAACGGATAATCAGCGGCGGCGAAACGCCGAAAACAATGCGGAATGGACAAAAGGCGCGCCCTGACTCGAAGACGGTCAGCGCGCCTTTTGCGTCATTCCGCAGCGCCGCGCCCGCGGCCACGCCTCACCAAATAACGCTCATTCTCAAGCTGATTGTCGCTGCACCGGCCAGCCCAACTCGCCACTCAGTGGTACGTTTTTACGGCGCCAGACTGGTACGTTTTTAATCCGAGATTGACA
>NZ_NCST01000096.1 GCF_002088975.1 Henriciella aquimarina
TTGTCGGAGACGATCATCTTCGGAGCACCCCGCCGGGTGATGAGCCTGGACAGTTCCCTGGCGACCCGCACGCCGGACAGGGAGACATCGACGACCACGGCCAGGGCTTCCCGGGTGAAGTCGTCGACCACGCAGAGCGTGCGGAACCGGCGGCCATCGCTGAGAGCGTCCGATACGAAGTCCAGGCTCCATCGCTCATTCGCCTGTTCCGGCAGGAGCATGGGTGAACGTGTGCCTGTCGCCCGCTTTCGCCCACGTCGTCGTTTCACGGCCAGTCCCTCCTCGGCATAGATCCGGTAGATCTTCTTGTGATTGGCGCTGAGGCCCTCGCGGTCCAGCAGGATGCCGAGCCTGCGATAGCCGAACCGGCGGCGTTCACCGGCCAGCTCCCGTAGCCTCTGGCGCAACTTCTCGTCACCGCCATCGCGTTTTTCATACTGGAAGGTGGACCGATCGAGATCGGCCAGCCGGCAGGCCCGACGCTCCGACAGGCCATGCACTTCCATCACGTGGTGCACGGCCTTCCGTTTGGCGTCGGGCGTCAGAAGTTTTTTGTCGCCAGGTCCTTCAGGGCGGCATTGTCCAGCATTGCATCGGCCAGGAGGCGCTTCAGCTTCGAGTTCTCCTCCTCCAGCGTCTTCAGCCGCCGGGCGTCCGACACCGTCATGCCGCCGAACTTCGCCTTGTACTTGTAGAAGGTCGCATCCGAGATGCCGTACTTGCGGCAGATATCGGCTGTCTTCACGCCAGCCTCGTGCTCCCGGATCATCCCAATGATCTGTTCTTCGGAAAATCGTGATTTGCGCATTTGTCATCCTCTTCGTGTCGAGGACTCTGCAAATTCATGGCCGGAATTTACGGGGCTGGGTCAGCTCATCGTTGACGGCACTATCAGAACTGAGATGCAAGTAGGCCATATAACTACCAGCGAACTCTTCATTAATGATGCGATCAGCCACGCGGATCTGGTCTGACGTCTCAAACCATTTGATCGGGTTGTCATTGACACTGATATTCACAATCCCAATGCCAGCCCACACGACCAGCGCGAGGCTTAATACAATAATGGACTTGGCGCGGTGACCGGCAAAAGGGCCTGCGGTTCGTAAAAACCGTCCAAGCCAGCTTTGATCACGAATTGCGCGCTCAGATGTCTGGAGCGCGCCGAAATCTGCCAACGCCTTGTCTGGCAGGCTCATAAAATAGGCCGGTAAAAGTGTGACTGTGAAAAACCAGGCAACAAACACACCGATTGCCACAAACAATCCAAAGACCTGAACGGGCGGGATCGGTGTCAACATGAGCGAGGCGAACCCCACCGCCGTTGTCAGCGTCGTATACCACATCGGGCGCCAAAGGTCCGCCATAACTTCATTTACAATCTCCAGTCGATCGCGTTCGGGCGTATATTTATCATAGAAATCAGACAGGATATGAATGTCATCGAGCACCGCAATTGGGATGATAAATATCGGGATCATCGAGCTCATGATGTGAATGGTTTGTCCTGACAGAACGAGCAAAGCCATTGTGCAGATCACAGAAGCCATCGCCGCAAGGAGTGAGATCAGAATGATCCGTACGTGACCAAAGAAGAGCCACAAAAGTCCGAAAACAAAAAGCATGGCCAGCGGTGCAGATACGGCCATCTGGAAGAACATTTCAGAGCCAAACCGGTCTTCGGCAACGGGCAACCCAGTAATATGATAAACTGCGCCGGTGTTTTCGAACGTATCTATCAGTTCTTGTAGATCCTGCGCCACGGCGTGGGATATACTTTTTTCGCTTAACGGATAGTAGAGCGCCAACGCCGCTCCATCGTCCGAGATCATCGTACCCTTGTACATAGGGATTTTGAGCATTCGATCACGGATGAGCGCGGCCTCTTGATCGGTTGAGGGGGCGGTTTTCATCAGCCAGGTGAACGAAACAGCTCCCAAACTTTCCGTTTCAATATTATCGACGGTCGAGGGCGCAATAATGTCTGAGGCTATGACGTTCGCAAACGTCCCAGCCCTTTGTTCGTAGCTTAGCGTTTTGGCATAGTCTGTCAGAGTTTTTACGTTGGCGAGATCCTTGGCGTTAAAAACGCCTTGAGGGTGCGTTTCGTTGAGAACGCCAACCACGACAAAATCATAAATATCAAAGACTGTTTTAAGCTCACCATTGCGTACGCGCACCGTCGCATCCGCAGGCAGCATGTTTTCCGGATCGGTGTCGATGGTCAGTGGTTTCAAAAATGGCAGAGCGCCGGGCATGACGCTCGGTGCAAGCGCCAAGGTTGTTAGTATAAACGCAAAGGCCAAACTGAACACAAAGAATCCTTTGCGCCTTTTCGCTGCTGCTTTGGACAGCCAGAGCATCAGCTTTCGTTCTCTACCACGGCTAGCGTTCCCCAACGCGGCCAGAAGCGCGGAGTGACCGCGGCGTAGGCGCGATACTCGCCGCCGAATGCGGCTTCGGCGTCCTTCTCCTCTTTCAGAGCGAGACGGACATACATGAAGACAAGAACCGGGAACATGATCAGGGTTAGGATGGTCGGCCATTGCAGCAGGAAACCAAACATGATCAGCACGAAGCCGGCATATTGCGGGTGGCGCATGCGGGCATAAATGCCGGTTTTGGCGAGCTTGCCGCTGCGCAGCGCCCCGTGCAGGATCGGCCACCCCCATGACAGAACGCTGAAGCCCAGCAAAATGAAGCCGAGGCTTGCGAAGTGGAATGGGCCAAAATGCGGATTGCCTTGCCAGCCGAAAATCATCTCCCAGAAATGCCCTGAGTCATGGGCGAACCAATTGACATCAGGAAACTGCGATTCAAGCCACGGAGAGAGGAAGTAAATCGAAAGCGGGAATCCATACATCTCGGTAAAAAGAGCGATCACAAAAGCGCTGAACGCTCCAAATGACGTCCAGTCTTTTGACTTGGATGGTTTGGCGAAACTGAACGCGAAAATGATAAAGATGGCAGAGTTCAGGATCACCAGAAACCAGAGGCCATATTCAGAATGGGCCATGTTCTCATTCATCGCCTTGTCCTCCAGTCATCTTCCTCATCGAGTTGGGAAGGGCGCCGATCTCCATGGCTTCCGTGGCCTCCATGGCCGCCCATCGCGCTATGCATGAAGAGGTGCATCACGCCGCAAAGAAGCAGGAAGCCAACAAGGAAGACCGCATCAGCGGGAATGTGAGCGCGGTGTTCATAGAATAAAAGAAACCCGATCGCTCCGGCGAAGACCAAAAGCGGCAGCCAAAACCGGCTGCCTTTTGGCTGATGGTCGTCATGATCAGAATGGTTGTGCACGGCGATTGCTCCTATGGCGGGATCAGAACGGACGGGATCCGCGGGTTGACGATGATGGGTTTGTTACGCGGCTCCGGCCTGAAGGCCTCAAACCGGTTAGTTGCGCCGCAAAAATGAAAACGATCAGCAGCCAGTCTTGCCAGCTCAAATGCCCGGCATGATCCAGGACCAGGACCAGGACCAGGACCAGGAGCAGGAGCAGGAGGGCTCCGATGCTGAGCGCTCTGAGGCAGAGCGTCAAAAATCCGAAACCCGGAACAAAACCTCGCACTGTCATGTCGACACCCGGGATCGAGACAGTTTGAGGAGTTGGGCGTTGATGGCGCAGATCACGGTGCTCGCCGACATGAACACCGCCCCAAGCGCGGGTGTGAGGATTACGCCCCAGGGGAAAAACACGCCCGCTGCCGCTGGAATGGCGAACGTGTTGTAGCCGGTCGCCCAAGCGAGGTTTTGCATCATTTTATTATAGGTCGCGCGAGCGAGTTCAATGATCGCTACGACATCTGACGGGCTGGACCGGACAAGAATAATGTCGGCGGTTTCGATCGCGACATCCGTGCCAGCACCGATTGCGATCCCGACATTCGCTTGAGCCAGCGCCGGCGCATCGTTCACACCGTCACCGGTCATCGCCACGATCAGACCGCGGGACTGAACCTCTCGGACTTTAGCGGCTTTTTCTTCCGGCAATACTTCGGCAATCACTTCGTCGAGGCCGATTTCCTGGCCGACCCATTCCGCCACCTGTTGATTGTCGCCAGTGAGCATGATGCACTGAATGCCCATGGCCTGAAGCATGAGGATGGCTTTAGCGGATTCCTCACGAATGATATCGGCCAGCGCGATTGCGCCAGCGAGCTTGTCATCAATGAGCACGAAGACGACTGTCTTGCCCTGCGCGCTCAGGGTTTCGAACCGGGGATCATCCATTTCAAGACCCTGGTCGCGCAAATAGCCGGGGCTGACGACTTTCACGTCGCGGTCCTTAACGAGGCCTTCTGCACCTTTGCCAGGGATCGCCTTAAACTTGTCGACACCCCATGCCTGCGGCGCATCGCGAACGATCCCCTGGGCGATTGGGTGTTCAGAATGAGCTTCAATAGACGCCGCGTAGGCGACGATATCGCTCTCAGTGAATGTCGTATCAAAAACAAGCGTATCGGTGATCCCAAACTCGCCCTTGGTCAGCGTGCCGGTTTTGTCGAAAATGATGGCATTGATGTTGCGCGCTTCTTCGAATGCCGTCCGATCCCGAATGAGCAATCCATTGGTGGCCGCGATCGCGGTCGAGCGCGCAACCACAAGCGGCACAGCCAAACCAAGCGCGTGCGGGCAGGCGATGACCATCACGGTAACGGCGCGCGCCATTGCAAACCCAAATCCCTGATCGGTGAACAGGGTCCAGAACAAGACGGTCGATAGGCCTCCGCCAAGTGCGATAAAAGTCAGCCACTTGGCCGCCGTGTTGGCGAGATCCTGGGTTTTGGATTTGCTGGCTTGGGCTTCCTTAACCAGCTTGATGACGCTCGACAGGAAAGTCTCATCACCGGTCTTGTCGACCCGGATTGTTAGCGAACCTTCGCCATTGATTGATCCGCCGATCACTTCGGTCTCCACGGTCTTGAAAATCGGCTTGGACTCGCCGGTGAGCATGGATTCATTGAGAGACGACTCGCCCCTGACAATGATCCCGTCAGCTGGGACTTTCTCGCCTGGCTTGATCAGAAGATGTTCGCCGCCTTTCAGCGTCGAAACGGACACATCGATTACGCTGCCGTCATCCGCCACCAGGTGGGCTTCATCCGGCATCAGGCTTGCAAGTTTTTCCAAGGCGCGCCCAGCGCCAAGCACCGATTTCATCTCGATCCAGTGCCCGAGCAACATCACCGCAATCAGGGTTGCGAGCTCCCAAAAAAAGGTCTCATCACTGCCGATTGCGACCATGCCGATGGAATAGGCGTAAGCAGCCGTAATCGCGACCGAAATCAGCGTCATCATACCGATGTCGCGGGCGGTGATCTCTTGCAAAAACCCTTTCAGGAACGGCCAACCGCCATAGAAGAAAACAAGACTTGAAAGCCCTGCCAGCACATAACGGTCACCCGGAAACCGCAAGGCATCTTCGAGGCCAAGCCAGCCTTGGATCATCGGCGCCAAAGCGAGGATGGGGATCGTGGCCACCAGCACAACCCAAAACCGCCGGCGATAATCGGCAATCATGCCTTCATGGTCGTGGCCGCCATGCGGGTCCGTTTTTTTCTGTCCGTGACCGGCATGAGGCGCGTGGCGAGAGGGGGGGGCGTGGGTGGAGTGATCCATGGTGGAGGGTCTTTGTCTGCTAAGTCATGCTTTGCGGGATGGGTGAGAGGCGTCGCTCGGCGCGCTGAAGGCGGCGGGAATGCGCGCGTCTGCATAGCGTTCGGGATTTAGTTTGAAAGCTGTGTGGCAACGGTTAGAGCAAAAGAAATAGGCCCATCCACCATATTCCTCTGACGCGTGAGCGTTTTCGAGGGGGATCGTGTTGCGGCAAACAGGGTCTTCTACGGTCATCATCGTTTCTCTTCTCAATGAAAAATCATGCCATCGATATGGAACCCGGCATCGACATGAACGATTTCACCGGTCACGCCGCTGGACAGATCGCTGGCCAAAAACAAAGCCGCTTTTCCGACTTCGCTGGCATCGATTGTTCGTCGCAGCGGTGATTTGGCTGCGGCCTCGTTTAGCAATTCTTCGAAATGGGTGAGGCCAGACGCGGCTCTTGTCGCAACGGGTCCGGCGGAAATGGCATTGACGCGGATGCCGGCGGGTCCGAGCTCATGGGCAAGGTAGCGTACAGCGCTTTCAAGCGCAGCTTTGACCGGGCCCATGACATTATAGTGATCAACGACTTTTTCTGAGCCATAGAAACTGAGCGTGATCAGAGAGCCGCCGCGTCGCATTAATGGTTCAGCCCGCCGCGCCATATGAAGGAGCGAATAGCAAGACACCGTCATGGCGGCTGCGAAACCGTCGGCCGAACAGTCTGTCAAACGCCCCTGAAGATCAGATTTTGGCGCACTTGCAATCCCGTGAAAGACAAGATCAAGCCGATCCCATTTTGCTGCGACCGCGTCGAAGACAGCGTCCAGCGATCCAGGTTTGGTGACATCGCATTCGAGAATGAGATCTGCATCTGCCTTTCTCGCTAAAGGTTCAACATGCGGGCGAGCCTTCTCGTTCAAATAGGTGATCGCCAGGCGCGCGCCTGCACCGCGAAGGGACGTGGCCGCCGCCCAGGCCAGACTATCACTATTCGCAATGCCGACAATCAGTGCGGTTTTTCCGCGAAGATCACAATCGGGTGTGCTCACATCCAGCTCCTTGCAGAATAATACGCAGCCAAAGCCGCCGTCCCTCACGGAGGCAATCGTGAGAGACGGCGTTCCCTGTTAACCGGCGTCGGGGCAGTTGGGGGGAGATGCGCCGGGTCAGGATGGGATACGTTCGAGCGCGAGCGCGACGCCCTGTCCGCCGCCAATGCAGAGGGTGACGATGCCGCGCTTAAGATTGTCTCGTTGCATGGCATGGATCAGCCGTACGGACAGAACAGCGCCCGTCGCGCCGATTGGATGGCCATGTGCAATGGCGCCGCCCTCGACATTCACTATGTCCTCGGAGAATCCCAGCTCGCCGACCAAAGCGACGGCAATGGCCGCGAAGGCCTCGTTAATTTCGACCCGTTCCACCGATGCAAGTGGCCAGGCGGCCCGCTCCAATGCCTGTTTCACAGCAGGTACAGGACCAAGGCCGAACAGTCCGGGTTCGACGGCGCCGACGCCCATGCCGGCAATCCGGACCGCAGGCTGCAGCTGGTTTGTCTCTGCCCAGGCCCGGTCAGCAACGATCATTGCAGCAGCGCCCGCGTTCAATCCGGGAGCATTCCCGGCTGTGATCGTTCCATGCTCTCGGAAGGCCGGCTTCAGATGCGCAAGACTGTCTAGAGTCGTATCCGGGCGATTGTGCTCGTCCCGATCGAATACCGAAATCCCTTTACGGGTTTTCATCTCAACGGGCACAATCTCGGCGTCGAAAAGACCGTCACTCTGGGCTTTCGAGAACCGGCTTTGCGAACGCAACGCCCAGGCATCCTGAGCGGCACGGCTGATTTGGTTCTGTTCGGCTAAGTCTTCGGTATGCCAGCCGGAATGCTCGCCGGAAAAGGCATCGTTCAGCCCGTCCCTAAGAAGACTGTCAATGAGCGCCCCGTCGCCCAGACGATAGCCGTAACGCGCTTTGCCAAGCAGAAACGGGGCTTGGTCCATATTCTCCATGCCGCCAGCGACGGCGCACGCCGCGTGGCCAAGCATGACGTCTTGCGCGGCGGTTATGACCGCCTGCGCGCCGGATCCGCAGACCCGGTTGACGGTCATCGCGGGGACGTTGACAGGAAGACCCGCACCTATCGCTGCCTGACGCGCCGGGTTCATTCCGGCGCCGGCTTGCAGAACCTGGCCCATAATAACGGTATCGACCCGATCCGGTGCAAGTCCTGCCCGTTCCAGAGCGGCCTTGATCGCTATAGCGCCAAGATCGGACGCCGGGACGTTTTTCAAACTACCGCCAAAGGCGCCGATGGCGGTGCGCACTGGCGCGCAGATAACGGGGTCATGACTTGGCATGAGCGTCTCCATTGAGTGATGTGGGGGAGGTTGGCGTGGGATGGCTGGGCGGGCAGCAGTCCGCTTCCGGTAAAGGTGAGCTGCGCGTTGCGTGCACCGGCCAGACCGGGGCTTTGTCTCGCGTCGCGGATTTGCGGTCCTTTGCGGCTAGGCTAAGGCGCGCCAGCGCCAGACCTGCGAGCCGTGCGTTCACCGGATCGGCACGCGATGGCAAGACGATGGGTGCGTTCAGCCCGAGGACGAGACCGGCCAGCGTGGCGTCAGCCATATATTCCAGATTCTTAGCGAGGATATTGCCAGAAACGAGATCTGGGACGAGTAGAATGTCGGCATCCCCAGCCACAGGCGAGGCAATGCCTTTGATTTCCGCGGCTTTAAGCGAAATTGCGTTGTCAAAGGCGAGCGGTCCGTCAACGACTGCGCCGCGCACCTGACCGCGCAGGGACATGACCGAGAGTGCCGCGGCATCAAGGCTGGAACTGATCAGCGGATTGACAGTCTCAATTGCTGAAAGGATTGCGGCTTTGGGCTGGTCGATACCAATAGAAACCATAAGATCGATAGCGTGCTGCAGGATAGCGGCTTTCGCGCCCAAATCCGGGGCGATGTTGACTGCGGCATCTGTAATCGCAAGCAGTTTCGGATAGGCTGGAATGTCCGCCAGAAAGACATGGCTGACCCGCGCTCCAGGCTGACGCAGACCAGCATTGGCGTTGAGCAGTTCTTTTAGCAAGACGTCGGTATGGATCAGGCCTTTCATGGCGGCATGCGTGCTGCCCGATTTCAGTAAACCGGCTGCGCGTTGGGCTGCTTCTGCCTCATTCCAGGCGGGCAAGACCTGATCGGGATGGAATGTGAGATTTGCCGCCTCGGCTTCGGCCTTGATCGCATCAGGGTCGCCGATCAGGATTGGATGGATCCAGCCGCGCTTAACGGCTTCGTCGACCGAGAGTAGGACGTCTCGTTGCGCCGCACAGACAATGGCGACCTTCACGGGCGGTCCTGAGTCGGCAGCGGTCTTGAGGTCGGCAAAATCTCGAAAACCAGTCATGAGACCCGGCGCTCTATCTGCACTGGGGTGGCTTCAAGCATCGCGCGTCCGTAACGGGCGATCATCATCGCCTCGTCAGTGTGAACCGTTTCGACAATCACCGAACTGTCCGGCTTTGAAATACACGTTTCACCCCGATCATTTGCTCGGGTGTCAAAATTTATTCCATAGAGATCGCTAAGTGGCTCGCAGATGGCGGCGCGGATCGAGGGCGCGTGTTCGCCAACGCCGCCGGTAAAGATGATCCGGTCAACACCGCCCATGGCGGTGATCAGTGCGCCAGCTTGCTTGCGAGCTTGATAGGCAAATTGCGCAAGCGCGTCGCTCGCGCGCGGGTCGTCTGTTTTGAGCAGAGTTTTTACATCACCGCTCAGACCCGAAAGCCCAAGCAAGCCTGCGCCATGATAAAGCTGGTCGTGCAAGACTGATGGGGCCCAGCCTTTTTCCAGTATGAGGTATAAGAGCAGCCCGGGATCGACATCGCCGCTTCGGGTCGCCATGGGCAGTCCCGCAAGCGCCGAAAATCCCGTGCTTGTATCTATGGTTTGGCCATTCTCGATTGAGGCCATACTTGCGCCCGCACCGAGATGCGCAACCAGCAGACGTTGCCTGGACATCGCCTCACCGGCGCGGGCGGCAAGATCTGAGACAATAAATGCGTAGGAGAGGCCATGAAAGCCGAACCGGCGGACATATCTGTCTTCCATCGCAGGCGGCAGTCCTGTGCGTTGGGCCGCGATCGGCATGTCTGCATGAAAGCCCGTATCAAAACAGGCATATTGCATCGCATTCGGTAAACGCAGGCGCGTGGCAACGATGCCATCAAGGTTTGCAGGCATATGCAGCGGCGCCAATGGAATCAGTTCGCGCAGATCCGCTTCGACTCTCGGAGTCAGACGCTGGGCCGTTGTGTAGTCGGGACCTCCATGCATAACCCGGTGTCCCACCGCAGAAATGCCGCCGAGATCGACATGAGCGGCCATCTCATGAAAGAAGGTTTCCAGCGCAACGGGGTGGTTGATGCAGCAGGTGCGTTCGTCCCAAAGTGTGTCGCCATAAGCGGTCTCAGCTGACATTCTCGCCTCTGATGCGCCAATGCCGGTGACGGCGCCCGACATTGTCTTGACCACGTCGTTTCCGACCCGGAAGAGCGCGATTTTCAGGCTTGAAGACCCGCTATTGACGGTGAGGACGCGATGACTTTCGCGCTGGGAGGTGTCGAGGGCGCTCATTTCTTTGCCGCCTCGTCCTTTATAGGTTCAGGCAATACGGGCCAGTCATAGAGCCAGCTGAAGGCCAGTTCGGATGCGGCATCGCGAGACTCGCGCATGCGGGTCAGGCCGGTCTCGATCCAGTCGACGCCCATCTTTTCAGCTGTGCGAAAGCGATTGTCCTCATTGACAGCCTTTCGATTGGCGCGAACCATGGGTGCAAACGCGGCGGTCATCGCCATAGCTGGATTGAACCGTTCTGAGAACATGTAGCGTGTCACCCGCATCGGATGAGACCATTTCATAAGCTCTGCTGTGACCGGATTAGACCAGGCGCGCACCCACGGGCTGGCGAAGTTCGAATAAGCCGTCTCCAATTGCGCCGACAGACGCCCGACACGCTCAAATGCCTCAGGCTGGGTTTCGAATACCAGGTCCTCAACCCGGCGGGGTTCAAACCGCACAATGTACTGGTCGTGGTCGCAATCAGGATCGCCGGTCGGATTATCGATCCTCATTTCATAGAGCCCAGGCTCCAGCGCTTCGATATCGGAAAGGTTTTCCAGCATCGCGCGATGTTCGAGGCGCGCGACACTCGCAGATACAAAGATGCCGAGATGCCCGGCATGTTGATTGATCAGATAGACAATGCGTTGATCGGCTGCGATGAGTGCCTCGGTCGTCTCATAAACCGCTGGGATCCAACCAAGTGCCTGATGTGGCGGGGTGATATTGTCGCCATGTGAGGCGAAGATGACGAGAGGATTGCGGATCTGTTTTAAATCAATCTCACAATGGGCCCCGAGTTTCACCAGACCTTTTTCAAGCCGGTTGCCGATAAAGAGGTTTTCGACAATCGCAAGAATCTCTTCGCGGCTCAGGCGGTAGAAGCCGCCCCACCAACGCTCGAAATCCAGGAACCTGTCGGCGGCTGTATCGACGTTTTCAAACAGATCGGCATATTTCCGGAAGATTGCCCCTTCAGGTTTGAGGGTTTCGAAATTCTGGACCAGCCAGGCGCCATCGAACCGGCCATTTCCGAGATCAGACAAGAAGTGATTGATCCAGGCCCCTCCGAGGAATCCTGCCGCAAGCCGCATCGGATTGGCACCGGGTTCACCGGCCCAATAGGAGAGCGGTGACCCGTTCATCACAATCGGTCCGGCAAGGCCTTCGCAATCAGCCGCCAGAAGTGCCGCCGCCCATCCGCCTTGGCAATTGCCATAGAGCACTGGCGCCTCGCCATCATGTCGCTCGGCCACGAGTTCTACAAACTGGCGCAGGCCCGCCAACACATCGGCTAGCGTTTGACCGGAAACAGGGTCAGGCGTGAACACGACGAAGTATACGGGGTAGCCTTCATGTAGAGCGATGCCGACTTCAGAATCGTCTTTGAATCCGCCAATGCCGGGGCCATGACCCGCGCGGGGATCGATAATGATCACGGGTGGTTTGTCTGGATCAAGACAATCGTCGAGGCAGATATCGCCAATCTCGAGTATTTTTAGAAGTTGATAATTGCACGCAGGTTCAAATGTCGCTGCGTCCGCCACGAGCTCATACTTGAACTTCAAGACAGGTGGCATGCCGTCTCGCTCATGGGCGAGCATTGTGTTGGCGCGCTGGCGCAACGCGTCAAAGAACAGAGTTTGTCTCTGCATGAGATCAACCCCATAAGCAGCGGCGTCTGGCAGGCTGGGCCGGGACGAGGCTTGAATGGGCTTTGCGGACTCCGGCCTTGATTGCGCCCGGCGGGCGCTCTTGGACGCTTTCTTTTTGGGATCAGAGCGTTTGGCTTTGCGGGGTTTTTTAGCTGTCATACGTTGATCATCTGGCATGGCTTGAGGCTTTCGCGGTAAGGGGGCGATTGAGAACGAAAGGGTCAGGCTGCGTCACCAGCGCTTTTTAGCGCTGGCATCGATTTTTCCTTGCCTCGGCCCGGCTTCGAGCCGCCTGCGCAACAACAGCCCTTTTTGACGGGCGGTTTGACTTTGGCTTTGGGCGTTTGGACGGCGCTTTTCTTGACACGGTTCATGGCGATCTCCTTCTCTTCAATTTCGTCCTGGCTCGGCGAGCACAAGCAAAAACCGCCTATTGCGGACCTGAAAACAAAGACGCGCGAACCGGAGCGGCGTTACACCCCGCCGCTGCGAAAACGTATCAAGGAACAACCTGGCCCGGAGGTATGGACAAGGCGGTCGCTTCAACGCGTTTTCGCAAGTCTTCAGCGCCCGGACAGGCGCATTGAAAATAGCCGTGTTCGATACAGGTCAGGCAGGTTTGTTCCAGGCGCTGGCGCATGGCCCGGCGTGCGCGGTGAAGTTTCACTCGAAGCGCATTCTCAGACAGGCCGAGATCATGAGCAATCACAGAGCGATCTTCACCGATAAGGTCAGCCCGCCAGATCAGATCCGCGTAGTCGGGATTCAGTGTCGGCAACATTTTGTATAGGCATGCGCAAATAACAAAGTCGATCTCATCATCATCGAACAGGAGGGCAGCCTCTGCCGCATAGGTTTCCAGCGCTTTGTCTGAACGCGTCATTGCTCGAAAATGATCAGCGATTGTCGAACGAAGAATCTGAGACAACCAGCCTCGAAGCCGGTCTTCATCTTTAAGATCATTAAACCGGGTCAGCGCCTTAACATAGAATTCTTGCAGCACATCCTTGGCATCCGCATCGTTGCGCAATTTTCGCTTCAGAAACCGAAACATGTCCTGATGCGACTCGATGAGCGCAGCTTCAATGGCTCGTTTGCGCCGTTCTGAAGGGCTTGGGTCGGACGTCATATTCGTAAGCGGTTCCACGTATATTGGGGCTTGAGGAGTGTGATACGCACGCCGCCAGAATCGCCCTCAAGCGCGAACGGATTTTCGGTCACTTTTAATATGGCGCTGGGCCCTGAGTGTAATGGTTCAGGGGCCGGGCCGTCTTATCCGTATCAGATCATATGGTGAGCACGCCGGGGTGCGTTGCTGCCAAGCCAGAAGGACGCCGCTGATGAGTCTATGGAGCACAATCGCCAAAAAACGGCTTGAAAAGTCTATTCGCAAGGGACGCCTGGAAGTCGTTTTTCCAAATGGCAAGACAGCTGTTTTTGGTCCGCCCTGCGACCATCCGGTTCGTATCGCCGTGAAATCTGAGGCCTGGCTTCGCCGCATCGTGCTCGATCCTGAATTGCAGCTTGGCGAGGCCTATATGGAAGAAGGCCTCGTGCTGGAAACCGGCGATCTATATGAACTGCTGGATCTTCTCTGGACCAATATTCTGTCTAAGGGCAGCGCGCATGCGGCGCTCCCATCTTTCCTGCGAAAGACGTTTCGTGCGGTTGCGCAATTTAATCCGCAAGCGCGATCGGCTCGGAACGTGGCGCACCATTATGATATCGGCAACGATCTCTACCGCCTCTTTCTTGATGACGACATGCAGTATTCCTGCGCGTATTTCCCGAAGCCGCAGACATCGCTCGACGATGCCCAGCGGTTTAAGAAAGATCATATCGCGCGCAAGCTGTGCTTGAAACCCGGGGACCATGTGCTTGATATTGGGTGCGGATGGGGCGGGCTTGCGATGCATCTGGCGGAGCGCGAAGATGTTCGGGTCCACGGTGTGACATTATCCTGTGAGCAGCACTGTCTGGCTCAAGAGCGCGCTGAGACCGCCGGGCTCAGCGACCGTGTCGATTTTGAGATTCAAGATTATCGCAACCTTACCGGCGAGTATGACAAGATTGTCTCGGTTGGTATGTTTGAACATGTCGGTGTGCCGCATTACCGCGAATATTTCGACCAGATTGCGGCCCGTCTCGGCGAGAATGGAACGGCGCTCATTCACACGATTGGGCGGTCGCCTGGACCAGGGGCGACCAATCCATGGATCGCCCGGCATATCTTTCCAGGGGGCTATATTCCAGCACTCTCGGAAATTGTGCCCGTGATTGAGAAAGCCGGGCTGGTGGTTCTGGATATTGAGATCCTGCGCTTGCACTATGCGGAAACGCTGAAAGCGTGGCGGGAGCGTTTTCTGAACCGCGCTGATGATGCTGAAACGCTGTATGATGCCAGGTTTGTACGGATGTGGGATTTTTATCTCGTCAGCAGCGAACTCTCATTTCGCCATGGCTTTCACAATGTGTTCCAGCTTCAGCTGGGTAAACGCCAAGACGCGGCACCGCTGACACGGGACTATCTATACCCATCCGAACCGACCCGCCCGGCCATAAGACAAGTTTCGCCGGCCAGTGATGAAAGGGTTCGCGCGAATGCCAAAAGATGACCACGCCGATACGGGTCTCTCCAAGAAGGACTATAAACGCCGGTTGCGCGCACTGCAGATAGAACTGGTCAAGATCCAGCGCCGCGCGATCACGCATGGTCATCGTATTCTGGTGATCCTCGAGGGGCGTGATGCGGCCGGTAAGGACGGTGTGATCAAGCGCATCGCCGACCATCTCAGTCCCCGCGACACCCGTATTGTAGCGCTTGGGAAACCGTCCGACCGCGATACGCGCAGCTGGTATTTCCAACGTTATGCACCGCACTTGCCAGCCGACGGTGAAATCGCGCTCTTCAATCGATCCTGGTACAATCGGGCTGGCGTTGAACCGGTTATGGGCTTTGCCAGCGATGACCAAGTTGAAGCCTTTTACGATAATGTTGGCGCGTTTGAACAAATGCTGGTGCGCGATGGCACGCAAATCCTCAAATATTATCTCGACATCAGCCGGGAAGAGCAGGAGCGGCGACTTGCGGCCCGCGATAAAGACCCTTTGAAGCAGTGGAAGAAAAGCCCGATAGATGCGGTCGCATTGCAGAAGTGGGACGACTATACGACCGCACGCAACGCGATGCTTGCTCGCACAGATTACGCATTTGCGCCCTGGTACGCGGTTCATACCGACGACAAACGCACGGCCCGGCTGAACACGCTTGGCCACATGATCAGGGCGATTGAGTGCCCGGATACCGATAAGTCGGTCGCGATTGTTGATCCGGCAGTTATTATCGCGTCGCCGCGAGACCGCATGGAGGCTTTGGCCGTTTGATCATGCGTGTACAAGCCACGTTCTTAGCAGAGCAGAACTCAGAACAAGCAAAATGATCCAGCAACTCCCATAGACCGCTGTCAGCCAGAACCGGCCCGCAGATAATGCATGATGTTTGTGCCGAGCGGTGTGGATCAGTGCGATGAGATGAATGGTAAGTCCCAGAAGTGCAATCAGAGCGGCTGTTGCTCTCAAATAGGACGCGGTGATTGCGCCGATACCAAGGCCGAGAAGGCCGATGCCAAGGGTGGACAGGATGCAGGCTGTGCCGCTGAGGCCGCGAAGCTCTCTGGGACTGGCGGGCTCGGCGGACTGTCGTCGGTCGCTCGGAGTGTGAGTCATCTGGGGCCTTCTTGCGGTTCTCGTCTTCACGCACTGTTTCATCGGGCGCTGATAGATGTGCTGGACGAATAGACGAGAAGACGGGCCTGCCATTACAGCGCTTGCTGTGGATAACTTGAAAAAGCGCCGCGGACCTCAGGGCATGTCTGCATCAGCTAGGCGCGGACTGGGATAGAAATCGGCAAGCAGGAGCAGGCTTTTTTCAATCAATCTGTCCGCGGTCTCGCTATAGAGTTGGATATCGTCCCTATGGTTTCGAAACAGCGCGTCGGCGGTCTGGTAGTGGCCGTACCCCATCAGATAGGTTTGACCATCTTGGCTGGAGCGTGTTTCGACAAACCCATTCATCGCTTTTTCGATTTGATCTGCGATCGCTCCCGCCATGGCCGACGGCACCGCTGGAGACCCTTTCTCATGGAGCGGTGTTTGGCGCAGGTCATCAATCGCGGCCTCGATTTTAGCCTCCACTCCAGACTGCGTCGCGATCGCCAACCGCGCCTGGTACACCAACTCATTGAGCCGCGCGCGATCGTCATTAGTCCAAAGGCTCCCAGGCAGAGATGCGATCGGCATTTCGGCGTCAGTCAGCAGACTATCGGAGACGAGATCTTCGCCGACTGAGTACGCCGCCAAAGCGGCGCGCAGCCGTGCTTCGACATCGATGCGCGCACAGGTCGCCTCCAGTGTTGCACGTTCTACGGGCGAAGAAACCGCAATCTGGGGCGTGGGTGCGGCCTGCTGATCATCCGCGAGTTTCAGCCTGAAAGTTATGGCAAGGACGGCACCGATGACGAGTGCAGCAATCAGCCAAGGCAAAGGCGGCGGAGACATTTTCATGGGCGAAGTCTTTCTTCAGATTCGGCAGGCTGAGGTCTCTGCGCGGCCAAGGTGAGCACGCCCAACCCGGTAAAAGCGGAGAGGGTCGACGCGATGATCACGCTTAGCGTGACCTCCTGTAAGGCGGCGGGGTGGTCGAACGCGAGCGCCGCCACAAACAGGCTAATTGTAAAGCCCACTCCGGCGAGCAGAGACGCGCCCAGCAGATGCAGCCAGGTGATAGCCGGCGGGAGCTTTCCAAGGCCGCTGGCGACCGCTAAAGCCGCCGCGCCAAATACGCCGAGAGGTTTGCCAATGAAGAGCCCGAACCCCGCGCCGAGGCTAGCCGGACCGATGAGGGTCGCAGAAGACATGCCCGCCAGGTGAATCCCTGAATTGAAGAAAGCAAAAACCGGTACGACACCGTACGCGACCCACGGTCTCATGCCGGTTTCGACGATTGAAAGCATCAGGCGCCCTTTAACCGACAGCGGAATCGTCCACGCTACGAGGACACCGGCAATTGTTGCATGGACACCTGATTCCAGGACTGCCACCCAAACGAAAATTCCAATCAAAACGTAGGGCGTCATATGCGTGACCCTCAGGCGGTTGAGCCCAATCAGGCCAACCAGTCCGAGTACAGCCAAGGCAAGCGAGACCAGACTCAATCCTTCGGTGTAGAAGAGCGCAATAATCACCAGTGTTCCAAAATCGTCGAACACGGCGAGCGCCATTAGGAAGACTTTGAGCGTAGGTGGGATGCGCGTGCCAAGCACAGACAAGACGGCGAGCGCAAGGACAATATCGGTGGCGACCGGCACGGCCCAACCATGCTCGGTTTCCGGGTTGCCCGCATTAAACAACAGATAGACTGCGGCGGGGACGAGCATGCCACCCAGGGCGCCGATCCCGGGAAGGGCGATCTTGCGCGGCGAGGCGAGGTCGCCGACCAGGACTTCGCGTTTGATTTCGAGCCCAATCGCAAAAAAGAAGAAGACCATCAGGCCTTCATTGATCCAGTCGACCAACGGCTTGGACAATCCAACAGCGCCAACCTGCAACGACAAAGGCGTGTGGTGGATCAGGTCATAAATTTCAACTGCCGGTGAATTCACCCAGGCGAAGGCCAATAGCATCGCTGCAAAAACCGCCAGTGCAGCATGCTGCGTTGAAGCGGGTGACGCGCCGCTATCAATTGTTGCAAGAGATCTGGCCAAACGTTTTCATGCTCACCGGTCGATTTGCGGGTATTGCTGTGTACGTCTGAGGAAGTTTCATCCCTTGAAAATGCGGCCCTGACATCTCAGAAATCTGAGCAAAGTCGTCTTCTGCAACGACCATGCTTAGAGCGGGGAGAATGAGTGCAGCTCCTTTGGATAATGGGGATTTTTGAACGTATCTGCGTGGGTGCGTCGCCATTGAAGTGTTGTTGCCGAGCGGCGATGTAGCGATTGGCACAGGGTTTCAAGTTGGAGGCTGGGTCGTCCTTACCGCCCGTCACGTGGCCGAAGGCAACACAATCAAGGCGATCCTGGCAAAAGCACCAGGCCTGTCAATGCCGTCCGTTATCCTGGCGTTTATATACTGAGTACGGATCAGCCCAACATCCAGTTTGTCGCCCGCGTGATCGGGTCGTCGAGATCGACTTTGACCCCGAACGCCCCCCAGATTGGGGTTGGATGTGTGATACGGGTTTTCACATACATGTCCCTTAGAGATGCGTCGGTAAGTGCATCGGCTGAGAATAAGAGCGCGGCTTGCTGCGCGAAGAGGCGCAGATTGTCTGGCCGCTCGGATCGAAGTTTGTTGGCCAGCGTTTCTGCCTCTGGGATGTCGGTGGCGATCCGTTTGAGCTCTTCGTTGAAGACTTTTCGTACAGCCTCCTCGGACAATGCGCGCTGCAAGTCGAGCGCCATAATGTTACCGGAGCCTTCCCAAATCGCGTTGAGCGGGGAGGTCCTGAATAGCCGTGCCATGCCGGTCTCTTCGACGAATCCGACTCCGCCAAAACATTCCAAAGCTTCGCTCACAAGATCTGGCTGACGTTTACATATCCAGAACTTCGCAAGCGGCGTCAGCGCGCGGCTCAATGCGGCTTCGCGTTCATTGTCGGCACTGAGATCAAATCCCGCACCAACGCGCAGGGTTAGCGCGATCGCCGCTTCACTCTCGAGGGCGAGATCGGCGATCACACCGCGCATGAGGGGTTGGTCAATCAGGGTCTTCTGAAAGGCTGTTCTCTGACTGACATGAAACGCCGCCCGGCAGACAGCCTGCCGCATGCCAGCCGCCGACCCTATCATGCAGTCATAGCGCGTGTGGTGCGCCATCTGGATAATGGTTGCAATCCCTCGGCCAGGCGCGCCGATCCGTCTCGCATAGGCGCTGCGATACTCAATCTCAGATGAAGCATTGGAGCGATCGCCCATCTTGTCTTTCAGGCGCTGTATCTCGATTTGATTGCGTGAGCCGTCTGGGCGCCAGCGCGGCGCCAGAAAGCAAGACAAACCATCTTCTTCATAGGCCAGCGTCAAAAACGCGTCGCACATTGGCGCCGAGCAAAACCATTTATGCCCGACCAGTTCGACTTCGTCATCTGAGAGCGAATGCGCGCGCGTCGTATTCGCGCGCAGGTCGGATCCGCCTTGTTTCTCGGTCATCGCCATGCCGATGGTCGCTGCCGATTTATGTTCTATCGGCATAGCGTTCGGGTCATAGTCTGGCGTGCGAGCGCTCTCGGCCCAACCGTTCGCCCAGTCGGCTCGCCTCAGGATCGGTTGGGCTGCATAGGTCATAGACATGGGGCAGGTCACGCCGCTATCGGTCCAGCTTATCATGTAAAGGAGCGCCGCATGGGCGATCTGCCCGCCTGCTGGATGGGTCCAGGCGCGCGAGGACACCCCGCCCTGGAGGCCTATTTTCATCAGCTGATGATATGCCGGATGAAACTCGACCTCGTCGATGCGTTCGCCCTGCGCGTTAAACGCCTTGAGGCGAGGCGGGTTTTCATTCGCCTGCCGGCCAAGCTCCCGGGTTTGCAGCGCCCCGACCGCTTTGCCGAAAGTGTCGAGATGGGACATATGGCGGCTTGCAGTGTTGGGCTCATTGCGGTCTGCGTTGCACCTTGCATAGGCCGCCATGAGCGGCTCAGCCAGGGCCGGATCTTGCAGAAGATCAAGATCGCCAGGCGGTCTTGGTTGATTGGCGACCTCGTGTGTCGCGAGTTCGGATCGGGGTTTGTACATGGGATTCAAAATAGCAAATTTGGAGCGCGCCGTCGCTCGACGATTTGTCCCGCCTTACGCTTCTTGCTTGGTCGCTGTGTAAAGCGAGATAGATCCCGTGGGGGTCAGCGTGACACTGCGTTCTTGGACATTTGAGAAACCAGCATTCAACATGAAGTCCGGTAATCGGCCATCCTTATTGGCTCGCGTATCGTCAAAGCCATCTGTCAGACGTACGAGATTGAAGGCGAGTTTCATAAAAACGGAACGCTGCCGACCATAATCCGCGATCTGAACCGCGCCGGTAACCCCGGAGGCTGTTTGGTTGGGGTCAAGCAGCGATAGCGTTTTCCTTCAGCGCTGCAAAGTAGTTGGCCTCGGCTTCTGCCGGTGGGATGTTTCCGATTGGCTCGAGCAGGCGGCGGTGATTGAACCAGTCGACCCATTCGAGGGTGGCGTATTCAACGGCATCGATGGATTTCCACGGGCCTTTCCGCCAGATGACTTCGGCCTTGTAGAGTCCATTGATGGTTTCCGCCAAAGCGTTGTCATAGCTGTCACCAACACTGCCCACCGACGGCTCAAGACCTGCCTCGGCCAGACGCTCCGTATACCGTATACTGACATACTGGCTGCCACGATCTGAATGATGGACAAGACCACTTCCAGAGCAGGGCCGCCGGTCATGCAAGGCCTGTTCAAGGGCATCAAGCACGAAGTCCGCATGCGCTGTCCGGCTGACCCGCCAGCCGACAATGCGGCGGGCGAACACATCGATGACGAAGGCGACATAGACAAACCCTGCCCAGGTCGAGACATAGGTGAAATCGCTGACCCAGAGCCGGTTCGGCGCCGGGGCCTTGAAGTTGCGGTTCACATGGTCGAGCGGGCACGGCGCCGCCTTGTCGCTGTAGGTCGTGCGATGCGGCTTGCCGCGGATAATGCCCTGCAGGCCCATGGCCTTCATCAGGCGCCTG
>NZ_NCST01000097.1 GCF_002088975.1 Henriciella aquimarina
TTGTCGGAGACGATCATCTTCGGAGCACCCCGCCGGGTGATGAGCCTGGACAGTTCCCTGGCGACCCGCACGCCGGACAGGGAGACATCGACGACCACGGCCAGGGCTTCCCGGGTGAAGTCGTCGACCACGCAGAGCGTGCGGAACCGGCGGCCATCGCTGAGAGCGTCCGATACGAAGTCCAGGCTCCATCGCTCATTCGCCTGTTCCGGCAGGAGCATGGGTGAACGTGTGCCTGTCGCCCGCTTTCGCCCACGTCGTCGTTTCACGGCCAGTCCCTCCTCGGCATAGATCCGGTAGATCTTCTTGTGATTGGCGCTGAGGCCCTCGCGGTCCAGCAGGATGCCGAGCCTGCGATAGCCGAACCGGCGGCGTTCACCGGCCAGCTCCCGTAGCCTCTGGCGCAACTTCTCGTCACCGCCATCGCGTTTTTCATACTGGAAGGTGGACCGATCGAGATCGGCCAGCCGGCAGGCCCGACGCTCCGACAGGCCATGCACTTCCATCACGTGGTGCACGGCCTTCCGTTTGGCGTCGGGCGTCAGAAGTTTTTTGTCGCCAGGTCCTTCAGGGCGGCATTGTCCAGCATTGCATCGGCCAGGAGGCGCTTCAGCTTCGAGTTCTCCTCCTCCAGCGTCTTCAGCCGCCGGGCGTCCGACACCGTCATGCCGCCGAACTTCGCCTTGTACTTGTAGAAGGTCGCATCCGAGATGCCGTACTTGCGGCAGATATCGGCTGTCTTCACGCCAGCCTCGTGCTCCCGGATCATCCCAATGATCTGTTCTTCGGAAAATCGTGATTTGCGCATTTGTCATCCTCTTCGTGTCGAGGACTCTGCAAATTCATGGCCGGAATTTACGGGGCTGGGTCAGAAGCCCTAAGCATAAAACGGAATCTGAACCTGGGCCGGACTCTCGAAGAGCTCTGTTGCCCCTCGATAGGGTCGATCCTGCTGGTCGATGGAGGGATCGGCTTGGGAGCCAGGGCTTTTCATAATACAGAGGCAGAGCCTCTGGCATGCGTATGCGCAGCGCCGGCGAACCGGACGCTTCGTAAGTGGGGATGTCCGTCGGACCGGCAATGGTCCGGTGTGAGTGGCGAAATCTGGATTTAGCCCCACGCAAAAGATTTACCGCAATCTCCACTTCCCACACAACTGGCGGACATCAATGAGACGTGGATTGCTCTAGCTTTTCAGCAGGAGTTTCCTGGCGCATCGGTTGCCCAAGCGGTTCGAAGAGATGGACATAGAGGTACCTCGACACTTGCTCGTTTTTAACCTCACCTGTCACGACAGGAGAGACCGGGAGCCCCTGCTGATTCGGTTTATGTGCAGGGAGGCTTGACGACAAGTAGCGCAAGCGCGTTGTTGTGGCTCTGCAGCAGGAAGCCGATTTCTACCATCACGTTGCGCCTGAAATACCTATGAAAATTCCACGGGTTTTCTTCGCAGCTAAGAGCGATCAGCCGCAGGAGAGCTGACCAAGCGAGGCGTCAAATTCGGCGCCAACCTGGCGCAAGGGTCCGTCGACCAAATGGCCAGTGAGCTGGAAGCAATAGCTTTGCTTCGCCGAGCATGGTGGGAAAAGCCCAAGCTGGAACGGGATATAACTTGGCGAGAGCCCCAACGAATCTTCCTCAAACATTGCTACAGGCAGGCTCGTTGGAAGGAGCTGGTTTCCTGCAAGCATGGCGAGATGCTGGAAGCGATTCTCAAGAACGCCGACACAGCGGCGAAATCTCTAGATGTTTTGTGGCACATTCTGGACGGGAGTCCCGAGACATTCCTGCATAGGGATCCCCATGGTGGCAACATCTTCTACGCACGGGACGGTCGCCTCGGCTTGCTGGAAAGGAGGGCTGCGCTGAGACCCAACTCAAGTCAGACACATTTGAAACACAGATAAGAATTTATTGTGCCCGGGGCCGACGTTTTAAAACTGTTGGTATTGAGCATTGTACGTCATCCGTGCCAAGAAGTACAATTGTTTTAGTGGTGAGGGGGCTAGGGTATGAGCACAGTGTCGGGAACACAGGATATGGGCGCGCAAGACGCTTGGCAAAAGTGGGTTGCCGTTACGCTGCTTACGCTCCTGTTTGCCACATCTTTCGTAGACAGATTTATTCTGTCGCTTCTGGCAGATCCGCTTTCACGCGACCTGGGCCTTGGCGACGGACAGCTTGGCCTGCTGATGGGCGCGGGCTTTTCCATTCTATATTCATTTGCGGGTCTGCCGCTTGCCCATCTGATCGATACTTATCAACGTAAACGACTGTTGCTTGCAGGTGTTGCTCTTTGGAGTCTGACTACGATTGCCTCAGGATTTGCAAACGGGTTCGCCAGCCTGCTCGTCTGCAGGGCGGGGGTCGCGGTAGGTGAGGCAGTTCTCACGCCGGCGGCCGTATCCCTTATCGCTGACTATTTTATTCGCGAAAAGCGCGCGACCCCAATGGCTGTGTACTCATCAGTCGGGGCGATCATGGGCACTGGCTCATTTGTCGTCGGGGCTCTCGCCCTTGAGTTTGCCGGAACGATCAGCGAATCCATGGCGATGGCTCCTTGGCGCCTCACCATGGTCTTGGTGGGGTTGCCGGGCTTGTTTCTCGCATTTCTTTTCCTCCTGCTGGTGCGGGAACCCGAGCGCCGCGTATCAGAGGACAGAGACGCAGATAAAGCGAGCCTGGTAGACTTTTTTGCCTATCTTCGCCGGAATTGGGCATTCTATGTGCCATTCATATTGAGTGGAGGATTGCTGACAATATTTGGATTGGGGATGCCGGCGTGGATGCCGACAATTCTGGTGCGTGAGCATGGGTTTGATCCCTCCCAGGCAGGTTTCGCATTCGGATTTCGGACTGCTCCCGCTGGTCTTATCGGCATATTTTTCTGGCCTTGGTTGGCAATGCGCATAGAGCGATTCCGAAGAAATGCTGGTCCGCCAGTGGCCTTGCTGATCGCAGCTTGCGCTGCCCTCATCGTATTTCCTTTCGCGCCCCGAATCGATGATACGTCGATGCTTCTCATCTGGATGACTGCGGCTGTCATGATAAGCGGCGCTTGGGCTGTCCTGCCTGTTCTCGGATTCCAAATATTCAGCCCTAGTCGCTTTCGCGGGCGCCTTGCTGCAATGAATCTGCTTTCAATGAATCTTCTTGGATTTGGAGTGGGACCAAACCTGATTGTATATCTCGGTCGTCTAGGCACTGAACCTGGCACCGATAGTGTGTTGTCTCTCGGTTTGAGCCGAGCGGGGTTGATTGTAGCCCCCCTTCTGCTCGTTACGATGATTGTATGCGTTCTTCAATCACGACAGTTGGCGGATATTGATGACTGATCGCAGGCGCCTTTGGACTGATGGGATCTAGCAATTGGAGATGCCTCAGAGTTATGTCGATTTAAGTGCGAAGCTGAGGTGATCTCATTTACTGCCTAGGGTTCAGTCCCGGGAATTACTCGGTTGGATTTAGCTTTTGACGCGGCTGGGTTGGCCTGTTCAGCGCTTGTTGCGAACTCGAACGGGGGTGCCCCTTCGAGGATCTTCAGGCGCTTGGCGGAGTTGCCGGCAACGAGGATGGTGGCGAGGTGTTCGTTCAGCCGGCCATGACTTGCATAATGATAGCGCCGAATAGCGTTGTTCCAAGGTGTGGTTCGTGCGTTCAACTTGGCCATTGGTTCAGCGATGGTTCGGTTTTGTCAGGCGGTGCTTAATACCGTGACTGGCTCAGACGCGCTCAAAGGGATGGCCGCCAGCGGGAAGTCGGCTGTCTCCCGGTTCCTGGGCAGGTAAGCGAACAAAATCATTGTCGGTCAGGATAGTATGGATTGAACCGCGCCGGTAACCCCGGAGGCTGTTTGGTTGGGGTCAAGCAGCGATAGCGTTTTCCTTCAGCGCTGCAAAGTAGTTGGCCTCGGCTTCTGCCGGTGGGATGTTTCCGATTGGCTCGAGCAGGCGGCGGTGATTGAACCAGTCGACCCATTCGAGGGTGGCGTATTCAACGGCATCGATGGATTTCCACGGGCCTTTCCGCCAGATGACTTCGGCCTTGTAGAGTCCATTGATGGTTTCCGCCAAAGCGTTGTCATAGCTGTCACCAACACTGCCCACCGACGGCTCAAGACCTGCCTCGGCCAGACGCTCCGTATACCGTATACTGACATACTGGCTGCCACGATCTGAATGATGGACAAGACCACTTCCAGAGCAGGGCCGCCGGTCATGCAAGGCCTGTTCAAGGGCATCAAGCACGAAGTCCGCATGCGCTGTCCGGCTGACCCGCCAGCCGACAATGCGGCGGGCGAACACATCGATGACGAAGGCGACATAGACAAACCCTGCCCAGGTCGAGACATAGGTGAAATCGCTGACCCAGAGCCGGTTCGGCGCCGGGGCCTTGAAGTTGCGGTTCACATGGTCGAGCGGGCACGGCGCCGCCTTGTCGCTGTAGGTCGTGCGATGCGGCTTGCCGCGGATAATGCCCTGCAGGCCCATGGCCTTCATCAGGCGCCTG
>NZ_NCST01000098.1 GCF_002088975.1 Henriciella aquimarina
TTGTCGGAGACGATCATCTTCGGAGCACCCCGCCGGGTGATGAGCCTGGACAGTTCCCTGGCGACCCGCACGCCGGACAGGGAGACATCGACGACCACGGCCAGGGCTTCCCGGGTGAAGTCGTCGACCACGCAGAGCGTGCGGAACCGGCGGCCATCGCTGAGAGCGTCCGATACGAAGTCCAGGCTCCATCGCTCATTCGCCTGTTCCGGCAGGAGCATGGGTGAACGTGTGCCTGTCGCCCGCTTTCGCCCACGTCGTCGTTTCACGGCCAGTCCCTCCTCGGCATAGATCCGGTAGATCTTCTTGTGATTGGCGCTGAGGCCCTCGCGGTCCAGCAGGATGCCGAGCCTGCGATAGCCGAACCGGCGGCGTTCACCGGCCAGCTCCCGTAGCCTCTGGCGCAACTTCTCGTCACCGCCATCGCGTTTTTCATACTGGAAGGTGGACCGATCGAGATCGGCCAGCCGGCAGGCCCGACGCTCCGACAGGCCATGCACTTCCATCACGTGGTGCACGGCCTTCCGTTTGGCGTCGGGCGTCAGAAGTTTTTTGTCGCCAGGTCCTTCAGGGCGGCATTGTCCAGCATTGCATCGGCCAGGAGGCGCTTCAGCTTCGAGTTCTCCTCCTCCAGCGTCTTCAGCCGCCGGGCGTCCGACACCGTCATGCCGCCGAACTTCGCCTTGTACTTGTAGAAGGTCGCATCCGAGATGCCGTACTTGCGGCAGATATCGGCTGTCTTCACGCCAGCTTCGTGCTCCCGGATCATCCCAATGATCTGTTCTTCGGAAAATCGTGATTTGCGCATCTGTCATCCTCTTCGTGTCGAGGACTCTGCAAATTCATGGCCGGAATTTACGGGGCTGGGTCAGAAAGACAAAAGAGAGAATGGCCCCCGAGGAAGCTTCAGGACAGCAGTTCACAATGATGGCGGGGCCAATTCTATTCAGCCCCGCCAAAAGATTACACGATTGCTACAGAGTGTCATGCTGCCTCGTGCTCGAGAATGCGGACAACCTGTTCTCGTTGCGAAGCGGGTGAACCGAGCAGCTCGGCATTACATCGCGCACGCTTGTAATAAAGGTGGTTTTTCATCTCCCAAGTGAAGCCGATCGCGCCAAAAATCTGAATATTCCGGTGCGTCGCTTGCTTGTACTGCTCACTCGCATAACTCTGGGCCATCGCCGCGGCGAGGCTGGCGCGCTGGTCATTCTCCGATAGCGCCCAGGCGGCATATTGCACGAGCGCCGCAGCCGCTTCAGATACGCCGGCAATGTTTGCGAGCTGATGCTTGATCGCCTGGAACGCGCCGATCGGACGACCGAAAGCAATCCGCTCCTTTGCGTAGTCCACGGCGTCATCCAGGACGGCCTTTATCCCGGCAGCACTTTCAGCTGCGAGCACAAGATAAAGCCTGTCCCGCACCCACGGCCAAACCTGGTCATTACTTTCCTCAAGCCTCTCCGCGTTTACGTCACTAAGGGTGATCTTACACACCTGACGCGTAATATCGCGCCATTCAAGAATCTCCACATCGAGCCCGGGCGCCCCCGAATTGACAATGAAGAAGTCCTTCCGCCCGTCCAGCATGGCCGAAACGACAATTGCGTCGGCAGATGCAGCATCGACTACAAATGACTTCGCGCCCTTCAGCTTGAAACCTTCCTTTGCCGGTTCCGCCACAACGTCTGGTGCCGTACTGTCGTATGATCCGTTTTCGTTGGCCATCGCTAGCGCAAGTTTCAGTCCGTCAGAAAGCTTAGGAAGCCATTCCGACTTCTGTCGATCCGAACCAGCCGCCTGCATCGCCCAAGCGCCCGCGAGCGTCCCGAAGAGCGGCGACGGGGCCAACGTGCGCCCAGTTTCTCCGATTATCATGATCAGGTCGATGTAACTCATACCGAGACCACCATAAGCTTCGGGAACGGTGATGGCACTCCATCCTAATTCCGAGATCTGGCTCCAAAGCCTGTCATATCCGGCATGCGAAACATCAGCACCGGGCCTGAGCAGAGGAGACAAGTCCACCTGTTCATTAACGAACTTGGCAGCCGAGTCCTGAAGGAAAACATGGTCATTACTTAATGCAAAATCCATTAGGGCCTCTATTCCGCCGCTCGGGCGGTCGTTTTTGTGGTTTCAAAGAAAGGCAGCTTTGCCGTGGGGTCAGGATCGCGGGGGAGCCCCAGCACACGTTCGGCAACAACATTCAGCAATACTTCCTGCGTGCCGACACCGAGCGTGTTGGCCGGACAGAACCAATAGGCATAGTCCCAATCGGAGAACATGCCCCACTTCTTGTCGGGAAGCGGCAGGACATCGGGGTCGCGGATCATGCCAGCAACGCCCTGTGACCGCTTGGCCAGGTCCGCCATCCTTTGACCATGGGGCGAAGAAAGCATCTTGCCGGCGCTCCCCTCGAAGCCCGCGGGCTTTCCGTTAATGCGGTTTGTCATGTTCCTGTAGGTCAGGAGCCTCAGAATCTCACCTTCCACATAAGCCTTTGCCGCCTCGTCGCGAATAAGTGGATCACTGATACGTCCGGTTGCAATGAGACCGTCCATAAGATCGCGGGCCGTTGGCCCCATGCCCCAGACCACACCCGGCTTTGTCATGCCGACACGTTCAGTCTGAAGCTGTTCCATGGCGATCTTCCAGCCTTCGCCTTCACGCCCCAGGAGAGCGTCGGCGGGAACTTTCACATTATCGAGGAAAACTTCATTATACTCGTTTTTCTCTCCCGTCATGTCCACAATAGGATTGACGGTAATGCCGGGACTGTTCATGTCGATCAGAAACATGCTCAGTCCCTTATGCTTCGGCTTTTCAGGGTCCGTGCGCGCAACAAGGACCCCTACTGCTGCATGGTCGGCCGCGGATGTCCAAATCTTGTGGCCGTTGACGATGTAATGATCCCCCTCACGCCGCGCTGTGGTCCGCAGCGCCCCTAAATCAGAACCGCCCGAGGGCTCTGAAAAGAGCATGCACCAAATTTCCTCACAGGCGAGCGCACCAGGAAGGAACTTCTTTCGCTGGGCCTCTGTGCCGTAAGTTAACAGCGACTGCCCGCACTGATTGAGTCCGATCGCATTGATAGTGTATGGGAGCTCCAATCCGGTGCGCAGGATCTCCTGATCGATGATCCATTGCATTTCAGCGTCGGCGCCTACCCCCCAAGGCGCGGGCCAGTTGGGCGCCGTCCAACCCTGCTCCGCCAACTGCGCGTAAGTCGGGTTGGGGTTGTTCTCGAACCATTGCTGCACCTTAATACGGCGTGGGTCATCTTCTCCCGGCAAATTGAAGTCCATGGGTTTTGCCTTTCCGTTTTATAAACAAGCCTGAAAACTGATATACACATCTATCACGACAAAAATAGAATGATAGCCATTTTAGTTCAATCGTTTTAGTTCATCAGATAAAACCAATCATCAGTCCTGATCGACGTCCCGCTGCTGTTGTCAGGGGCCGTGATCCGGACTCTCGGTCCTGGATAAGCCCACCCCATTCGCTTGTAATACCCCCCATGGCCAGGCGACGCATCACTGGCAATCGCCTGCCCACCTCGTTTGTCTCGGCCTTCCAGATTGACGAATATCTGCCCAGAGGCGGTGCCATCGCACCGAGGATGCAAGCCGCAATACGCGCTGAGTCGACCATCGCCCGGCAATAACGACAGATAGGAGCGGATCCGGCAGCTCCAGACGTTGCTTTGGCAACATCTGCGACGGTGTGCCGCCCCCCCCCCTTCAGCCTATCGACCGTAAGCCACCTCACGGCAGCCTGTCGTCAATTGCGGCCGCATTCTGCTTGGCCCGGATATCATCGAACTTCGAAAGCCAATAGCCGAGTTCCCCACCCATGCAACAATCTCAGGAACTACAGAAAACTGCAAAGATGGACTGGCAGTCGCTGGGCATCAACTGCTCAGCCGACAACGACGTCGCAGCAGTGGATTGGCCGTTACGCGAGCTGGCCGTCTGGTGTCAATTCGTCAAGAACAACCAAGCGAATCATAGATCTACCAGCCTCATGTGAAATTTCTCCCTACCTGTTCATCCAACCAAAGTACTTTACAGTCTTAATCTGGTCGGCACCTCAAGATGTCCCGTTCGCAGGGCTTGCCGTTTCAATTGCACCAATCTTGGCAAAATCCGGCTCAGGTTCCCCCCCCCCAATGATCGACTGACTCAAGTTCGAGTGGGAAAAGTCTGGGCTCTCTCGCCCCCGTTTCGGGAAACTCTTCCATGCCAAAACTGTATTCGAGCGTGATACCATCTGGATCAAGGAAATAGAAAAACAACGATTCCGACTGAGGATGCTTGCCTGGGCCATAGACGATCGGAACATTCTCTTTTTTCATCCGCACATTCGCCCTGCCGATATCGTCGACGTCGGTTACCATGAAATTCACGTGATGAAGTTGCGGGGCTTCTGCGCGACCGATACCGAACGAGTGATGTAGCGGATTGGGAAAACAACGCATATGCACGACTGCACCGTCAATTCGGTCAGACGCACGAAAGTTCATTTCCTTTATGAAAAAGTCTTCGGCCCTCGGCAGATCCGGCCCAGCAAGAACAACATGGCCAAGCCGCACAATCCTGGTGTGAGACGGCACGTAAGGGGCTTTCGCCTTATCCATTGCAGCATAGAACTCCATGGTTGCCCCAAGCACCGGGTCTGAGGCACGGAAAGCTTCGCCAATACCCAGAAGCTCAGCTTCCGAATTGGAAACCGGTGTCGGATTCAGTCCGAGTTTCGCGAAGCGCGAGCGAACAGCTGCAAGCGCCTCAGGGCTTTCCATTTCCCAGCCTATCCGTTTTATGCCGGGCTCATCCGCCTGAACCAGTGCAATGTCGTGATGTTTTTCGCTGCAGCGGAAAAATCTGCACCCCCCTGCCTTACCTGCCGGGGTCAACCCGACAATTCTTTCATAAAACTCGCTCGACTGATCCAGATCGGTCACGTTCAGAGCAAGATAACCCAAACGCCGGTACCGGATGTGCTCATTCGACATAATGCCTCTCCCTCATAGCTGTCATGTAAAGCGACCGCACTATCTTCGCCCCTGACCGCGCATTGGTATTACCAATGCTCTCGTTTTCCGCTGAGTCAAGCCAAACCCACTTTTTTTTCCGGCAAAATAATGAGGGTCACAGCGTAGCCTTAACGTAATTTTTTGGCTTAAAACTGGTGATCAACAGTGGCCCAGAGCGCGCATCGCTGATGTCTGCCAGAGAGACAGCCGGGGACTAGACCGGACATTGGCTTCTTGATTTTGTAGAACGGTTGCACTAACCGACCCGGCATTCAGATGACGCACAAAACCGGCACCTTCGGAAGGTAGGCTATGAGCACGACTTTCATCACGAGCGAAGTCAGTGGGCAAATTCTCACGATTACATTGAACCGACCGCAGGCGCTCAACAGCCTTAACGCGGCGGCGTGTTTTGAACTTGCGGCTATTTTCGATGATTATCAGGATAATGACGAGTTGCGCGTGGCCATCATTACCGGAACAGGAGACAGGGCGTTCTGCGCTGGACATGATCTGGTCGACGATTTCTTTGAGCCCATGCCGGAATCAGGCTGGGCTGGTCTTTCCCTCCGCAAGGGACTGCATAAACCATTGATTGCGGCGGTGAACGGACTGGCGCTGGGTGGCGGATGGGAGATTGCGATGATGTGCGACGTGGTCGTTGCAGACCAGCGGGCGACCTTCGGGCTTCCGGAGCCAAAAGTGGGGTTCGCGGCGCTGGGTGGCGGAGCGAGGATTCTCCCACATCGCGTGCCCTATCATATTGCGATGGGGCTCTTGCTGACCGGCAAGTCCATTTCGGCAGAGAAGGCGGCTCAGCTCGGTCTTGTGAACGACGTCACCGAGCCCGGAGCCGTCATGGCTGGCGCATACAGATGGGCAAGGGAGATGCTGACCTGTTCGCCCAAGGCCCTGTATTTTTCCAAGCAGCTAGCCCAGGCGTCGATGGAGCCCGACTCGTTGCGCGGCCCCTTGCAGTCTCTCGAGCAGGAACTGGCCGGTGAGCTTGCGCAGAGCAAGGATGTCCGTGAAGGCATTGCGGCCTTCATGCAGAAGCGACCGCCAGTATGGACCGGCCATTGAAACCACCGGGAGACGACAGATGAGACTTGCGCGCGTTCAGACGGAAAACGGCATCCAGCTGGCCATTTCAACCGGTGAAGGCGCCATCATGCTGAACCGGCACATTCCGGAATTGGGAAGTGACATGCTGAAGTTAATTCAGGATTGGGATAACTGGTCGGCTCACATTCGAGAGATTCTGGAAGAAGGTCATGCGCCAGAACCTGTCGCGACCGGGAACTGGCTTCGGCCACTTGATCGGCCGGGCAAGATTCTGGCTATCGGCCTGAATTACGCCGACCATATCGCGGAGACGGGCATGTCGAGGCCAGATAGACAACTCTGGTTCAACAAGCTGCCCAATACAGCAAACGATCCGTACAACACCATTCCCCTGCCTCGCGCCGGGTCGCAGGTCGACTATGAAGTCGAACTGGTCGCGGTGATCGCCAAGCCATGCCGCCATTTGGATGCCGCACAGGCACGTGATCACGTCTTCGGATATTGCGTCGGCAACGATGTTTCTGTGAGGGACTGGCAGCGCGCCTCACCGCAATGGACGCTTGGCAAATCTTTTGACGGCCATGCACCTTTCGGCCCTTGGATCACGCTTGATTCCGCTGTCGAAAATCCACATGCTCTGGACATACAGTGTCGAGTCAATGGCGACGTCCGCCAGAAATCCAATACCCGTCATCTGGTCTATTCGATCTGGGACCAGATTGCACACCTTTCCCAGGTGTTGACGCTTGAACCGGGCGACCTGATCTTCACCGGAACACCAGGTGGGGTCGGCGTTGCAATGGAGCCGCCACGTTTCCTGGCACAAGGGGATATCGTACGCTGCGAAATTTCCGAACTGGGTCATATCGAAAATTGCTGCGAACCGGAAGGAGCTGGCGATGGACCTGGAACTTGACGGCAAGCGAGCCCTCATCACAGGCAGTACTCAGGGTATAGGGCTCGCCATGGCAACGGTGCTTGCAAGCGAGGGGGCCGATCTCGTCCTGGTCGCTAGATCCAGCACCGATTTGCAGGCTATCAAGGCCAAGCTTTCATTGCAGTTTCAGGTGAAGATCGAAACTGTCAGCGCCGACCTCTCCACGCCCTCCGGAATCGACACCGTTGCCAATGCCATTGAGATGGTCGACATCATCATCAACAATGCAGGTGCCATTCCACCTGGTTCCCTGGTCACCGTTACAAGCGATGCGTGGCGGGCGGCGTGGGACTTGAAAGTTCACGGTTACATTGAGCTTGCGCGGGAACTCTACCCCCGTCTTCGCAAGCCGGGCGGCGTCATCATCAACATCATTGGCGCCGCAGGTGAGCAGCCAAACGAGAACTACATTGCCGGCTGCACAGGGAATGCCGCGCTGATGATGTTTACCCGCGCCCTGGCCAGGCAAGCAATTGAGGATGGCGTGCGTGTTGTCGGTATCAATCCTGGTCCTGTCCTGACCGACCGCTTCAGGATGTTGCTCCGTGCTGAGGCAGAAAGAAAATTTGGCGATGCCTCGCGATGGGAAGATCTCGTAAAGGATCTGCCATTCGGTCGGGCCGCAGCGCCAAAAGAGATCGCGGATGCCGCTGCCTTTCTGGCTTCGGCACGCTCCGCCTATACCACAGGCATGGTCATGACGATCAATGGAGGATCCTGATGGCTGAGAAGAGACAGACTGTCGGATACATAGGGCTGGGCGATATCGGCGCCCCCATGGCCGAACGGATTGCGCGCAGCGGATGGTCGCTAAGCGTGTGGAACCGGACGCCCGAAAAGATGAAGCCCCTGATTGAGGCGGGAGCGACAGCCGTGCAGTCTCCTGCAGAGCTGGCGACAGCTTGCGACCTCGTCTTTATCTGCCTCAGCAGTGTTGCAGCGTCGTACGATGTCATGTTTGGATCGAGAGGCCTCCTTGAGGCCGCCCCGAGACGCGTGTCGCTGATCGTTGACAATTCCACGATCCCCCCCTCTGAAGCAGAAGTGATTGAAGCGAAGCTCGCCAAGCATTCAATACGCTATCTTGAGGCACCGGTGTCCGGAGGTGCGATCGGGGCGCGGGCTGGAACCCTTGCTGCCATGGTTGGCGGGCAGAAGGCCGATCTGGACGAAGCGCGCCCTATCCTAGAGTGCTATGCAAGCAAGATTACTCATCTTGGACCTGTTGGCGCGGGCCAGGCAATGAAGGCCTGCAACCAGGTCATCAATTTCGGGACAATCGCCGCTCTGGCCGAGGCCACCACTCTTGGCTCACGCTATGGATTGACACCTTTTGCAATCACGGAAGCCATTGCCGGGGGCTTCGCAGATTCGAATATTTCCCGGGAATTCGGCAGATCGTTGGCTGCTGCTGACCCCAGCCCGGTACGGACCCTGACCGAAGCACTACGGGATTTCTACAATGCCGACATTCGCAAGGACCTTGCCGGGCAACTCGACATTCTTCTGAAAGATCTGTCGATGGCGCTCGATATGGGGCGACAATCCGGAGTTCCACTACCGGTCACCACTCATATCGATTGGATCTATCGCATGTTGCACCATCTCGAAGACTAATCGACACTCCATCAAAAGCAGCTATGCGCTATACTGAGTGATGTTGTGTCAGAGGAATGCCAGGCCACGTCTGATCAACCTGCAGAATCAACTCATCTGCCGACCGTCGGCTGTCCTGGCGGGCCGGTCACTGTGCGCCCCCCCAACAGGGCGCGTCAGCGTCCTGCCCCGTGAAAACACGGCAGGCCTTGTCAGGCCTGTTCTGCAAAATTATGCTTTCAGTTTATTGGAAAGCGTACAATGCGATATAGTTTGCCTCCACTCAATGCGATCAAGGCTTTCGAAGCAACCGGTCGAACAGGCAGCTTGAGCGCCGCCGCCCGAGATCTTCACGTATCAGTCGGTGCGGTCAGCCGACATGTTTCAATTCTCGAAAGCTATTTCGGCTGCGACCTGTTCGAACGCCGTCATGATGGCGTCGTGCTAACGCAATGGGGAAAGCCGCTTCACACGGCAATTGTATCCGCTTTCGATACCCTTGATGCGGCCTGCCGGGAGGTCGATAGAGGCGCCCATCGTCCTATCCGGCTTCGTACATTCACGAGCCTCGCCACGGATTGGCTCACACCCCGGCTCAGCACATTCCGCAGCTTGCATCCTGAAGTGTCGGTCCAATTGAAACAGGCCTTCAGCGATGTCAGCTTTGCGAGCGAGCCTCTGGATATTGCAGTAACCGCCCAGAATATCGTCGAAAGCGGCGTGCAACAGGTTGAACTCTTCGACACCATCTTCACCCCGGTTATCGCCCCATCCATGAGAGGAGGCTACAGGCTCGACTTGTTAAACACTGAACAGGCTCCGCCCTTATTGTATACGCGCCGCGAAGTTCCTTTCTGGGAAGCCGTCTTCAAGGCATTGCGCCTTCCGCCTCCCGCATTCGACCGGGGTTTGGAATTCGACAGTTTGAGCCTGACTTACCAAGCTGCCAGACGCGGTGCCGGGATCGCGCTCGGGTTGCTATTCTTCATCGCCGATGATCTAAAAAGCGGAACGCTCGTTCCCGCGACCCAGACTTGCGTCGACATGGAACTCCCTCACCACCTCTACTTTCGCACCGGCCGTAATCGGCACCCTTCGATCGGCACGCTAACCGAATGGATGGTCAGCGAAGCCCGCAAAACGAACGCTGAAATCGACGCCTTGTGCGAGACCTTGTTGACCCCACCGGTCCTTCAGGAAGCAAAAGACGGATAGCCCCCGCCTTGAGTGTACTGTCAGGAACAAGACTGCAAAGCCTTGCGGACGAGCGGCAACTGATCGTTGCCAAAGTACATCCTTGTCCCGGCCACAAACATTGTCGGCGATCCGTATGCACCTCGATCAATAGCCTCGTCAGTATTGGCGCGAAGCCTGTCCTTTATTTTCTTTGACCTGCTTCGCGCGATAATTTCCGCCCCGTCAATGCCGCATTGATCAGCGATCTGCATGATCACATCGATATCATCGATATTCCGCCCTTCGCCAAAATAGGTGTGAAAGGCTGACGAGGCGAATTGGTGAAGGGTTTCCTCGTCTTCTTCTATCACGCAGCAGCATCGCATGATATTGACTGACTTCACAGGGTGAAACTCTGTCGGAAAACGCATCGGCAGCCCGGCCAGATCCGCCCATTCATACAAGGACTGCATCTGATGCTCATACTTGCGGGCGCCTTCGCCGTCGCGCGCCCGGTAGATGCTGTCATTGACCGCATTGAAAACCCCTCCAACGAGGAAGGGGCGCCAGATAATGTCCGAACCGGTTTCCGCGACGATTGGCTGAATGTTGTGAAACGCCAGACGCGTCCAAGGCGAAGAGAGGTCGAAAAAAAACTCAATCGTCGTCATCGCGGCCCTTTCCACGCCTCAAGTCATGAGAAAGAGCCGGCATCCGGGTCTCAGATAGACCCGGATGCCGGCAAGTATGCGCTTCCGGGAGGAATCTGCAAAGCGCAACGCATATGATCTGGTGCAAGATCCCCATAACATTAATGCAATCGTACTAACAGCGCAAGCGCAGCCTCCCAATTAATCCTTGGCCGGCGGTTTCACGTCCGGAGTCCTGCACCTCAACAGCCATTTTCATCCAGGGGCGGACATAGTCGCGGTGAAGTTTTCTGGAACGACTCGGCCGACAATATGCCCCCAGCATGAATGCAGCGACCGGCGTCCGGAAGGACAGATGAAACGGGACGGCGGGAACAGGAAGTGACACGCTCAAACTCCAATGCAGCAACTTTTCCGAGTGTACCTTTACGGACTGCATTTACATCGGGTAACTGGTCTAAAAATAATTAGAAACGTCCGTTTTATCAGCTGGGAGAGAACACAGTGGCGAAATTGCAGACAAGTAATCTAGCGGACCCAAGCCAACGCTCGAACGGTTCGGGCGAGGCAGCTCCACAATGGGGCGAGCTTCTGTGGTCGCCGTCAAAGAACCGCATAAGGCAGTCCAATATCGCCCGCTTCATGGCATGGCTTGAAAGAGAACGAGGATTGCGTTTCGCGAGCTATGACGAACTCTGGAGATGGTCCGTTACGGAAATCGAAGCGTTCTGGACCGCCATATGGGACCATTTCGACGTTGAGGCAGCGCAGCGGTACACACGGGTCCTGTCCTCAAATGACATGCCGGGCGCCCGCTGGTTCGAGGGGGCCCGGCTGAACTTCGCACAGCATGCTCTGCGGCAGGAGCGTCGGACGCCCGACGAGACGGCAATATATGCTTTCTCGGAAGAACGGCCGATGCAGGAAATCACGTGGTCGGAGCTCGGCGAGAGCGTGCGCAAGCTGGCAACGGCTCTGCGCAATCTCGGGATCAAGCCGGGTGACCGTGTGATATCCTATCTCCCGAACACCACAGAAGCCGCGATTGCGCTTCTTGCGGCGACAGCGATAGGCGCCGTGTTCGCATCGGCTTCTCCCGAGTTCGGGTCCAAAACTGTGATCGACCGCTTCGGCCAGCTGGAACCAAAACTAATATTTGCCAGCAGCGGCTATCGGTTCAATGGTGCCTGCCGGGACAGGCGCGAAAACCTGGAAGCCATTATCGATGGCCTTCCAAGCCTTGAGCATGCGGTCCTCCTGCCTTTCGACACGATGGACATTGTCCGGCATAAAAGCGTCAGCACGCACACTTGGCCGTCACTGATGAAGGATGAGCCTCCACCTGCAGCGGACTTCCAGTTTGAGCAGGTTTCTCACGACCATCCACTCTGGGTGCTGTTCTCCTCAGGTACGACGGGACTTCCGAAGGCTATCATTCACTCGCATGCGGGAATATTGCTTGAACACCTCAAGTCGGAGCACTTCACTGCGGAACTGAAGCCAAATTCGACGCTCTTCTTCTATACCACCACCAGTTGGATGGTGTGGAACACATTGTTTTGTTCCCTGCTCACAGGGGCGAGCATCGTGATATACGATGGAAGCCCGGTTTATCCCGACTCATCGGTTTTATGGCGGATGGCAGAAGAAGCCGGCGTCACCGCGCTCGGGATGAGCCCGGGCCTAGTCAATAAGATGGATGCGGAAGGCATTCGTCCCGGTGACGCGTTTGATCTATCACGTCTCGAAATGATAATTCTAGGAGGAGCACCTTCGACGCCGGAGACGTTCCAATGGTTCTACAATCATGTGGCGAAGGATCTATGGGTCACATCCCAGACCGGAGGAACTGACCTCTGCGGCACGATTGCCGGCGGCGTCGCACTCGCCCCGGTCTATGCTGGAGAAATTCAGGGGCGAGCCCTCGGGATTAATGTGGACTGCTGGTCTCCAAGCGGCAAAACACTGCGAAACGAGACAGGCGAACTTGTGATCCGGTCACCTTCACCGTCCATGCCAATCGGGTTCTGGAACGATGAGGATGGAGAACGCTATAGAAACAGCTATTTCAGCAGTTATCCCGGTACATGGCAGCAAGGCGATCTCTGCCTCATCAATGATCGCGGCGGCGTTTACATCTTCGGCCGGTCGGACGCCACTCTAAACAGGCACGGCGTTCGGATCGGCACGGCCGAAATCTATCGGACCCTTGAAGGAATTCCGGGTGTGGCCGACTCGCTCGCCGTTTGCGTTGGCGAACAAATGATCCTCTTTGTGCAGACGCAGCCTGAGGAAAGACTTTCCGATCAGCTCACGAAGAAAATCCGGGACGCCCTGCGACAGGAAAACAGCCCGCGTCATGTTCCCGACCGTATCATCGGAACCCCCGCAATTCCCTACACCTTGACGGGCAAGCGCATGGAAGTGCCGGTGCGACGCTTACTCGAAGGCGAAGAAGTTCAGCGCGTAGCAGACCCCCAGATGATGAGGGAGCCGAAAGCGCTGGAATGGTACGTAGACTTGGCAATGAGCTTCAACTGAGTTGGCCTTGGGCCGCCGTTTGACCAGCGATGTATACCAGAAGCGATGCTTTTGCTGTCTCCCCTTGACGGGCTGCCAGCGTTCTGAAAACAGAAGTAAAATAGTTGTTCTAAGGGAGGCCGCTTCTTAAAGCGTCAATGTTATCGATGATCTTGCACGTACATAATCAGGCTGCACGAAACCCGGATAAGACCGCCTACCGAATGGTCCCCAGCGGGGAAACGGTATCTTTTGCCGACCTGGAGAGAAAGTCCAATCAATGCGCCCACCTGATGCGGGCATGCGGGCTACACCGGGGCGATGTCATTGCCATTCTGCTGGAAAACCATCCACGCTATTTCGAGATCGCGCTTTCCGCCGAAAGATCCGGGCTATATTTCACCGGCATTTCCACACACCTCTCCGCAAGCGAGGCAGGTTACATCGTGGACGATTCCGATGCTAAACTCCTATTCGCCTCATCCAAGACACTCCCACTGGCCCGGGAGATTATCGCGGACCGGTCAGACATCATCTTGTTCATCGTGGATGGAGATGATGCGGAGCTTGGCCGCAATTATCTCTCCGAGCGTGACGCCCAGCCGGGGACGCCAATTGCCGATGAGAGCATGGGCACACCCATGCTCTACTCCTCTGGAACAACAGGCCGGCCGAAAGGGGTCAAGTTCGACCTTCCTGAAGCTCGGATTGATGAAATGGATTCTCTGACCAATCTGGCGGTATCAGGCTTCGGTTTCACTGAAGGTATGGTCTATCTTTGCCCGGCTCCCCTGTACCACTCGGCGGCATTGCGCTGGAGCCTGAGTGCCTTGAAGGTTGGTGGGACAGTGATTGTGATGGAGAAATTCGACGCGCAACGTGCCCTTGAAACGATCGAAAGCGAAAAGGTGACCCACTCTCAATGGGTTCCGACTCATTTTATCCGCATGATGAAACTACCGGACGCCGTGAGGAGCAGGTACGACCACTCATCGCAGCAAGTTGTGATCCATGCGGCGGCTCCCTGCCCTGTCGCAGTCAAGGAGGCTATGATCGAATGGTGGGGGCCTATAATACACGAATTCTATGCTGGCACAGAGTTCAACGGAATGACCATGATCACTCCTGACGAATGGCTGGAGCACAAAGGCTCGGTGGGGAAGGCGAAGTTCGGAACTATCCACATAATGTCTGAGGATGGCAAGGAGCTGCCTGCCCGCAGTGAAGGCCTCATATATTTTGAAGGTGGGAATAAATTTAGCTATCACAAAGACGAGAAGAAAACACAGAGCTCTTACAATGAGCAGGGGTGGAGTACTCTTGGTGATATTGGCTGGGTGGATGAGGACGGATATCTCTACCTGACTGATCGCAAGAGCTTCATGATCATCTCTGGTGGCGTGAATATATATCCGCAGGAAATCGAAGATGTGATCGTCACCCATCCGAAAGTTGCCGATGTCGCGGTCATCGGCGCTCCGGATCCGGACCTTGGTGAGCGTCTGGTTGCGATCGTGCAGCCGATGAGTATGTCGGATGCAGGAGACGCCCTGTCTGAGGACATACAAGCCCACGTCCTGGCACATCTTGGACGCATAAAATTGCCCCGCCAGATAGATTTCACCGAAGAATTACCGAGGCTCCCGACCGGCAAACTCTACAAACGAATTCTTCGTGACAAGTACTGGGAAGGTCATAAGGGGCCGGGCAGCTCGTGATCCACGAACACGACCCAACGATAATCCAGGGAAAATTCAGCCTATCCCGGGATGTACTGGCTACTGTGTAACAGTGACTGCATTCCTCAGCGGCAAGGCGTTCGCTTAGCCAAGCAAGCGTGCTGGCCGGCGCAGTCTCGATGGCGCGTGGAATGAATACCTCGTGCGCGTAGAGCTTTGAACGTGCCAGCTGACCCTGCTTGGGCGCTTCAGTCGACCCCGGTTCGTGAGAGAGCGCCTTTACCCCTCCATCCTCCCCTGTGACGGCGTGCCGCTTCCCGCCACGGCAAGCCTTCTACAGTCCCTGCAATCACCCGCCCAGGAATATCCGTACCCGATCAGCAGCTGAGGCACAAATCCCCCGAAGTCATGAGCAATGGCTGTCCAAGAACTATCGCGAGGTCGGGCCGATTTGACAATGCAGCTTCAGTCGCCGACTCCGGCTTGCCTGTGCGCGCTCGACAGAATGACCGTCCGCCGCATGGTATTCGTCACGCGATCAGAGCGGTAGAGAGATACGTCGTGGCTGGATTGGAGCAAATCGCTTTGCCCGCTCATAGGACATCCATGATGATGCATCTAGCCGGATAGCGTCTGCTGGCTGACGGCGTCTTGCTACGAGCAAGCGCCCGCTGATCAGGATCGTGCTGGAACCAAGGTGAACAAGTACTAAAGAGAGCGGATTCGGCTGCCCCGACGAGACGTGCCCGTCAGACCGCTTCGGCAGAGGGGTGCCGAAGACGCTGTGCTCCGGCACCCTTATTCTGCCTTGACAATGCGGGGGCCTATTGCGGGTGATATGTTAGCCGCAGCATGAGCTGACGGCCCCGATTGTGCGTTGCGGCGATGTCTGAAAGTGTAGTGTCACTGCCGGTAACGGGAACTTGGTAGGAGCTTGATATCCAGTATTCATCGGAAAGATTACGGCCAATAAAGGCCAGCTCCCAAACCTTGTCTTTGTCCATGATCGCAAAGCCCGCATCAAACGAAACATAGCCATCTTCCTGGGAATTCGGGATGACGTCGGAATTGCCTTCATATTCGGAGCTGTACTGGACGCCTGCATTGATACGGTAGTCGAGAGCCGAACTTATCGCCCCCTCATATGCACCACTGAAGGTCGCACTCCACTCCGGAGCACGAGGAAGCCGCTCTCCCGTCAGGTCCTGGGTGTCGGTGGCGAGATCACAGCCCATGGCGGCGGTCTGGCCGTTATAGCAGGCCGGGCTGTATTCATCGAAGGTCGCATTGTTGTAAGCAACAGCACCGTTCAATCTCAGTCCATCCAGAGACGCTGGACGATATTCGAAATCCGCCTCAATGCCTTCGGTGGTCGCGGCACCAACATTGTTGATAATCGTGGCCACGAGTACCGAATCATAGCTGCTGAGCTGCAATTCTGAGTATTCGAACTGATAGGCTGCAGCAGAAACCCGGAGTGACTGATCGAGAAGGAACATTTTGGCCCCGATCTCGAAACCCTCAGTCTCTTCTTCCTGGAAGGAATTATCGAGCACCGTGCCTGCGGCAAGCGCCGCCGGAATGGCCACATGCTCGGTCTGGAAACCACCAGACTTGTAGGCCTCCTTGTAGGCAAGATACACATTCGCATCAGGGGTCAACGCATAGGACAGGGTCAGTTCCGGCGACCAGTTCTGGAATTCCACCTCACGAGGATACAGGCCATCAAACTCCCCGTTCCCGATCATCTGCTGCTTGGTCTCTTCCGTGTACCGTACGCCGCCGGAAATACTCAGCTTGTCCGTAAGCTCATATCCGAGCTGAACAAAGGGAGACATTGTATCACCAGTGATGCGGAAATCCGCGCTCGGGGTCAGAACCCCGATGATTGTTTCCTGCTTCTCAACGAATTCATCGTCCTGCAAGAACAGGCCGAGCATCCAGTTGAAGCGGTTCGCCTCATCATTGGAGAGCCTGAACTCCTGGGAATAGGTCGTTTTCTCGACGCTTGAGCCAAAGGCGATAAACGGGATGGCCCCGTTCGAGACATGATCAGCTGCATCCAGGTTGACATTGTAAAACCCCGTAATGGAATTGAATGAAATGTCGTCTGTGACCTGATAGTCTAGATCGGCAACCAGCACTTGCTGTTCGGTATTGGTGTATGGAACGCCGTCCGAAGGAAACCGGGAATCGATATCGGCATAGCTTGGAGGCAAGTCGGAGTGCGTCGTAACCCCATCCAGCTCGCAATTCTGCCCCGGATAGCCGAACGGTCCCTGCGCCTGGCCATTGGGACAATAAATGCGCTGTGAGGTGATATAATTTCCGTCGGTTTCCGTATCACTATAACCGCCGATAAGCTTCAGTGAGAAATCCGAGCTAGGCTCGATAAACAAGCTGCCCTTCGCCAGAAATTCCCGCGTGGCTGGCCCCCGATCATTCTCAGGCAGAATAGCGCCCGGCACCACTGAAGGATCGGGAACCTCGTTCTCGATCCAGCCTTCGCTGTCTGAATAGCGTACAGCAAGCCGACCGAGCACCCCTTCGGCCAAGGGGCCGGAAATGAATGATTCAGCCGCGTACTGACGGGATTCGATCTCATATTCGCCTCGAACTCGATAGTCGAACTCTTCGGTCGGGGCTGCCGAGGTGAGTGATATAATGCCGCCCGTCGAATTCTTGCCGAAGTACAGCGCCTGAGGTCCCTTGAGAACCTCGACCTGCCCGAGATCGAACTGCCCCAGCTTAATGATCCCGGCATAGGATACGGGAACACCATCGATATTTACCGTGACGGCCTGGTCAACCGAGGCGGTCGACGTTGCACTGGAAATCCCCCGCATAGCCAAATTTCCGCCGTATGTGATCGTGTTGTCCGATATGCGCAATTCCGGCACAGCCGTCGACAACTCGGTGAGATTGCTCAGACCTCGCTGGTCAATCTCCAGAGCCGGCAGGGCAGTAATTGCCACGGGCACGTCGATTTCGCGCTCTTGGCGCTTCCGGGCGCTGACATAGACGACGCCGAGTTGCCTGGTTTCATCTGTGCTCTCATCCTCCGTCTCGCCAGCCTGGTCGGCGACGGGCGCCGCCCCTGCCTCGGATTCCTGCGCGACAGCAACGAGATCGGTCGCCAAAAAACCGAGAACCAGGATCGACGCAGCGGATTTTCCTAGCGACGAATTATTACTCTGTTTCATATTCCAGTCCCTCCCTTGGGCTCTATTATCATTGATGGGCGAGCAGAACACTTAGCAGTGGCGGGTGCGCACGAGCAACCCGCCTCCCCAAAAGTTGGAACAAATGTTTTACGCTGTTGTAGATTAGCCGCACCGACACATCATTTCGAACGGGTTTCGCTCGAAAATTGATGGCCGACTGCTTGTTGGCGCGTTCAGAACCTATGCGATGTATAGACAGCGGGGCGGTTAATGCGCCAGACTTAAGCCCTCTCAATCGCCGAGGGACACTGGCTTCCAGGCCAATCGCGTCATTTGGCTGGATCCCATGCCCAGTACTTGGACACCGCACCGGCGTCGACACGCAGGTCCGTGCCTGTAATCATTTCTGCGTCGTCCGAAGCAAGAAAGACCGCAGCCTTGCCGTAGTCGCTCGGCCGGGGCAATTTCTGCAGAGGAATGTGATTGGCAAACTCGGCGAAGATCCTGCCAAGTTCAGCATTCGCAGAGACATCACGGCCCCATCGTTTTCCGCGCTCGATTGATTCGCCCGGGTCCGTTGCTGTTGGTGTAAGACTATTTACACGAATACCATACGAAGCCAGTTCCATTGCAACAGAATTTGTAAAGTTCATCAGTCCCATTTTGGCTGTCGAATATGCGACATTCCCCGGCTGCCCCTGATGCCCCGCTGTTGAAATAATGTTGATGATGCTGCCTCGTCTGCCTGCGTCGATCATCGATGCGGCCGTATACTTGGTAAACAGGAACGCACCGTCGAGGATTACGCCGGTTTGACTCTGCCATTCGGCATAACTCATCTCGAGAATGCCTTTCTGGTTAAAGAAGGCCGCGTTGTTTACCAGGATATCAATCTGACCAAAGTGTTTAATGGTCTGATCGACAGCTTGTGATACCTGAGTCTCGTCGGTAACGTCGCAGACAATCGCGAGGGACTGCCCCCCGTTTCGAGAGATGTAATTTGCGCAATCATTCGCGTTGGCGGCATCAGCATCGACCGCCGCGATATGGGCGCCTTCCGCCCAGAGTTCCTCGACAATGCCTCCTCCAATATTAGGACTAACTCCTGTGACCAACGCGACCCTGCCTTCAAGCTTCACTTTGCGACCCTCGCTTCGTATGGGCAAAACATCGTTGTGACATTCCACCGCCCAATTCATCTAGATAGCCCGAATGCCGCCGCATCCGGGATGTTTAGTACAAGTATTTTGATCTGGTCAACAATGGCCCGAAGAGCCTGCGTTTGCGGGTGTGTCCGGTCGAGGGGATGCCGTGACGGATGGCATAAGTCGTCGTCTCTCCTCAGACGGCCGCAGCCGCGATCTCTTTCATGCTTGTGGATGTATCACTCAACCGGTCTGGCGCAATGACAGCCCCGGTCATGATCAGTTTCTTGGATGCGATGAATTCCGGCGGACTGTTCACCGCGTCGACGGCAATGAGCCGCCCGTTCTTCAGATAGAAGGCCGCAAATTTCTTTGCTGCTTTGTCGCCGCGCACCACGACCGCGTCATGGCCCTGCGAAAGACCGGCAATCTGCAGCTTGATGTCGTACTGGTCGGACCAGAACCACGGGCAATCGATGTTCGGGCGCGGCTTGTCCATGATGGCGGCCGCAGCAAGCTTGCCCTGTTCGATCGCGTTATGGACGCTCTCGAGCCGTCCGGTGCGGGCATAATGGCCGAGCGGGCGGACGGTGCAGTCCCCGGCAGCAAAGATGCGCGGATCGGAGGTTCGGGCATCCTCGTCGACGATGATCCCGTCCTTGCAGGGCAGGCCGGCCTCGGCAGCCAGCTCCACATTCGGCACGATGCCGATCCCGGCCAGCACCATATCGGCCTCGATTTCCTCACCGTCCGCCAGCACGGCATGGGTGACCGCGCCACCCTCGCCCTTCAGCCGGTCGAGGCGCGCGCCGAGACGGATATCGACGCCATGTTCCCGGTGCAGGTCCTGGTAGAATTCGGAGATGACGGGGCTCGTCACGCGCGCAAGCACACGGTCAGCCATTTCCAGCACGGTCACCTCGAGCCCGAGCTGGCGCGCCACGGCGGCGGCCTCGAGCCCGATATAGCCGGCCCCGATGATGACCAGCCTGTGGCCGGGGATCATCTTCGGCTGGATATGCTCGACATCGGCCAGGCCGCGCAGGTCGAAGACATTTTTCAGGTCCACGCCCTCGACCGGCAGGGCACGCGGGCGCGAACCGGTGGCGATGATCAGCGCGTCATAGGGAAGGTGCCCGCCATGTTCGAGGCGCACCTCGCGGGCGGATCGGTCGATTCTCTCGACGCGCTGGGACAGCAGCGTCTCGACCTTGTTGTCCTCATACCAGGCGGCAGGCTTGAAATAGAGCCGGTCCTCGCCGAGTTCGCCCTTCATATAGGCTTTGGAGAGCGGCGGGCGCTGGTAAGGCAGGGCGGCTTCATCGCCGACAAGCGTGATATGGCCCTCATAGCCGAACAGCCGCAGCGACTGGATCGCCTGCGCGCCAGCCTGGCCGCCGCCGATGACAATGACGTGCTGGAATGCCCTCATGATCAAATCTCTCCTCTAAGACGCTTCATGACGCCGGAGAAATCGAGGTCGGCATAGCCGTCCTGGTCGAGGCGGGAATAGATCTGCTGGGCGTGGTTGCCGAGCGGTATGTCGGCCCTGACATCGTCGCCCGCGCCCATGGCAAGCCTCAGATCTTTCAGCATCATGGCGACGGCAAAGCCCGGCTTGTAGTCGCGGTTCGACGGCGCAGCCGGGACAGGTCCCGGTGCCGGGCAGTAGCTCGTCATCGACCAGCACTGGCCGGACGCGGTCGAGGAGATATCGAAGAAGGTCTGCGCATCGAGCCCCAGCCTTTCAGCCAGGTTGAACGCCTCGCACGTCCCGATCATCGAAATGCCGAGCAGCATGTTGTTGGCGATCTTGGCGACCTGTCCATTGCCTGCATCCCCGGCATGGAAGACATTCTTGCCCATCACATCGAGCAGTGGCTTCGCCCTATCGAATGCCTCCTTCGGCCCGCCTGTCATGAAGGTCAGCGTCCCGGCATCAGCCGCCGCCGTCCCGCCCGACACCGGCGCATCGACCATCAGGAATCCCGCTTCCTTCGCCTTCTGCGCCGCGGAGCGGGTCTCTTCCACCGCGATGGTCGAACAGTCGATGAACAGCGTACCCTTGCCCGCATGCGCCGCGACACCGTCCTCACCGAAATAGACCTGATGCACATGCTTGCCCGCCGGCAGCATGGAGACCACGACATCAGCGCCCTCGACCGCATCCGCAATAGACCCCGCACCGATCGCGCCGAACTCTTCAGCCTTGCGAACGGCTTCAGTGCTGAGGTCGAAGGCCTTCACCTCATGGCCGGCCTTGGCGAGGGTTGCACACATGCCTGAGCCCATATTGCCAAGGCCAATGAATGCGACTTTTGTCATGGCTGTTTCCTCTCTCAGATGAACTGGAGCTCGTTGTCGCCCAGCGGGGCGAAGAAGCTGTCGACGAGATCGTCGGAGACAGCTTCGAGCGTTGGGGGCTCCCATTTCGGGTTGTGGTCCTTGTCGACCAGCACGGCGCGCACGCCTTCAATGAAGTTCTCGGTGCAGACGAGCCGCCCGCCGATGCGATACTCCATCCGCATATTCTCGCGAAAATCGTTCATCTTGCCGCCTTCAGTGAGCTGGCGGTGGGCGATCTTCATGGTGAGCGGGGATTTGGAGGCGAGCGTTTCGGCGTGCGCCCTGGCCCAGTCGCTGCCGTTCTGAAGCGCCGCGACGATCTCCTCGACGCTGGCCGGTCCGAAGCAAGTATCAATCTCTTGCCTATGCTCGGCAAAGCTCGGCGTCGCGTCAGTCTTTAGCCCGTCAAGCGCGCTAATGCCCTTCTCGCAGAGCGTGTCAGCGAGGCCTGAAGTGTCCTCGGCAAAATGCGTCGATACACTTACGGCCAGCACGTCCTCACCCTTGAGGCGCGCGCCTGTCAGGGCGAGCCACATGCCTACTGCGCCGGGAAGCCGCGGCAGGAACCAGCCCCCGCCGACATCCGGGAAAAGACCGATGCCGCTTTCGGGCATGGCGAACATCGTGTCCGGGGTTGCGATGCGGTGGCTGCCATGTACCGAGATGCCAACGCCGCCGCCCATCGTCACGCCGTCCTGGATCGCGACATAGGGTTTTGGATATTCCTTTATCAGCGTATTGAGCCGGTACTCTGACGCGAAGAAATCACGCGCTTCCTGCCCGTCCGCCTTGCCGGACTCCTGCAGCATTCGGATATCCCCGCCCGCGCAAAAACCACGCGTACCTTCGGCATGATCGACGACAATTAGTTCGACTTGCGGGTCATCGCGCCACGTGATGAGCGCATCCGTCATGAGGTCGCACATGTCCTGATTGAGCGCATGCAGCGCCTTAGGTCGGTTGAGGGTGATCCGCCCTGCCCGGCCTTGCTTGCGCGCGATTACACTTCGCTCGCTCATACCTGGCCTTTCATCATTTCACGCGCCACGATGACGCGCATGATTTCATTGGTGCCTTCAAGGATCTGGTGAACGCGAAGGTCGCGCACGATCCGCTCGACTTCATAGTCACCGAGATAGCCATACCCGCCATGCAGCTGCAGGGCGTCATTGGCGACATTTGACGAGGTGTCCGTGACGAAGCGTTTCGCCATGGCGCAGAATTTGGTGGCGTCAGCTGTCTTCCGGTCGAGCTTGGAGGCAGCCTCATAGAGAAGCGCGCGGGCAGCCGCGAGCTCTGTCTCCATGTCGGCGAGCTTGAACTGGGTTGCCTGAAACTCGATGATGGCGCGGCCAAACTGCTCGCGTTCCCGGACATAGGCGAAGGCCCGGTCGAGCGCATCCTGCGCCCCGCCAAGCGCGCAGGCGGCAATGTTGAGCCGCCCGCCATCAAGCCCCGCCATGGCGAAGCGAAAGCCCTGCCCCTCCTCGCCAACACGGTTCGTCGCCGGGATACGGCAATCGTCGAAATTGACCATCGCGGTGGGTTGCGCGCGCCAGCCCATCTTGTCCTCATGCTTGCCGAAGGAGAGCCCCGGCGCATCCTTGTCGACCACGAAGGTCGAGACGCCTTTCGCGCCGTCCTCCCCGGTCCGCGCCATGACGACATAGACATCCGAAAAGCCCGCGCCGGAGATGAACACCTTCGCGCCGTTCAGCACATATTCGTCGCCATCGAGCTTCGCCGTCGTCTTGAGGCTCGCCGCATCCGACCCGGCCCCCGGCTCTGTCAGGCAATAGGAGGCGATGAGTTCGGTCGCCGTCAGACGCGAGACATATTTCGCGCGCAGCTGGTCATGGCCGAAACTATCGATCATCCAGGTCGCCATATTGTGGATCGACAGGAAGGCCGCATGGCTGATGTCACCGCGCGAGAGCTGTTCGAAGATCAGCGCCGCATCGAGCCGGCCCAGGCCCGAGCCGCCATGCTCCTCCTGCGTATAGATTCCGCCAAAGCCAAGCTCGCCGAGCGCTTCCAGCTTGGAACGGTCGAGATGGCCTTCCTTGTCCCATTTCGCCGAATGGGGGCGCAGCTCGTTCATGGCGAAATTCTTCGCCATGAACGAAATCATCGTCTGTTCTTCGTTGAGGATCATGTTCGTCTCCGGATGTTTGAGACTGACTTACTGCATCGTCGGGATGATAAAGGCCTGGTCGCCGACATCGCCTTCCGGCCAGCGCTGGGTGACGGTCTTGGCCCAGAACTTCACGCTTTCGGGGCCGTGCTGGTCGGTGTCACCAAAGGCAGGGCGCTTCCAGACACTAATCGCGACGCAGGGATGATTCAGGACCCCATCGACGGCGATGTTGTCGCCAAGCACGTTTTCCGGCGCCTCGGGCTCCAGAAAGAGTTCGGCCAGCCCTGCCGGCGCAGAGGGGCCTTGGTCCGAGGGCTTTAGCACGAAGGTGTTCCCGCAGGCGATGGCATCCGCGAACATCCAGCACGAGACCCCTTCAGTACGCGCGAAATCCCGCAAGCGAACTCGACCACATCTATGCTCTGCTGCACGTCGCCTATCGAGTCCCAGACCACCTTGTCGTGTTCGGAGTTAAGCAGCTCGGCCAACTCGCCGCTATTCTGCTCCAGCAGGTCCTTGAACCTGAAAAGGATGCGGGCCCAGCGTTGCGGATTGCTCGCCCACTCCGGCAACGCGGCCTTTGCGCCCCCAACGGCCTTACGGAGGATGAAATGGTGGACGCTGCACATCAAGTTGCCGACTTCCTAGTATACATGTTTTAGAGATGCAATATCACCGGCATTCACCCGGGTAAACATACCCATTTGCAGCTGACAACTGCAATTCTGCAGTCAGAGAGAGGGGGGGATGAAGTGGGACCATGTCAAAATGTTCCTTGATCTAACAATGCTCCCAAAGCTGGAAGTCGCCGCCAGGATTAGCTTCAATCCCGTCTTTAGCGCGCCAAAACTTCGCTCTTGATACAAGACTATATCTTCTGCCGGAGACCGGCAAATGTTCCGGAAGGGCTGCGCGCAGTCTTTCTTGACACTTGCCTGACAAGATGCGAGCAATCCATGAATTAGTACATTTGTTTTCTGCATTCGTCGATGCACTCCGATCCTGAGAATGATTGATCCGGGTATCGGATCCGGCCTCGGCAATGGTAGAGGATACTGAATATGGGAGCCAGCCGATGAAGGTGCTCGTGCCCGTCAAACGGGTGATCGATTACAATGTGAAGGTCCGCGTCAAGTCGGATCAGACGGGCGTTGACCTTGCCAATGTGAAGATGTCGATGAACCCGTTCGACGAAATCGCCGTCGAGGAGGCTGTGCGCCTGAAAGAGAAAGGCGTGGTCGAAGAGATCGTCGTCGTTTCGATCGGCCCGCAACAGGCCCAGGAGACGCTTCGCACAGCGCTCGCCATGGGCGCCGACCGCGGCATACTCGTGAAGACCGACGAGACTGTCGAGCCCCTGAACGTCGCGAAGATCCTGAAAGGCATCGTCGGCGAAGAAAACCCGGACCTCGTCATCCTCGGCAAGCAGGCCATCGACGACGACGCAAACCAGACCGGTCAGATGCTCGCTGCCCTGCTCGACTGGCCGCAGGGCACATTCGCCTCGGAAGTCGTGATCGAGGACGGCAAGGCGACCGTGACCCGGGAAATCGATGGCGGCCTGCAGACGCTGGCACTCCAGACCCCGGCGATCGTGACGACAGACCTTCGTCTCAACGAGCCACGCTATGCGTCGCTGCCGAACATCATGAAGGCAAAGAAGAAGCCGATCGACGAGAAGGCGCCTGGCGATTATGGCGTCGACACGGCGGCCCGCCTGAGCGTCGTGAAGGTCACCGAACCGCCGGAGCGCGAAGCCGGTGAGATCGTCGAGGATGTCTCCACGCTCGTCTCGAAACTCAAGTCCGAAGGAGCGCTCTAATGGCTGTTCTGGTTATTGCCGATCACGACAATGAATCGCTCTTTGACGCGACCCACAAGACCGTGACCGCGGCCAAGGCGTTCGGTGGCGACATCGACGTACTGGTCGCCGGCAAGGGGTCGGGCGCCGTGGCAGAGGCCGCCGCCAAGATCGACGGTGTCCGCAAGGTGCTCCACGCTGAAAGCGACACGCTGGAAAAGCAGCTCGCCGAGGCGATGGAGGCGCTGATCGTTCCGCTCATGGATGGTTATGACGCCATCTTCGCGCCGGCCACGACCATGGGCAAGAACTGCACGCCGCGGATCGCCGCCAAGCTGGACGTGATGCAGGTTTCCGACATCACCGCGATCGAGGGCACCGACACGTTCGAACGCCCGATCTATGCCGGCAATGCGATCATGACGGTCAAGTCTTCAGACGCGAAGAAGGTCGTCACCGTTCGCACCACCTCGTTTGATGCCGCCGGTGAAGGCGGGTCTGCCTCCGTCGAGGCCATCGACGCGCCGACAGGCCCGTTCAAGTCGGCCTTTGTCGAGGAAAAGATCGTGCAGTCCGATCGCCCGGAACTGACATCGGCCAAGCGCGTCGTCTCCGGCGGCCGCGCCCTCGGTTCGAAGGATGAATTCGACCGGCTGATCGTGCCACTTGCCGACAAGCTCGGCGCCGCTGTCGGTGCCTCACGCGCCGCTGTCGACGCAGGTTATGCGCCGAATGATTACCAGGTTGGCCAGACGGGCAAGATCGTTGCCCCGGAACTCTATATTGCCGTCGGTATCTCAGGCGCCATCCAGCACCTTGCCGGCATGAAGGACTCCAAGATCATCGTCGCGATCAACAAGGATGAGGAAGCCCCCATCTTCCAGGTCGCCGATTATGGCCTGGTCGCCGACCTCTTCAACGCTGTGCCAGAGCTGACTGAAGCGCTCTGATCGCACACGAGGACGATTCCCTCTTGTGCGGGAACGAAACCGATGCGCCTATAAAGGGCCTTACCGCTGCTACAGTTTCGGCCTTCCTATAGCCCATAGATAGGCGGAATCGTCTTTGCTGAGCCAAACGCCCGGCCTGTTGTTCCTAATAGCAGCAATACCCCCCGCCCTGCATGCTGTTTTCCATTAGAGAGATCTGCGAATGAACTCGCGTTCATTCGCTATAAACCAGCAGTGCCTACGTCGCGGATAGGGCACTCGCTTGATGAAACGTTATTCTCCCGGTTACTGGCAATACCAGCGCCTTGCACCCCAAGCAAGGCGCATAGGCAACCATGAAGAGCCGCCAAACATAGCGGTGGGGATGTGCGATACGCCAGGCACGACCCGATCATGTTCCAGGGGCATATACGAATGCCCGGCGCACCAATCCCGCAGGCTAGTTAGAGCTCATTCCGACACATGATCAATTTGTCGCAAGATCAATGCGAAAACATCTGATCCATCATCCATTGCTGATGAAATCGGCAACAAGAGAATTGAACTCTTCCGCCTTCTCCCACTGAGCCCAGTGGCCGCATTTCGAATAGATGTGAAGGTCGGCTTCTGGAATACGACGCTGGAACTGGAATGCCATGTCTACAGGCAAGACACGATCCTCCGCACCCCATATAATCAGCGTTTCGTGGGGCAGGCTTTCTAAATCTCGCCGCCATAGGTCGTTCGCCGTATTTCCCACTTGGCCCGCCAGCGGGGGGGCAGCGACGATTTCGGGCCGGGTGGCAGCCTCAAATCTTTTTTCAATGAGGTCCGGCGTTATATCTGATCTGTCGTACACAAGAAGATCGACAACCCGATCCACTTTCTCGATAGACGGCCCGTCTCCATCATAGAAGGTCGCCATACGCATTATACCTTCGGTGGGGAAGGTCGAATGCACCGGCATGCCACCGCCGGGCCCCATGAGGATAAGCTTATCAACGCGCTCAGGATGATCGAGCGCCAGAACCAGCGCCGTTCCGCCACCTAGCGAATTGCCCACTAGGCTTGCCTTGTCCAGTTCAAGATAGTCCATGAGTTCCAGAAGTGCTTCCGCCATGGCATCGAACATGCCGCCTTTGATGTTCCGGTGCTCAGATTCGCCAAAGCCCGGATGATCGTACACAATCGACCGAAATCCTCTATCGGCGAGGGCCTGCATATTTTTGCTGAAATTGCTGAAGCCGTAAGCTCCCGGGCCTCCACCATGGATAAAGATTACCGCCGGGCCCGAACCCGCCTCATGATAACGGATCCGGCCATTCGGCAGGTCAGCATAGTGGCTTTCTGGGACTGCAGCATTCGGCATCGTTCGGGCTCCTTGTGATCCAATTTTATTTTTACGCTTCTGGGCATCGCCGGTGCAACAATCCGATCCGGAAACTGCGACACCTTGGCCAGTCACGGTCCCAAAGGTTTGCCACAACCAGCTCACAAATTAAAGCGTTTGTTTTGTTTTTGCCTCATTTCAGGCATATCGAAGGGAATCGTCTGAAAAATGGAGAATCGCTTCGAATGGAAATCAACAGAGACGCTTCACTTCCGGACATCAACCACGAGCAGGTGATGAGCCTGAGCAAAGAAAACCGCCATGAATGGAGTCAGAAAGACGCAATGCTGTACGCGCTTGGGATCGGCCTCGGTGCGGACCCTCTGGACCGGGCAGAGCTCGGCTTCGTCTATGAGAAACAGCTGAAAGTCTTCCCGACCTTCCCTGTTGTTGTCGGATTCAATGGCGGCGCTCTGGAGGATGTCGGCATAGACTATCGGTACGTGCTACACGGCGAGCATGCAGTCACGCTGCACAAGCGCTTTCCATCAAGCGGACAAGCAGTGGCAACGAGCAGGATGCTTGGGGCTTGGGACAAGGGCCCTGGACGCGGTGCAGTGTTTTCGCAGGAGAAAGTAATGAGGCTGGAAGGGGACCAAGAGCCGCTCGCCACTATCAGGACGACGAGTTTCGCGCGCGCCGAAGGCGGATTTGGCGGTCCCCGTGACGGACAGCCTGAACCTCACTCTGTCCCGTCGCGTGCGCCCGACAAGAGTGTGCGTATCGGCACGACCCAAAATCAGGCACTGCTCTACAGGCTTTCGGGCGATGACAACCCGCTCCATGCCGATCCCGATGCAGCGCTCGCGGCCGGCTTCCCCCAGCCAATTCTGCATGGTCTGTGCACATTTGCGATTTGCTGTCGCGCTGTTCTGAAGGAATATTGCGACAATGACCCCTCATTGGTCACGCACCATGAAGTGCGTTTCTCCTCGCCAGTCTATCCGGGCGAGACTTTGACAGTCGACCTGTGGAAAGACGGCAATGTTGTCTCGTTCGAAGCCCACGTCACAGATCGCGCAATCACCGCTATCCGGAATGGAAAGACTCTATTGGCGCACGGATGAAGGCGATTTCCTTCTCCCTTTGCAGCGTTCCGATTCCGGTTTCACAAGCACACGGGCTCCTCAACAGCCGACTGCTTTGCATGCTCCCAGAAATCCATTGCGGCTGATCTCTGCTCGCCGCGGCGTCTGAGCACGGACAACTGGGTCGCAAGCCCAAGAAATGGTGCCGCGACGGAAGTCAGGCGGTGAGCCTCGCCCGTACCAGCCAAATAGAGCTCAGGATCGAACCAGCCGAGATCCACGCACATGATTCTGTTCAATGTTGCATATCGCAGCAGGGAAAATGCATCGGCCTCTGGCGGACGCACAAGCCTGGCTCCGGCAGCAACGAGCCCCCGTGCGACGGCATCGGCAAGACTGACTCCATGCAGACGATTGATGGTCGCGACTGAATGCCCCTTCAGGAGATCATCGTCTATCTTGACTGCGCCATCGAGTGGGTGACCCGCTGGAATGATCAGCCGCATGGGACGCCGTCGCACAATCAATCGATCAAGCTCATCATCGCGACCCTGCCGGTGACTCTCCTGGCAGTCGGGCTCGATGGCGAGCGCAAGGTCGACATTCTCTTCCTTCAGGGCATCGAAAATCCTCACATGGCCAAGCGTCAGCACTTCGATACTCGTATTTGAGTATACTTTGAGGAACGAGTCCGTCAGGCGCGTCCGTTCCGGAAAGAACACCGAGTGCGGTTGGACGGCGAGCCGGAGCGCATTGGTCCTCAATTCCTCCGCTTTCTGGTGAAGCCAGTCGGACTCCAGAACCAGTCTGCGCGCATTCGCAACGAAAGCCTGCCCCTGCCGCGTGAGGCTGACCCGCCTACTTGTACGGTGGAACAGATCGAACCCCAGCTGTCGTTCCATTTCCCGTATGCTGGCCGACAGCGCCGGCTGTGACACGTTCAGTGCCTCGGACGCACGCGTGAAGGACCCAAGTTCGGCAATTTTGAGGAAGGCCCGAAAGGGGGTTGCCCTCAAATCCATGATCTTCCCTCCAGCGATGTTGCGATCTCGACCCCATCTATAAGCAAACCAAATCCAAAGCAAAAGGAATACAAATTCGACTTCCCATCTTTCCCTGAGTCAAAATGCAATGGTCACTAGCGAGTTGGAGATGGCAATGTGGTCTTTCGAGACAGATGCAGAGTTTCAGTCAGAACTGGATTGGATCAGAGAATTTGTTGAAACTGAAGTTGAACCGCTGGATTTCATTCTCGGCAGTCAGTGGAATATTCATGATGAACGGTTCAAGACATACGTCCGCCCTCTCCAGAAAAGAGTAAAGGAGCGCGGCCTCTGGGCCTGCCATCTCGGTGCCGAGCTGGGCGGGAAAGGCTATGGTCAACTCAAGCTTGCCCTCATGAATGAACAGTTCGGACGCTCCAGATTTGGTCCGATTGTGTTCGGGGCGCAGGCACCCGACACCGGCAACTCCGAGATCCTCGCACATTACGGAACAGCCGAACAAAAGCGGCGCTATCTTGACCCCCTTCTAAATAATGAAATTGTGTCCTGCTTCGCGATGACCGAGCCGCATGGTGGGTCGGATCCGCTACTCCTGAAGGCAAGAGCAACCGACGAAGGTGATGAGTGGGCCATTAGCGGCGAGAAGTGGTTTGCGTCGAATGCCCGATTTGCCGCTTTCTTTATTGTTATGGCCGTGACTGACCCCGATGCGGATACCCCTTATCGCAGCATGTCCATGTTTATTGTACCCGCTGAAACGCCGGGGATCGAGTTCGTGCGCGATTACACCTATTATGGACAGGCCGAGGCCGAGCATGCGCATCTCAGATTCGACAATGTACGCGTTCCAAAGGACCATATGCTTGGTGGCAGAGGTGACGCTTTTGTTGTGGCGCAGGTCCGTCTCGGCGGTGGCCGGCTGCATCATGCGATGCGGGCCTTGGCCGAGGCCACAAAGTGCCTTGACCTAACATGTCAACGCGTCGCTTCACGTTTCACGAAAGGTGAAAAGCTGGCCGAGAAGCAGATGGTCCAGGAAAGACTGGCCGATTGCTGGATCCAGCTTCGCCAGTTCCGGCTTCTCACTCTGGAGGCGGCGTGGCTGGCTGACGAGTCCAAGGATTGGAAGGCGATCAAGCAGAACATTGCGGCAGTTAAGGTAATGATGCCCAGAGTGCTGCACGATGTTTCATCCACGGCACTGCACCTGCATGGTTCGCTGGGGCTGTCCACTGAAATGCCGTTCTCTTACCACCTCATGAACAGCTACATGATCGGATTGGCCGACGGGCCAACAGAGGTTCACAAGCTTACAGTGGCGAAGGAAATGCTGCGGGACGTTGAGCCCACAAACAGTCTGTTTCCGGACTATATACAGCACAAGGCGAGAGCACATGCTGAAGATATGTATCCGCCTCTCGATCAATCGCAACCAGTCCCGTAAGTCGCCGCGAAGGAAACACATCTATGGACTACTCAATCGACTTCACTGGCAAGACTGCTCTGGTCGTCGGCGGCACGAGCGGTATCGGCAACGCGACCGCGCAGGCCTTCCGCACAAAGGGCGCCGACGTTCATGTCTGGGGGACACGCCAGAGCCCAGAGGACTATGAGAATGAGCCGACATCTGACCTGGCCGGAATTCGGTATGAGTGCATGGATGTCGTCGAATCCGGCCGGGTCGAATCCTATGCTCCTCCGTTTTCGAAGCTGGACGTGCTTGTGCTCTGCCAAGGGCTGGTCCTTTACGAGCGTAAGGAGTTCGAGACCGAAGGCTTCAGCCGGGTCCTGGATGTCAATCTGACGAGCCTTATGACCTGTGCCATGAAATTCCGTGATCTGCTTTCCCAAAGCAACGGGTCACTCATTATCGTCAGCTCCTCAGCCGCATTCCATGCCACCCGAGGCAATCCGGCCTATAATGCCTCCAAAGCCGGCGCGCTTGGTCTGACAAGAACTCTCGCTCAGGCCTGGGCTGCTGAGGGAATACGCGTCAATGGCATTGCTCCCGGCTTTGTGCCGACGCGGATGACCCGCGTAACCACCGAAAACGAAAAGCGGGCTGACGCGGCTCGGTCTAATATCCCGCTCGGCCGGTTTGGAACTCCCGAGGAAATGGCAGCGATTGCACTCTTCCTCGCGTCTCCGATGAGCGGTTACATTGTCGGCCAGACCCTGCTTGCCGATGGGGGAATGTTGCTCTGAATGAACACCCAAAGTGAAATCAAGGGCGTCGATAGCGACCGCCTTGTCGAATGGATGGATGAACAAGGGCTTGGCAGCGGACCGATCGCCGGCATGTCCCTCCTCACGGGCGGGACGCAAAACCTGATTGTGCGGTTCGAACGAGAAGGCAGGATATATGTTCTCCGCCGGCCTTCGCTCAATCCCCGGCCCGAAGCCAATGTGACCATGATGCGCGAAGCGCGTGTTCTGGGCGCGCTGGAAGGCAGCAACGTTCCCCATCCGGCCTTGCTTGCTGCCTGCGCTGACGAGGAAGTCCTTGGTGCCAGCTTCTACCTGATGGAACCCGTCACCGGCTTCAATGCCGTGAACGGAATGCCGGAGCCCCACCGATCCGATTCCGCCATGCGCCGCGCCATGGGGTTTTCGCTTGTCGACGGAGCGGCAGCACTTGCCAATATTGATTATCTTGAGGTCGGACTGGAGGGATTTGGGAAGCCGGAGAATTTCCTCCAAAGACAGGTCCCGCGCTGGCAAAGGCAGCTCGCCTCATATTCTCGTCACGAGGGATGGCCCGGCCCGGAAAGCCTGGAGGGCGTCCACGGGCTGTCGGACTACTTGTCGGAGAATGTGCCTTCCAGTTTCCAGCCCGGCATCATGCATGGCGACTATCAGCTCGCCAATGTAATGTATCGCTATGATGGTCCGGAACTGGCGGCCATTGTCGATTGGGAGCTTTCGACAATAGGAGATCCGCTGCTGGACCTTGGCTGGATAATTGCAACCTGGCGCGGCTACACTCCCGAACTTCCAATCCTGCAAGTCGAACCCTGGGACGGATTTCCGCTAGTTGACGAGCTGATCGCGCACTATGCAGACCAATCGGACAGGGACCTCTCTGGCTTCAATTGGTATGTCGTGCTGGCGTGTTTCAAACTCGGGATCATCCTTGAAGGGACCCACGCTCGCGCATGTGCCGGAAAGGCCCCGCAAGCGACCGGTCAGAAACTTCACGCCGCCGCTATGGCACTGATGCAAAGAGGCAGACTATGGGCGGACCGTCGCCGATGGGAATAAGACAGCCGCCAGCCAATGAGTCTGTCTTGCAAGAACAGACAGCAATACCTGTATACTTTTGAAGGATAACGAAATCGGAGAAATCTGTAGACGCGGCTGCGTCTAACTTTCTGCGACACTGGAGACTGCTGTATGAAAGCGCTGCAATGGGTACTGGCAAAGCCTGTCGTCGGAATGCCATCCAGTTCGAATTTCTCTCTGGCGGAAACCGACCTTCCTTCTCCTACAGAGCAGAAGGTTCTGGTAGAAATTCGCTACCACACGGTTGCTCCTGGTATCCGGGCGCGTATCGGCGCAGACACCTATGCAGCGAAGATCGAGGTTGGAGAAATCATACCAGGGATGGGCGTCGGAATCGTCCTGGAATCCGCAAGCGTCTTGTTCGAACCTGGCGATCTGGTCGTAGGACAGCTCGCTTGGGCAACACATGCCATCGTAGCGGCTTCTGACATAAATCGCATTGGTACGCAGCATTTGAAAGATCTACCGCTGCACACCGCACTCGGCACAATGGGGCCATCAGGATTGACAGCATATTTCGGCTTGACGGATGTGCTGGCCATCCAGCCGGGCGAGACGGTTGTGATCTCGTCGGCGGCGGGCTCTGTCGGAAGCGCTGCCGGACAGATCGCCAAAATATTGGGGTGTCATGTTATTGGTATTGCGGGCGGCAAGGAAAAGTGTCGTGACCTGATCGAAATCTACGGATTCGACGACAGCCTCGATTATCGAGACTCAAAGTCACTCGCTCGCGAGCTGAATGCAAAAGCCCCGGAAGGCATTGACGCCTATTTCGATAATGTCGGGGGTGAGATTTCTGATGCTGTTATTCAGAACATGAAATTGTTCGGCCGGATCGCCATCTGCGGCCAGACCAGCGAATACAACCAAAGAGAGCCTCGTGGCTGCCGTCAGATGACATCCGTGATAACGCGAAGACTAACCCTGCAAGGCTTTGTCGTATTTGATTTCCGGGACCAGTTCGATCGAGCGCTTGAGCACATCCGAGAATGGGTCTTGTCTGGCGCGTTGCAAGATAGTCCCAACATCCTTTCCGGTATCGACCTGGCGGTAGATGGTTTTGTTTCACAGTTCTCAGAAAGCTCTGCTGGCAGGCTTCTGGTCAAGATTGGTGAAGCCGGCCAAGGCTGGTGACATTTCTTCCATCGTCCGGGCTCTTGTGGGTTCATGGCCACCGGGCCAGATGCTCTCGAATACGCGAAAGTCCGGATTTGTATTCTATCGACCTGGCCAGTTTTGCCACAGCTCGTGCAGCACTGTGCTGCCGCTTGCAGCATTCGGCCCCGGGGCAAACTCGCCTTTCGATAAATACGTGAGATGATCGGAGTAACGGCCTCGATCGCCCAATGCCGGTCTTGTTCAGGGTGGCATGCTGGCCGAGGCCGGTGTGAGGACCGGGCCCAAACCAGCTGGAAGGCTAACAGATGTTACATCGCGTTAGAGAAGATGCTCGTCTGAGATTGAACGAATTTGCCAAGGAGATCGCCGCGCCTGCAGCGAGGCCCCCCGCACCAGTCACATCCACCGACCCGGAACGGATCACGCCCGCAGACATATTCAGGCGGAGGACCGTAAGGCGCCCCGAACTTCGCAAGCTGGTGCCGCTCTCGGACACGACGATCTACGAGCTTGAGCAGAAGGGAGCGTTTCCCAAACGCTTCTATCTGACACCGCGATGTGTGGTCTGGCCGCTTGCTGAAGTGCTGGAATGGATTGATGCCCGGCGGCAGGAAGGACGCGAGGGGTGCGGCGCCCACCCCGATTACCGGCAACGCGCCGTGCCGGAAAGCAGGCGCTGAGCCAGCAAGAGCAGAGTCCCTATCCAGCGTCTGCATGCTCGCTCACGATTAAGCGCACCTGCTTCATGGTCATGAACATGCGTCCGGGATCGCTCACAAAGGACTGGAAACCGAAGGTTTCGTACCAGGCCTTCCGGCGCTTGTACGCTGCCTTGCCGCCATCGGGCATTACGTCCAGCACGATGGCGAAACAGCCTGCTTCGCTTGCGATCCCGCAGGCCTTCTCGAACACGTGATGCATGAGGATTGAACCGATACCCTGCCCCTGCGCAGTCTCGCTCACAGCGACCTGCCCGAGGAACAGGATCGGCAATTCGCCATGATCCGGCGCGCCGCGCGGGCGCTTGGAAAGCGCGTCCACGTTCATCATGCCGAGATTTATCGCGTGATATCCAAGGATCGTGGTCCGGCCATCCTCGACCGCGACATAGACCCGGGTCATGTCATCCTTCTGCTGCTTCCTGGCCGACAGTTTCAGATAATTGTCGAGCCGCTCCACGCCACACGAAAATCCGGCGCGGTCGTGCCGCGCCGGATCCAGGGTTTCAATGCGAAGGTCACCGGCCTCAGTCGGCATGCACGACGCGCCGGCGATAGGCCTTTGCCGCGGCAAGCGCCCGCGGCGTCGGTGCCGGAGGTGTATCGAGCGCGGCGGAAAAGCGCGCCGCATCCTCGGGGGTCAGGACATGACGCGATCCGGCCTCGATCACCCGGGAGGCTTCCCGGGCAATGGCGGTGCGAAGGAAAACCGACTTGTCGACGCCAAGCGAGGCGGCGGCGCGCGTGATCAGTTCGCCCAGATTGTCGCCATGGCGGATCTGGGTGGTACGGGTCTGTTTTCCCTCGTCGGGATCGTTTATGGGCAGGTCCAACATCGCAGGGACTCCTTTCAAGCCGAATATGTAGTGCAAATTGCATTACATATCAAGATCCGCAGACAGGTCTGGACCGGATGCATAAACGCCCATGCTTTCCGGAATGATGACCGGTTTGCGCGTCTCGCCTGCGGCCCAGGAATCGATCATGTCCGCCCATTCCTGCAGCATGTGACGGCGCTGATCGGCATATTCAGCCTTGTTATAGACCCCGCGCGAGGAACGGCGGTCCTCATGGGCGAGGCTCTTTTCGATCCAGTCCCGATTGAAGCCGAGTTCGTTGAGAAGTGTCGATCCGGTCCGGCGCAGATCATGCACCGTGAAAGGCTCCAAGGGCAGCCCCATTTCCTCGGCCAGCTTGTGCGCGCTGTCCGTGATCCGGTTGAAGGTTGCATTCGAGATCGGCCGGAACGTGTCGTAGCGCGACGGGAAGACATATTTCGATCCACCGGCGCATGTTTTCAGGGCGACAAGGATGTCGAGTGTCTGGCGTGAGAGATACACATTATGGTCGAGCCCTGTCTTCATGCGCTTCTTGGGGATCGTCCAGACCGCGTCCTGGAAGCTGATCTCGTCCCAGACCGCATGCGCGACCTCGGTCTTGCGTTTCATGGTCAGCAGGATGAACTTCACGCCGAGCTTCAGGGTCGGATTGGCCGTAATCTCGTCCAGCAGACGGTAGAGGATGCGGATTTCAAGCGGCGAGAGCGAGCGGTCACGTGGACGCACGCGGGCAATGGAGCGGGGATCGACCTCTTCGGCAGGGTTCTCGACCCTGATGCCGTGCAAATTGGCAAAGGCGTAGATTAGCTTGATGAATTCGCGCACATGCAGTGCAGTCGAGGGCGCCCCGCGCTTCTTGATCTTCTCGCACAGCGCCCGGATGTCTTCGGGTGTCACTTCACGCAGCGTGTAATTGCCAAGCGCTGGAATCAGGTCCCGGTCGACAATGTGCCGGCGCATGTCCCGTGTTGAGTCCGACATCTCGCTTCCATCGAGCCAGCGCCGGGCGAGCTCTCCGAAGGTTCCTTCGGCCCTCACCTTCGCCTTGGCCCGTTTCTTCGCCTTGGCGGGCGATATGCCCTCCTCGACCATCTTCTTGGCATCGATGAGCTTCTCCCGGGCCGCGGCCAGCGTGATGCCATATTTGCCATAGCGCCCGATGGTCAGAGTCTCGCGGCGCCCATTCACACGGTAATCGTAACGAAACGTCCTGGTACCGGTCGGAGCGACGGACACGTATAGCCCGTCCCGATCAGCAACCTTGTAAGGTTTCTCCTTTGGTTTCAGAGACTTGATCGCAATGTCGGTCAGCATCCGTGCTCCTTCCCATCCAATTTTACCGTCAGGCCGAAATGGCCAATTACCAACAACAAAACCCAATAACAACAACAGCTTATGCCGAACAAATACCGTCATGCCGCCCAAAAGGCCTGACGGTATTTTGAATTTAGGGGGTGCGAGCGAATTTGTATACCGTCGAGCGATACCGTCAGAATGATCTGTTGGCCCGCGATAAACGGCGATAGATAGCGAAAGATATTCGTATCAAGCTATTGTTTTTTATAATTTTATTGATTGGACTCGATAGTCCGCGAGAGACTCGGAATCATTCCCACTCAATCGTGCCGGGCGGCTTGGAGGTGACGTCATAGACCACCCGGTTCACGCCCTTCACCTCATTGATGATGCGGGTCGCGACCCGGCCGAGGAAGGCATGATCGAAGGGATAATAGTCCGCCGTCATACCATCGGTGGACGTTACCGCCCGCAGCGCCAGAACCGCTTCATATGTGCGCTCGTCGCCCATGACGCCGACCGTGTTCACCGGCAGCAGCACGGAGAAAGCCTGCCAGATCTCGTCATAGAGCCCGGCATTCTTGATCTCTTCGATATAGATCGCGTCCGCCTTGCGCAGCGTGTCGGCCTTCTCGCGCGTGATCTCGCCCGGAATGCGGATGGCAAGCCCCGGCCCCGGGAAAGGGTGGCGCCCGATAAAGCTCTGCGGCAGGCCGAGCTCACGGCCCAGCGCGCGGACCTCGTCCTTGAAGAGCTCGCGCAGCGGCTCGACGAGCTTCATGTTCATCCGCTCCGGCAGGCCGCCGACATTGTGGTGCGACTTGATCGTCACCGACGGCCCGCCCATGGCCGAGACGCTCTCGATCACATCCGGATAAAGCGTGCCCTGGGCCAGGAAATCGGCCCCGCCCAGCTTGTTCGCCTCTTCCTCGAACACGTCGATGAAGAGCTTGCCGATGGTCTTGCGCTTCTTCTCCGGGTCGGAGACGCCTTCGAGCGCGCCGAGGAAGGTCTCGCTCGCATCCACATGCACCAGCGGGATGTTGTAATGGTCGCGGAAGAGGCTGACGACTTCCTCGCTCTCGTTCAGCCGCATCAGGCCGTGGTCGACATAAACGCAGGTCAGCTGCTCGCCGATCGCCTCATGGATGAGGACGGCGGCGACAGAGCTGTCGACCCCTCCGGACAACCCGCAGATCACCTTGCCGTCGCCGACCTGCTTGCGGATCTTCTCGATCTCTTCCTCGCGATAGGCCGCCATGGTCCAGTCGCCCGAGAGGCCGGCGATCTTGTGGGTGAAATTGCGCAGCATCTGGCGGCCATGCACGGTATGGACGACTTCCGGATGGAATTGCGTGGCATAGAAGCGCCGCTCCAGGTCCGCGATGATGGCGAGCGGCGCGCCCGGTGACTTGGCGATGACGCCAAAGCCCGGGGCCAGCTCGGCGACATGGTCGCCATGGCTCATCCAGACCTGTTCCTTGTGATCCTCGCCCTGGAAGAGGCCTTCCAGCAATTCGCTTTCGGTGACCTGTTCGATGAAGGCGCGGCCAAACTCCCGGCTCGTGCCGCTTTCGACCTTGCCGCCCAGCTGCTCCATCATCACCTGCTGGCCGTAACAAATGCCGAGCACCGGCACGCCGCGCGTGAACACCGCATCGTCGGCGCGCGGGCTGTCGTCCCAGGTCACGCTCGCCGGCCCGCCGGAGAGAATGATCGCTTTCGGGTCGAAATCCTCGATGAAGGCCGCATCGACCTTGTTGAAAGGATGGATCTCGCAATAAACGCCGCTCTCGCGCAGGCGCCGCGCAATCAGCTGCGTCACCTGGCTGCCGAAATCGACGATCAGGACATGCTCGTGCTTGTCTGCAATGGAATCGGGTGTGCTGGCCATGACGCCTCCTAACCGCTAATCCCGAAGGCTGGAAGAGTTGAATGCGACAAGGACGGATATCGGCATGGAAGAGAGACTGACCGAGGCAAGATCGCAGGCAGCTGCCGGCATGCAGGCCCTTCAGACGCGCAATGGACCGGCCGCGCAGACCGCCCTTACCCGCGCGATCGAACTCGGCTGGCCGGGCCCGGATGTCTGGGTCGCGCTCTCCTTCGCGAAATCCCTGCTCGGCGACATGGACGGGCGCATCGCCGCGCTCGAAAAGGCGCTCGATGTCGACCCGACCAGCGTGCGCGCGCGGCTGCACCATGGCCAAGCGCTCTCGGGCGCCGGGCGCAAGGAGGAAGCGGCCGCCGCCTTCCGCATGGGGCTGAGCAGTCTGTCGACGGTGGAGACCTGGACCACCGAGATGGACCAGCTCGTCAGCGCCGCCCGCGCCTTTCTCGGGCTGGAAGCCGAAGCCGGGACCGCGCCAGCCCACCACCCGGTCGATGATTTCGCCCGCGATTACAATGTCGGCGCCGATCCGGATGACGACCTCTTCCGCCAGTCGCTCGACATGCTGGCCGGGCGCATCCGGCCCTATGTCTCCAAGCCGACCCGCTACCTCTATCCCGGCCTGCCCAACCGGCAATTCTATCCCCTGCATCATTTCGCCTGGACCGAAGCGCTCGCCGCGAAGACGCCGGAAATCCACGCCGAGCTGGAAAACTTGCTCGCCCGCCAGCGAAGCGAAGCCACCCGCTTTTCCCCCTATGTCGAGAAGGCCGGCCGCGAGGGTACGAATGTCTCCCACCCGCTGCTCGACAATCCGGACTGGAGCGCCTTCTACCTCATCAAGCAGGGCGAGCGTCAGGAAGAGAATATCGCGCTCTGCCCCAAGACCATGGCGGCCATCGACGCCCTAGGGGATGAGGCCTGCCCCGCCCCGGCCCAGTCGGTGCTGTTCTCGCTGCTGAAGCCCGGCGCCAGCATTCCGCCGCATCATGGCCAGTTCAATACCCGGCTCATCTGCCACCTGCCCGTCATCCTGCCGGGCCAGTGCGGCTTCCGGGTGGGCAATGAAACGCGCGAATGGAAAGACGGCGAGGTCTTCATCTTCGACGACACGATCGAGCACGAAGCCTGGAACCGCAGCGAACAGCCGCGCTATGTCCTGATCTTCGAGATCTGGCGCCCGGAGCTTTCCGACCGCCAGCGCCAGCTCATCTCCAGCCTGTTCGCCCTGGGGGGCGCGGCGGAGCCCCGCTAGGCGGTCCCGCCGTCCAGGTCCTCCGGCCAGCCATAATGGCGGATCGGCAGGTGAAAGCCGATGGCCGGATCGGCCGCCGTCTTCATCTCGGCAAAGCGGCGCAGGAGGCCCTTGCGCACATGCGCCTCGATCTCGGCACGCGGAATGATGAGCGGCGGGTGCGCCCAGCGAAACAGGACGTGCGGGCGGATCAGCAGCCTGTCCTCGTCGAAACGCATCCACAGCGTGTTGCGGTAATGCACGCGCGGAAAGCGGCCCCGTCCCAGCGTGACGGTGCGCATCTTGCGCCCGCCAAAACCTTTCGCCACCTCGCCGGCATAGGACCGTGCCAGCGTCCGCCAGCCGCCGGCCCAGGCGAGAAAGCCGACAATACCGATCCATAGCGCCCCGAAGAAAACCGGGAAGGCAAGCGCAATGAGGATCGCCGGCCAGACTATGACGACACCCCCTGCCCGGCCCGGGCACGCTCACGAAAGGCATTCATCAGCTCGACCAGGTCACGCGCCTTGATGCGGTAATCCTCGGTCAGCCGGATGGAGCCGCGAAACAGCAGGCCGGAGAGATGCGACAGCGTCTGCTGGTCTTCCTTCTCCAGTTCGAAGATGACCTGCTGCGTCGTCGGCAGCCCGCTGGAGCCAGCCTTGTGAAGCCGGAACTCCGACACATCGCTCCAGGCAATCTTGCCGAGCGGGCGCAACTCGCTTGAGGAGAACCCGTCCGCGTCCAGCGTCAGCCAGGCGCGCTTAAGCAGGAAAGCCGCCGCACCGATCAGCGTCACGATGGCAAACAGCACGGTCAGCCAGACATTCACCGTGACGCTCATCGCGTCGTCATTGCCGCGCATGAGCCAGAGCATGATGACGAAGACCGCCCCGACAATCGCCAGCACGAGATACTGCCGGTTGCTCGCCTCGAAATGCTTGTGCTCCGGCACGTCCTGCGTCATCGCCTCGGCCCTTTCCTCAAACCCAGTCTAGGCTTGTCAGCTGAGTCGCTCCAGAACCGCGAAGAAGAATCCATCCGTGCCCGCCCGGCGCGGGGTCAGCCGCACCGAAGTCCCGGCCCCGCAGCCCGCCTTGACCGTGGCCGCCCCCTCATCGGTGAGCAGGCCGCTGGCAATCGCCTGGTCGGCCGCATTCAGTTCCTTGAACTCAGCGTGTCCGGAAAGGAAGCCCGCCACCCGGTCCTCATCCTCCTCCATCAGGAAGGAGCAGGTCGCATAGACCAGCCGCCCACCCGGCTTCACGAAGTCGCTCGCCGCCTCGAGGATCTCCGTCTGCTCCTCGATGCGCTTGGCGAGCTGTTTCTCCTTCAGCCGCCACTTCGCATCCGGACGCCGGCGCCAGGTGCCTGTGCCGGTACACGGCGCATCGACGAAGACCACATCCATCTGGCCCCTCAGTGCCTCCAGTGCGTCCGGCTCCTTCGGATGGACCAGCTGCACATTGTGCGCGCCGGAGCGTTTCAGCCGCGGGATCAGCGCCGAGAGCCGGCGCCCGTCAATATCATAGGCATGGACCTGGCCCTTGCCTTCCATCATCGCCGCGATGGCGAGCGTCTTGCCGCCACCGCCCGCGCAATAGTCGAGCACCTGCTCGCCGCCTTTCGCATTGGCCGCCGCCGCCGCGATCTGCGAGCCGGCATCCTGCACCTCGACCCAGCCCTTGGAATAGGCCGGGATGCTTTCGAGCGAGGCTTCGCGCTCGGACGGGTCGCGGGCCGGGATGTGGTAGGCATTCTTGAGCAGTGGCGAGGTCTCCGCCTTGGCCGACCGCATCGGCCCGCCCGCCTTTTCGGCGTCCACTTTCAGCGTGTTCACCCGGATATCGACATCCGCGCGCACCGCCATCGCCTGGCCCTCGACCACCTTCTCCTCACCGAAAACGCGGTTCATCATCGGCTCCATCCACTCCGGATAGTCGCCCGCCACATGAGGCTCGGCGGTGACATCCGGCGCCATGACCAGCCGCTCGCGCTCATCCAGCGTCAGGGCAGAGGGCGCATGTTCCTCATCCATGGCGCTGTCGATGCGCATGATGTCCCATTTCCAGGCATGCGCCAGCGCGCCGAGGATCAGCGCACGCGGCGCGTCCGAGCCCATGGCATGCCCGATCGAATTCTTCTTGCGCAGCGCATCGAGCACCAGACCGGACACCCAGGCCCGGTCCTTCGAGCCGGCATAACGCGCCCGCTTGCCCCAGTCGCGCGCGGCCGACTTCACCGGCTGGTGACGGGTGAGCACATCCGTCAGCACATCGATTGCTGCTGCTATCCGTCCGCCGTCGCGCATGATCTTCCGAGCCCTCTCTTGCGAAGGCGCCCGTGTTAGCGTCCTATCGGGGCGGAGGAAACAGCGGGGCGGCACATGCTCGACATTCACCTGCCGGAGACGATCCGCCCGGCTACGCGTGCCGACTGGCGCCAGCTCGGCGACATCACCGCCGAAGCCTTCGCGCAAGACCCGTTCAATCTCTGGATTTTCGGACGGGCCCGTGCGCTGAAGCCGCTCTTCCGCACCATGGCGCGCGACATCTATCTCAAGACCGGCTTCTGCCACCTCGCCGAGGATTCCGCCGCCACCATGTGGGCGATGCATGACGCGAAGCAGGACTTTCCGCCGCTCTCTCTGGCCCGTCTCATCGCCACACAGATGGTGCTCGCCCGGCGCGGCGCAATGAAGCGCGCGCTCGCCGCCGCCGACACCATGCAAGCCCACCACCCGAAAGATCCGCACGTCTATCTCTTCACCGTCGGCACGCGGGCCGCCGCACGCGGCAAGGGGCTCGGCAAAGCCATGCTGGCACCCGTCCTCACCGCCGCCGACCGCAAGGGCCTGCCTGCCTATCTCGAAAACACCAATCCGGCGAATGACGGCTTCTATCGCTCGCTCGGTTTCGAGCGCCATGGCGACTTCCGCGTTGACGAGACCGCGCCGCTGGTTACGACCATGTGGCGGGAGCCACAGCCGGGATAAGCCATCTCATGACCAAGGAGCTTTTCAGCGCCATCGCCATGGCGCTCACCTTCGTGGCGTTCTACCCCTATATCCGCGCCATCCTGAACGGCCGCACCCGCCCGCACGTCTTTTCCTGGTTCATCTGGGGCGCCGGGACGACCGTAGTCGCCATCGCGCAGCTGGCCGACGGGGCCGGCGTCGGCGCCTGGCCGATTGCGGTGTCGGGACTGATCACCTGCGGGGTCGCCGCGCTTGCCCTGGCCAAGACCGCCGACACTTCCATCGTCCGCATGGACTGGGTCTTTTTGGCGCTGGCCCTCTCAGCCCTGCCGCTCTGGGCGCTGACCTCCGACCCGCTGGCCGCGGTCATCATCCTCACCACGGTCGACCTGCTCGGCTTCGGCCCCTCCATGCGCAAGGCGTGGTTGCGCCCGCATGAGGAGAATGCGCTGTTCTTCACCCTCGGCGCGGTGCGCAATGGCTTCGTCGTACTCGCGCTCGAACGCTATTCCTGGACAACCGCCCTCTTCCCGGCGGCCGTAGGGCTCGCCTGTCTGGTCTTCGTGGCGCTGATCCTCGGACGGCGGCAAGGGCTGGTTCAGCAAAGCCCCGGCTAGACCATGTCAGGCTGTCGTCGGCCCGGCGAACATCGCTGCGAGCTCTCCGACCGGAATGGACTCCCTCTGCTGCCAGGGCCGTGCGCTCCAGGCTTTCCAGCCGGACACGCCGCCAATCACCGCCGGCAGGAGAACGAATTCCGCCGCCCCCGGCTCGCCGACCATCGCCAACGCAAAGCAGAGCCCGAAAAAGGCCGGCACAGCGAAGCAGGCAAAGGCCAGCCAGCTTGCTGCCGGGCTTGCTCCAGCATGTACCCGAAGCCCCGGCTGCACCCGGTTGATCGCCGCCAGCACCGCGCCGACCGCTGCATTGAAGCAGTCCTGGTCGGACGGATCGGCGAGCGTGTTGCAATTGATGACCAGCTTGTCGCCGCCGGCTTCCAGGATGAGCGCATAGTCTGAACGCTGCGGGCTCGACGTCCGGGCCCAGCGGACCACCTCGACAGCGTCGTGACGCATCGAATGGCTCGTCCGGCCCCTGGTGATCTGCGTCTGCGCCGTGTCGACCGAGACGTGCAGCGTGCCGGTCCCCCAGGCCCGCCTGAACGTGAAATCCGGCATCTTCGCCTCCCTGTCCACCTGCCTTTAAAGGCGCAGGACCGGGAGAAGACGGGTCAGGCTCTCCGGGAAAACCTACCGGCTGATCGAATAGTTCGGCGCTTCCCGGGTCATCGTCACATCGTGGACGTGGCTTTCCGACAGCCCCGCCCCGGTGATCTGGATAAACTCGGCTTTCTCGTGCAGTTCGGGGATCGTCTTCGCGCCGACATAGCCCATTGCCGCGCGCAGCCCACCGACCATCTGGTGGATGATGTTGCCGACCGGGCCCTTGAACGGGACCTGGCCTTCAATGCCTTCCGGCACGAGCTTGTCGGCCTGGACTTCCTTCTGGAAATAGCGGTCCGCCGAGCCCCGAGACATCGCGCCCAGCGAGCCCATGCCGCGATAGGCCTTGTAGGAGCGGCCCTGGAAGAGGAAGACCTCGCCCGGCGCTTCCTCGGTCCCGGCAAAGGCCGAGCCCATCATCGCCGTCGAGGCGCCTGCGGCAATCGCCTTGGCGAAATCGCCGGAGAACTTGATGCCGCCATCGGCAATGATCGGCGTGCCGGTCTTGGCGGCGGCATTGGCGCAATCCTCGATGGCGGTGAGCTGCGGCACACCCACACCGGCCACAACGCGCGTGGTGCAGATCGAGCCCGGCCCGATGCCGACCTTCACGCAGTCGGCGCCGGCATCGATCAGCGCCTTGGTGGCGTCGCCGGTCGCGACATTGCCCGCAATGACCTGCACCGAATTCGACAGTTTCTTCACGCGGGAAACCGCATCCAGCACCGATTGCGAATGGCCGTGCGCGGTGTCGATGACGACCGCGTCCACGCCCGCCTCGATCAGCGCCTGCGAGCGCTCGAACCCGGCATCGCCCACCGTCGAGGCGGCGGCAACGCGCAGGCGGCCCTGATCGTCCTTGGCGGCGTTCGGGTTGAGCTGGGCCTTCTCCATGTCCTTCACCGTCAGCAGGCCGACGCACTTGCCGGCCTCGTCGACGATGACGAGGCGCTCAATGCGGTGCTTGTGGAGGAGCTGGCGGGCTTCCTCAATCGGCGCGGACATGTTCACCGAGACGACATGCTTGGTCATCAGCTCGGCGACCTTGGCCGTCGGATCATCGACGAAGCGGGTATCGCGATTGGTGATGATGCCGACGACCCGGCCATCGTCTTCCACCACCGGAATGCCGGAGAAGCCCGTGCGGGACTTGATGGCGTTGAGATCGCTCAGCGTGGCGGTCGGCGCGATGGTGATCGGGTTCATCACCACGCCGCTCTCATACTTCTTCACCTGCGTGACCTGGCCGGCCTGTTCCTCGACCGTCAGGTTGCGGTGAACCACGCCGATGCCGCCGGCCTGGGCCATGGCGATAGCGAGGCGCGCTTCGGTCACCGTGTCCATCGCCGCAGACAGGAGCGGCATGTTCAGCGGAATGGATTTTGTCAGGAAGGTCGAGACGTCGACATTCGCCGGCATGACCTCGCTCGGGCCGGGCTGGAGAAGCACGTCATCGAAGGTAATGGCTTGTCGGATTTTCATCTGGGGAGCTCCCTTTTTGGCCCTTTAAGAGAGTCGTGGCGGTTTTGGAAGCCCCTTTTGTGGGGAAAACTGAGCCCTGCGACTTTACGTTACGTCTGGCAGGTGAGAGATAGTTTCAAAAACAACTAACAGGAGAGGGAAACGCCATGACAGGGCTCAAACCGCTTGACCATTACGACATCTCCCGCGAACGCGGCTTTCTCTGCCGTCACAATGCCGACGAGGTCGTCTTGCCGGCTTATCTGAAGCCCGCCGTCGAGGCGGCGATGGACCTGCCGCACACAATGGTCACCGGCCGGGTTCGCGCCCTTCTGGAGCGCCTGCCGGTCATAGACCTGGACCAGTTCTGCAAGGACGCCTCCGACGAGCAGATCCGCAAGGCCTTCGTCCACTACACCTTCATGATCCAGGCCTATGTCTGGGATGAGCCGGATGCGCCGAAGTCCCTGCCGGAATGCCTCGCCCGGCCCGGCTGGCAGCTCGCCCACGCGCTCGACCAGAAGGCCCTGCTCACCTATTCGACCTATGTCCTCGACAACTGGGCCAAGATCGACAAGGACGGCCCCGTCGACCTTTCAAACGTCTACATGATCCAGCCCTTCCTCTCGGGCCAGGACGAAGCCTGGTTCGTGCTCGTCCATGTCGCCATCGAGGCGCGCGCCGGCGACATGCTGGCCACCATTCCGGAGCTGATCGAGGCCTGCGCCCTGAATGATGCCAAGGGCGTGAAGATCGCCCTCGCCCGCCTCGCCGAGGGCTGGGACGCGGTCAACGCCATCTTCGACCGCATGCCGGAGCGCTGCGACCCCTACATCTACTTCAACCGCGTACGCCCCTACATCCATGGCTGGAAGGACAATCCCGCGCTGGCCGGCGGCCTCGTCTATGAAGGCGTGCCCGAAGCCGGTGACACGCCGCAGGCCTTCCGCGGCCAAACCGGTTCGCAATCGTCCATCGTGCCGACCATGGATGCGCTGCTCTCCATCTCCCACGCAGACGACCCGCTGCGCCACTACCTCGAAGAGCTGCACGCCTACCGGCCCGTCGGCCACCGGCGTTTCATCGAGGATGTCCGCGCCGCCAGCCATGTGCGCGACTGGGTCAGCGCTTGCGACGAGGCCGGCATCCGCCAGCTCTATAATGACAATGTCGAGAAGCTCGCCCGCTTCCGCACGCGCCACCTCGAATATGCCGCGACCTATATCAACAAGCAGGCCGGCGGCGCCCCCGGCAACGACACCGAAGTCGGCACCGGCGGCACGCCCTTCATGAAGTATCTGAAGAAGCACCGCGACGAGGCCGAGGCGCACCTGCTCAGCGTGGCGCCCGAGCGCGCGGGCTGAGGCGCTGGCTGCCGTCCCGTTTTTGGAAATCGGCGAAATCCCGCTACAACCGGGCCCGGGTCCCGCCCCGGCAAACAATTAGGAAGGAACGTGCAGATGATGATGAAAGCAATCGTGAGTTCGCTCGGCGCAGGCATGCTGATGGCCGCCTGTGCCCATGTCGCAACGGCCGAGGACGATGCCTCCCCCATCAGCACGGAAAACCTCTCTGAAACCGCGAGGATCCTCTCCTCCGATGCATTCCAGGGCCGCGCGCCCGGCACCGAGGGCGAAACGAAAACCGTCGCCTACCTGATCGACCGCTTCAAGGAGATCGGCCTTGAGCCCGGCGGCGAGAATGGCGGCTGGACCGATCCGGTCACCCTCAAACATTCGCGCGTCACCGATGTGCGCGCCCTGAACGTCACCCAAGGCGACACGGTGATCGAGATGAAGCAGGGCCGCGATATCGAGATCAGCTCCGCCAATCCGCGCGACACGATCAAGGTGGAAGACGCCCCCGTCGTGTTTGTCGGCTTCGGGGCAAGCGCGCCGGAGCGCGACTGGGACGATTATGGCGACATCGACCTTGAGGGAAAGGTCGCCCTCTTCCTCGTCAACGACCCCGATTTCGGCGTCGCCGAGGATGACCCCGTCGCCGGCGTCTTCGGTGGACGCCGCATGACTTATTATGGCCGCTGGGCCTACAAGTTCGAGGAGGCCGCCCGCCGCGGCGCTGTGGCCGCCCTCGTCATCCACGAAACGAAAGCCGCCGGCTATGGCTGGAACGTCGCCGCCTCGGGGCCAGGCGAGAACTATGCCGTGGCCGGCGATGGCGGAAAGGCCTCCGTCGACCTGCAGGGCTGGCTGCATGAGGACATGGCCAGTCAATGGGTCGAACAGGCCGGCCATGATCTCGACGCCCTGCGCACCGCTGCCCGCAAGCGCGACTTCCAGGCCTTCACGCTGGACGGCCTGACGTTCAACACCGACCTCGCCCTGTCGGTCGAGACCATTGAGAGCCAGAACGTGCTGGGCAAACTCCCGGGCACGGAGCGGCCGGACGAAACGATCATGCTCTCGGCCCACTGGGACGCCTATGGTGTCGGCGCGCCCGACGATCAGGGCCGCACGGTGCGCCCCGGCGCCAATGACGATGCGCTCGGCATAGCCGGCATCATGGAAATCGCCCGCGTGCTCGAAGACGGCCCGCCGCTGGCCCGCACCGTCGTCGTCGCCGCCTGGACAGCCGAGGAAAGCGGCCTGCTCGGCTCGGAAGCCTATGCCCAGGACCCGGTCTATCCGCTGGAAACCACGGTCGCCAACTTCACCCTCGATATCCTGCAGACGGCCGGCCCGGCCAGGGATGTCATCCAGGTCGGCGAAGGCCAGAGCACGCTGGAGGAGCGCATGGCCGCCGCTGCTGCAGACCAGGGCCGCACCGTCACGCCGGAAGGCCTGCCGGAAAACGGCCTCTTCTACCGCGCCGACCATTTCTCGCTCGCCCGCCGGGGCGTCCCCGTCCTGCTCATCATGGGCATTGCCGGCGGCTCCGACCTCGTCGACGGTGGGCGTGAGGCCGGTGATGCCTGGGTGCAGGACTATATCGACAACAAGTACCACAACCAGAACGACGCCTGGTCCCCCGACTGGGACCTGCGCGGCGCCGCCCAGGACGTCGAACTTTTCCTGGAGATGACCCGAGACCTCGCCAATTCGACCGACTGGCCGCAACTCAAGGACACCTCCGAATTCAAGGAGCTGAGAGACGAGAGCGAAGCGGCGCGGGAGTAAGGCTTCACCCTACGGGGCGCGCCACTTTAAAGTAGAAAAATTGCCATCTTTGCTTCATGGGATGGTCACGGCTCTCGTCTATGCCGTGCTCCATGATCAAAGCCCTCAGAATCGCTGGCATTGCAGCAGGATCAGCCTGCTGCCTAACCGGCAGCGCGTCCGCCGATCCCGCCACTTTCTGTGATGGCCGGTATGCTGCCCCTGCCGAATACGTAGACGCCGCCTTCCACGAGTTCGAGACCCTCTACTCCGGGGGCAATCATCACAGACATGTGGATACGGTCATGGGCACTGTCCAGCTGTACAGGCTGATGTCAGGCATGAAGCCGCTGGAAGACCTGCCGCGCCGTGTGGACATCGACCTGTATGAGCCGCGCAACCAGCCTGAGAAATGGACGCGTGCGGATATTCTCTCCGACCTGGACATCATGACCGACGCCGTCCCCTCCATATCCGGAAATGACGCGATGCAGGCTGCCGCCCGGCTCGACCTGGCCACGACCATCGGCCCAGCCAGCGACTGGTGGCTACGGCCAGACGACTTTGAAGATGGGGTGTCCAAGTACCCGCGAACTGGGCGGATCTATACCGGCCTGAATGAAACCGAGCGCACGGTTGCCGGGATCGCAGCAAACGCCCCCGCCATGGACTGGCTTCTGGCCGCCCTCTCCCTGTCAGCCGAGCTTCACGAGCTTTATCCCGCCCTCGAGCCAGACTGGAGCAGGAATGATGACCACGTTTATGATCACATTCTTCGGAAGGCCGAAGCTGAAGCCGAGCCTGGCCCCTGGCTCGCCCTGGCAATCACCGCGTCCGAGCCGCCACGTCGTTTGCCCAGCCCTCTCCGGGAAAGCCTCTCGGACCTCGAACAGCGTGTCGAAGATTGCACGGCCAGCCCGGCGGACTACACGGTGCTTGCCTCATCCGTCCGCCTGGAGTCCCAGGCATGGGCCCCGCCCAAACGCTTGCAACAGGCGCTTCTCGGGGAGGCACGTCGGGCCACGATGCGCTCGGCTGGATACAGACATGATCGCTACCCCTTCACGACGGCATATCATCGGGAGATAGGCAAGATCGCCGCGCTCGCGCCTGAACCGGCGGCCTTCGCCCTGCCTCTAATGCTTTCTGCCCCCTCTGCCGAAGAGGCGGCTGCCTATGCGGTCAGGTCCAGCTATATCCCCTACGCTCCGCGGCGAATGGGCCCCTATTATGTCACCCGGATGCTGCCTGTCTCCACGCTCGAAGGCATCATGCCCAATATGGCCTTGGCACGCTCCATCGCCCTTGGCCGAACCGAAGATGCCAGTAGACAGCTTGAGACATTCCTGAAGCGGTATCCTGAATACAGACAGAATCTCAATGGCCTCAATGGCCTGCCGGCAGACGTCAGGCTGGCGGTCTTCGCCTTGCGTACCGATTGCCTGTCGACCCGGCATGAAAGCAATTGCTCTCTTGAAGATCCGAAACCACGCCACCTCCATCGCGACCTTTCTCAGGACTGGGCCTGGGGGGCCAAGATCAAATTCGCCTTTGAAAACTGGCTCTATGGTACATCTTATCAGGTTTCCCGACGGGCCCAGAGACGCAGAATCGACCCCGATTACATTTTGCCGCGCAACAGCCGGTCTCTCACCCCGGCCATGCCGGACACCTTCCCCAGTCCTCGCGCCACGATCCGGTTCGGCCAGCAGGGGATCGCCGGCTGGGCAGCCTGGGACGAGATCGGCCCGCTGGCCACCGAAAGCCGCATGACCCGCACGGTGGCCCTGACCATCATCGATTGGGTGGACGACAAGACCGACACCAGACTCAAGCGCTGGTTCAACCCGCATAAGGATGTCATGGCCGAAGCCCTGCACCGCACCGTCTATATGCTGGCCCACGAACCGGCCGGCGACATCGACGGGAAGCCGGTCGCCAAGCGCGCTTTCGAATTGCTTCACTATCGCTTCGGCAAGTCGGACTGGGCCAAGCAAACCCGCTATTGGTGGGAGCCGGATCATAGGCACTGACCCGGGCCCGGGAACCCTGTAAGCCTCAGTCCACGCAGATACCGGGTCTGGCGGTGCCGTCTTCGACTTCCTGATAGCAGCCGAAGGGGTCGTCATTTTTCGCGCACTGGCCGGTGATGGCCGTGCCGGCTTCCACGACCTCGCCATTGACCAGGCACTTGCCGGTGCACTCGGAGGTGTCACTGCAGGACGCGCCGGCATCGGCGAAGCTCTGGATGCAATGCTCGAAGCCCATCCGGCCCGCCGGGCGCACTTCGCCGCCGGCGGCTTCGCAGCGCTCGCGTTCTTCCGGCGTCGCCGTCTCGCCTTCGAACTCGATGCGGGCATAGCCGCCTTGCGTGGCCGCGCTCTCTGCGCCTTCGGGCGCGGGCGCGTCGGACGGGTTGCCGCAGGCGGCCAGAAAGAGAGCCGCTGTGGCGAGAAGGAAAAGACGCATCTGTCTGGCTTTCGTTTTGGCAAGGGGTCTGGCCCGGTGTCTAGCACGCCCGCATCCGCCCGTCGCGTGTTACCTTGTTCATGCTGGCGCGACCTCTCCGCGCCCACTCAGAAGCCAGTCGGTTTCCGGAGATGTGGGGCGGCAGGTCAAACATCCAACCGGACGCATCCTGCCCCTATCCTTCCCGCCATGACAGCCGAGCGGGATTTTCTGGCCGAGGGCCTCGAGGCGGTGCGCGATGTGGTGTGTGAGGCCATGGCGCGCGCCG
>NZ_NCST01000099.1 GCF_002088975.1 Henriciella aquimarina
GCTGGCGTGAAGACAGCCGATATCTGCCGCAAGTACGGCATCTCGGATGCGACCTTCTACAAGTACAAGGCGAAGTTCGGCGGCATGACGGTGTCGGACGCCCGGCGGCTGAAGACGCTGGAGGAGGAGAACTCGAAGCTGAAGCGCCTCCTGGCCGATGCAATGCTGGACAATGCCGCCCTGAAGGACCTGGCGACAAAAAACTTCTGACGCCCGACGCCAAACGGAAGGCCGTGCACCACGTGATGGAAGTGCATGGCCTGTCGGAGCGTCGGGCCTGCCGGCTGGCCGATCTCGATCGGTCCACCTTCCAGTATGAAAAACGCGATGGCGGTGACGAGAAGTTGCGCCAGAGGCTACGGGAGCTGGCCGGTGAACGCCGCCGGTTCGGCTATCGCAGGCTCGGCATCCTGCTGGACCGCGAGGGCCTCAGCGCCAATCACAAGAAGATCTACCGGATCTATGCCGAGGAGGGACTGGCCGTGAAACGACGACGTGGGCGAAAGCGGGCGACAGGCACACGTTCACCCATGCTCCTGCCGGAACAGGCGAATGAGCGATGGAGCCTGGACTTCGTATCGGACGCTCTCAGCGATGGCCGCCGGTTCCGCACGCTCTGCGTGGTCGACGACTTCACCCGGGAAGCCCTGGCCGTGGTCGTCGATGTCTCCCTGTCCGGCGTGCGGGTCGCCAGGGAACTGTCCAGGCTCATCACCCGGCGGGGTGCTCCGAAGATGATCGTCTCCGACAACGTCCTATGAAAGGAAGCTCAGCGGGAATGGGCCAACAGGTCAGTTGTCCGCGGGGCCGATTTTGGCCTCGCGCTGCGATTAAAATCTCCCAGGCGTCTTCTGCGGTCAAGAAGTCAGTTCTTCCATAGCAAACACAGGGTCCATGGGATTGTGGCCCTCACCGTCCTTAAGACGAGATCCGATTTCCCAGGCAGAAGACCCGAACATTATCTACGAGGTCGCGCTGTGGGCGCGCCTCAACGGCACTTGCAGAGCGGGGTCCTTCCGCCTGGGACCGCGTCCTTCGAAGAAGGGGCGGTAGTCTGTCTCGGTCTTGATCACGGCATGGGCGGTGCGCGCCATCTTGGCGGCGATCGCGGTGAACGCCTTGCGCTTGAGATGGGGATCGGCGTGATCGCGAGCGATGTAGCGTTCGTACTTGTCGCGGAAGCCATTCTCGCGCTGCCGGATGGCGACCTGGCCAGCCATCCAGAATGTGCGCCTGAGCCTGGCGTTGCCATACTTCGACAATTTCGTCTGGCCGCGGAAGACGCCCGACTGCTGGGTCGACAGGTTGAACCCGCAGAACTTCAGGAACTGGCGGTGGTGCCGAAACCGGCGCAGATCGCCCGCTTCGGCCAGAATGGTCAACGCGTTGATCGGGCCAACGCCAGGGATCGTCTTTAAACGGATGAAGTCCTCATGCTCGCCGAGAAGGTCTTCAGCTTGTTGTTCGATTTGGTCGCGTTGCGCCACGAGACTGCGCCCTTCAGCGAGGACCAGCCGAAACATGGCGATCGCAGGTGAGTCGATAGATACCGGAAGCCCAATGGAATCTGCAGCTGTCGCGTAGATGTCAGAGATCAAGCGACGCTTCGAGACCTTCCTGCCCACCACATCCCAGGCCGCTTCGGCAAAGGTGTCTTCAGGCATGCAGGTGATCGATCCCGGTGTTGGAAACTGCTCGAGGAAAGCGAGGAACCAGTCGCTGCGGGAGTTGCCTGCGAACCGTTCAGCCTCCGGAAAATAGAGCGGCAGGTAATGCGTTCGGAGGCGATGCCAGAACTCGGTTTTGGTCTGTGAGATGACGGCGTGCGTCTTCGACAGCTCCTGCAGGTCGTTGAGGCCGTGGACCAAAGGATCGTGCCAGGTCTGGGTCAGTCCGGTCTGCATCATATGCAGCATGACCTGAGCGTCCTTCGGATCGTTCTTGTCCCAGGAGTTGTGCATCGCTTCGCGTGTTCGGGCGAGTGACAAGGACGAGATCAGCTTGAGTGAAAAGCCCGCTTCCTGAAGTCGCCAAGCGATCGGGCGGTGATAGTCGCCGGTCGGCTCAAAGCCGACGACCACGGGCGCATTGTAAGCAGTGAGCGTCTCTACGAGGCGCTCGTGATCTTCCTTGATGTTGCGAACGGTGATCCGCCGCCGGCGCTTGCGCCCCGGCTCGGCGATCAGCACCTCGTTGCGATGCTTGGCGATATCGATGGCTACGAGAATGGGATGAACTGGCGTAGTATCAGACTTGGTCATGGCTGGGCTCCTCTCTTCAGTCGTGGTCGGCAAAACCACTGTAAGAGACCTGAAGGCCCGGTCGTGACCGCCTGCCTGCATGGACGAAGCCAAGCAGGCGGTCACGACCTCCGAAACGCCGGTTCCCAATGTGCTATGGCACGGAGCTGACCAGTCATGCGATCCTGAAATGGGTGCGCGAGGCCGGCATTGAGTGGCACTACATCGCGCCGGGAAAGCCGACACAGAACGCCTTCGTCGAGAGCTTCAACGGCCGGCTGCGCGACGAGTGCCTGAACGAGCATCTCTTCGACAGTCTCGGTGACGCCCGGCGCATCATCGAAGCCTGGCGGATAGACTACAACACGGTCCGGCCACACACATCACTCGGCGGCCTCAGCCCCGTAACCTACGAACGGCGGCTGCGCCGCCGAAGGCCCGGCTCGCTTGAGCCGCGGGGAAGCTCC
>NZ_NCST01000100.1 GCF_002088975.1 Henriciella aquimarina
GGCCCGCACCGCGCTTGCCGAAGAGCGCCTGGCCGGGGCCCGCTTCTCGCTGGAGGCCGAAGCCGCCCGCGCCTATGTCGACACGATCGCCGCGCGCCTGACGCTCGAAGCGCTGACACGCGCGGCCGCCCGCCAGAACGACATTTTCGAGGGCGTTGCGGTGCGCCGGGCGCATGGGGAGGCCTCCGATTTCGATGTCGAGCGCGCGAAAGGCCAGCTCGCCGAATACGAATCCCGCTTCGCGCCCGTCGAGCAGGATATTGCGATTGCCCGCTACAAGCTCGCCCGGCTGACGGGGCAGGCGCCGTCGGCCTTCGATGTCGAGCTGCCGGATGACCTGCCGGCGCCGGCGCCCGCGCGGCTCGACTTCAGCTCCGACGTCCTGCGCCAGCGCAGCGATGTGCGCGAGGCCGAGCTCGCCTATGTCCGTGCCGCACGCGAAAGCGAACTGGCCGTGCTGGAGCTTTATCCCCGCTTCACGCTGTTCGGCGGCGGGGGGCCGAGCACGACCGATCTGTCGAAGTTCCTCGACCCGGCGAGCCTCGCGCTCAATCTCGGCGCCATGGTGGACTGGACGCTTTATGATGGCGGGCGCCGCGAAGCCCAGGCCGATGCCGCAGAGGCCCGGCTGGCGCAGGCCGAAGCGAATTACCGCTCTACCGTACTCTCGGCCATGGAAGAGATCGAGGCGGCGGCCGTGCGCTATCTCAAGGCCGGCGAACAGCTCGAAAAGCGCGAGACGGTGACCGCCTCGCGCGCCCGGATCGCCGAGATGGCAATGGCACGCATGGAAGGCGGCACCGGCACATTCATCGATGTGCTGGAAACCGAGCGCGACCTTGCCGAAGCCGAACTGTCCGAAGCGCAGGCGCGCGCGGCCCTGCTGGTTGCGCGCATCGGTCTCGACAAGGCCCTCGGCGCAGGCGCTCCTGACGTGTAAACTGGGTCGCATGAGCCATGCGATCATTACCCCCGAACAGATGTATGCCGCCGAAAAGGCGGTGTTCGACACAGGCGTCTCAAGCTTTTCCGCCATGCAGCGGGCCGGCCGCGCGGTGGCCGACCACCTACACCATGTCTTCCCGCGCGGGCGGGTCCGCATCCTCTGCGGGCCGGGCGGCAATGGCGGGGACGGCTTCATTGCCGCCGCCCGCCTGCGCGCGCTCGGGCGCGATCTTCGCGTCTATCTGCTGGGCCACCCGGAAAGCCTTTCCGGCGATCCGGCGCATGCCGCCGAACTGTGGGACGACACCATCCATCCGCTGGAAGCCGCGCTCGGGCTCGAGGCGGATGTGACGCTGGACGCGCTCTTCGGCGGCGGGCTGTCGCGCCCGCTTGAGGGCATGCCGGCAAAGCTCGCTGAAGAAGAGGCCGGCCCGGTCGTCTCGGTCGATGTGCCGTCAGGGCTGGATGGACTGACGGCGAAGCCGCTCGGCCCCTGTTTCAGGAGCGCGCTGACGGTGACCTTCGCCGCCTACCGCCCGGCCCATGTCCTGTCGCCGGGGCGGGGATTGTGCGGGGAAACCCGCGTCGAGGATATCGATATCCCGGTCGACGGGCGCGTCTTCACCAATGCCGCCGACTTGCCGGAGAGAGTGCTTGGCGAGACCTTGCCGCCGCCGGAAGAGGGTGTCTGGGTCACGAGCGCGGGTGAGCTGGAAGCTTTCTATCCCGAGATCGCGCGGCCGGCCGAGAATGCGATCGCCCTGGCGCGCGCCTCGGCGCGCGAAGCCGGTCGTATTCTCGTCATGCGCGGGCCGGAAACCCTGATCGCGAGTCCGGATGGGCACTGCTGTGTCGATGTCCAGGCCGATCCGCAGGCCTGCACTGACGCCTCGCTGCTTGAGCGGATCGAGGCCGCCGGTCAGCCGGACAATCTCTTCGCCGCCGCCTGCGCTGCCGTCTGGCAGAGCCATGGCTGAGGCGGTTCAGGCCGCGTAGTTGCGGATCCGGTGGCGCGGGCCGGCTGGCGCCGGTTGCATGCCGGGAATGTCGATCGGTTCCAGGCGCATGGCCCGGCGATAGATCTGCAGCGTGCGTGCGCCGAGGGTCTGGCGTGTCCAGGTCTGGGCATAGGCCAGCGCCGCCGTGCGGCAGGCCATCAGCTTTTCGCGGTCGCTGAACAGGTCCAGCGTCGCCTTGGCGATATCCTCCGGCGAACACGTCTCGGCCAGGATGCCGCACTCGAAGCGGCCGACGAAATCGCGCGCCAGCGGGTTCTCGGCACAGGCCACCAGCGGGCGGCCAAAGGCGGCGGCTTCGCGATAGACCGAGCCCGAGGACTGATAGCGCGACGGCGCCATCACGCCGTGGCAGCGCGAGATGACATGGCTCATTTCGCTGTCGGTCAGCCGGCCATGGTCGAAGATCTGCTCCTGCGTTTCGCCGGTGAGATCGAACGCCTCGATGTGCTCGGCCAGGCCGCCTTCATGAAGCCCGATCAGGTGCAGCTCGGGCAGGGGGCCGCCTTCGGCCTGCACCAGGCGGACCATCATGTCGAAGGCCAGCAGGGTTTCGGCGAAGCCCTTCCGCACGCTGCCATCGCCGATATGGGCGAGGCGCAGACGGCTATGGGCCGGCGGGAAGGGGGCCGATTGCCCGGCCTTGCGGATCTCCGGATCGACCGAGAGCGGCGTGACCATGTGGATGTGGCCCGGCGTGATCGTGTACCAGTCCTGGATCATGCCCGCATGCGAGCGCGTATTGGAAATGATCGCATCGGCGTCGCGCACGCACCGCGCTTCCATGCCGCTCGCCACCCAGGCATTCAGCGCATTGCCGCGGCCTGTCTGCTCGACCGCATCGAGGGCATAAGGCGAGGTGTTGCGGATCACGATCGGCAGGCCGCAATCCATCAGCATGGCTGCCGGTGCGCCATGATTGGGCGCCTCGATAAGGTCGAAGGGGCGGCGCTCATGCTCTTCATGGACGCGCTCGCGGAAAGCGGTCGCCGCCGCCATATGCGCCAGGCCCGGCATCTTGCGCATCAGGCGGCGCAGGCCGGTAATGCGTCCGGCACAGCCGATCACCTCGATGCGTTCGTGGTCTGTGCCAACGACATCGTCACGGTCCATCGTGAAGACGCGCACATTCGCGCCATGGGCGGCGAGGGCGTGCGCCACTTCGCAGGCCACCCGGCCCTTCGCCGTCGGGATCGGGGGGTATTCCCAGGTGAGCAGGGCCACCTCCAGCGGAGGACGGTCCATCGTATCGTCGATGGGCGCGTTCGCATCGGTGTATTGCAGCTGTGTCATGAACCGCCCAACGCAGGAACTCGCGAAAGGGTTGCATGGGCACACGTCATCAGGGTCTGCCTGTGTTGCGTAGAGATCACAGCTGTTTCAGGACAGGACAGGGCAGGCGGGTTGCAGGAAAGGGCGTTAAAAAGGCTCGTTGCTTGAGTTGCGCCTGTTTTTTGGGCACTTTGTTGTGCGACGCGAGTTTTATAAGGAAGACTTTTGCGCGGGCGTGGTCCCCTCCCGCAATCTGGAACCGGTTAATCGAAAGGAGCGTGCTGGCAGAAGCCCTCATGTCGGAACAGGACCCGCCTTATAATGAAATGTTCGGCCGCGGCGAGGTACCGCGCGACCCCTATCAGGAATATTGCAAATGGTTTGAGGCCGAGGAGAATCGGCGCCTCAAGAAGAAGGCGAAAGAGGCCGAACAGGCCTTCCGCCGGACCGGCATCACCTTCAACGTCTATGGCCGGGAAGAGGCGAATGAACGCCTGATCCCCTTCGACATCGTCCCGCACATCCTCTCCAACCGCGAATGGCAGTCGCTCTCGGAAGGCATCGAACAGCGGGTCCGCGCGCTCAACGCCTTCCTGCACGACATCTATCACCGCCAGGAGATTGTCCGCGCCGGCCGTATCCCCGAACACATGATCAGCGAGAACGACGCCTATCTCTCCAAGATGATCGGCGTCGAACCGCCCGGCAGCATCTACACCCACATTGTCGGAACCGACATCGTCCGCACCGGCGAGAACGAGTTCTTCGTGCTGGAGGACAATGCGCGCACGCCGTCGGGGGTCTCCTATATGCTGGAGAACCGGGAAACGATGTTCGAGATGTTTCCCGAGCTGTTTATCCGCAACAAGGTGCGCCCGGTCTCGACCTATCCCAAGCGCCTGCGCCGCTCGCTGGAAGCCTGCGCGCCCAATGCCTGTTCTGGCCGGCCTGTGATCGCGGTGCTGACGCCGGGCATCCACAACTCGGCCTATTTCGAGCATGCCTTCCTGGCCGACGAGATGGGCGCCGAACTGGTCGAGGGTCATGACCTGCGCGTCGTCGATGGCCGTGTCGCGATGCGCACCACGCAAGGGTACATGCCGGTCGACGTGCTCTACCGCCGCGTCGATGACGACTTCCTCGACCCGCTGAACTTCAACCCGGATTCCATGCTGGGCGTGCCCGGCATCTTCGATATCTACCGCTCCGGCGGCATCACGCTCGCCAATGCGCCGGGCACCGGCATTGCCGACGACAAGGCGATCTATTCCTACATGCCCGACATCGTCGAATTTTATACCGGCGAGAAGGCGAAGCTGCCCAATGTGCCGACCTGGCGCTGCTCGGAGCCGGATTCGCTGGCCTATGTGCTCGAACATCTCGAAGAGCTGGTGGTGAAAGAGGTCCACGGCTCCGGCGGCTATGGCATGCTGGTCGGCCCGGCTGCCTCGAAGAAGGAGATCGCCGCCTTCCGCAAGAAGCTGCAATCGAAGCCCGACGGCTATATCGCCCAGCCGACGCTGGCGCTGTCGACCGTGCCGATCTTTACCGCCAAGGGCCTCGCGCCGCGCCATGTCGATCTCCGGCCCTTCGTGCTGGTCTCGCCGAAAGGCGTCGACATCACGCCGGGTGGGCTGACGCGGGTGGCGCTCAAGAAGGGCTCGCTGGTCGTCAATTCCAGCCAGGGCGGCGGCACCAAGGATACCTGGGTGCTTGAATCATGATGCTTGGCAAGACAGCCGGCGGCCTGTTCTGGATGTGCCGCTATCTCGAACGCAGCGCCAGCAATGCGCGTCTCATCGAGGCGGGCTCACGCATGACGATGACGCGGGCGGCCGCCGAGGATGCCGAATGGGCCTCGGTGCTGGAAAGCGCCAATGTCCGCCACCTCTATGCCGAGCGCCATGAGAGCATCGACCGCGCTGCGGTGATCGACTTCCTGCTGCGCGACAAGACCAACCCCTCCAGCGTCATGTCGGTGGTCGAGGCCGCCCGCAACAATGCCCGCATGGTGCGCGTGGCGCTGACGCGGGAAGTCTGGGAGGCGGTCAACGATACCTGGATGAAGCTCAAGGATGCGCTCGCCCGTCAGGTCAGCGAGAAGGAGCTGCCCAACGTCCTCGAGCTCATCCGCCAGCAGAGCGCCCAGGTGCGCGGCGCGCTGCACGGCACGATGCTGCGCAACGACATCTTCAATTTCTGCCGCATCGGCACCTTCCTTGAGCGCACCGACAATGTCGCGCGCATCCTCGACGTGAAATATTACGTCCTGCTGCCCTCGGTCTCGATGGTTGGTTCCACGATCGACAATTACCAGTGGGAGGCGATCCTGAGGTCGGCGGCCGCCGAGCGCAGCTTTGCCTGGCTCAACAAGGAGACCGGCCCGCGCGCCATCGCGGAATTCCTGATCCTCGACCAGCGCCTGCCGCGCTCGCTCGCCTTCTGCTACATCAATCTCGCGCGCAATCTCGGCTATCTCGAAGCCGATTATGGCGAGACACGGCCCTGCATGGCGATGTGCCACGAGACGCTGGGGCGGCTGACGCGCACCGATATCGAGACCATCCTGCAGGGCGGCCTGCACGAATTCATCCAGTCCATCGTGCAGGCCAACAATGCGCTCGGCCTGCAGATCGAGAAGGATTACCGGTTCTATGCCTGAGACAGGAGGTCTCGTGCCATGCTGCTGAGAATTGCCCACGTGACGCGCTACACCTTTGACGCGCCGGTCAGCTATGCCCTGCAGCAGCTGCGCCTGACGCCGAAGTCGCGCCAGGGCCAGACCGTTCTGACCTGGACGACCAGCATCGAGGGCGGACGCGAGGAAGCCGTCTTCACCGACCAGTTCAACAACCAGACCCAGCTTATCAGCCTGCTCGACGGGGCGAGCGAGCTCATCGTGCATGCCGAAGGCGAGGTCGAGACCACCGACCAGGCCGGCATTGTCGGCCAGCATGCCGGCTGGACACCGACCTGGCTCTATCGCCGCAAGACCCCGCTCACCGCGCCGGGGCCGAACCTTCGCCGGCTGGCCAGGTCGCTCGGCGACGATTTCGACAATGCCGTGGCGCGCCTGCACGGGCTGCTGGCGTTGATTGAGCGCGAAGTCACCTATGAGGGCGGCCACACCGATACCAGCACTACCGCCGAGGAAGCGCTGAGCGCCGGCCATGGTGTCTGCCAGGACCATACCCATATCTTCATCGCCTGTGCGCGCCTGCTCGGCTTTCCGGCCCGCTATGTCAGCGGCTACCTGATGATGACAGACCGTGTGCATCAGGATGCTTCCCACGCCTGGGCAGAAGCGTATGTTGAGGATCTGGGCTGGGTCGGATTCGATGTTTCCAACGCTATCTCGCCGGATGAAAAATATGTCGCTGTCGCCACGGGACTCGATTATCTTGATGCCGCCCCCGTTTCAGGCCTGTCCTATGGCCACGGATCGCAGGACCTCGATGTATCGGTTCAGGTGCAGCAATAAGACAGGGTCGACCGGCTTGAGATGACATATTGTGTGGGATTACGGCTCAATCACGGGCTGGTCTTCATGTCGGACACGCGCACCAATGCCGGTGTCGACAACATCTCCCAGTACCGTAAGATGTTCACCTGGAAGACGCCGGGCGAGCGGGTGCTCGTCATGATGACGGCGGGCAATCTCGCGACCACGCAGGCCGTCGTCTCCATGCTGGACGAGCGCACCAAGGCGCCGGAAGACCGCAACCCCTCCATCCTCGAAGTGCCGTCCATGTTCCAGGCCGCACGCACGGTCGGCAAGGTGCTGCGCGACGTCATCGCCGACAGCGCGCCGGAGCAGGGGCCGGACGCGGAATCGCCCTTCAAGGCCACCATCATCCTCGGCGGCCAGATCAAGGGCGCCCCGCCGCGCCTCTTCATGATCTATCCCGAAGGCAATTTCGTCGAGGCGAGCGAGGAGACGCCCTTCTTCCAGATCGGCGAGACCAAGTATGGCCGCCCGATCCTGGTGCGCGCCTACGACCCGGCGATGAGCTTCGAGGCGGCGGTGAAGCTTATGATGGTCTCCTTCGACTCCACGATAAAGGCAAACCTCTCTGTCGGCCTGCCGCTGGACCTGCTGCTGTATGAGACCGACAGCCTCGAGGTAACGACGGAGCGGCGCATCGAGGAGAATGACGCCTATTTCAACCTGATCTCGGACAATTGGGGCGAAGCGCTCAAATTTGCGTTCGCCTCCCTGCCTGACTACAAGATCTGAAAAGCCGTTTGCGTTTTGCAGCGCGAAGGATTATGTCGCCTGTTCTCAAATCGGCGCGCCCATAGCTCAGTTGGTAGAGCAGCTGACTCTTAATCAGCGGGTCCAAGGTTCGAATCCTTGTGGGCGCACCATTTTCTCCCTTTGAAATCTTGCCATTGGGCCGGGCTGTTCGCGCGGCCCGTCGCCGCCCTCAGTTCGCCCAGCGGGCCTGCAGCTTGCCGGCCGCTTCGCCGCCCGACAGGGCGCCGCCTGCCGAGAAGGACCAGTTCCTGTTGCCGCGCAGGGTAACGCCGAGGCCGAGGCCGGCTTCGCTGGCAAAGGTGCCAAGCCCGCCGGCAATGGCGATCTTTTCCGACGGGGCGAGATAGGAATCCGGCACCGCGAGCGACATGGCCACGCCTTTCTCGAGCCGCCCGATGCGCCGGCGGTTATGCGCGATCAGGCCGAGATTGCGCTCGATCTGGCCGGCATTCTGCGAGATGAGCGCGGTGTTCGCCGTGATCGCGGCGGCATTGGTCTGGCTGCGCTGGGCGGTTTCCGCGATGGCGCCGCCCTCGAAATTCTGAAGGTTGGCGACCACTTCGTCGATCCGCGCATTCGCGCTGGAGATGCCGGAGCTGTTGGTCTCGATGTCGCGCGTATTCTCGGCGATCTCCTGGGTGTTGGTGGCGGCATTGTTTTCGATGGCGTCGATGTCGCTCTCATTGGCCGACGACTGCGCGAGCGCGGTGTCGGCGGTGGCCTTGGCATCGGACGCCTCGTCGGAAACGCTGTTGAGCTGCGAGACATTCACCGCATCGGTGGCTTCGGTGCCGGCCGCGACATTGGTGATGGTGCGCTCGCTGCCCGCCGCCCCGACGGAGACGGTATTGTCCCGCGTGGCCTCGGAATTGGCACCGAGCGCGACGGCATTGTTGGCTGTGGCGCTTGAGTCCGCCCCCAGTGCGACCGAACCGGTGCCTGAGGCGTCGGCGCCGACGAAGTCGCTGTCGCTCGTGTCCGCGCCGATCGCGATGGCGCCATCCCCCGAGGCGCTGGCGCCACGCCCGAAAGCGGAGCTGGACCCGCCGCTGGCCTCGGCCAGCCCCCCGACGGCGGTCGAGTATATGGCGCTGGCTTCGGCTTCGATGCCGACCGAAGTGCCCTGTATGCCCGATGTGACCGCGCCATGGCCGAGCGCGACGCCGCCCTCGCCGGTCACCTCGCTGAGCCCCCCGATCGCGACCGCACTGTTCTCGGTGATATTGACCCCATAGCCTTGCCCGATGGAATAGATCCCGCTCACCGAGGCATAACTGCCAAGGGAGATCGCGCTGCTGGTATCCACCGTCGCCTGGTGCCCGAGGGAGATGGATTCCTCTGCGGTTGTGCTGGCTTCGGTGCCCAGGGCGAGACTGCCATGTTCGGTAACAGAGGCGTCCCGGCCGATGGCGACGGTAGAGAAATCGCCGGCAATCGCATTCTCGCCGAGGGCGGTCGCGCCGCCTGCCGTTGCCTGCGCGAGGGCGCCGATGGCCGTGCTACCATCCCCGGTAGCGTCCGCCCGACTCCCAACGACCGTGCCGTTCTCCCCGGCGGCGCTTGCGCCGCCGCCAAGGGCTGTGCTGTTTGCCTGGGTCGCTTCGCTATAGGCGCCGACAGACGTGCTGTTAGGCGCAACGGCGTCGCTATTGTAGCCCAGACCGGTGCTTTGTTCGGCTGTCGCGCTGGCCCCGGCGCCGAAGGCCGCACTTTCATCTCCGGTCACCTGGGAATAGCTCCCGACCGCTGTCGCGCTCCGACTGGTTGCCTCGGCGTTGGTGCCAATGGCGGTGCTGTTCGTCCCATCGGCCCGGCTGAAATGGCCAACGCTTGTGCTTTCATCGGCGGTGGCGCTGGAATTGGACCCTATCGCGGTCGAGCCTTCGTCCATGGCCGTTGAATTGGAGCCGACGGCGGTCGAATCACTGTCGAATGCCTGGGCATTGTCACCACAGGCGAGGCTGCTCTGTCCGGCGGAGACAGCCGTGCCGTCGGTATCGCCTGACCCGGCCACCCCGTCATTGTCGGTATCGAGCAGGCATTCATCGGCGGCGGCCGTCGCCGGGAAAATCATGAGTGCGGTTGCCGCTGTCGCCGTCATGAAGGCAGACGCGGTGAGGCGGGTGCGGAAAGTCGATACGGGCAAGGGCCCCTCCATCTTGCAGTGGGGCAGAGAGGCGTGCCTTGCCGGCGGCATGCGTGATGCCATGGCCCCTCTACCCGGAGAATTTCGAGGCTTTGTCTTGCACAGGGGGAGGAAGGGCCGGTATGCAGGAGGAACGGCAGTTGTGCAGCAGATACAACGGTTCTGACATTTCCTGACCGGCGCTGGGGCCGCTGCATCAGCGCGGACGACCGAAGGCATCCCTCATGACGACACACCTCGCCGGGAGCGCGCCGGATATCACCCTCACATCCATGGATACGCGGCTTGTGCCGGCGCGTGAGCAGTTCGAGTTCTGGCGCTCTGCCTATTCGGGTATCGACATCCAGCCGCGCCGCGGAACGTCGCCGAGACAGTTCCGGGGCACGATCTCGCGGCTGGAAGATGCTTCCGGCGCGGCCCTGAACCGGGTCGCCTGTGAGGCCAACCGTCCGCGCTTCCGCGCCACCGATGAGGGGGTGTTGCTGCTCGGCATGCTCGCCTCGCCCTCCGGCCAGGTGCGCTATCGCTGCGAGGGCAGGGAGCGTGCCGTGCCATGCGACCGGCTCTACCTGCTCGATACGGCCTGCGAGCCCGAATTCGTGACCGACGGTTTCGTGAACATCGTCCTTACCCTGCCGCGCAGCAGCGTGCGCGCCGCGCAGAGAGGCCCGGCGCAGATCGAAGACGGCCTCAGCCTTCTGCCGGAGACACCGCTGACGCGCACGCTGAAGGGGCATTTGAGCAATGCCACGCAGGAACTCTCGGGCATGAGCCGCAGGGCAGGGCAGCTCCTGCTCGACACAAGCGTCGAGCTTGCCAACCTGGCACTCGGACAGCCCGACGACGCCGACAGGCATGCGGGGCGGACGGCTGGCAGCAGCACGGTGGCCGTAGCGCGGCGCATCATGGATGAAAACCTCGAGCATCCGGGCTTTGCGCTCGGCCATCTCGCCCGCCGGATGGGGCTTGGACGGCGCAAGCTGCAGAGCGATCTGGTGCGCGCGGGCGTGAGCTTTTCCGGCGAGCTGCGCACCCGGCGCATGAAACGGGCGGCCGAGCTGCTCAGCCTGACGCCGCTGCCGGTCGGCGAGATCGCGCTGGCCTGCGGCTATGTCGACTTTTCCGCCTTTAGCCGGGCCTTCCGCAGCCATCACGGCCTGCCGCCGCGCGACTATCGTGTGATGCGCCAGGAAGCCTCTCTCTAGGACGGCGGCTGCCGCGCTGTCGGCTCGCCTCATCCTGTCCGGGCCAAGGAGCCGATGCCCTCGGCCCCTGTCTGCGCAACCTGCTGATAAAAGCAGGATATTTAATCTTGTATACACAACATTGAATTACCGCCGACAGCATGTACCAGGTTCTTTCATGTCTCACCGGTGAGCACGGATCGCTCTATGTCATCGCGGCGGTTGTCGTGCTGACCATCGGCTCGGTCTGTACCCTCGTGGTCTTCCAGCGCGGCCTGCTCGCCGAGACCAAGCGGCGCCAGCGCATCTGGGCGGGGCTGTCGGGGGTGGTGACCGCTGTCGGCATCTGGGCGACCCACTTCGTGGCCATGCTCGGCTACCGGCCAGGCTTCACGGTCCATTTTGACGGGGTCACGACGCTGCTTTCGATCCTGATCGCCGTGGCAGGCTTTGTCGTGACCAGTCAGATCCTGATTTCAGGCCTGACACCCCTGCGCCGGCTGGTCTGTGCCGTGCTCGCCACGCTGACTGTGTCTGGCATGCACTTTTACGGCGTCGGCGCGCTGAAAGCCGCGGCCATGATCAGCTTCGACCCGGTCTATGTCGCTGCAGCAGTCATCGCAGGTTTCCTGCTGTTTTCGCTTTCCTATTTCTCGCTCAGCTCGCGGCGGCGCGTCATGAACCTGCTGGCGCTCGCCGGCACGCTGCTCGCTGTCGCCAGCCTGCACTTTGTTGGCATGAGCGCGATGGAGATCGTCCCGCTCAAGGGCTATGCGGATGCCGCCTGGGAGATCGACCCGATGACGCTTGGCGCCTGGGTCGTGCTGGGGGTTGCCGCGATCGTCCTCATGGCGGCCATGGCGGCGGGGCTGGATTCGGTCATCTCGAATTTCCGCTTCCAGGAGCGCCGGCGCCTCTCGCTGCTGGTGAATGCGGCTTCGGAAGCCCTCCTCATCGCCCGCGCGGACGGCACGGTCATTGAAGTCAACGAGGCCGCCGAAAGCCTGTTCGGCCAGCCGCGGCAGGCGCTGAAGGAGGCCGACATCAACACGCTGGTCGGGCTGGATATTGCCGCCGAAGCCGTCAGCGGCCACCGCTCGGCGAGCGAGCATCATATGCGGGTCGGTGACGTCAGCATTCCGGTCGATGTCTCGGTGCGCGATATCGAGGAGGATGAGAACGGCCTGCTCGTCGTCAGCCTCTACGACCTGCGCGAGCGTCTGGCCAACGAAGCCAATATCCGGCGGCTGGCCTTCAATGACCAGCTGACCGGCCTGCCCAACCGGACCGCCTTCCAGAAGGCGCTCGACGAGATGTGGAAGGGCTCTGCCCGCACAAAGGCGCGTTTCAGCGTCGTGCTGGTCGATCTCGACGAGTTCAAGGACATCAACGACCAGTTCGGCCACAGCGCCGGCGATGCCGTCCTGATCGAGACGGCGGCGCGGCTGAAAGTGGTGTTCGGTGACAAGGCTCTGGTTTCCCGTCTCGGCGGGGACGAGTTCGCGATCCTGCTGGCCGATGGCGAGGATGAAGAGGGGCTGCGCAAGCTTGCCGATACCTGCGTCGACAGCCTGTCCCAGACCGTTCGCAACGGCTCGGTGCGCATGCGCTCCAGCGCCAGTGTCGGCATCGCGGTCGCCCACTCGCATGAAGGCATTGTCGATCCGGCGAGCCTGCTGAAGGCGGCCGACCGTGCCCTCTATGCCGCCAAGCAGGATGGCCGGCGCACCGCACGGCTCTACGATGCCGGCCTGCATGAGCGCAGCGAGAAGAAGCGCACCCTCGAAGGTGACCTTGTGCGTGCCGTGCGCGAAAAGGAATTCGTCCTCTATTACCAGGCCAAGGTCTGCTCGGTCAGCCGGCGCACGCTGGGCTATGAGGCGCTGATCCGCTGGCAGCGCCCGGGCCATGGCCTCGTCAATCCGGGCGAGTTCATCGAAGTCGCCGAACAGAGCACAATCATCCAGGACATTGGCCGCTGGTGCATCTATGAAGCCTGCGAGGCGGCTGCCGGCTGGGAGAAGGATCTGACAGTGTCGGTCAATCTCTCCGCCCGTCAGTTTCTCGATCCGGCGCTTTATGCCACCGTCCGCGATGCGCTGCGCAAGAGCGGCATTGCCGGCCACCGGCTGGAGCTCGAGATTACCGAGACCGCCCTCATCCAGAACACCATGGTGGCCTCGCGCATCCTCGAAAAGTTGAAGACGCTCGGCGTGCAGGTTGCGCTGGACGATTTCGGTACGGGCTATTCCTCGATGCGCTTCGTGCAGCAATTCCCGTTTGACCGCATCAAGATCGACCGCTCTTTCGTCTCGTCCATGGGCGAGGATGCCAAGTCCTTCGCCATTGTCGATGCGATCCTTCATCTCGGGGCGAGCCTCTCCATCCCGGTGGTGGCCGAAGGCGTCGAGACCGAGGAGCAGGCCATGCGGCTGCTGAAGGCGCGCTGTGCCGAGCTTCAGGGCTTCCTGATCAGCCGGCCGGGCCCGCTTGCCGGTTTGCCCGAAGCCAGCCGTATTGCGCCAGCAAAAGCCTCCTGAAGATTAGGCTTCCGTAAGAAACAGCCAGCCTCGAATCAAAAAAGCAAGTAAACTCAAAGTCTTGATTCTGCCGTGTCTTGCCGGCAATTCATGCTTAGTAACTTGTTAAAGATCTGCGCACACCTTCAGCCTGTTCGTTAACTGAACTGGGGCAGATGTTAAGAAGGTCCGCATGTTGAAGAAGCAGGTGCGCTGGGGCGCTGATCTCGGATACTCCAAACCGGTCAAACCGATCGATCCGAATGTCGAGGAACGTGAGCATGGGCTGAAGGGCTCGCTGAAAGAGGGCGAGCTGGGTTTCAGCCGCATGATGACGCGCCGTGTCGCGCGCAAGGATGCCCGTGACGGTATCCCGACCTCTGAATCCCTCACCGAAAACCAGTGGAGCGAGCGCGAGCAGCAGATCGCCGAAAAGGCCGAACGTGTGCGCCGCGGGCTGAAGACCTGGATGAGCGCCACGGCCTCCTCGGTGCGTAACTTCATCCATGACTGCACGCCGTGCGAGTTGCAGCCCGATCAGCTGCGCGAGGCGATCAAGGCCGAGGAAAGCGAATACCGCCATTACGAGTTTGACGATTCCACCGATGCCAGGGCCCATCACGAGGCGACGGTGGTCGAGCTGGAAAGCTTCAAGGAGCGCTTCGGCAACCAGCTCCAGAAGCGCACGCCCGACATCAAGAAGAATGTCGAGCAGGCCATCGCCATCTTGATCTTCATCATGATCGTGGAGGGCTGTTTCAACGCGCTCTTGTTCAAGGATGCGCAATCCTCCGGCCTTCTGGGCGGCATGATGGTCGCGTTCGGCATTTCGGCGGTGAACGTGCTCTTCGGGGTGACGGCCGGTTTTGTCGGCCTGCGCAATCTCAATCACCCGGAAAAGGTGATGAAGGTGATGGGCGGTCTGGTGGCCACAGTCTGTGTCGCGTGCGGGCTGTTCGTGAACTTCTTCGTCGCCCACTTCCGCGATGCCGTCGAGCTGAAGCTGCACGAGGCCATGGCGGGCGGCTCTCTGGCCGGTTTCTCCATGTTCGATATCCCGCCCTCGCAGGTGATGGGCAACATGTTCCCGAACGTCTTCGCGCTCGACAGCCTGGTCGCCATCGGCCTGCTCCTGATCGGGCTCACCGTCTTCGCCATCGCCGTCTATGAAGGCTATGACCGCATCTCCGACCGCTTCCCGGGCTATGGCCGGGTGTGGCGCAAGGAGCGGGCCGCCTATGAGCGCCGCCAGCAGGTGCGCAATGGCGTACGCGACGACCTGTCTGACTTCTTCTCCCGCTCGCGCGTCTGGTTCGAGACCCAGCAGCAGCGCCACATGGCCGCCAAGCGCGAGATCGAGAAGGCGATGAACATGCTCGAAACCCGCCGCGACATCGCCGTCGAGATCGCCGCGCGCGCCGGCGACCAGGAACGCTCGCTCAAGGTTGCCTACCGCCAGGCGCACCGGCGCGAACGCAATGCCTGCCGCGACAAGCTGGGCGAACAGGCTGCCGTGCCGGCCTATTTCGACGAGATCGTCACCCCCAACCTGCCGCCCTTCGATACTGCGAAAGAGCGTGAGCAGGCCAATGCCGCGATCAAGACGATCGAGAACAATATCCAGGCGCTCAATATCACGCGCGAATGGATGGAGAGCCACATCCAGCAGGTCCAGCGCGGCCTGTCCTCCATCGAGCAGCGGGTCGGCGAGCACATCCAGGCCATCCGCGACAAGCGCGAGCGTCAGGATCAGCAGAAGAGCGCCTGAAGGCGGTCCGGATCAGGCGAGAGGAGTCTGAGAGATGGCGAGAGGAAGAGAAAAGGGGCCGTGGTTCTGGCGCGGCATGATCGGCGCGATGCTGGCAGGCGTGTTCGGCCTGTTCGCGCTCGCCGCCTTCAGCGCGAGCCCGTCCGTCCTGCCGGAGACCGGCTGCCGCATGGATCACAAGGATCCGGCCCATACCGTGCTGCTGATCGACCAGTCCGACCCGTTCAATCCGAACGATCTCGGCTGGGTCAACGCGTTCATCGATTCAGAAGCGCGTACCCTGCCGCGCTTCGGCCGGATCACTGTGGTCACGCCGAATTCGGAAGACCCTTACGATGCGCGCATTGTCTACAGCCACTGCTCGCCGGGCGCGGCGCAGGACGCCAATCCGATCCTGCAGAACCCGCGCATGATCGAGGACACCTGGCGCGAGACCTTCTATGAGCCGATGTCGAAAGAGGTCGAGACCGCACTGACCGACACCCGCCAGCCGAGCTCGCCGCTTTTCGAGGCGGTCTATTCCATCGCCGACCGGGCCGACTTCCAGGCCTCGCGCGGAGACCGCCGCATCATCCTCATCTCGGACCTGATGCAGCATTCCGACGAGTTTTCCTTCTACCGCACCGGCACCGATAAAGCGGCATTCGCAGAAACGCGCCTGGCTGACCGGGTGCCCGACATGGAGGGCGTCGAGATCGTCGCCCGCGTCGTGCCCCGCCAGGAATACGACCTGCCCATGAGCGATGTGAAACGCTTCTGGCGCGATTATTTCGACCGGACGGGTGCGGCGTTCAGTTCGGTGAACTGAGGCTGGCGTTTCGGCTTCTCTTCCCCTGCAAGCGGGGGAAGAGAAGGCCAGGTCCTAAATATCCACCACGATCTTGCCGAAGTGCTTCTGCGCGGCCTGGTGAGCGAACGCGTCGGCGAGCTTGTCGAGCGGGAAGTGGTCGCTGATCACCGGCTTGATGCCATTGGCCTCGATGGCCGCGATCATGTCTTCCTGATGCTGGCGCGCGCCGACCGTAATGCCCGAGACGGTGATGTTCGAGCTGAACAGGGCCGCCGTCGGCACTTCGCCCGACACGCCCGTCAGCACGCCGATCAGCGAGATATGCCCGCCCACGCGGCAGGCCCGGATGGATTGGGCCATCGTGCCCGGTCCGCCAATCTCGATCACTTCATCGACACCGCGCCCGCCGGTTAGCTCCTTGGCCTTCTTCCCCCAGTCCGGGGTGTCCTTGTAATTGATCAGGTGATCGGCCCCGAGCGCCTTCAGCTTCTCGAGTTTCTCGTCCGATGAGGAGGTCGAGATGACGCGCGCGCCGGCGGCCTTGGCGAATTGCAGCGCGAAGATCGAGACCCCGCCGGTGCCCTGGGTTAGCACCCAGTCGCCCGGCTGGATCGAATTCTCGACCATCAGCCCGCGCCAGGCGGTCAGCGCCGCGCAGGGCAGGGTGGCGGCTTCGGCGAAGGAATAGCCCTCCGGCATGCGCGTCAGCCCTTCGGCGGAGCAGGCGACAAGCTCGGCGGCGAACCCGTCGATGCGGTCGCCCGGCACGGCCATCATCTTGTCGAGTTCCGGCGGCCCGTCACGCCAGCCGGGGAAGAAGGTCGACAGCGCCGTATCGCCGGCCTTGAAGCGGGTGACGCCTTCGCCGACAGCGACGATCTCGCCGGCACCGTCCGACATCAGGATGCGGCCATCCTCGGTCGGGATGCCGCCCTGAGCGACGACGAAGTCATGATAGTTGAGCGAGCTGGCCTTCACCCGCATCAGCACCTGGCCGGGGCCGGGCGTCGGATCCGGCCGCTCGCCGGTCTCGATGTTCTGCAGGCCGCCGGGCTTTTTGAGGCTGGCAACTTTCATCGTCGGAATCTCCCTTGAGTCTCTTGGTCTGGCTGTCACCAAACACCACTGCCGCAGGGACAGCCAAGCATCATCTCGGCTGTTTCAGCCAAAAGAAAAGGGCGGCAGATCGCTCTGCCGCCCTGTCCTGATTGTCTGTATGCCGGCCTAGCGGGCGATCGTGAATTCCACGCCGACGACACGGCCTTTCTTGAGCGGGCTGAACGTGCCGCCACCCGGGATGGCCTGGAACGGTGTCTGAACGCCGTTGGACAGCGGGCCCGGGAAAGGCAGCTGCGTGTCGTTGCCGACCTGGACTTCGTCGAGCAGGTTGTCGCCGAAGAGCGAGACCGCGAAGCCGTCATAGGGTGTTTCCCAGGTCAGGTTGGCACTGACCTGCGTCGTACCCTGCACCCAGCCGAAATTGCTGTCGGTGTAGGCGATGCGATCCCGATACTGCAGGTTGGCACGGGACACGAGGGCCCCCATGTCGCCGAGATCGGTGTCGTGGATGACGCCGAAGCCGTAGGTCAGCTGCGGGACGCGGGGAAGCGCAAGATCTTCATCGCGCTGGTTCACGAGCGTGTCGCCGCTGATGTCGAAGCTAACCTCGTCATACTCGGCGTCGATCATGCCGACATTGAAGGTCAGGAGCAGGTTGTTGGTCGCTGCCCAGCGGCCGTCGACCTCGACACCCATGATCGTTGCGTCAGCGGTGTTGAGGATGTTCTGCACCACGCCCGACGGCCCGGCCGTGTTCACCTCACGCTGCGTGTCGCCAATCTCGGTCAGGAAAGCTGCACCGTTGAGTTGCACGCGGCCATCTTCGCTGGTGGACTTGAAACCGATTTCGTAGGCATCGACCTCTTCTTCATCGAAGCCGAAATCCCCCGTATTCGGAACGATCTGGCCGAGGAAGACCGCAACATCGGTAATACGGAAGTTGTAACCGCCCGACCGGAAGCCCTTGGTGTAGGAAGTATCCGTCTTCGTCAAGTCCGGCTTGGAACCCAGTTTCGGCTATCGCGAAGCAGACTGTTCGCCAGGACGATAAGCTTTCTCATTATGGCTGTGATGGCCAGTTTTGGCGCTTTTCCGGTGGCGACCATCATCTGGTATTTCGCGCTGAATTCCGGATTATGCTTTATGCTAACGAGGGTGGGCATATAGAGCGCCTGTCGCAAATGTGCTCTTCCACCTTGTATGTATCGCTTGCCTCGAAACGTGCCGCTGTCCCGAGCGATCGGAGCAAGTCCTGCAAGACTGGCGGCCGCCTTGTGATCGATGAAGCCGAGTTCGGGCATCTCGGTCAGAAGCATGATCGCGGTTGTTTCTCCAATGCCAGGAATAGTCTGTAGAATGTCGAATCTGGCTTTCAGGAATTCATCATCACGGACCAGCAAACGAAGAGCCGCGTCGATTGCTTTCATGTGACGGTCGATCTGCTCAATCCTTTCCCGTGCCTGGCGCCGCAACAAGGGAGCTATCCGGGCGGAAGACCGGTTGGACGCGCGTGTCCTGTCTTTCACCAGAGCGCGCCGAGCCGATTGTAGCTCTTTCATTTCATTGAACTTGATCGTTCTGTCGCTGACGCGGCGCACAGAAATCATCGCCCCGTATTTTGCGATAAGCCCGGCATCGATCGTGTCTGTTTTCGCCGACACACCCAATGCGTCCGCAAATCGTCGAGCCTGCCGTGGATTGACCTTGCCGAGAGGTATTTCGGCTTTCAGGAAGAACTTCTCGAAGGCAAGATGATACTGCCCGGTCGGTTCATAGAGTAGCTGTTCAAGATGACATCCTGCCATCCAGGTCAGCAATTGCCTGAATCCTTTTTTATCATTCGGGACAGTTATGGTCCTGCCCTCAGGATACATGTGCGCATCCAGAGTGCTCTTTGAAATATCGACGCCGATATGCTGGCGAACTGGTTCGATGGACATTCCAGATCCTTTGCTTGTCGTACGGGCCTAGATGCCCTCGTATCCGTTCAGGTCGCATGGAAATGAAGAGGACGATCAAACTTCCCAACGGCACTTACTCAGCCAGCGCAGGCACGATCCGTTCCTCTACGCCGGCGGGGAAATTGCGCAGTCCCCACCAGCGGTTCTTTTCTAACCAGAAGACCAGGAATCTCTAAGACAAG